>NZ_CP020809.1:5063947-5696940 GCF_002157835.1 Mycobacterium dioxanotrophicus | reverse complement strand
TTCATCCACACACCCCAGTGCTGCCAACCGCTGTCCCACACCTGCGGGTTGCCCATGCCCCACGCCGGCGCGGCCGGCGCCGGCGGAGCCCACACCGGCGGCGGCCCAGGGTTGGGGCCGGCCGGAGGCGCCATGGGAATCATCGGCATATTCTGCGCGACCGGGGCCTGCGGTGCAGCGCTCGCCGTTGCTGCGCTCAATCCCGCTGCACCCGCTGCGGCCATCCCACCGGCAACCAGGGCACTTGCGAACAGTTTGGTGAATGTCATAGTGGTGCAACTCCAATCTGAGTCGGGATGAAATTGGACCGACTCATTGGCTAACCCGGTCGCGCGAGCGCTAAACCTCAACCGGGGCGGCCGCAGGCAGATCGGGTGACGTTTCGGGATCCGGTCGTGGCGTGGCACCCAGCCCAGCGGCCAGCCCACATGCGATCAGCGCGACGCCGACCCACACCGGGGCCGTGGGCAACGATCCGGTGACGGGGATGCCGATCACCGCCGCGGCGACCGGGGCCAACCCGGTCAGCAGGCCGGCCCGCCCGGCGCCCAACCGGCTTACGCACGTGTACCACAGGATGAACGCCAGCGCGGTGACGCCGACCGCAAGGTAGCCGATGGCCATGACCTCGCCGACGTCGAATGTGGTTGCCGCACGCCAACCTTCGGTGCTCAGTCCGAGTATGCCGAACATGGCTGCGGCCATCCAGGTGGTGTGCACCGACACCCCGGCCGGGCCGTGCGAGCCGAGGACCGGCACCGCAAGCAGGGTGAATCCCGCCTCGCACGCGAAGACGACGAGCGCCCACAGCAGGCCCGTCGCGTCCGCGTTGCCGAGTCCTTCGACGACGACCGCCCCCGCGCTCACCACCAGCGCCGCCGCGAGCAGGCGGGTGGTAGGCCGTCGCCCCTCCAACACGGGGCCGATCGTCGCCAACGCCACCGGTACACAGGCGACGGCGACCGCCAGCACGGCAGGTTCGGCATGCCGCGAGCCGTGCACGAGTGCGATGTTGAAGAGCACCAACCCGCTCACCGTGATACCCGCGAGCCAGAGCCATTCGTTGCCGCGCGGGCGTCGCACGGTCCCGCCGGTCAGCCGCACCCAGCCGAGCAGAAGCGCGCATGCGAGCGCGTATCGGAGTGCCTGAGCGGTGAGTAAGGGGGCACCGGCGAGCATCCCGGAGACCGCGACGCTGCCGCCGACGAATGTCATACCGAGGGAGCCGCAAAGCGCTGCGCGGGTGGTGCTGGACATGAGCTCATGCTGGTCGGATCATGGCTCAACAAACAGCACCAAGAACGGACGCATTTAGTGGACCAAGTTTCGTTCGGGGCAGATTTCCTCCAGCTCGACCCATCGACCGCGCCGGGCCGTGGTCTCACCGCGTGGCTCACCGATGCGTTCCGCGCCGCGATCTCCGACGGTCGGCTGGTGCCCGATACTCGATTGCCCGCCACCCGCGTGCTGGCCGGCGAACTGGGGATATCGCGCGGGGTGGTGGTCGAGGCATACCGTCGGCTCACCGACGAGGGCCTGGTCAGCGGGCGCTCCGGCGGCGGAACCGTGGTCCTCGCCCGGCCGGCCCGGTCCTCGGCGCCTGCCGCGCCGCGCTTCGACACGCACCGGCTCCCGCGCCCGCGGTTGACCCTCGCCGAGGGGATAGACCTCTCGCCCGGGGTGCCGGATCTCTCGGCGTTCCCGCGCAGCACCTGGCTGCGCGCCGAACGCGCCGTGCTGGCCGAGACCGCGCCCGAAGACCTCGGCTACGGAGACCCTCGCGGGCACCCGCGGCTGCGCACCGCGTTGGCTCCCTGGTTGGGACGCACGCGCGGGCTGCGGGTGGAGCCCGACGACATCCTCGTCGTCGCCGGGGTGGCGCAGTCCATGGCCCTGCTCGCCCAACAGCTGCGGCGAGAGGGAACCGAGGAAATCGCGGTCGAGGATCCGGGCTCGCGCGGTGCCGTCGAAGAACTCGAATACTGGGGCTTGGGAGCGGTTCCGGTGCCGGTCGACGACGACGGCATCCGCGTGGATGCGCTCGCCGCATCGGGTGCAGCCGTGGCCTTCCTGACGCCGGCGCACCAGTTCCCGACGGGCGTGGTGCTGGCTCCCCAGCGACGGCGGGAACTGCTGTCGTGGGATGGCGAACTGATCGTCGAGGACGACTACGACGCCGAATACCGCTACGACCGCGCGCCCGTCCCGGCACTGCATCCGGCCGCACCGGACCGCGTCGCCTACACCGGCAGCACCTCGAAGAGCCTGGCGCCCGCGTTGCGGCTGGGTTGGCTGGTGCCGCCTCGCAGCCGCTTCGCCGAGCTGGTGGCCGCCAAGCACGCCACCGACCTGGGTAGCCCGACGGTGCCGCAACTGGTGTTGGCGCGGCTGCTCGAATCCGGCGAGTACGACCGGCATGTCCGGCTGGTCCGGGCCAGGCACCGGACGCGACGCGACGCGCTGCTGCAGAGCCTGTCCGGCGCGGTGCCCGCGGCAACGGTCACCGGGGTGGCCGCGGGCCTGCACCTGTTGGTCACGCTGCCCGCAGGCATCGATGATGTGGCGCTGGCTGACGAGTTGCGTGCAGCCGGTGTTCTGGTGCACCCGTTGTCCTGGCATCGGCGGCTACCCGGTTCACCCGGGCTCGTGCTGGGCTACGCCTCACACCCTCCCGATCGGTTACGCGCGGCGGGGGCCACCATCGCGCGCGTCGTGCAGTGACAGCGCCCATGCGTGACCCGAACCCATGACTTGATTGCATGATCCCGCGTAACCTGTTGGCGCGCGGGCATGTCGAGAGTCATCGATCGGGGCGGGAGCTGATGCGGCACTACTACACCGCCGATGCGATCCGAGCCGCCGAGGCGCCGCTGCTGGCAACGTTGCCCGATGGTGCCCTGATGCGCCGCGCCGCCTACGGATTGGCGACGGCGATCGCCCGCGAGTTGGTCGCCCGCACCGGAGGGATCGCCGGCCGCCGGGTGTGCGCCGTCGTCGGCTCCGGCGACAACGGCGGCGACGCACTGTGGGCGGCGACCTTCCTGCGCCGTCGTGGTGCCGCGGCCGACGCGATTCTGCTCAACGTGGACCGCACCCACCCGGCAGCGTTGGCGGGATTCCGCGCCGCCGGCGGACGTGTGGTGCAAACCATCTCTGCCGCAACAGATCTGGTGATCGACGGGGTGGTCGGCATCTCGGGCCGCGGTGCGCTGCGGCCGGCCGCCGCCGAGGTGTTCGCGGCCAACACCGCACCAGTGGTCGCCGTCGACATCCCCAGCGGCATCGACGTGCAGACCGGGGCCATCGACGGCCCGCATGTGAAGGCCGCGCTCACCGTGACCTTCGGCGGGCTGAAACCCGTACACGCACTGGCCGATTGCGGACGCGTCGAACTCGTCGACATCGGCCTGGACCTGCCCCGCACGGACGTGCTCGGGTTCGACGCCGACGACGTCAGAGCGCTATGGCCGGTCCCGGGTCCGAACGATGACAAGTACACGCAGGGCGTGACGGGCCTGCTGTCCGGTTCGGCGACCTATCCCGGGGCCGCGGTGCTGAGCGTCGGGGCCGCTGTGGCCGCCACTTCCGGAATGGTGCGCTACGCGGGAAGCGCTGCACAGCAGGTGCTTTCCCACTGGCCCGAAGTGATCGCCTCGGCAGGCCCCGAGGAAGCCGGGCGGGTGCAGGCCTGGGTGGCAGGCCCCGGCATGGGCACCGACGACGACGCGAAGGCCGCACTACGGTTCGCCCTCGACACCGACCTGCCGGTCCTGGTCGACGCCGACGGACTGACGCTGCTGTCCAAAGACCCCGGCCTGCTGACCGGGCGCGGTGCCGCGACCGTGCTGACCCCACATGCGGGGGAGTACCAGCGGTTGGCGGGTGAACCCGTCGGCGACGACCGCGTCGGCGCCGCCCGCAGGCTCGCCGACCGGCTCGGCGCCACGGTCCTGCTCAAGGGCAATGTCACCGTCATCGCCGGCGCCGACGGCACCACCTACCTCAACCCGGCCGGCGGATCCTGGGCCGCCACCGCCGGTTCGGGGGACGTGCTCTCCGGCGTCATCGGATCTCTGCTGGCGGCCGGGTTGCAGCCCACGCAGGCCGCCGCGGCCGCAGCGTTCGTGCATGCCCGTGCGGCCAACCTCTCCGCGGCCGACCCGGGTCCGCGACCGGCGCCCACATCGGCGTCGGCCATCCTCGCTCACATCCGCACCGCGATCGCGTCGTTGTAACCGGAAGGATCAACATGTCCCGCAAGCATTCCCACGCCCAAGTCGCTCCGGCCTACACCGGACGGCTGGACATGGCGCCGGTCCCGGCGCTGCGCCTGCCCGACGACGCGATGGAACCCGCTGCGGCGTACAGGTTCATCCACGACGAGCTGATGCTCGACGGCAGCTCGCGGCTGAACCTGGCGACCTTCGTCACCACCTGGATGGACGACGAGGCCGGCAAGCTGATGGCGGAGACGTTCGACAAGAACATGATCGACAAGGACGAGTACCCGGCGACCGCGGCCATCGAGACGCGGTGCGTGAACATGGTCGCCGACCTCTTCCACGCCGAAGACCTGCGCGACGACGACCCGGCGAGTGCCACCGGGGTCTCCACCATCGGATCGAGCGAGGCCGTGATGCTGGCCGGCCTGGCCCTGAAATGGCGCTGGCGCGAGAAGGTCGGCGACGGCTGGAAGGGCCGGACGCCCAATCTGGTGATGGGCTCCAACGTTCAGGTGGTGTGGGAGAAGTTCTGCCGCTACTTCGACGTGGAACCGCGATATCTGCCGATGACTGAGGGGCGCTACGTCATCACCCCGGAACAGGTGCTCGGCGCGGTCGACGAGGACACCATCGGCGTCGTCGGCATCTTGGGCACCACGTTCACCGGTGAGCTCGAACCGATCGCCGAGATCTGCGCGGCGCTCGACGAACTGGCGGCTGGTGGCGGTGTCGATGTCCCGGTGCACGTCGACGCGGCCAGCGGTGGCTTCGTGGTGCCGTTCCTACACCCCGACCTGCAGTGGGACTTCCGGCTGCCGCGGGTGGTGTCGATCAACGTCAGCGGGCACAAGTACGGGCTGACCTATCCGGGCATCGGGTTCGTGGTGTGGCGCAGCAAAGACCACCTGCCCGAAGACCTGGTGTTCCGGGTGAACTACCTGGGCGGGGACATGCCGACGTTCACCCTGAACTTCTCGCGGCCCGGCAACCAGGTGGTCGGCCAGTACTACAACTTCCTGCGCCTGGGCCGGGCCGGATACACCCAGGTCATGCAGTGCCTGTCACAGACCGCGCGCTGGCTGGGCGACGAGCTGCGGGCCAGCGAGCACTTCGAGATCATCTCCGACGGATCGGCCATCCCGGTGATCAGCTTCCGGCTCACCGGCGATCCGGGGTACACCGAGTTCGACGTGTCGCAGGCGCTGCGCGCGTTCGGTTGGCAGGTTCCGGCCTACACCATGCCCGACGACGCGTCCGAGGTTGTCGTGCTGCGGATCGTGGTCCGTGAGGGTTTCTCGGCCGACCTGGCCCGGGCCCTCAAGGAAGACATGATCACCGCCCTGGGCCACCTCGACAAACTCAAGCCGGGTGGATTCTTCGACCGGGTGCAGCCCTTCACGCACTGACGCGGCACGCTCCGGTGCGGGGCCGCTCGCCGGTTCTGGGACAATGGCGGGCGGTGATATGACGATGCAGACGACCGAACTCACGACCCCCCTGACCCCGCACCCAACGCCGCAGGCAGTGGTGGATCTCGGCGCCGTCGAGCACAACATAGGCGTATTGCGCGAGCTGGCCGGGCCGGCGCAGGTGATGGCGGTGGTCAAGGCCGACGGCTACGGGCACGGGGCTGTCCAGGTCGGCCGCGCCGCACTTGCCGCCGGGGCCGCCGAACTCGGCGTCGCCACCGTCGGTGAGGCGCTGGCGCTGCGCGGAGCCGGGATCACAGCTCCGGTGCTCGCGTGGCTGCACGCGCCGGGCACAGACTTCGCCCCGGCCGTCGCGGCCGACGTCCAGCTCGCGGTGTCCTCGGTGCGCCAGCTCGGCGAGGTGCTTGCGGCGGTCACCCAGGTCGGGCGCCCCGCCACCGTGACGGTGAAGGTCGACACCGGGCTCAGCCGCAACGGCGTGAGCGCCGCCGACTATCCCGCGATGCTCACCGCACTGCACCGCGCACACACCGACGGTGCGATCCGGGTGCGCGGGATCATGAGCCACCTGGCGCACGGCGACGTACCCGAGCACCCGTTCAACGACGTGCAGGCACAGCGGTTGACCGAGATGCGTGACCGGGCCCGCGAGCACGGTGTGCCTGTCGAGATCGCGCATCTGAGCAACTCACCGGCCGTGCTGACCCGGCCGGACCTGGCGTTCGACATGGTGCGCCCCGGCGTCGCGGTCTATGGACTCAACCCCGTCCCGGACCGCGGCGACGTGGGACTTCGACCGGCGATGACACTGAAATGCCCTGTGGCCCTGGTGCGTTCGGTCCGGGCCGGGGACGGGGTGTCCTACGGGCACCTGTGGGTCGCCGACCGCGACACCACCCTGGCGCTACTGCCCCTCGGTTATGCCGACGGTGTCTACCGGGCCCTCAGTGGCCGGATCGACGTGCTGATCAAGGGCAAACCTCGGCGCGCCGTCGGGCGGGTCTGCATGGACCAGTTCGTCGTCGACCTCGGGCCGGACGCATCCGATGTCACCGAGGGTGACGACGCGATCCTGTTCGGGCCCGGTACCCAGGGTGAATCCACCGCCCAGGACTGGGCTGATCTGCTCGACACCATCCACTACGAGATCGTCACCAGCCCGCGCGGCCGGGTCGTCCGCAGCTACGTTTCGGGCCAGGGCCATTGAGCGAACGCGCCCCCGATGAGCATCACCACCGGGCCCGCTGGCTGGCGGGTGCAGCGGGGCTGACCGCCGTCGGCACCGTCGCCGGTGCCTCGGTGGCGCGGTCGCTGGGGCGACGCGTCCTCACCGAGGACCCGTACGCCGGTGAGGATTTCCACCTTCTCGACGCCGACCGCAGTTCGGTCGTCACCACCGCCGACGGGGTGCCGCTCGCGGTGCGCGAGGTCGGGCCGCTCGACGCGCCGCTGACCGTGGTGTTCGCGCACGGATTCTGTCTGCAGATGGGCGCCTTCCACTTTCAGCGGGCCCGGCTGGCCGAACAGTGGGGCCCGCAGGTGCGCATGGTGTTCTACGACCAGCGTGGCCACGGCCAGTCGGGAACGTCCGACCCCGACACCTACACCGTCGAGCAGCTCGGCCAAGACCTCGAATCCGTACTGGCGGTGACGGTTCCACGAGGTCCGGTGGTTTTGGTCGGCCATTCGATGGGCGGCATGACCGTGTTGTCGCATGCCCGGCAGTTCCCCAAGCGCTATCCGTCGCGGGTGGTCGGTGCCGCGCTGATCGCGTCGGCCGCCGAAGGGGTTTCGCGCTCTCCGCTCGGCGAGATCCTGCGCAACCCGGCCCTGGAGGCTGTGCGGTTCGCCGCACGATACGCCCCGAAGACGGTGCATCGCACGCGCGGTGCCGCGCGGTCGGTCATCGGCCCGATTCTGCGTGCCGCGTCCTACGGCGACGAGAAGATCAGCCCGAGCGTGGTGGAGTTCTCCGAGCAGATGATGCACAGCACGCCGATCGCCACGCTGGTGGAGTTCCTGCACGCCCTCGAGGTCCACGACGAGTCCGCGGCACTGCCGGTGCTCGCCCGGGTGCCGACATTGATCGCGTGCGGTGACCGGGACCTGCTCACCCCGATGGAATACTCAGAGGCCATGGCCGCGCAGCTAGGAAAATCCGAGTTGATGATCGTCGGGGGTGCGGGCCACCTGGTGCAACTGGAGGAGCCCGAGGTGATCGACGACGCACTGGTGGGCCTGGTCCAGCGGGCCACCCCGTCCAAACTGGTCACGCTGTCGCGGCGGGTGCGCGACCGGGTTCGGCCCCATGACTGAACGCACCGCCGGTACCGCGCAACCGACCACGGCCGACGACACCATCGCCCTCGGCGCGACGCTCGGCGCCGGTTTGCGCGCCGGGGACGTCGTGGTGCTGTCCGGGCCCTTGGGCGCGGGTAAGACAGTGCTGGCCAAGGGGATTGCCCAGGCGATGGATGTCGAAGGGCCTGTGGTGTCGCCGACCTTCGTGCTGGCCCGGGTGCACCGCGCCCGCCAAGCCGACCGGCCCGCGATGATCCACGTCGACATGTACCGGCTGCTCGACCATGCCGGGGCCGACCTGCTGGGCGAACTCGACGCGCTCGACCTCGACACCGATCTCCAAGACGCCGTCGTGGTGGTGGAGTGGGGCGAGGGGCTGGCCGAGCGATTGTCCGATCACCATCTCGACATCCGGATCGACCGGGATCCTGACAGTGAGGTCCGCACCGTGACGTGGCAGTGGAACGCGCCGTGAACCTGCTGACGATTGACACCGCCACCCCCGCGGTCAGCGCCGGGGTGGTCCGGCGCGCCGACGACGGGACCGTGACGACGCTGGCAGAACGGGTCACCATCGACCCGCGGGCGCATGCCGAGCAGCTCACCCCGAATGTGCTCGCCGCGCTGAGTGACGCCGGGCTGACCGTGGCCGATCTGGACGGCGTCGTCGTCGGCTGCGGTCCCGGCCCGTTCACCGGGCTGCGGGTCGGGATGGCCAGCGCCGCGGCGTTCGGGCATGCCGTGGGGGTCCCGGTGTACGGCGTGTGCAGCCTCGACGCCATCGGGGTCCGTACCTCGGGCGAGGTCCTGGTGGTCACCGACGCCCGGCGCCGCGAGGTGTACTGGGCGCGCTATCGCGACGGGCTGCGGGTCGACGGCCCGGCCGTCGACGCACCCGCCGACGTACCGGCCGGGGCCGAGCAGGTGGCTGGATCACCGGAGCATGCCGCGTTGTTCGACCTGCCGCGCCTGGAGCCGGTGTACCCGACACCCGACGGCCTGGTCGCGGCGGTGGGAAACTGGGCCGAACCGGCACCGCTGATCCCGCTGTACCTGCGCCGGCCCGATGCCAAACCGTCTGTGGCGGTGCGGAAATGACCATCACGTACGACGCGCTGAAAAAAGCCGACGCGGACCGCTGCGCGGAACTGGAATCCCAGCTGTTCCCCGGAGATGATCCCTGGCCTGCGCGGGCCTTCCATGCCGAGCTGGCCGCCAAGCACAACCACTACATCGCCGCGCGCAGCGAGGGACGCCTGGTCGGCTATGCCGGGATCTCCCGCCTGGGCCGGGTCCGGCCCTACGAGTACGAAGTGCACACCATCGGTGTCGATCCAGACTTCCAAGGCCAGGGCATCGGCCGTCGGCTACTGGCCGGCATGCTCGAATTCGCCTCCGGGGGAGTGGTTTTCCTCGAGGTGCGTACCGACAATGTACCGGCGATCAAGCTCTATGAGAGCGTCGGATTCGTCAACATCGGTCTGCGTAAACGGTATTACCGGGCCAGCGGCGCCGACGCGTACACCATGCAACGCCTTCCCGCGGGGAGCCCATCATGATCATCCTGGCCATCGAAAGTTCGTGTGACGAAACCGGAGTCGGCATCGCCGAGCTCGCTGACGACGGAACCATCACGCTGCTTGCCGACGAAGTCGCCTCAAGCGTCGACGAGCACGCGCGGTTCGGCGGCGTCGTCCCCGAGATCGCGTCGCGCGCCCACCTCGAGGCCCTCGGCCCCACCATGCGGCGCGCACTGGACACGGCGGGCATCGAACGTCCCGACGTCGTCGCCGCCACCATCGGTCCCGGCCTGGCAGGGGCGCTGCTGGTCGGCGTGGCCGCGGCCAAGGCCTATGCGGCCGGCTGGAACGTCCCGTTCTACGCGGTCAACCACCTCGGCGGGCACCTGGCCGCCGACGTCTACGACCACGGCCCGCTGCCGGAGAGCGTGGGCCTGCTGGTCTCCGGCGGACACACGCACCTGCTGCATGTCCGGTCGCTGGGGGAGCCGATCGTCGAGCTGGGCAGCACCGTCGACGACGCGGCCGGCGAGGCCTATGACAAGGTGGCCCGGCTGCTCGGGCTCGGCTACCCCGGCGGCAAGGTGCTCGACGACCTCGCCCGCACCGGGAACCGTGACGCCATCGTCTTCCCGCGGGGGATGACCGGACCGCGCGATGACCCCTACGTGTTCAGTTTCTCGGGCCTGAAGACCGCGGTGGCCCGCTATTGGGAAAAGGAAGCTGCGCATTCGGATGAGGTCAAGGCCGATATCGCGGCCGGCTTCCAGGAGGCGGTCGCCGATGTGTTGACGCGTAAGGCCGTGCGCGCGGCCACCGACCTCGGCGTCTCGACACTGCTGATCGCCGGCGGCGTGGCTGCCAACTCGCGGCTTCGCGAATTGGCCGAAGAGCGTTGTGCGGCAGCAGGTGTGACGCTGCGGGTGCCCCGCCCGCGACTGTGCACCGACAACGGCGCGATGATCGCGTCGTTCGCCGCGCACCTGATCGCCGCAGGCGCTGCGCCCTCACCGCTGGATGCCGCGAGCGATCCCGGACTGCCCGTGGTGCGGGGGCAGGTGGCGTGAGCCCGTCGGACAAGCTGGAGATCACCGAGCTGCTCTACCGCTATGCCGAGCTCATCGACGCCGGTGACTTCGACGGTGTCGGGCAGCTGCTCGCCCGGGCCACGTTCGGCGGCACCGCATCACCGGCCACGTCGGGTGCCGAGAACATCGCAAAACTCTTCGCAGCGAGCACCCGCCGCTATCCCGAACACGGCAACACCCCGCGGACCCGGCACCTTGTGCTCAACCCGATCGTGGAGATCGACGGCGGTCAGGCGACGGCGCGGTCGACCTTCGTCGTCGTCCAGAACGTCCTCGAAGGGCCGGGGGCGGTGCCCTTGCAACCCATCGTGGTCGGGCGCTATTTTGATGCGTTCGCTCGTGACGACCACGCCTGGCACTTCACCGAACGCAGGGTCGACGTCGAGATGGTCGGGGACGTGTCAGCGCATCTCATGATCGATCCGAGCGCGTATCAGAGATGATCGCGGACCGCTATGGCGCGACCCGCAGTAGACCCCACGACATCAATGTCCTGACCAGGCTGACCTTCTCGTCGTCGGTCAGCCCGCCCGGCAGCTCCCGAACGTAGAAGGCGCCTGTGTGAGCGATGAACAGCAAGGCGTCGTAAGCGATCGCATTGGCCGACAGGATCACGGTGCCGGAGCCATCGACGAGCTCTGCGATCGAATCATGCTGCGTCACCGTCATATTCGGTGCTGAATCGTTGAACACCCGGCGCGCGGGCACGATACTGCGCGCGTCATACCAGACCTGCGGCAGCGGCTCGTCGAAAGCGTTCTGGTAGCGCTCGCGGAACTCGTCGAAGGTGAGTTCGCGCCGGTCGCGGTGATCGTGGGAGTCGTCGTGCGGGGCGTTCTTGGGAGCGTGCCCGACGTACCGGCCGAAAAATCGCAGGCAGAAGTCGGTGTATTCCGTGGTGTACAAGATGAATGCGTGCCAGGCCTCGTCGACGCGGGCCGAGTACATGCCGACCACGACATCACGATTCAACTCACACAGCACCAGGTATTTGAGTATCTCGGCGAACAGTTCGCGGCCTTCGTCCGGGTCGCCGACGACACGGTCGTTGACCAGTCGCTCGACGACATAGGGCGCGTCGAATGACAGGGCTTCGCCAAGTAGCGGGGAAACCGTTGCCTGGATTGCGGATTCGGCCGCGGACATCAGCTGGGCTCCGTTCTGAACAGGCCGGCCTCTTGGAGGGCTTCGGCGATCGCATGGCGCTCTGCCGCCGTCAACGGCCCCGGAATCTCGCTGACCTCGAATTCGCTTCTGTGGGTGCAGAACACGACCGCCTCGCGCGCCAACCTCGCCATCCGCAATTGTTCGATCCAGCCGTCGGGGGTCTCGACGCCGAGCGCGACGCCACCGTCGACGTCGCGACAGGTCAGGACCAGATCCCGGTGGGTGACCGTCAAGACCGGCGGCGCGCCACGGTCCGGCCCTTCGGGTGCGGGCCTGCCCAGACCGGCGATGAACCGGCGCGTCGCAGTCGAGCCGAGCCGGTGACACCGATCTAGAAGACGTTCGGACGCAGCGACTTCGGTGTCCGCCAGGAATCTGGCGACTTCGCGAATCAACGCCTGCCGATACCTGGTTGTCTGAACCCAGAGGTACGGATCGTCAGCGTCGACCGACCATCGTGCACGGAGCGTCTCCAGTACCGGCAGGCACGCAGCTGCGTCGTCGCGGCGCTCACCGTCGCGCGGGCTGGTCACATGCAGCGACAGCGACCACCGATTCGTCGGGTTATGCGGGTCGTGAATACAGGGTTCGTAGATGAAGCCGACGCGTCCGGCCGGGGCGTCGAAGCGGTTCTTGGGCACCAATTCCTGCCGACGATAGGACTGGTCGCGATCGTAGGTCTGGACCGTGAGTTCGTTGCGGCATACGGCGGTGATGGTCCAGGCCGTGTGTTCGTGGGCGCCTGCGTTGCTGCCGGGCGGCCAATAGCCGAAGGCGAACCGAATTCCGTAGCCGGGCAGCGTGTAGAAGGGAACCAGCCCGCGCCGTGGTGCCGGGTGCTCCATGAGATCGAGCTCGCGCGTCATGCAGTCGACCAGGAACTCGTCGTCACGCACCGCTGCGGTGATGGCCTCGCGGGCCGCGACGACCGACTGCCGGTCCGGGTGCTCGGCCGCATCTCGGGACGGGAAGCCTTGCCCGTCGATCACGCTGCAGAGGTCGTCGAGTCTCATCTACTGCGATTGGCACGGCGGCAGGCAGTGCGACGAGCAGTTTTTCGACGTGCACACCGCGCACTGGTCCGGCGGAATGTAAACGGGAGGAACTTTGGCACGAAACGCCGGACTCAGCTGAATGTTGAGGCGGTCCACGGCCCGTTCGGTGTTGTTGGGCTCCAGTACCGACCCGGCATCGAAGAAACGTCGTACCTGCGCAGCCGTGGCGGAGACCGTGCGGGTCCGGCGGAACGTCACCTCGGCGGTACGGGCAAGCCAGACGACGACTCCGCCCATCGGCATCGTCGGTGCTGGCGCGTCTTTGACGGCCAAGATGTCGCTCTTCGGGATGTCGATGCTGACCGACATGTCATCCAGCTCGGGGTGAAGTCGGACGAGATCGTCTTTGCCTGATGCGCCGATGTAACCCGCCAATGCGATCACTTCGGCGACGTCGACGCCCTCGGCAGCCATCCGCGCCAGCGCCGGATGTACTGAGAATTCCTGCTCACCGCTGGAGGCGGTATCGGCCATTTCCCTCTCCTTCACTGGCTTTACTGGCGCTTAGAACAACCACAGACCTCTCAGAGCAGCGTGAAACGGGACCTGACCCGTGCATTTGCGCCACAGCATCCCACGTTCGATTCCCCGTCGAGGGGTGATTGTGGCGATTGGGGTGCGCTCAAGATCGCGCCGGTCGGGAGGAGTACCTGCCCTCGTGTTCGCCGTGGACGAACAGCCGATCGAACAGACACGGTCCAACCTTGAGTGCTAGCACTCGCATGTATAGAGTGCTAGGTGGCACGCGGCCAACCCCAGCGCCGGCACCCGCGACGACGGAGCGAGGGCACGGACGTATGCCACGAACACCTGGTAACCGGCATCTGGGGATCCCCCCGGATCCACACCCCGACAAGTGGAGGGCTTCCATCGTGGCAGTCAACATCAAGCCACTCGAGGACAAGATCCTCGTTCAGGCCAACGAGGCCGAGACCACGACCGCTTCCGGTCTGGTCATCCCTGACACCGCCAAGGAAAAGCCGCAGGAAGGCACCGTCGTCGCAGTTGGCCCCGGCCGCTGGGATGAGGACGGCGAGAAGCGGATCCCCCTGGACGTTGCCGAGGGCGACACCGTCATCTACAGCAAGTACGGCGGCACCGAGATCAAGTACAACGGCGAGGAGTACCTGATCCTGTCGGCCCGCGACGTGCTGGCTGTCGTCTCCAAGTAAAAGCACTCGTGTCCCGCCCCGGAGATCCCCGTACGCGTACGGGCGATGTCCGGGGCGGTATGCGTGATAAGGAAAGACATCTATGAGCAAGCAGATTGAGTTCAACGAAACTGCGCGGCGTGCCATGGAGGCCGGTGTCGACAAGCTCGCCGACGCCGTCAAGGTGACCCTGGGGCCGCGCGGTCGAAATGTGGTGCTCGCCAAGGCGTTCGGTGGACCGCAGGTCACCAACGACGGTGTCACCATCGCCCGCGAGATCGACCTGGAAGACGCATTCGAGAACCTCGGTGCCCAGCTGGTCAAGTCCGTCGCCACCAAGACCAACGACGTCGCCGGTGACGGCACCACCACCGCGACCGTGTTGGCGCAGGCTCTGGTCAAGGCCGGGCTGCGCAACGTCGCCGCCGGTGCCAACCCCATCGCGCTGGGTTCCGGCATCGGCAAGGCCGCCGACGCGGTGTCCGAGGCCCTGCTGGCCGCCGCCAAGCCGGTGTCCGACAAGACCGCCATCGCGCAGGTCGCCACGGTCTCCTCGCGTGACGAGCAGATCGGCGAGCTGGTCGGCGAGGCCATGACCAAGGTCGGCCACGACGGCGTGGTGACCGTCGAGGAGTCCTCGACGCTCAACACCGAGCTGGAGATCACCGAGGGCGTCGGCTTCGACAAGGGCTTCATCTCGGCCTACTTCGTCACCGACTTCGACCTGCAGGAAGCAGTGCTCGAGGACGCGGTGGTGCTGCTGCACCGCGACAAGGTCAGCTCGCTGCCCGACCTCCTGCCGCTGCTCGAGAAGGTCGCCGAGGCAGGCAAGCCGCTGCTGATCGTCGCCGAGGACGTCGAGGGCGAGGCGCTGTCGACCCTGGTCGTCAATGCCATCCGCAAGACCCTCAAGGCCGTCGCGGTCAAGGCGCCGTTCTTCGGTGACCGCCGGAAGGCGTTCCTGGAGGACCTCGCCATCGTGACCGGCGCCCAGGTCGTCAACCCCGACGTGGGCCTGACGCTGCGCGAGGCCGGCCTGGAGGTGCTGGGTTCGGCGCGACGCGTCGTGGTCAGCAAGGACAGCACCGTGATCGTCGACGGCGGCGGCTCCAAGGACGCCGTGGCCGACCGGGTCAAGCAGCTCAAGTCCGAGATCGACACCACCGACTCCGACTGGGACCGCGAGAAGCTGCAGGAGCGGCTGGCCAAACTGGCCGGCGGCGTCGCGGTGATCAAGGTCGGCGCGGCCACCGAGACCGACCTCAAGAAGCGCAAGGAAGCGGTCGAGGACGCCGTCGCGGCGGCCAAGGCTGCGGTCGAAGAGGGCATCGTCACCGGTGGTGGCGCGGCACTCGTGCAGGCTCGCGCCGCTCTCGACAAGCTGCGCGGTGAGGTCAAGGGCGACGAGGCCATCGGTGTCGAGGTGTTCTCGTCGGCGCTGTCGGCCCCGCTGTACTGGATCGCCACCAACGCCGGGCTGGACGGCTCGGTCGTGGTGAACAAGGTCAGCGAATTGGGCAACGGGCACGGCTTCAACGCCGCGACGCTGGCCTACGGCGACCTGGTCGCCGACGGCATCGTCGACCCGGCCAAGGTGACCCGCTCGGCAGTCCTCAACGCCGCATCGGTGGCCCGGATGATCCTGACCACCGAGACCGCAGTCGTGGACAAGCCTGCTGAAGAGGCCGACCACGGCCATCACCACGGGCACGCCCACTAGGTAGTGCGTACGAAACACCCCCGGTCCCGTTGGGCCGGGGGTGTTTTCGTTGGGCCCCGAAGTGAGTTACGCCGATAGCAGCATGTGCTCGGTGCGCTCGGTTTTGGTTGGTCGGGTCGCCTCGTCGCCGACGAGCACGGTCATCGTCGTCGCCCGCGCGACCGAGCGATTCTCGCCGCGGTAGTTCTCGAGATATCGATCGATCTGATGCTGGTGAAGCGGCGTCGAGAAGATGCTCACCGGGCTCGTCGCCTCGGCGGTAAACCCGGCCTTCGCGAGCTTGCGAGACGCCGCCACGAAGCCGGTGACCGAACCGGCGAGGCAGCCGATCAGGCCGATACCCAAGACGATGGCCAGGCCACTGATTCCGGTGGCCAGAGCCGCGACGAACAGTCCGAGCATGACGAAAGCCATGAGCAGCAGGGCGTAGCCCAGCGCGGACATAGGGAAGGCGGGAAGGCGCCTCGAAACGGTCATCGATCTCATCTCCAATCCATAGATCACGTCGATCACTACGCTACGCGTAGCGTAGTGATCGCTACGATCAGCGTAGCGTATCTTTGACCTCGAATATTCCCGTGCCAGCGGACAGGAGAGCGCGCATGTCGCCGCAGCAACGCGTCGAAGACGGTATTGCGGACTCCACGCTGCACCTCTTGCGTACCGGCGGCCCGCGGGCCGTCACCGTCGAGGCGGTTGCGGGACATTCGGGATTTGCGAAGACCACCATCTACCGGCGACATCCCAACCGGCGGGACATGCTGACGAGCGCCTTATCGCGGGTTGCGTCGCCGACTCCGCTGGACGCAGGGACGGGAGCGGCCGAGCAGCTGCGCTGGCTCATCGATCACGCGATCGAGACCGTCGAGTACGGCATCGGCCTCGGCGGCTTTGCGGCCCTGCTCACCGAGGACGACCCGGAATTCACGACTGTGTTCCGGCAGATCCTCGGCCAACAACGCGCGAAGCTGACGGCGGTCATCGAGACGGCCAAAGCCGAGGGCTCGATGCGGGCAGACTTCGACACCGCGACGCTGATCGATGCGATTGTCGGCGCATACATCGCAGAGCACGCACGCACGGGATTAGCCGAAGACGGGTGGAGACAGCGGCTGTTCCAGCTGTTCTGGCCAGTGGTACGGCTGACATCTGAATCCAACCAGACCGCCGTCGTGGACAAGCCTGTCGAAGCGGCCGACCACGGCCACGCCCACTAGGTAGTGCTTCGAAACACCCCCGGCCAGCAGGTCGGGGGTGTTTTGTTTCGGCATGGACCGGATCTTTCAATCGATGTGGGACCGGTACGGGCCGACGTACTCGTGGGCGATCTGCGTCCTCGTATACCTTGCGGGGCTGTCGGTCCACCTGGCCTACCCGTTGATCATCGTCGCCTTCGAGGGATCCGATCGCTACGTGCAGGCGGCTGTCATCACGTGTATCGCCATGCTGGTGCGGGTCTACCTGATGGTTCTGCCCGGCTCGAAGCGGTTGCGCCTGATTGAAAGGTGGGCAGCAGGCCGCACGGTCGATGCGAAGGAGGCGTTGGCGGCCACCTATGTCTACGCACGGAGCACGACTGTCCGAGTACTCGCAACCGACATCGTCTGGACGCCTTGCGTCGCGGTCGTTGTGGGTATCGTCGCGGGCGCCACCGGGTGGCGACTGGTCCAATACGCGATTGTCGGCGCGGCCTACGGGGCGGCTACCGGGGTGTTCGGAGTGCACAGCTTCAGCGAGGGATCGCTGCGGCCGGCCAGGACCGCCATCGCCGGTGACACGGGAATCGGCGATTCCCTGCCACGCGCTCACCCGACTTTTGCCCTGTGGTCGCACGTCACCATGATCGCGATGGCGTTCGGATTCTCCACCGGCGCCGCGATCACGGCATCGGTGATCGACCGCGCTCGCGAGGACCCCATCGTGTCCTTGGCTATCGGGTGTGCGCTGACCCTCATCTCGGGGCCGGTCGCGGTCATGGCGATCGCACCCTTCTTGCGACCGATACGCGATCTCGCCGAGGGCACTGAACGTGTTGCCGACGGTGACTACAGCCAACGTCTGCCCGTGGTCCAAGACGACGACTTGGGCGCGCTGTCGGCGTCATTCAACCGGATGCAGGCCGGTTTGGCTGAGCGGCAACGACTTCAGCTGGCATTCGGCAGCTATGTCGACCCCGCGCTGGCAGCCCGGTTGCTCGCACAGAGCGATGACGTGTTCACTGGCGAGCGCCGTGAGGTGACGGTGATGTTCATCGATGTCCGTGACTTCACCTCGTTCGCCGAGGCGAACACTGCCGAGGACACGGTGTCCCGACTCAATGCGTTGTTCGAGATCGTCGTGCCCGCCGTGGTCGACGCCGGTGGGCATGTCAACAAGTTTCTCGGGGATGGCGCCTTGGCCGTGTTCGGCGCTCCCAACGACCTTGCGGGGCATGCCGATGCTGCGGTGCAGACCGCCGTTCTGATTCAGCGGCGCGTTGCTGCGCGCTTTGGCGGTGAGCTACGGATCGGCATCGGGATCAACAGTGGTCCCGTGATCGCCGGCACGATCGGCGGCGGAGCCAAACTCGAGTTCACCTTGATCGGGGACACCGTCAACGTCGCGGCCCGGGTCGAGCAGCTCACCAAGACCACCGGCGAGACGATCCTGGCCACCCAGCAGACCATCGACGCTCTGGAATCTCGACCGGTCGGACTGGTCGACCGCGGATCGCATGCGATCAAGGGAAAGTCAGCCACTGTCCCGATTTTCAGCATCGATCCGGCACTCGATAGCCTCGGTTGACCTGGTTCCGTACGTGCTCACGAATTCGCGTATCCCGTTGGAGGCGAATCGGTTATCGGACTGATACCGCGACACATGTTGCGGCGGAGCCGGCTTTGATGCCACCTGGGCAAGAATTCGGGCATGACGGTACCGCGGGAGTCACCGCGTGGGATCTCGCGTCAGACATTCCTGCGCGGCGCCGTCGGGGCGGTGGCCACGTCAGCGGTGTTCGGAACGAACCGGGCGCGTGCCGATCCTGCAGCGTCCGGCTGGGACGGCCTCTCCACCGCCATCAAAGGCCCGGTGATACTGCCGGACAACGGTCAATTCGCCTCGGCCAAAGCGGTTTTCAACACCAACTTCAACGACTTCGCACCGGCTGCGGTCGTCACCCCGACCTCGGCAGCCGAGGTGCAGCAGGCGATGGCCTTCGCTGCCGCCCACAACGTCAAGGTCGCCCCACGCGGCGGCGGGCATTCGTACGTGGGTGCGTCGACCGCGACCGGCGCCATGATCCTCGACCTGCGCCAGTTGCCCGGCGGTGTCAACTACGACGCCGCCACGGGGTATGTCACGGTGACGCCGGCGACCGGTCTGTACACCATCCACCAGGCTCTGGCCGCGAACGGCCGGGGAATCCCGACGGGGACCTGCCCGACGGTCGGCGCGGCTGGGCACGCGCTGGGTGGCGGTCTGGGTGCGCAGTCGCGGCACGCGGGTCTGATGAGTGATCAACTGGTGTCGGCGACGGTGGTACTGCCCGGCGGTACGGGTGTCATCGCGTCGGCCAACGAGCATCCGGATTTGTTCTGGGCGCTCAAGGGCGGCGGTGGCGGCAATTTCGGGGTGACGACGGCGCTGACCTTCGCGACGTTCCCCACCAGCGATGTCGACGCCGTGGGCCTGCATTTCCCGCTGGAGTCGTTCGCGCAGGTTCTGGTCGGGTGGCAGAACTGGCTGCGCACCGCCGACCGCAGTAGCTGGGCACTGGCCGACACCATCACCGATCCCGGTGGCGCGCACTGTCGCATCCTGGCGACCTGTCCGGCCGGCTCCGGTGACGCCACGGCGGCCGCCGTCTCCAAAGCAGTGGGACTGCAACCGATGACGGTGGAGAAGCACACGTTCAATTACCTGGACTTGGTGCAGTACCTGGCCGTCAACAACCTCAACCCCTCGCCGCTGGGCTACGTCGGCGGATCCGACGTCTTCCCCTCGATCACCCCGGCCGCGGCGCAGGGAATCGCCGCGGCGTTCAACGCCTTTCCCGCAGGTGCCGGTCGTCCGTTGGTGATCATGCATGCGCTCGACGGCGCGCTGGCCACGGTGGGGCCGGGGGACACCGCCTTCCCGTGGCGACGGCAGTCGGCTCTGGTCCAGTGGTACGTGGAGACCTCCGGTTCGCCGGCGGCAGCAGCCAACTGGCTCAGCACTGCTCATCAAGCGGTGGCGCCCTATTCGGTCGGCGGCTACGTGAACTATCTCGAGGCGAACCAGCCAGCATCGCGGTATTTCGGCGCCAATCTCTCCCGCTTGGCCGCCGTCCGGCAGAAATACGACCCGGGGCGGGTGATGTTCTCGGGGTTGAACTTCTGACGCGGCGGGGTGTGCCTAGGCGACGCGTCGGAGGTGCCGGGTCGTGCGGTCGGCTGCAGTGGTGCGGACATGAACGGAAACCAGTGAACCGCTACGTACGACACCGATAGGGCCGGGTCGCACAAAACGCGCCATGCTCGGGCTGCAGAGGGCGATTCCGGCGCTGGACTGGCGATAGCCGATCCGTACGCCGATTGTCCCGAAGGACAGCATCCCGCCCAGACCTGGCAACGCCGCGTACACCAGCGCCCATATCGACACCGACACCGCAACAGCGGTGACCGCGTCCGCGATCAGACCCCGCGTCGAGTGATGCGGTGAGCTTGCCTGGGTGAACGCCGGTGCCGCCGACTGCGACTGCAGTGCGGCCAGCAGCACGATCCCGCGGTCCACCTCTGGGCCCCTGTAACCGGCAAGCGGGGAGCTGCCGGCGGCGCCGGGCAAACCCGCCTGCAGGCTGCGCGAGGGCGCGACCAGATTCACGAGCCCACCGTCTGAGGTGGACATGAGCACCTGGCGCATCTCGACACCGGGGCCGACCGAAACACCCGGCGCGACCCAGACCCCTGGCGCGACCCACATGATGCCGAGTGCTTCGCAGACGTCTGCTGGTAGCTGCATGATGGCGTGCACGAGATTGTTGGCTGTCGCCAACGTCCGCACGAAAAGGGCGATGGTGAACTGGAGCGTCGGTGTCGCGGCCGGCGCAGCCGGCTGGGTAGCCGCCGTGGTGGCAGTGCCGACATCAGGCGTCGCGGTGACCGTCGTTGCGGCGGTCGACGGGATCGCGTTGACCGAAACCGAAGGTGGAACGGTTGGGATCTTGGGCGACGCTTGCGCGACTTCGGTGACGGTTGTCGCTTGTGCTGCAGCTTGCCCTGTGGTGTCCGGTGAGGCTGATGGTGTGGATGTGTTCGTCTCCGTGGAGAGCGTGGCGGCGGGTTTGGCGGTGCCTGTGCCGGAAACTGTCGTGGTCGTGACGTTGCGGTCTGTGCTGGTTGGGTCCGTCGAACCTGTGGTGGTGGTGTCCGATGAGGCTGATGGCGTGGATGTGTTGGTCTGCGCGGAGAGTGTGGAGGTGGGTTTGTTGGTGCCTGTGCCGGAGACCGTTGTGGTCGTGACGTTGCGGTCTGTGCTGGTTGGGTCCGTCGAACCTGTGGTGGTGGTGTCCGATGAGGCTGATGGCGTGGACGTGTTGGTCTGTGCGGACAGTGTGGCGGTGGGTTTGTCGGTGCCTGCGCCGGAAGCCGTCGCGCTCGTGACCTTGCGGTCCGCGCTGACGATGGCGTCGCCGGCCGAACCGGTGGAGTTCGCCTGGCTCGCGCCCGAGGTGGAATCGGACTCGGAATCTGCGGTGGCAACGGCACCGCTCATGGCGCTCATCAGGAGCACGGCCGTCATCAAACACGCTGCGGCAAGTCCGCGACTACGTCTGACGATCATGAGCGTCTCCCCGCAACGGAGCTTTGGTGTTAGCTGCTGGTAGCGAGGACCGAGTGTGACTTAACTAACAGCACGCTTAATATGCGACCAGTGCCTGTTTTTTGTCAACAGCCGCTAAGATGTCCGGCTCGGCTGAAATTTGCGGATCCGTCAGAACTGAGGCCCGGGATGTTGCCAGAGCGGGTGAACGCTGAGAGACGCCGTGCCATCGAACGGTTTTCATCGCCGGGTAGCGCACAATTCGGGCATGGTGTTCTGTGCGGTGCCGCCGACCGCGTCGGCCGTGTAGGCCGACTTCGGCGCGCAATGCTGTCGCCGAGCCCATGGACGCCCGCATCGCTTGCGGCCTGACCTGTAAGAGTCCAATGCTCGTGTCGTGCAACGGTGTTCGGTCGCCGTACGCCGCGGCGAATGGCCCGGCGACTCAGGATGTGATGTCGCCGATCCGCATGGTCGGAAGTGTTCTCGTGCTGGTGTTCTACGTCGATTTCGTTGCATTGAGAAACACAATGGCCGGGCCGGTTTTACGTTTGCGTCGATTTGTGTCTATGCGCCGCAAATACCGGATAGCCTCTGTGCATTCGGGTCGGCTTGGTCCTCCCGACTGCGGAAAAAGGGGGAAGCGGCGTGCGAATTACCCAGCGCTACCTGGTTTTCGGCTTGGCGATGACGATGGTGCCGGTCGGGCTCATCGCAGGGACGCCCGCCGCCAAGGCCGACTGCACGAGTTCGGGCTACGCCACCGTGTGCGCACAAGGAGATGTGCGTGGTGCGGACGGGGGACCGGTAGCCGCCACACCCGCCGTTCCCTATCCGTGCGAATACGACTGGTACTGCGGCAACGACTGGGATCTCGGGATCGTCTGGGACCCGGGGCGTAACAACATCGGCGGTCCGGGGCGTCCCGGCGGGGGTGGTGGTATCGGCCCACGTTGAGGACCTGCTTCGTGAAGTGTCGACCACCTGCCTGAAGGAGCCACATATGTTGCCAACCCGACTCACAAACCGCGCACTGGGTGCCGCGATCGCTGCCGGCGCGCTGACCGGTATGGCGCTGCTGGGCGCCGCGTCCGCCGTCGCCGACCCGCCGGTGCCGCCGCCGTGCACGGCCGCCGAAATGGCGCGCGTCATGTCCGGCGTCACGTTCGACACGTCGAACTACCTGAGCGAGCATCCCGACGTCAACGACTTCTTCACCGGCCTCAAGGGACAACCGAAGGATCAGATCCGGGACAAAGTCCAGAGTTATCTGGACGCCAATCCCACCGTCCGTGACGATCTTCAGCGGATGAGGCAACCCTCGGTCGACTTCCGCGATCGCTGCGGGCTGCCGCCGACCCCCTGACCGGCCCCGGTAATTCGTGAGCAATGGGCGGATTGAGCCTCACAGGGTTATGGCTGTTCCTGGTCGCGGTGCTCGCCACATCGGTCTACTTGGCGGTCTGCGGTGTGTGGGTGGCCAACAAGACGACATACCGACCTGATTCCAAAGAGCACACCGGATCCCTGTCACCGTTCTTGACGACCGTCGCCCTTGTCTACGGTGCCCTGCTCGGTTTCACGGTCGTCGTCGCGTGGGAGCAGTTCTCCTCGGCCGAAGCCAACGTCACCAATGAATCATCGACCTTGGCAACGATGTACCGGCAGACGGTCAGCTTGCCGGCGCCCGAGCAGGCTCCGATGCGCGAGCTGTTGCGGGACTACACCGCTGCGGCGAAGGCCGAATGGGGCAGTCGGGGAGACGGCGCGCCCAGCGCCGCGGCACGGACCGCAATCACCGACATGTACCGGACGCTCGGTCAGCAGCAGCCGTCCTCTGCGAATCCGATCAATGCCGAAATGCGCCAGCAGCTCAATGTGCTGACATCTCAACGCAATACCCGGATCCTCGATACCAAGCCCCGCATTCCCGGACTGCTGTGGAGCGGGCTGTTGTTCGGCGCCGTTCTCCTCATCGGCTTGATCGGTTTCACCCACCTCAGCAACCCGCTCAATCACATGTTCCTGTCGGGTGCGATTGCCATACTGCTTGGCCTGCTGCTGTTCCTGATCTTCTGCCTCGACCATCCGTTCGGGCGTGAGCTCGGTGTCACCCCTGCTTCATTCGACTATGTTCTGCAGGTTTTCGCCGGGGTCGACGACGGCAACTAGCGTCGGGCGGCCGCGGCTGGTGCTAGCGTCCCCAAGACATGGACGAACCGCTACTGCTGCGAGACCGCGACGAGCGCGGGGTCGTGACGCTGACGCTGAACCGGCCCCGAGCCTTCAACGCGTTGTCGGAGGCGATGCTCACTGCGTTGGGTGAGGCTCTCGACGGGCTGGCCACCGACGAGGCGGTGCGGGCCGTGGTGCTGGCGGCGTCGGGCAAGGCGTTCTGTGCGGGCCATGACCTCAAGGAAATGCGCGCTGAGCCGTCGCGTCAGTACTACGAGCAACTGTTCGCGCAGTGCACTGCGGTGATGCTCTCCATCCAGCGGCTGCCGGTGCCGGTGATCGCGAGGGTGAACGGTATCGCGACCGCCGCGGGATGCCAGCTCGTCGCGATGTGCGATCTCGCGGTGGCGAGCGATGACGCGCGGTTCGCGGTGAGCGGTGTCAACGTCGGACTGTTCTGCGCGACTCCGGGAGTTGCGTTGTCTCGCAACGTGCCCCGCAAAGCAGCCTTCGAGATGCTGGTCACCGGCGACTTCATCGCCGCCGAGCAGGCGCGCGCGTTGGGGCTCGTCAATCGGGTGGTGCCGGCCGACGCGCTCGACGGCGAGGTGGAGGCGCTGATCGCGAGCATCGTGGCCAAGCCGGCAGTCGCCATCGCCATGGGCAAGGCCTTGTTCTACCGCCAGATCGAGGTCGGTATCAAAGCCGCCTACGACGACGCGGGTACGACGATGGCGTGCAACATGATGGATCCGAGCGCACTCGAAGGCGTCGAGGCCTTCATCGAGAAGCGCCCACCCAGCTGGTGAGTCCGGCAAAGGGTGGTGAGCCCCTCGCTCAGGGCGTTACCGCTGTCGTGGTGATGCGGACCTCGGAGGTCAGGGTCTGGTGCACCGGGCAGCGTTCCGCGATGGCCATCAGCCGCTGCCGCTGATCGTCGTCGAGGTCGCCGATCAACTCGATCTCACGGTCGATCTGATCGAGCATCCCCGTTTTCGTCTCGCACTCCGCGCAGTCTTTGGCGTGGATGCGGGAACGCCGCAGGGTCACGCGCACGCGTTCCAAAGGCCAGCCCTTGCGGTTGGCGTACATCCGCACGGTCATCGACGTGCAGGCGCCGAGCCCGGCGAGCACGAAGTCGTACGGGTTCGGGCCGGCGTCGTCACCGACGGGCAGTGGTTCGTCGGCGATGAACTGGTGGCGTCCGGCGGTGATCTCCTGCGTGTAGGTTCCCGCGCCGGTTTCGATCACCGTCACATCGGTCGTTGCCATGACAGATCCTCACTACTCGTGTTTTTGGTGGGTCGAGGTCTCGATGAGCGCAGCCGTGCTCAGCGGCATTGTGCCGAGCTGCCGCTCCAAACGACTGGCGAGCGCCAGGAACAGGTTGGCGGTGGTCACGGCGTCGCCCAAGGCGTGATGAGGCGTGTGGACGGGCACGCCGATCTCGTTGGCCGCGTATTCAAGCGAGATGGCCCCGTCCTTGATCTGAACCTGAAGGGCCCGTGCGGCCAGGGGAGCGGTGTCGATGAACTGATTGGTGAGACGGCGGCCGCAACCGCGATAAGCGCGGCGCAGCAGCGTACGTTCGATGACTGCATAGTGGGCAATGATCGGGCGATCGCCGATGAGCGTGTGCAGTTGTGCGACCGCATCTTTGATGGGCGGCGCCGCGGCGAGGTCCTGGGTGCGGATGCCGTGGATACAGGCCGAAGGTGCCGGAACGGCTTCGGCGATGTGCACCAGGCCGTAGGTGGCCCGGGCCATCAGGATGCGTCCGTGGTGGATCGGGATGGCGCCATAGGAGATGATCTTGTCGCTGCGCAGGTTCAGCCCGGTCGTCTCCAGGTCCACCACCCACAGTTCGTCATCGCGCCACGATCGCGTACCGCTGCGGTCGCCCCGTCCGGAATTCGTGCGCGACAGCGGGTTACGCATGCTCGATAACGCTCAATCCGTACGGCCAGCGGCCGGCCACCTTCTCCTGTACGGCGGCGATGACGCGGAACGCGTCGCGCAGGTGGCGCAATTCCAGGCTGTCCAAATCGGACGGGGCAACCGTCGGTTCGATGGGTTTGCCGTCACGCAATGCGCGCATCTGGGTATCGACGGACAGTTGGTAACACAGCGTGAAGGCGGTCTTGAGTGATTCGGCATCGTCGACATTGAGCAGGCCTGCGCGGCGCGCCCGGTCGAGTCGATCGGTGGTGGAGCCGCTCAGGTCCCCGGTCTGCAAGGCCAGCGCCTGCGCCATCGTCACGATGGGGCGCATACCGGCCTTCTTGATGTTGAGGCGGTTCTTGTGTTCGCCGAAGTGGTCGGCGACGAATCCGCGCACGAATCCCCGTGGGGGACGGCTCGCGATGGACAGTCTGGTCAGCGCGCGGGTGAATTGCGCACGCCCCACCCCCGAGATCAGGGCCGTGCGCATGGGACGGGTCAGGATGGGACGGGTGATCGGCCGCGCGTCGAGCATCGTTGCGGCCAACAGGAGTTCGCCGACGTCGCCCGGATTCTGGCGCCAGCGTTCTGCCGCCGCCCGCCACCCGGACACCGACCGGTTGAACAACGGGAAGGACGCGTTGAGCCCCTGCGGACAGGTGCGCAGCCCACAGCTTTCCAGGGCCTCCATCACGGGTTCGGTTGCGGCGCTGACGATCGCCCTGTCGGGCTCGGCATCGTCGGGTGAGCGGGTGACCCAGGCCAGGGCGCTGTCGACGTCGGAGTTGGGCAGCGGTTCCCGCCGGCCGACCGACCCGAGCAGCATCCAGGCACAGTCCAGGTCGGGCAGTGGCGGCGAGGTTGCGGTCAGCTCGATGGCCTTGGTGACGATCGCTTCGATCATCGCCGCCAGCAGAGATCCGAAGTGATCGGCGGGCACCCCGGTGTCCCACAGCTCGAGCATGGTGGGCGTGAGCATGGCTGCGGCATCGCGCAATTGATCGAGATTGGTCGCCGCGCCCGTTTCCGTGCGGATCACCAGCGGGTGGCGGACTTCGCCGGCCACCATGTCGACCACTCGGGTGATGCCGACGGGGTTGCCGCCGGCACCGTCGACGACGACGAGGTGGTGAATGCCGCGCTCGTACATCAGCAGATACCCGGCGCCGACCGTGCGATCGGCCGACATGACGATGGCGGGCAGGGACGCGATGGTGTCGATGGGGGCGTCGATGCCGACCTCGCCGGTGACCACCCTGCGGCGGAAGTCGTCGTCGGTGACGATGCCGATGTCATCGCCGCGTCGGAACACCGCGCATGATCGGTGGTCGTCGGTCATCCGCCGTGCGACGTCACGAATGGACTCCGAGGGTTCACACCAGGTGATGGGGTGCATGACGTCGCCGATGGGCCGCTCGAGCTGACTGAAGGTGCCGCCGGAGGAGATCAGCCGGGCGCGGGCGATCTGATCGCCGTAGTAGGAGAAGGACAGTCGCTCGGGGTGTTCGAGGACATCGCGGGGATCATCGAGCAGATAACAGAGCGTGTCCTCGGCGGCGCGCACCGTGAGCGGCGGTGGCTGTCCGGAGAACACCGAGATGTGGCCGAAGGTGTCACCGGGACCGAGCACGTCGATGACGCGTCCGCGGTCGGTGACCTCGACGCTGCCGGTGCGGACAACGAAAAGTCGCTGCAGCGTGTCGGATTCGGCTTGGACGATGGTCGTCCCCGCGGAGAAGTACTCGACTTCGACGGTGGCCGCCAGCCGGTTTACGTCTTTCTCCTCCAGTCGGTCGTATGGGTCGTGGGCAGCCAGGAAGTCGGCGATGTCCTTGATGGTCCACCCTCCTGTCGCTGTATGGTGCCTGGTTGGCCATGAAGCACTGCGTCACAGTAGACCTCAGAGCTCGGCCGACAGCCTCGGTTCTGATCGGTAATGGAGATATTCGTCAGCCCTGCGCAGCAAAAGGCCCTCACTCCACTGCGGAATGAGGGCCTTTCGTGTTTGCTGAAGTCAGGCGGTTCGGCGGACGCCGCGCTTCAGCAGGAGTTCGCGCTCCGATTCGCTGAGCCCGCCCCAGATGCCGTAGGGCTCGGCGACGGCCAGCGCATGCGAGCGGCACTGCGTGATCACGGGGCAACTGCGGCACATCTCCTTGGCGCGCAACTCGCGCTGGGCGCGGGCCCGTCCGCGTTCCCCGTCGGGATGGAAGAACACCGAGGAGTCGACGCCCCGGCAAAGTCCCTGCATCTGCCAATCCCAGATGTCCGCATTGGGTCCGGGTAGCTGCTGCGGCTGTGGCATGGAGGAAGCCCCTCTCTGCGCGCCCATTCCGATTACGTGAGCGTGCGTGAGTTGGTGGTACCGAACTGAGCACATGTCGCCGATGACTACTCGTGCACACAAACTAGGGGCGCTCATTAATTCGCGTCAATAGCCTGAGCGTGTGCTCAATGACATATCCGCAGGTCGAGAATTTACATCACGTTCATCATTGCGATGTGTCCGTCGCGGGAACCGTGTTACGGCCTAGCGGATCTGATCATGTTTCCGCTGTTCGGACCGGCTTCGGCAACACTCGGCATTGATGGTCGCGGCCGAACAGTTGACGTCTTATTAACGTCGCGGGCACCAATTGTTAACGAATGCGGATTTGGCAATATCTTTTATCCGTACCTGCCGGTATCAGGTTCCCGTGGACCCGGCATTTGCGCGACGTTGATAGCGTCGCAAACCGATGAGCACCACCACTGAGGCAGCAACCGTGCTGGCGAACGCCGCGTTCGGAGACGACCCGGGCCGCTGGCCACTGCCGAGCGCGGCGACACCGCGGGACCGATGGCTGCGCGCCGTGGCCGCGGGCGGTCAGGGGCGCTACGCCTGCGCTCTGGCCGAGCTGTCGGTGATCGAGCGCAGTGTGGCCTCCGGACCGTTGCTGTCGCTGGCCCTCAGCACCCGCGCATCGTTCCTGCGCCAGCTCGGCGGTCACAACGGCGCCCGCGGTGCCGACGGCCGGGCCTGGGCGCACAGTGGGGGAGAGGATGCCGCCGACCCAGAGGCTCCGGCCGACGCCTTGGTCGGCCTGGCCGCCGATGCGCTCGGAGTCGGCCGGTTCACGTTGTCGGCTCGGCTGCTGGAGCGGGCCGATTCGGTGGTCTGCGCGCCCGGGGGGCGCCTGGCGGTTCGCCGGGCATGGGTCAGTGCGGAGCTGGCGATGATGCGCGGTGACGGGGCCACGGCGGTCGCCCATGCCGAACGCGGCGTCGCGGCCGCGTCCGGATACCCGTCGGCACGCCACGCGGTGAAGTCCGATGTGGTGTTGGCGGCCGCGCTGTGTAGTGCCGGTCAGCCGGATCGGGCCCGCGTCGTCGCCGACGCCGCGCTGGCGGCCACCGAGAAGCTCGGCCTCGTCCCACTGCGGTGGGCGCTAGCCTGTCTGCTGGCCGACATCGGCAGTGCGGCCCACTCAGCCGCGCAAGTCGGCACGATCCGCGACGTCAGCGCCGATACAGTGCGTCGCAGAGGCGGGGTCTGGTCCGGCGACTGATCCGGTCGCCCCGCGCCGATCGTTATTGTTTAGCTCAACCAAGCGCCTGCGAGTGTCGGTGCCAAGTAACGCTGGAGATACCGCCCACGATGACAAGTTCGGGAGACCGTCTCGACGCTGTCGTTGCTGAGGCTGTGGCCGGCGATCGGAATGCGCTTCAGGAAGTCCTGGAGATCATCCGGCCGATCATCGTTCGCTACGTCCGGGCGCGGGTCGGCACGACCGAGCGAAGTGGTCTTTCAGCGGATGACGTTGCGCAGGAGGTGTGCTTGGCCGCCATTACGGCGCTGCCGCGCTACAAGGATCAGGGACGACCGTTCCTGGCCTTCGTGTATGGCATCGCCGCGCACAAAGTTGCTGACGCGCATCGCGCGGCGGCCCGGAATCGGGCTGAACCGACCGATGTGGTGCCGGAGCGCTACTCGCTGGACGTGGGCCCCGAACAGTCCGCCCTCGATGCCGAGTCCTCGGCGCGGATGGCCAAGCTGCTGTCGGTGCTGCCGGAGAAACAGCGCGAAATCCTCATCCTGCGGGTGGTCGTCGGCATGAGCGCCGAGGAGACCGCCGAGGCTGTCGGCAGCACCCCCGGCGCGGTTCGCGTGGCCCAGCACCGGGCGCTGAACCGGCTGAAGTCCGAAGTCATGGCGACGGGACGTGACTATGCCTGACTTCGGCCGCTGGACGTCCAATGGTGGCGATCCCTCACTCAACGAGATCAACCGCACCGACCGGTTCATCGAGTCGCTCTCGCTGGGCCGCCAGGTGTACGCAACCGACCCGGCCGAGGCCGAACTGGCCCAGTTGCTCGCGGGGTGGCGCGACGAGGCGCGGCGTCCCACTTCCGGTGTGGTGACGACGCGTGACGCGATCGCTGCCCTCGACCGTGGGACCAAGGGCAGGCGGCCACGGCTGCCCCTGGCGTTGGTGGGCTCGGTGGCGGCCGCGGTGCTGTGCCTGGGTGGGTTCGGCGCGGCCGTCTACGGCGCCGGGCCCGGGGACGCCCTGTACGGCATGCGCACCACGCTGTTCGGCGAACGGCCCACCCGTGACGTCAAGGTGGAGCTGGCCTCCGCGGAACTCGCGCAGGTCCAGCAGCTCATCGACCAGGGGCAGTGGCAGGCGGCGCAGGAGAAGCTGAGCACGGTCACCACCACGGTGGCGACCGTCAACGACACCCAGAGCAAGCAGCAGCTGGTCGATCAGCTGCAGCAGTTGTCGGTCAAGGTCGAGAACCGCGACCCGAACGCGACGGTGCCGCCGAACGCGCCGCCGATCGTGCTGCCGGAGGTGCCTGCGACGCAGAGCAGCCCGTCGAGCGCCACGAGCGGGTCCGACACCTCGTCCTCGACGAGTACGCCGTCGACCTCGGCTCCGTCGACCTCGGCGCCGACGAGCACCAGCCCGTCGCCGTCGGAGAGCACGTCGCCGTCCGACACACCAGGCTCGCCGTCGTCGTCCCCGGCATCGGGGTCGCCCGCTCCCTCGGCGTCGACCGAGACCTCGCCGTCAGCCGCGCCGTCGTCGCCGAACGCGTCGACCAGTACCGCGGCGCCGTCGTCGCCCGGTCCGCGCGCGGAGGTGACGCCGTCCTCGGAGGTGTCCACGGTGCCGTCGTCTGTGGTGCCGTCACCGACACACACCCAGACCACGACCATGCCGACCGTCAGTGTTCCCCCGGCGGCCGAGCCGACGGTGACCGTCCCGGCACGTGGCGGGTCGACCGGTGGTGGTGACGGGGCCGGGCAGCACGGTGAAGACGCGCCGCAGCAGCAACAGGGTGCCGGCACGCCACCAGGGCGCGCGGCGGTACCTCAGCTGCCGGTGACGACGGTCATCGAGATTCCGGGATTACCCGGGCTGGGACTGGGCGGCGGCGGTCAGCGGTAGCCGTCGGTTTCCGACGTGGCTTCGTTGAGCGAGGCGTCGGCGTATCCGCGGCAGTAGTCCCAGGTCACGTAGGCGTCGGGCTCGGGATCATAGGCCGGCTCATGCGGGCGGACGGTGCCGTCGACGAGCAGCTGCAGCAGGTTGGCGCGCAGCATGTCCCAGTCGTGGTAGTGGTCCTGCTGGCATTCGTCGCACGACACCACGAGGCCGCGGATACCTTTGTGCGCCAGCAATGCCTCGTACACCGCCAGGTCTGCGAGGTCGGCCTCGACGGCGGTGCGCTCCTGCGGGTCCAGAGGCTGGCCCGGCTCGATGGCATCAAGTGCTGCCGACGGGTCAGACGGGTCGTCGGCGAAGGGATCGGGTGGCAAACCAGGTGGTAGGTGGTCACGCACGAGATCCACACTACGCAGCAGCACAGGTATCGCGCCAGCCGCGCAAGGTGCTGCGACGTGCGACGCGGCGACCGGGCAGCCGATGCACATCGCGACCCGGCCACCATTGCGGCGGTGGCGCCGAGCCCGCCTGGCGAGCCGATAGGATTAGGGGTAAAGCTCTGCGACCGCCTGTTATCTGGAGGCCCGCCCATGTCGATCGCTGAAAGCAGCGTTCCCATTGCCGTACCGGTGCCGACCGGCGGCGACGATCCCACCAAGATCGCCATGCTCGGCCTGACGTTCGATGACGTGCTGCTGCTGCCGGCCGCCTCGGACGTGGTGCCCGCTGCTGCGGACACCTCCAGTCAGGTGACCCGCAAGATCCGGCTCAAGGTGCCGTTGGTCAGCTCGGCCATGGACACGGTCACCGAGTCGCGGATGGCCATCGCGATGGCCCGCGCCGGCGGCATGGGCGTCCTGCACCGCAACCTGCCCGTCGCCGAGCAGGCCGGGCAGGTGGAGACCGTGAAGCGGTCCGAGGCCGGCATGGTGACCGACCCCGTCACCTGCTCGCCGGACAACACCCTCGCCGAGGTCGACGCGATGTGCGCGCGGTTCCGGATCTCGGGTTTGCCGGTGGTCGACTCCGACGGCGCCCTCGTCGGCATCATCACCAACCGCGACATGCGGTTCGAGGTCGACCAGAACAAGCCGGTCTCCGAGGTGATGACCAAGGCGCCGCTGATCACCGCCCGCGAGGGGGTCTCCGCGGAGGCCGCCCTCGGGCTGCTGCGCAGGCACAAGATCGAGAAGCTGCCCATCGTCGACGGGCACGGCAAGCTCACCGGGCTGATCACGGTCAAGGACTTCGTCAAGACCGAGCAGTTCCCGCTGGCCACCAAGGACAGCGACGGCCGGCTGCTGGTCGGCGCGGCCGTCGGGGTCGGCGACGACGCCTGGACCCGGGCCATGACGCTCGTCGAGGCCGGTGTGGATGTGCTGATCGTCGACACCGCCCACGCGCACAACCGGGGTGTGCTGGACATGGTGTACCGGCTCAAGACCGCGGTCGGAGACCGCGTCGAGGTGGTCGGCGGCAACGTCGCCACCCGGGCCGCCGCGGCCGCTCTGGCGGAGGCCGGCGCCGACGCGGTGAAGGTCGGTGTCGGACCGGGCTCGATCTGCACCACCCGGGTGGTGGCCGGGGTGGGCGCCCCGCAGATCACCGCGATCCTGGAGGCCGTCGCGGCATGCAAGCCGTTCGGAATTCCCGTGATCGCCGACGGTGGCCTGCAGTACTCCGGTGACATCGCCAAGGCCCTGGCCGCCGGTGCGTCGACGGCCATGCTGGGCTCGCTGCTGGCCGGCACCGCCGAGTCCCCGGGCGACTTGATCTTCGTCAACGGCAAGCAGTTCAAGAGCTACCGCGGCATGGGCTCGCTGGGAGCCATGCAGGGCCGGGGTGCGGCCAAGAGCTACTCCAAGGACCGCTACTTCCAGGACGACGTGCTCTCCGAGGACAAGCTGGTGCCCGAGGGCATCGAGGGCCGGGTACCGTTCCGCGGGCCGCTCTCGACCGTCATCCATCAACTCACCGGCGGTCTGCGGGCGGCCATGGGCTACACCGGGTCGGCGACCATCGAGCAACTGCAGCAGGCACAGTTCGTGCAGATCACTGCCGCGGGGCTCAAGGAAAGCCACCCGCACGACATCACCATGACCGTCGAAGCACCGAACTACTACACCCGCTGACGGGCGCTCGCGCGCCGAATCACACGCACAAGAGAGGCTCGTCATGCGTGACATGGTCGAAATCGGCATGGGCAGAACCGCCCGCCGAACCTATGAACTCGACGACATCAACATCGTGCCGTCCCGGCGCACCCGGTCGTCGAAAGACGTGTCGACGGCCTGGCAGCTCGACGCCTACCGGTTCGAGATCCCCGTGGTGGCCCACCCCACCGATGCGCTGGTGTCGGTGGAGTTCGCCATCGAGCTCGGGCGCCTGGGCGGGCTCGGAGTGCTCAACGGTGAGGGCCTGATCGGCAGGCACGCCGACGTCGAGGAGAAGATCGCCCAGGTCATCGAGGCGGCTGCGAAAGAGCCCGAGCCCTCGGCAGCCATCCGGCTGCTGCAGCAGCTGCACGCCGCACCGCTGGACCCGGAGCTGCTGGGTCAGTCGGTGGCCCGCATCCGGGAAGCCGGGGTGACGACGGCGGTGCGGGTCAGCCCGCAGAACGCCCAGGCGCTGACGCCGGCCCTGGTGGCAGCCGGTATCGATCTGCTGGTCATCCAGGGCACCATCATCTCCGCCGAGCGGGTCGCTCAGGACGGCGAGCCGCTCAACCTCAAGAAGTTCATCTCCGAGCTCGACGTGCCGGTGGTGGCCGGCGGCGTGCTGGACCACCGCACCGCCCTGCACCTGATGCGTACCGGCGCGGCAGGCGTCATCGTCGGCTACGGCTCGACGCGCGGCGTCACCACGAGCGACGAGGTGCTCGGTATCAGCGTGCCGATGGCTACGGCGATCGCCGATGCCGCCGCCGCCCGCCGCGAATACCTCGACGAGACCGGTGGCCGTTACGTGCACGTGCTGGCCGACGGTGACATCCACACCTCGGGCGACCTGGCCAAGGCGATCGCCTGCGGCGCCGACGCCGTGGTGCTGGGCACTCCGCTGTCCTCGGCGGCCGAAGCGCTCGGCGGAGGCTGGTTCTGGCCGTCCGCAGCTGCGCACCCGTCGCTGCCGCGCGGCGCCCTGCTTCAGATCGCGATGGGGGAGCGGCCGTCGCTGGACACCGTGCTCAACGGGCCGTCCGACGATCCGTTCGGCTCCTTGAACCTCGTCGGCGGTCTGCGCCGGGCCATGGCCAAGGCCGGGTACTGCGACCTCAAGGAGTTCCAGAAGGTCGGCTTGACCGTCGGGTCCTGATTCTGCCGCGGCCACACGGCTCGTCTTTACAAGTTAGGCCCTCCTGTCTAGCTAGTTACCTATCGGTAGGTACATACTGTTCGGATGAAGCCTGACTACGACGTCTTGGTCATCGGTTCTGGGTTCGGCGGCAGCGTCAGTGCGCTGCGGCTGACCGAAAAGGGTTACCGCGTCGGTGTACTGGAGGCCGGCAGGCGGTTCAGCGACGCCGACTTTGCCAAGACCTCGTGGGACCTGCGTAAGTTCCTGTGGGCGCCGCAACTCGGCATGTACGGCATCCAGCGCATCCACCTGCTGCGCAACGTGATGATCCTGGCCGGCGCCGGGGTGGGCGGCGGATCGCTCAACTACGCCAACACGCTCTACGTGCCGCCTGCGCCGTTCTTCAACGACCCGCAGTGGAAGGACATCACCGACTGGCGTGCCGAGCTCATGCCGCACTACGAGCAGGCGCAGCGCATGCTCGGCGTGGTGAAGAACCCGACCTTCACCGACGCCGACCGCATCGTCAAAGAGGTCGCCGACGACATGGGCTGCGGGGACACCTTCGTCTCCACACCGGTCGGGGTGTTCTTCGGCCTCGACGGCGAGAAGACCCCGGGCAAGACAGTGCCCGATCCATTCTTCGGCGGTGCCGGGCCGGCCCGCACCGGCTGCCTGGAATGCGGCGAATGTATGACGGGCTGTCGCCACGGCGCCAAGAACACGTTGGTCAAGAACTACCTCGGCCTCGCGGAATCGGCTGGCGCGCGGGTGCATCCGATGACGACGGTCACCGGGTTCGAGCAGCGCGGTGACGGTCTGTGGGAGGTCACCACGGTCAAGACGGGCAGCAAGCTGCGCCGGGACCGCAAGACCTTCACCGCCACCCACCTGATTCTGGCGGCGGGCACGTACAACACGCAGAAGCTGCTGTTCAAGATGCGCGACACCGGCAAGCTACGCAAGCTGTCCGATCGCCTCGGCGTGTTGACCCGCACCAACTCCGAATCGATCGTCGGGGCCCAAACCCTCACGGTGTCACCGGACCTGGACCTCACCCACGGCGTGGCCATCACGTCGTCGGTGCACCCCACGGCCGACACCCATGTCGAACCCGTGCGCTACGGCAAGGGCTCCAACGCGATGGGCCTGTTGCAGACGCTGATGACCGATGGCACGGGCCCCGGCGGCACCGACGTGCCGCGCTGGCGGCAGTTCCTCGACCAGAGCCGTGAGCGTCCGGCGTTGCTCATCCGGCTGCTGAACCCGGCACGCTGGAGTGAGCGGACGGTCATCGCCCTGGTGATGCAGCATCTGGACAACTCGATCACCACCTTCACCAAGCGCGGCCCGGGCGGCCGTCGGGTGTTGACGTCCAAACAAGGCCACGGCGAACCGAACCCGACGTGGATCCCGGTGGGCAACGAGTTCACCCGGCGGATGGCGGAGAAGGTCGGCGGCATCGCGGGCGGCACCTGGGGCGAGCTGTTCAACATTCCGTTGACGGCGCACTTCCTCGGCGGCGCGGCGATCGGTGTGGACGCCGAACACGGTGTGATCGATCCGTATCAGCGGGTGTACAACTACCCGACGCTCCACGTCGCCGACGGTGCCGCCATCTCAGCGAATCTCGGTGTGAATCCGTCGCTTTCGATCACCGCGCAGGCCGAGCGGGCGGCGTCGCTGTGGCCCAACAAGGGGCAGGAAGACACCCGGCCGGCCCAGGGTGAGCCTTACCAGCGACTCGATCCGATCGCACCGGCGCATCCCGTGGTGCCCGCCGAGGCCCCGGGTGCATTGCGGCGGTTGCCGATCGAGCCGGTCAACACGGGCGGGTAGCGCCGGGCGCCGAACCCGATGCTTACCCGGCGGCTAGGAAAACCTGTCCCATCGTCAGGTGGAACCTGGTAGCGCCGGCGATTACGTGAGCAGGGCGTGGTCACGACCATTGAGTCATGACCACGTACCCAGCCGATACGGCGTCGATTCCGCAACATCGGGCCGACGGCGCCGCGACGGCGGGCAGTCGCGCAAGCAAGCCGCGGGTCCGCGACGTGGCAGGTATCCGCCTGGCCCACAACCTCGACTCGTTCACGCGCGACGAGATCGACGCCGCACAACAGCACAATCTGCGTGCCACCCTGGCAGCCGCGCGCCAGTCCATCAACGTGTGGCGGCGTTTCCCCGGACTCGAGGCAGTCGAGACGGTCGATGACCTCGCGGCGCTGCCTCTCCTCTCCGCCGCCGACCTCGCCGCGGGTTGCCCACCGCATTCGGCCGACCTCCTCTTCGACCACAGCCCCGGGCTCGTGCTGCGATCGAGCGGAACGGCCAGCCGACCGAAAATTCTCTACCACTCATGGGATTTCACCGACCGGGTCCAGCATCTGGGCGCGCGCGGCGTGCGGGCTGCGTTGGCCACGGCGCCGAACCGGGTGGCGAACTGCCTGTTCCCCGGGGACCTCAACGGTGCGTTCCTGTTCGTCCAGGACATCGCGCGCTCGCTGCCGGCCCTGTCCTTCGCGATGGGCGAGTACACCGCGCCCGCCGACGCCGCAGCAATCATCGACGCCCATGGGATCGACACACTGGTGGCGTCGCCTGCGTACGGAGCGGAGCTGCTGTCCGGGCATCGGCTGCCGCTGCGGAACTTCCTGTTCATCGGTGAATCGCTGGGAGCCGAACGGGAGCGTGTCCTGCGCTCTGCCGCACCGGATCTCGTCGTGCGCTCGCTGGCTTATTCGACGTCGGAGACCGGCCCCGTGGGGTACCAGTGCCGCCACCAGTCGGGCGCGGTGCACCACCTGCACGAGGACGCGAACGTGTTGGAGGTCGTCGACGAGACCGGTCGGCCGGTGCGTGCCGGAGCACCCGGCGAGCTCGTCGTCACACCGTTGACGACGTCCGGGATGGCGCTCTTCCGTTATCGGCTCGGCGACAGGGGCCAGCTGATGACCGGCCGATGCGCATGCGGGAGCGCCGCCCGGTCGGTCCTGCTCCTCGGCCGCATGCCGTCCTCGATGACCGTCGACACCATCACGTTCTCCAGTGACCATCTCGTGGCGGCGCTCGCCACATTGGGTGTGTCGAGCTCCACCGATTGCCAACTTCAGGTGCTGTGGGATGGCCACAAATACCGGGTGCGGCTGCTGTTGTCGCGGGCCGCACCGGAAGGCATCACGACTGATGCGGCGCGGACGGCTCTGCACGGCGCCCACGAGATCCACGAGGTGATCGTGAGCCCCCGGTGCCTCGATTTCGAGGTGCAGCGCGCGGACATCGACCAGTTCGCACGCTCACAGCGCGGGAAGGTGCCGGTCCTCTACCAGGCCGGTATTTGACGAAAGCCTTTGGCGCCCGGGACCTCCGGAGCGCTCCGAGAAGACATCGCCGTGAAGAGGAGATCAAGTTATGAGAGACATGGCAGGCCTGGCAGTGGCCAGGCAGGAAGCCGATCAAGACACTCTTGAGACGTTGCGCGCCGACCTCGATCGGATCGACGCGGAGTTCCTCAGGGCACTCGGCGCGCGTGTCGCGGTGTGCCGCAACATCGCCCAGTACAAGCGCGAGCACGGCGTGCCGATGATGCAACCACACCGCATCGGCGTGGTGCAGCAGCGGGCCGCGCGCTTCGCCGAGGCCAACGGTCTGGATCAGGCATTCATGAAGCAGCTCTACGACCTGATCATCGGGGAGACCTGCCGTATCGAGGATCTGATCATCGGCGCGGGCATCGACGGGAGCGCTGCCTGATGCGCGTCCTCCTCGTCGACAACTACGACTCATTCACCTACAACCTCTACCAGCTGATCGGTGAGGTGAGCGGGCAGCCGCCGACCGTCGTCCGCAACGACACACCCTGGGCAGACCTCCGATTCGACGAATTCGATGCCGCCGTGATCTCGCCGGGCCCCGGCCGGCCCGAACGAGACCGAGACTTCGGTGTGAGCGCCCGCGTGATCCTCGACAGCGGTCTGCCTGTGCTCGGCGTCTGCCTCGGCCACCAAGGCCTCTGCCACCTCTTCGGCGGTCAGGTCGTCAACGCACCCGAACCGATGCACGGGCGCATCTCGGACGTTCGACACACGGGCGTCGGCCTCTTCGCGGGCATACCTTCGCCGTTCGAGGTGGTGCGCTACCACTCGCTGGCGGTCGCATCGCTTCCCGACGAGCTCGAGGAACTGGCGTGGACCGAGGACGGCGTCGTGATGGGTGTGCGCCACCGTCGGCTTCCCCTGTGGGGCTTGCAGTTTCATCCCGAGTCGATCAGCAGCAGCTACGGCCACGAATTGTTGGCCAATTTCTTCGCCCTCGCCGCGGACCACTCGGCGTCCGCGCAGAGACAGGCCGGCGAGCTGGACGAACCTCGCTACGACCTGCACGTGCGGCACCTCGATGTCCACCCCGAGGCGCTCGCGGCCTACAGCTCCTTGTTCTCCGGAGGCAACCACGGCTTCTGGCTCGACAGCAGCTCTGTGATCGACGGGTTGTCGCGCTTCTCGTTCATGGGCAACGGCGACGGTCCGCTCGCCGAGCATGTGACCTACCGCGTCGCCGACCGCGAGGTCGCCGTCCGGCGGGCAGACGGTTCCACCGAGCGGGTGCACCAACAGTTCTTCGATTACCTGGACGAGCAGCTGCGCGCCCGGGAGGTGCCTGCACCCGATGGCCTGCCCTTCGAGTTCAACCTCGGTTACGTCGGTTATCTGGGTTACGAACTGAAGGCCGAGACCGGGGGCGCCGCGGCGCACGAGTCCGATACTCCCGACGCCGCCCTGCTCTTCGCCGACCGGGCTCTGGTCCTGGACCATGCCACCCAGAGCAGTTATCTTCTGGCGCTGTCGGTTTCGGGTGACACCGCCGACACCGAGGCCTGGCTCGCGACGACGGCGCAGGCTCTGCGCACGCTTCCCACCGCTCCCACCGATCCGGCCCCGACGCGCACGCTGTCGGGCCCGGCCATGACCGATCCAGGCATCGGGATGAACGTCGAGCTCCGGCATGACCGGGCCGCATATCTCAAGCGGATCGACGAGTGCTTCGACGAGATCAACGCCGGTGAGTCCTACGAGATCTGCATGACCAACATGGTCACCGTCCACACGCAGGTCGACGTGCTGCCCACCTTCGCCCACCTCCGCCGCGTGAGCCCCGTCCCGTTCGGGGCCCTGCTCGACTTCGGCGACGTGGCCGTGCTCAGCGCGTCCCCCGAGCGGTTCCTCTCGATCGACCTACACGGCGCCGTCGAGGCGAAGCCGATCAAGGGCACCCGGCCCAGGGGCGCCGACGCCGCCGAGGACCAGGCCCTGGTGCAGGAGCTGCGTGGCAATCCGAAGGACCGCGCCGAGAACCTCATGATCGTGGACCTGCTTCGCAACGACCTCAACACGGTCTGCTCGGTGGGATCGGTCCACGTGCCCAAGCTGTTCGACGTCGAGACCTACGCGGCGGTACACCAGCTCGTCTCCACGATCCGCGGCACGCTCGCCCCAGGTCGGTCCGCAGTCGACTGCGTCCGTGCCGCGTTCCCCGGCGGGTCGATGACGGGCGCGCCCAAGGTCCGGACGATGGAGATCATCGACCGGCTCGAGCAGGGCCCCCGCGGTGTGTATTCCGGTGCACTCGGCTGGTTTTCGCTCTCGGGTGCAAGCGATCTGTCCATCGTGATCCGAACCCTCGTCGTCGACTCCGGGCGGGTGAGTTTCGGGGTCGGTGGCGCCATCGTCGCCCTCTCCGATCCGGCCGGGGAGTTCGACGAGACCGTCGTCAAGTCGAGGGCGATGATGACCGCCCTCGCCGCGACCGGCCGGCAGGAGGGCCCGCAATGAGCGGCGCACCGGCCATCGGGCGCATCGTCGTCGCCGGCGGCTCGGGAGCAGTGGGATCGCTCTTCGCCGAGCGTCTCCACCACTCGGGCAACGACGTGATCATCGTCGACCACACCGTCCCGGCACCTACCCAAAATGTCGCTCGCTTCGTGCGAGGCGACATCAGCGATCCGGGCGCGGAGGTGGCCGACGTCGTCCGAACCGCCGATGTTGTCCTGCTGGCGGTTCCCGAACCGGTGGCATTGGTCGCCATCGGTCGGCTGGTCGGAGCGCTGCGGCCGGACGCCCTCATCGTCGACACCCTGTCGGTGAAGTCCACGGTGGTCCCTGCCCTGCACGCCGTCACCACGATCGCCGGACAGGCGGAGGCGCTGAGCCTCAATCCGATGTTCGCCCCGGCCCTTGGCTTCGCCGGCCATCCGGTGGCCTCGGTGGTCGTCCGTGACGGCCGGCGTGGGCGCGCGCTGGCCGACCTGATGGAGCACTGGGGCGCCCGTGTCGTGAACGTGACCGCCGACGAACATGACCGGTTGGCGGCCGCCGCCCAGGCCCTCACCCACGCCGCCGTGATCGGATTCGGCGCTGCCCTGGCCGAATTGGATGTCGACATCACCGATCTCGACTGGATCGCACCACCGCCGCACACCGCGCTGCTGTCACTGCTGGCGCGCATCGCCTCGGGTGCACCGGAGGTGTATTGGGACGTCCAGGCGGCCAACCCCTACGCCCCGGCGGCGCGCCGTGCGCTGGCGCGCGGGGTGTCGCAGTTGGCGGATGTCGTCGAGAGCGACGACGCGCACGCGTTCGGCGATCTGCTCGATCGTCTCTGCGGGGTGCTCGGCCCCCTGCGGGGTGTCTACCGCGAGCGCAGCGCCAGAGCGCTGCGCGCCATCACCACCGACCTCACGAAGGAGACAGTCACATGACCGAACTCATGGAACGCCAATCTAATTGGGTGGCATCGCGGGTCAGCAAGACCTCGGACTCGCTCGATCGGGCCTTCGCGGAAGGTCTGACCGGGCATGTCATCACTGCGCGGGACGGCAAGCGGGTCCAGCTCGAAGACGGCGGCGAGGCCGTGGAATTCGTCTCGTGCTCCTACCTCGGTCTGGAGTCGCACCCCGACCTGATCGCGGCGGCGACCGAGGCGATGGGCCGGTTCGGCCTTCACTTCTCCACCTCGCGCAACCGAGGCCGGCCGCCATATCTCCGCGAACTGGAGGAGCTGCTGTCCGTCATGTACGGCGGCGCGCAGGCGGCGGCCTTCACCTCGGTCGGCACCGTTCATCTGGGCCTGCTGCCGCTGCTCGGCGCAGGCGCCCTGCCCAGCTATCCCGTGGCCGACGCGGGCGCCGCGTTCCTCGTCGAGAAGACAGCGCACGCCTCCATCCAGGTGATCCGCGGTGTGCTCGAACAGATCGGCCCGACGCGGCGCTTCGACATGACCGATCCCACAGCACTTGCTGCCGCAGTCCGCGAGGTCGCGGCCACCGGCCGGACGCCGATCGTGCTGGTCGACGGCGTCGGGTCGATGGGCGGTCTGATCGACGTGGCATCGATGCTGGCCATCCTCGAGCCGTTCGGTGGCCACCTGTATGTCGACGACGCCCATGGGGTCTCGATCGAGGGCTCGCTCGGCGCGGGTTACGCGTTCGAGGCGCTCGGCGGCGTGCTCCCGGAAAATGTCGTGCTCGCCGGCTCGCTGTCGAAGGCCTTCGGTGGCGCCGGGGGTTTCGCGGTCGTGCCCAGTCACGAGGACATGCTGGTGCTGCGAAAGTTCGCCAACCCGTTGGTGTTCGGGCATTCGATCATGCTGCCCATGCTGGCCGCGAACGTCGCCGCTGCCCGGCTGCACGTCGATGGTCAGGTAGCGGAGCTGCAAAAGCGGCTGTGGCGCAACGCCGCCGAGTTCGACCGGCTGACGGGGGAGACCCTGGTCAACGCCGGGCTGCACTCGCCGGTCCGCGGCGCGCTGTTCGACACCGAGGACGCGGCGTTCGCCGCCGCCCGCCGGTTGAAGCAGGCCGGCGTGCTGGTCCTGCCCGCTTTCTATCCCACGGTCGCTCGCGGAACCGGGCTGATGCGCTTCGCGGTGTCCGCCCTGCACCAACAGCGGGACCTCGAGGCGGCCGCCGGCGCGCTCGGCTTCTGAACAACCATCCCCAATCCCACCTGACGACAAGGAATTTCAGCGATGACGATTTCCACCCGCGCACTGCTGTCACCGGAAGAGCGGTCCCGGCTGGCGGCACTGCCCGAGCTCGGCGGCGGCAACCTGCTTGCGATGGCCATGGCCGTGCATCCCGACCCGCACATCCCGTTCATCCGCACGGGCCGACCGGTGATCAACACCGCAGGCGAGGAGCAGACGGAATTCACGCTCGCCCAGCTCGATGCGCTCGCCCAGAGCTGGTCGGTCTGGTACCGCGAGCAGGGCGTCGGCCCGCGTGACCGGGTGGCGCTCTACATGGCGGACACGTTCGCCTACACCATCCACCTCAACGCGCTGGCCCAGTTGGGCGCCATCGGAGTGCTCATCAACAGCAAGGCGTCGCCGGCGCTTGCGCTCGGCCTGTGCGAGCGCACCACACCGGTGGGGATCTACACCGACCGGACCCGGTTCGCCGCGATCGCCGACGGAATCGGATCGCTCGACGGCCTGCGTTGGGTGCAGTTCGCCGAGGACGTGCCCGCACCGCCGCCAGCGTCGCTGCCGGACGCCTGGCGCTTCAAGCACGCACCGGAGGACCCGGTGTCGATCATGCATTCGTCGGGCACGACGGGAATTCCGAAGGCGGTGACCCAGACTCACGCGTCCAGCGTCGCCGGTCCGCGCTACCGCCTGCTGAACTACACCGAGCCCGCTCAGGAGCGGATGATGACCGCCCAGCCGCAGTCGCATCTCGGCTGCATCGTCTACACCGCCTACTCCATTCTCGCCGGCACGCCGCTGGTGGCACTCTACGACCCGAGCGGTGCGGAACTGGCGGCGGCCGTGCGTCTGCACCAACCGAAGGGCGTCATGGCATTCGCCCATGCCTATGCCGAGTTGGCTGCGATCGAAACACCAAGCGGCACCGTCGATTCTGTCGACTACTGGGTCAACATGGGCGATGCCATCCACGAGGCCCACATCGGGGCGATCCTGGCCAAGCGCAGCCCGGAGCAGCAGCCGCCTACGTTCTACGACCGGTTCGGCACGACCGAGCTCGGCTGGGGTCTGGTGGTCCAGCCCCGGACGTTGCTGTCGGAACGCTCGGACCGGCGGGTCGGCAAGCCCGATCCCGGCCTCGAGGTCGCGGCGCTGCGGCCCGACGGCAGCACGGCGCCGGTCGGCGAGGTGGGATTCTTCGGGGCGAAGGGCCCGTCCATCACCGCCGGTTACTGGAACGACTCGGACACCACCTATCGCTCGAAGCTCGGCGGCTACTGGCTGACCGGTGACCTGGTGTACCAGGACGTGGACGGCAATTACTTCGTGGTCGACCGGACGAAGGACGCCATCGAGACCGCCGAGGGCACGGGCTATTCAGTGCTCATGGAAGAGATGCTGCTCAGTGAGATCAACTCGATCAGTGACTGCGCCGTCGTCGCCGGCCGCCACGGCGAGCAGATCGTTCCGGTTGCGGTGATCGTGACCGACGAGTCGCCGGCCGACGCCGCACGACTACTGGCCGAGGCCAACGAAGTACTGGAGAAGGCCGGCCATCCCCGCATCGCCGTGCTGGACGTCGCCCGCACCCCGGACGACTTCCCCGTGGGTGTGACGGGCAAGGTGCTCAAGCGCCAATTGCGGGATAGATACCGCGATCTGGCGAACAGCCCGCTGCACGAGAACCGGGCCGTGGCCGCGTTCGTGACCGACCGGCCCCACAACGCAGTCGCATGATGATCGGCACGTGGCTGTCGACCCTGGTGCCCGAGCCCGGCGCACGTCGGCGCCTGGGCTTGGGCACCGGGATCTACAACATCGGCACCGGCATGTTCATGACGTCGTCGGTCCTGTACTTCACCGAGGGACTGGGACTGTCGGTCACCGAGGTCGGCCTGTGGTTGGCCGTAGCCGGAATGATCGGCCTGTTCGCCGGTGTGCCGATGGGCCACCTGGCCGACCGCCGCGGTCCCCGCGGCGTCGCGGCCCTGAGCCTGGTCGTGCTCGCCGTGACGATGGTGGGCTACGTGTTCGTCACGCATATCTGGATGTTCGTCATCGTGACCGTCGTGGAGATGCTCGCGACCGCCGCGTCGAGAGCGTCGCGCGGCGGGCTGATCCGCCGCGTCGGAGGCGAAGGCGCGGCCGCCTACCGCTCCCAGCTGCGGGCGATCGAAAACGCCGGCGTCGGCATCGGTGCCGCCGTCGGCGGGGTGGCGCTGACGCTGCACAGCCTGGCCGCCTATCAGGTGCTGTTTCTCGCGAACGCCGCGACCTTTCTGATCGGTGCGTGGGTGTGCGCGACGCTCCCGTACTTCGCGCCGCTGCCTGCCCCGCCCGGTACCCGGCCAGGGGTGGCGCTGCGGGACAAACCGTTTATTGCCTACACGATCCTCAACGGAGTGATGAGTCTGCAGTACGCGGTCATCACCTTCGCGCTCCCGCTCTGGATCGCCACGCAGACGAGCGCCCCCCGCTGGATGGTCGGCGCCGTGTTGCTGGTCAACACGTTCGGCGTTGTGGCGCTGCAGGTCTGGGTCGGCCGCAAGGTCAACACCGTGCGCCAGGGCGGCGCCGCCATGCGCGTCGCCGGGGTGATCTTCCTGGTCGCCTGTGGGGGCGTGGCGGTGGCGGCCAACCTGCCGGCATGGGCTGCCGCCGCAGTTCTGCTGGTGGCGGTCGCTGTCCATTCGGTGGGCGAGATGTGCCATGCGGCAGCCGTTTTCGCGCTGAGTTTCGAGCTGGCGCCGGCCCACGCGCAGAGCGAATACGTGGGCCTGCAGGACATGGGTCTTGGCGCCGCGTTTGCGGTGGCGCCCGCGGTCCTGGGTGCCCTGTGCCTGGGCATTGGGCAGGTCGGCTGGCTGCTGCTCGGCGGCCTGCTCGCCGCGGCAGGTCTGGCGACCGTGCCCGTCGTCGGGTGGGCGATCCGCAGCCGGCCGTTCCCCCTTTCGACGGATCCGGTCCCGGTGCCCGACGCCGAGCCGCCCACCGTGGTGCTGGCCACCGCCCGGTTCGCGGTCCGGCCACCGGCCCGCCGCCAGGCACCGTCCCTGCCCGCCACGGGTCACGCCCGCACGCCGCTCGAATCCGTTGTTCTCGACGACAATTCGCGATTCACCCTGGACCGGGATTGTGTGGTCGGACGGTACCCGCACAGTTGCGACGCTGTTCGCAGGGGTCTGCGTCCGATCCGGATCGACGTGCGTGCCGACGGGATGTCGCGGGCCCATCTGGAGATCCGCAGGGTCGACGGCCGAGTGTTCATCATCGACCGCCAGTCGCGAAACGGTGTTTCCGTTCGACCGGCCGGGCAGACGCAATGGACCCGGATCGCCCCGTGGACGCCGATCGTGTGGCTGCCCGGGATGTCCGTGCGGATCGGCAGCCGGATCCTGCGGTTGGAAGGAACCGCTGCGGTGATCGCGGGCGCGCCGACACCCTCGAGCGCACCGACCGTACACATCAACCGCGCCACCAGAATTCCCGTCGCGGCCACCTCAGAAAGGACTGCACCATGACCGAGCATCAGCGCGCCGCCAGGCCCCGCGCCTTCATCCTGACCGGGTATCTGCCCGTGGTCTGCCGAGATCCCATCTACATCGACGACCTGCGCAGGCGAAACCTGAAGGTTCTGGTGATCACGCCGGCCATGTCACGCCCGTACGCGCAGGCGCACGGTGACGATCCTGCCCATCCGGTCTCCAAGATCGACGAGATCGCCTTCGTCGACGGGTCGGTGGCGAGTGAAGGGTCCTTCGTGCCCGGAGTCATCGAACACGCCGACCGCTGGCGCAACACCTACGACGTGATCGGCATCTATGCCGTGGGAGAGACATTGGTCGAGCCCACCGGCCTGATCGCCGACTACTTCGGCCTCCCGTTCCCGGGTTTGCGGGCGGCGCGGGCCTGCCGCAGCAAGTACCTGCAGCGCTGGTACCTGCCCGATCTCAGCCCGGTGTCCGTCCTGATCCCGCCGGGCACACGCGATTCCGCCGACCACGGGACCGTTGCGTTCCCCGCCGTGGTGAAGCCGGCCACGAGGCACTCGAGCGAGGGCGTTCAGAAGGTGCACGACCACACCGAACTCGCGGCGCAACTCGACGACTATCCGCCACACGAGACCATCCTCGTCGAGCAGATGATCACCGGCCAGGAGTACTCGGTCGAGAGCCTGACCCAGGACGGCAAGACCCTGTTCTCGTCGGTCACCCGCAAGGAGACAACGGATGTCGACTCGCGGTATTTCGTCGAGATGGCCCACACCGTGCCCGCCCCACAGGACGACGCATGGGACGCGGTGCAGCGCGCCAACATCGCGATGCTCGACCGGTTGGGTGTCGAGAACGGCATCACGCACGCCGAGTTCAGGATCGACGAGCAGGGGGAGGCCCGCCTCATGGAGGTCGCCGCCCGGACCCCCGGCGACGGCATCATGCTGCTGTACCGGCTGGCGACGGGCCGGCCGATGGAACCCGAAATCCTGCGGATCGCGCTCGGGGAGGCCGCCGACTATCCCTGTGCCCAGCGCTACGCCCGCCAGGTGTATGTCGGACACCGGCCCGGGACACTCGTCGATGTTCAGGTCGACTGGCCGGGGGTCGAGGCCCGTTGGGTCGACGACGGCAATCCCTGGCCCGAGATCCCCGCGCTGCGCGCCGATCACCCGCCTGCACTGCGCGCCGTCCTGGTCTACGAGGCCCGCGGCGCGCAGCTGCGCCCCATCCGCAGCTCCGACGACCGGGCCGTCACCTTCTTCATCGACGCCCCGACCATCGCCGAGCTGGACGAGATCGAGGAGCGCGTCCGCCGGGCCATCACGATCCAAACCACCCCACACTGAACTTCGCGACGAGAACGACGCCAGGGCTGTGAATCGACCAGATTCACAGCCCTGGTGTCTGTTTGGGGCAAACGCGACCGGGCGCATCCTTACCCCACGGGTAGAAAAACCTGTCCTCGCGACAGGAACAGTCTGGTAGCGCAGGCGATTACGCGACAACGTCCAGATCACGACCATTTGAGTATGACTAATCCAGACACATTGCTCGTGTTCGACGAGGCGGTCACCCGCGCCGGCGTCGAGGGGTGGATACAGCACCTGGAAGCTGCGGGCACGCCCACCGAGATGTATCGGCTCGGCGGCGCTCACGTGCTGTCGGTATCCGATCCGGACCTCATCGGTGCAGCAGGGCCCGGGCTTCCGGCGCCGACCCACCAGGTGCGCAGGAACAGCGATGTCTGGTTGGGGCGCAGAGAATTACGCCCCGGTGGGACAGAAGTGTCCTTCGGTCCGACCACGATCGGCAACGGATCCGTCGTGGTGATCGCCGGACCGTGTGCCGTCGAATCAGCGGAACAGACGTTGGCCACCGCGGCCGTCGTCGCGGGACACGGCGCGGTCGGTCTGCGGGGCGGTGTCTTCAAACCCCGGACCTCGCCGCATGCTTTCCAGGGCATGCAGTGGGAGGGCCTTGACCTGCTGGCCGAGGCCAGAGAGCAGACCGGTCTGCCGGTCGTGACCGAGGTGGTCGACCCGGAGCATGTGAAGCGGCTGGCCGCGGTGGTCGACGGGTTGCAGATCGGTGCCAGGAACATGCAGAACTTCGCCCTGCTGACCGCAGCGGGCCAGAGCGGTCTCCCGGTGGTGCTCAAGCGCGGCTTCGGCTGCACCATGGAGGAGACCCTGGCCGCGGCGGAATATCTGCTGCTGGAGGGTAACGACCAGGTTGTGCTGTGCGAGCGGGGAATTCGCACATTCGAGCCGTCGGCGCGCTTCACGCTGGATCTCACCGCGGTGGCGTTGTGGAAGCAGCGCACCCACCTGCCGGTCATGGTGGATCCCAGCCATTCCGGTGGACACCCGGACCTGGTGGAACCGCTGTCGCTGGCCGCGATCGCCGCCGGAGCCGACGCCCTGATCATCGATGTCCACGTCGCCCCGGAGCAGGCGTTGTGCGACGGCAAACAAGCGCTGCGCCCACAACAGTTCGCCGACCTGATGGGTCGGCTCGCTCCACTGGCGGCCGGCCTCGGCCGCCACATGAGCGGCGCATAGATCGGGGCACCACGTGTTCACTGAGCAGCTGCAGCTGGCGATCATCGGGCTCGGACCCCGCGGCCTGTCCGTGGCGGAACGCCTGTGCGCCAACGCCGAAGCGTTTTTGGCGCCCGGGCAGGAACTCGTCGTCCACCTGATCGACCCGCATGTGTTCGACGGCGGCCAGGTGTGGCGCAGCACGCAGGACCGGGTGCTGTTGATGAACACGGTCGCCTGCCAAGTGACCATGTTCGTCGACGACACCGTCGACTGCGAAGGCCCGGTGGTCAGCGGGCCGAGCCTCTACGAGTGGGCCCGGTCGATCGCCTTGGTCGGCAGCCCGAACGTTGCGGAAGCTGTTCGGGCCGAGGCCCTTACGCTCGGCCCGGACGACTACCCGTCGCGGGCGTTCTACGGAAGCTACCTGCAATGGGTGCGAGACCGCATCATCTGGACGGCGCCGCAGACCGTGAGCTTCACGTCGCACCAGGCGAGCGCGGTCGACGTTCGTGACACGGATGGCGTGCAGGAAGTCGTATTGAGCACCGGAGAGACGATCGGCGAGCTGCAGTCGGTGGTGCTGGCACTCGGGCACATGCCGCATCAACTCGGTGAATCCGAAACAGCCCTCAGTCAGTTCGCGGACCGGCACGACCTGCGGTACATCGCGCCCAGCAACCCGGCCGACGTCGCACTGACTGCCGTACCCGCGGGCGAGGCGGTCATCTTGCGCGGCCTGGGCCTCAATTTCTTCGACTACATGGCGCTTTTCACGATCGGCCGGGGCGGCACATTCGTGCGCGAGTCCGACGAGACCTTGAGTTACCTACCCTCCGGCCAGGAACCCCGCCTCATTGTGGGATCTCGGCGCGGAGTGCCGTTCCACGCCCGCGGCAAGAACCAGAAGGGCTCGTCCGGCCGTCACAGTCCCCGGTACGTGACCGCCGACGTGATCGAGCGGCTGCGGGCCGGCGCCGATGCCGGAGCGCCCGCGGACTTCCGTCGGGACATCTGGCCGCTGATCGACCGCGAAGTCCGCACGGTCTACTACGCGGCCCTCGTGCGGGAGCGTCGATGCGCGTGTGATGCCGAGGAATTCACAGCCCTGTTCGCGGCGGCGGAGCCGGCGGAGCAATCCGGATTCGGCGACCCTCTGGACATCGTGGAGAGTGAGGCTCAACGTACCGTTCTCGCCAAGTTTGACATCGAACCCGAAAGTGCTTGGGACTGGCGGAATATCGCGTCACCGTACACCGCCGACGACATCTCGTCGACGTATCGGTTCCGCAGCTGGCTGCGGTCGTATCTGGACATCGAAGTCAGGGAGGCCGGCAAGGGCAACGTGACGGGTCCACGCAAGGCCGCCTTGGACGTCCTGCGCGATCTGCGCAACGAGATCCGGTTGCTCGTCGACCACGGTGGCCTGTCCGGCGACTCCTACCGGGACGAACTGCAGCGCTGGTACATGCCGTTGAACGCGTTCCTGTCGATCGGGCCGCCCGCCGAACGCATCGAGCAGTTCGCTGCTCTGATGGATGCCGGCGTGCTGGAGGTGGTCGGGCCGGATCTGCGGGTGGACTGCTCGGATGGGCGCTTCGTCGCATATTCCGGAGCCTGCCCGGACCTCGCCGTGGCAGCCGCGACGCTGATCGAGGCGCGCCTACCGGAAACCGACCTGCGCCGCACGACCGACCCACTGCTGCGGACACTGCTCGAACGTGGCGAGTGCCAGCCGTACCGCATGCCGATCCGCGGCGGTGGGCACTGGGTCGCCGGCGGTGTCGCCGTCACCCGCCGCCCCTACCGGCTGCTCGATGCCGCGGATCGCCCGCACCCGCGGCGTTTCGCATTCGGCGTGCCGACCGAGTCGGTGCACTGGGTGACCGCGGCGGGCATCCGTCCCGGCGTCGACTCCGTGATCCTCGGCGATGCGGACGCCATCGCCCGGGCCGGCCTGCGCGCCGCGACGGAGCACGTCATGGAGAGATCAGCATGACGGACCACGGCATTCTGGCGCCCGCATGGGCGGCGACGGGAGCGGCCGACCTGGTCGACGACAACGCGTTGCTCAGAGCCATGCTCGCAACCGAAGTCGCGCTGGCCGAGGCGCAGGCCGAACTAGGCGTGATTCCCGCGGGCGCGGCGGTGGCCATCAGAGCCGCCGCCGTGCCCGCATCCATCGACCTCGCGGCGCTGGCTGCCGGTGTGCGCGAGACGGCGAACCCGGTTGTGGCGTTCGTCGAGCAGCTCACCGCGGCGGTCCGGTCCGTCGACGCGTCGGCCGCCGAATACGTGCACCGCGGCAGCACCAGCCAGGACATCCTCGACACGGCGCTGGCCCTGCTGTGCGCGACGACGCTGGACCGCATCGCCGACGACCTGCTGGCATGCGCGCACAGCCTGGCCGGGCACGCCGAGCGGCATCGGGACACACCGATGGCGGGGCGCACGCTGACCCAGCACGCCGTGCCGGTCACCTTCGGGCTGAAAGCGGCCACCTGGCTGCATCTGGTGCTCGACGCCGTAGCGCGGGTGCGGCAGGCGCGTGCGGCGCTGCCGGTGTCGATGGGCGGGGCGGCGGGAACGCTTGCGGCGTATCACCAGTACGCGCTGGACATGACCTGGGCGAGCGAAGCGACGGGAAATGGAAGTGACCCGGTGAGTGCGACGCTGCGGCTACCCGCATTGGTGGCCGGCCGGCTCGGGCTGGCCGAGCCGATCCTGCCCTGGCACGGAATCCGCACCCCGCTGGCCGATGTCGCCGCGAGCCTGATGGTCACCACGGGCGCGGTCGGCAAGCTCGCCGCCGACGTCCTGGTGCTCAGCCGGACCGAGATCGGCGAGGTCACCGAGGACCGGGTGCCGGGCCAGGGGGCGTCCTCGGCCATGCCGCAGAAGCACAACCCCGTCTTCGCGACGCTTGTCGCGACCGCCGCGCGGCAGCTCCCCCCGATCGCCGTCGTGCTGTTCGGTTCCATGGCCGTGGAGGACGAGCGCTCCTCGGGCGGGTGGCATGCCGAATGGCAACCGCTGCGGGAGTGTCTACGCATCGGGGCCGGTGCGGCCATCAACGCCGCACGCCTCGCGGAGACGCTTCAGGTCTCACCCGAGGCGATGACCGCGAACCTGCGGCTGACCCGCGGTGCCATCGTCACCGAGCGCGTCAACGCGGTGCTGGCGCCCTTGCTCGGCAAAGGCAACGCCAAGCGCCTGCTGGCCGAGGTCACCGCGGCGGCCGAGCGGGACGGTGCCGACGTCGCCGACCTGCTTGCCATCGCCCTGGAGCGAGAAGGCGTGGTGTGCCCCGATGTCCCGGGGCTGTTCGACCCGTGCGGGTACACCGGGATTTCCGGTCCGCTGGTCGACCGGGCACTCGCGCATGGGGCATCGTTTCTGAAGGAGAGTTCGCATGAATGATGCTGCTGTACAGCCACTCTCGGCCAGGCGGCGCGAAGAAGTGCTCGCGACGCCCGGCTTCGGTGACGTCTTCTCTGATCACATGGTGACGATGCGGTGGTCCGCCGAGATGGGTTGGCACGACGCCAAAGTCGGTCCGCTCGACGCGATGTCGCTGCACCCGGCCACCATGGCATTGCACTACGGCCAGACGATTTTCGAGGGCATGAAGGCGTTCTGGCGCGCGAACGGTCAGCGGGCCCTCTTCCGGCCCACCGACCACGCCCGCCGGTTCAACAGGTCGGCGCGCCGGCTGACCATGCCCACGCTGCCCGAGCAGCACTTCGTCGCGGCGCTGGAGGCGCTTCTGCGTGTCGACGGCGACTGGGTGCCACGCCCTCGCGGGCACAGCTTGTACTTGCGGCCGTTCATGATCGCGGCGGAGACGGGCCTGGGCCTGCGGCCTGCCGAGGAGTACTTGTTCGCCGTGATCGGCACGCCGGCGCGGCCAGCGTCCGTGGAGCCGAATCCGATGCGGTTGTGGGCAGCACCCGAGTACATCCGTGCCGCGCCGGGCGGAACCGGTGCGGCCAAGTGCGGCGGCAACTACGGCGGCGCCTTCGTCGCCCAGCGACAGGCCGCGGCCAATGACTGCGACGAGGTCGTGTGGCTGGACGCCCGCGAGCGTCGCTTCATCGAGGAAGCGGGCGGCTGCAACCTGTTCTTCGTCGAGTCGACTGCTGACGGGCCGCGCCTGAACACGCCTCCGTTGAGCGGAACCCTGCTGGCGGGTATCACCCGAGACTCGATCCTGCGGTTGGCGCGATCGCTCGGCCTCCCGGTGGTTCAGCAGCCGGTCACGCTCGACGAGTGGGAGCAAGGCTGCCGGGACGGGCGTATCGCCGAGACGTTCGCGTGTGGCACCGCGCGCTCGATCGTCCCGGTCGGGCATGTGGTTGGCGCTCATCGGGACTGGCCGGTGGGAGACGGTGTCGCGGGTCCCGTCACGTCGCGCCTGCGTGCGGCAATGCTCGACATCCACCATGGCCGCGCTTCGGACGAATTCGGCTGGATGCGACTCGTCGAGACCGACGGCCAATAAGCTGTCGACATGCCTTCCCACCTGGAAATCTGGCGACCATCAGGACGGGAGCTGATCTCACTGGGCGGCGAACGGGTGACCGTCGGCAAGTCCTCGACCAATCTCGTGTCGCTCGATCACGACTCGACCGTCTCGCGAGTGCACGCCGTCTTGGAAAATCTCGGGTTTGCCTGGTCGATACGCGACGTGGGCAGTCGTAACGGCACGTACCTCAACGGAGAGAAGATCTCTGCCGAACGGGTCCTGCGTTCGGGAGACGAATTGCGGATTGGCAAGTCACGGTTGGTCTTCTGGCAGGTGAAGGAAGCCGACCAGACGACGACTGCCGAAGAAACGGTTTCTGTCGCCCCAACCCAGCCTCCTCCGCACCTCACCCGGCGCGAACTCGAGGTTCTGGTCGTCCTGTGTCGCCCGCTGGTGTCCGGCGACCCGTTTCCCGAGGCGGTATCGGTTCGTCAGATGGCCCAGGAACTCTTCGTCACCGAGGCCGCCATCAAACAGCATCTGCAGAACCTGTACGACAAATTTGGCATAGCCCCCGAGGGGGAGCGCCGAGTTCGTCTGGCCAACGAGGCCATCCGGCGTGGAGCGGTGACCCTCGCCATGCTGCGTGACAGCGGTACCGACCAGACGTGAGTCGCCGGCGACCGGAAAACGTCTGTGCCGCAAGTTGATTCGATGAGAGCGCGCCGCGGTGTCAGGTGAAGTCCAGCGCCTCGACCGTGGCGACCGGGCCTTCGTGCGTCGGCCGATTCGCACCGCCGATGGCGTACACGGTGTTGTCGACGGTGGCGACCACCTCACCGTGCCGTGCCGTCGGCATCGGGGGCAGTGAGATCCACTTGGCCTCGGCGATGTCGTACATCTCTGCCGTGGCCAGTACTCGCGTGGGTTCCTCGCCGCCCAGGGCGACGATCCGGCCATCGATGAGCGTGGCGCCGTAGCTGCCGCGCGGAGTCGGCATGTCGACCAGCTTCGTCCATTCCCCGGATTGCGGATCGAACCGCTCGAACGCCGCGGAGTTCTTGTCGGCGGACAGGAATCGTCCACCCACCGTGTACACATAGGTTCCGTCCGACACGGCGGCCAGGTGTTCGCGGGGGGTCGGCAAGTTCGCCGCGTCCTTCCACGACTGACCGTCGAACACCTCGGTCTGGGCGACCAGTTGCTTCTCGTTCTGTCCGCCGACGACCACGAGCTTGTCACCGACGACCGCTGCGGCGGCGGCTGCGCGGGCGTGCGTGAGGCTGGGTAGCTCCACCCAGTTACCGCCGCGCAATGCGTACACCTTGTTCGACGCGTTCGCGAGTTCGTCGCTGGCGCCCCCGATGACCACCATCTCGCCGCGGTACGTGGTCGCGGTCGCGTGGTGCAACGGGACCGGCAGCGGTGGCTGGGCCTGCCATGCTCCGGTCTGCGGGTCGTAACTCTGCACTATCGAGAGCGTATTTCCGTGGCTCATGCCACCGGCGATCCAGATCTTGTCGTCGAGCACGGTCCACGCCATCATCAGCCTCGGCGTGGGTGCGTCGGGCAGCGACCGCCAGGCAGATACGGGTTGCAGCTTGCGGGGAGCAAGTTTCAGCGCCTCCGCCGTCGACGTCACCTCGGCCCCGCCGGAACCGGTCGCCCCGCCGATCGCGTACACCGATTTCTCGACCGCGGCGACGGCCATGCCGTGCCTCGGGGTGCTCATATCCGGCAAGCCGGCCCAGGTCTTCGCGGCCAGGTCCATCACCGAAACAGTCTTGAGGGCCTGCCCGGCCGACAGGCCACCGACAGCTACGAGACGTGCATCGGCGATGGCCACGCCGAGGTCGCTGCGCGGCTCGGGGAGCGCAGGCAAGGAGGTCCAGGCGTCCGCGGCCGGGTCGTATGCCTCGACCGTGGGTAGGTCGACGGTCCCGTCGGATCCGCCGACGGCATATACCAGCTTGTCGTCCGCCGCGGCGTCGAGCAGCTCTCGCGGCGTTGGGATTCCGGCGCCGAGCTTCCACGACGTGCCGTCGAAAATTTCGGTGGTGCTCAGCAGTTTGCCGTTGGCGCCGACACCGCCGGTGACAACGATGCGGTCCCCGACCACAGCCGCTGCGCCCGCCGCGCGGGGTTGCAGCAGAGGCGGCAGTTCCACCCAGCGGCTGTTGACGACTCGCCAGACCCGGTCGGTCGCGATCTCGCTGTTGGTGCCTTCGGTCCGCCAGCCGCCGAGCACGACGGGGGTTCCCTGCCACGTCACCGACATCGCACGCTGAACCGGAACGGGGAGATCGTCACCGCCCTTCCAGCTGTCGATGGCAGGGTCGTAGCCCTCGTGCCGTCCGCTGACGCGCCCGTCGCTGCCGAGCCCCCCGAAAATCCAGATGGTCCCGTCGGCCTGCGTCGTCGCCGTCGCCTCGCGCGCAACGCGCGCATTCGTGATCGGTTTCCAGCCGGCCTGGGTCTCAGTCGTCGGCGGGCTCGCGCTTTGGGGGCTGCTCGTGCCTCCCGCAGTGGCACCGCCGTTGCCGTTATCGCGCGACGTAATGAAATAGATACCGCTTGCCACCAATACGAGCACCACGAGCACTGCCGCCGCGACCCACAGCAGGGGTTTGAGATTCCGCTTCGTCGGTCTGACTTTCGTCGTCCCGTCGGGATCCGGCGCCGCCCCTCGCGGACTCGGCGGGACCGGGCCGGGCGGGACCGGTCCAGGCGGAATCGGCCCGGGCGGGCTGGGCGGAATCGGCCGAGGGGGAATTGCCGAAATCGGCCCCGGCGAGATCGGCCCGGTCGAGCCAGGCAGGTTCGAAACCGGCGTAGGCGGCGTCGGCCCCGGAAAGCCGTCCGGTGTGAGCGAAGCCGGTTCAGACAGATCGGTCTCACCGAATGTCGCGAATTGCATTGCTGCCGTGGCTGGTGTCTGCTCCGGCTCACCGTTGGTCTCACTGAGCACCATCGAATCCGCCATCAACCCGTTGTGCCGCTGTGCCAACTGCATTTCGCGGCCGAAATCCGCCGCCGACGCGTGTCGTTGCGTCGGGTCCAACGACATCGACTTCTCGATGGCGGCACACACGTCGGCCGGGATTCCCTGCGGACGCATGTCCGGCACGGGCGTCGAACTGATCCGCAGATAATGCGCGATGAGGTCCTCGTCGCCCTTGCGTTCATGCGCGGCGGTCCCGGCGATCAAGGCGTAGATCGTGGCGCCGAGGGAGTACACGTCGGATACGGCCGTCGGCGGACTTCCCGCCAGTACCTCGGGTGCGGTGAAGGCAATGGTGCCGGTGAAAAAGCCCGTCGCGGTTTCGTACCCACCGACGATTCGGGCGATCCCGAAATCGCTCAACTGCGGTTCGCCGTAATCGTTGACGAGCACGTTCCCGGGCTTGATGTCGCGGTGCAAGGTGCCTGCCCGGTGTGCGGTTTCCAGCGCCCCGCACAACTTCACTGCGATACGCAACGCGTCGGGCCACGCGATCCGGCCGACCCGGTGCAGTCGCTGCGCCAGGGAACCCGCCTGGTGGTACGGCATCACGATGTAGGGCCGGTTACTTTCGGTCACGCCGACCTGCAGGATGTTCTCGATGTTCGGGTGGCCGGAGAGCTTCCCCATGGCCAACCCTTCACGCAGAAAGCGTTCCCGGTTGTCTTGGTCGATATCAGACAGCAGGACCTTGATGGCGACGCTTCGCGCGAGTGAGGTCTGGTGGCAGCGATAGACCACCCCCGCGCCGCCCCGACCGACTTCGACGGCATCCAGGAACCCGGCGGCCATCAACTCATCAGCGATCCCGCCCGTGGGCTTGGTACCGTCCGCACGTTCTCCGGCCATATCGCCGATGGTCCTCCCATCTGAGTCCGCTGATTCGTGATCGTCAAAAGTAGGGAGCACAGACTCACCGACGTCGGATTTGCGTTCGCCCGGCGCCGGAAAGCCGGCAGTTACATTCTGAACTCGGGCGAAGTCACAGCTTCACGTTTTGCGCCGGATAGTGGATCAGCGCGTTGCTGCCGCGCGCGGCAGGGTGCCGATGACCGCGATCTTCGACGGATTGGACGGCTTGATGCCCCCACCGGAACTCGCAGGCGCAGTGGTCACCACGATGGATCCCCCGCGGCAGCTCACGATCTTGCCGTCGACGAAAACATCCTGGCCCTCGTCGATCGGGATGTCGTAACCGTCTTGGTCGGTGTAGTGGCAACCGCCGCCCTCGTTGTTGTTGACCGGAAGTGCGTGGGCGGTTGCCGGGGCCAACGCGACAACGGCCAGGGCGCCGACGAGCGTCGCTGCGTACTTGAAGCTGGTCAGTTTGCGGTGGGAGTTGGTCATTGTGGGCATTTCCTCTCTTGGGCTGGTGAGAAGAAATGCTGCCGAAAAAGCCTGGCCACGGTAATCGCCCGGAAGCCATAGTTCTCTTGCTAGGGGGAAGGTTTAGCTGTCCTCCGGGTAAGTACCCGCCACCTAGTTGGCGAAGGGGTTGCGCCCTTCGCCGGTGTTGAGCAGCAGTGGGTTGTTCACGCCGAGGATGTAGCTGCTGCCGGGGGTGAGGGCGAATCCCGCTCCGTCGTAGGAGTTGCTGCACATCGTCACCGTGCCGTCGGTCCCGCACGTCACATTGCGGAAGCTGATGCGCGATCCGGGTAGCAGTCGGTTGGGCAGCCCGTCGAAGCCGAACAGCGGCCGGTTGTCGTTGAGGAATGCGGGCGGACCCTGTTGTCCACCCGTGACGGCGTTCGCGCCGTCCGGAGCTGCAGGCAGCGGGCCGGTGCAGCCGTAGTTGCCTGACCTGCGGCTGATGGCGCATGCGATATCGCCCGGCACCGCGAACGCGTAGTACTCGCCGTTCTGCATCGCGAAGTCAGACGGCTTCACCGACGTGAGCGCGTTGAGGTTCAGCGGTGGCGGGGGCGGAGGTGGCGGCGGGTCGGCCGCGGCCACGCCGGGGAAGCCGACGCCGGTGCCGACCGCCGCGCTCACCAGTGCCATCAGCATTCTCCTGCGCATCACGACACCTTAAGGCGTCCCATCCGGACACGCGGTACTACCTGGCGGATTGGCCCCGCTGACCGCGCCAATGAGTACGTTCCTATTCAACCGCTGTGAGGAGTTGACATGACCGACCGTCTCATCGCCGGAGTCATCGGGTTCGGCGTCGCAGGCGAGTTCTTTCACTCGCGCTTTCTTGCCACCAATCCGAACTACGAGCTGCGCGGCGTCGTCACCACCGACGCGGCCCGGGCGGAGCGGGCTCGTGCCCTCGCTCCGACGGTCGAGGTCTTCGCATCGGCGGCCGAGATGCTGCAGTCGGGCCAGTTCGACCTCGTCGTTGTCGCATCCCCTCCCGCACTGCACGTCGAGCACGCCACGGCGGCATTGGAACGCGGCGCCGCGGTCGTGGTGGACAAGCCTTTCGCGCCGACCGTCGCCGACGCCAACCGCATCGTCGAGGCTGCCGTCGCCCACGACCGTCCACTGGTCGTCTATCAGAACCGTCGGTGGGACAGGGATTTTCGGACCATTCAACGCATGTTGGCCGACGGTGCACTGGGCACTCCGCACACCTTCGAATCCCGCTTCGAATGGTGGAAACCCGAGCTGGGGCAGACCTGGAAGTCCACGACGACGGTCGACGCCGGGGGCGGCGTCCTGCTCGATCTCGGGCCGCATCTGGTGGACCAGGCGGTGCAACTGCTCGGGCCGGTCCGCACTGTCGCACATGCCCGGCTGCGCATACTGCGCGACGGTGCTGCCGCCGACGACGACGCCTTCCTCGAGCTGGAACACGAATCCGCAGTGGTGAGCCGCCTGAGCATGGGATCGCTGGTGGGTGCGATGGGCCCGCGGTTCCGGCTGTCGGGAACCAAAGGAACCGTGGTCGTTGAAGGCCTCGATCAGCAGGAACGTGCGCTGCGGGTCGACGGCGCCATGCCCTCGGACCCGGGCTTCGACCGCGACACCCGCGTCGCGCACGTCGGCGCAGGCGATGAACGCTCCACTGTCGCGTTGGATCCCGGCAGCTACCAAGACTTCTACGACGCCGTGGCGGCAGCGATCCGCGGTGAAGGACCCGTGCCGGTCGATCCGCGCGATGCCGTGCGCACCATGGAGATCCTGGAAGAAGCGCGGCGGCTGGCGTAAGCGACAGGCGATCCCGTGGGTTGCCGAATGGCCAGTTACTGCACGATATTTCGAAAAATGCGTGTGATAACTGGCCACTCGGCATGAGTTGGCTACCCCTCGTCAGCGGGCGGCGCCGCTTCGACCAACGCCGCGATGAGGCGGGCCAGCATGGTTTCGTCGATCGTTCCTGGTTGGAGCACTTCCTCCATGGCGACGCCCGTCGACATCGTGACGACCAGTTGGGCCAGCGCCAGCAGGTTCTGCCGTGGCAATGCGGTGGTGACATTGCTGACGACATGCAGGGCCTGCTCGACGGCGGCGCGGCGACGCGCGATCAGACGGTCGCGCAGTTGCGGATCGCGCACGGCCCGTAGCCAGTATTCGGTGAGAACGAGATAGAACTCGTTCTGATCGTGGATCGACTCCAGCATGGATCGGCTCAACGCCTGCGCTGTGGCGGCCGGGTCGCCGCCACTGTTGTCGAAGGCGGTCGCGATCAGTTCACCCCGAGTCTCGAACTGGCGGTCCAGCAAGGCCAGGAACAGCTCGTCCTTGGATTCGAAGTTCGAGTACACCGCACCTTTGGTGAATCCCGCCGCCTGACCGATCGCATCGATGGTCGCGCCGGCGAACCCCTCCGCGGCGAACACGGCCAGGGCGGCGTCGAGAATCCGGTCACGCACCTCGCCACGGGTGGGCCTGGTGCGGGCGGGTTTGACAGACGGCATACCCAGCAGCATACTCGCGAGTATCGAATGGATACCAGCGGGTATCGAAATGTCGGGGATGGCAGACTTTGATCCGGCGGTTCGGTGGGGAGCAGCAATGGCATCCCGCGCAGAATCGACCGGTGACGGCAACGGGCAACGGAAAGAGCAACCGCATGCACGCAGAGGACGAACCGGGCGAGGCCGAGTTGCAGCCCGCCGACGGCCCAGCCGAACCGGCGGACGAATCGGATACCGCCGAGTCAGAGACTGACGACGCAGATGAGGCCGTCGACGAGGCGACAGGAACCGACGAGCCGGATGACGAACCGGACGACGAACCGCTGATCGTCGCGATCGGTCTCGGCGTGGACGGCGAGCACGAGCCGCTGTTCTCGGATGTCGATCTCGAGCTGACGCGGGGCCTTCACGCCATCCAGATGCCCGGCGGCTGGGGCCAGACAGCGTTGCTGCTGACGTTGGCCGGCCGGCTCAAGCCGACGCACGGCGCGGTGACCGTATGCGGCGACACGCAGCCGCGGGCCATTCGCAAACACTGCTCGATCGCGGCGTTCGACGACATCGACGATCTGCCGGACTCCGTGAGCGTGCAGACGGTTCTCGCCGAGCAGCGGCGGTGGCTCGCGCCGTGGTATTCGCAGGTGTCCGACCAGGCCGGCGCGGCCGAACTGGCGCTGGTGTTCGGCGACGTGCCGACCCCGTCGCCGAAGGCCTTCATCAGCGACCTGTCCGACCTGGAGCTGTTCCTGCTGCGCGTCACCCTCTCGCTGTTCTCCAACCGGCCGATCCTGGTGGTCGGCGATCTCGAGCAGGTCCGCGACAACACCAGGCGGGCGACGGCCGTCGAACGTCTCGCCGCCATCGCGACCCAACGCACCGTCGTGGTCGGCGTCACCAACCCGCTCGGCCCCGACGCCCCCGCCCATGCCCTACACGATCACCGCATCCTGACCGGGAAGGACTGATGATGCTGGCTGGACTCGCACTCGGCTCGGAGATCAAGCGCTTCGGCCGCAGCCGGTTGACCCGGGTGGCGATCATCGTGCTGATGCTGCTGCCGCTGGTCTACGGCGCGCTGTACCTGTGGGCGTATTGGGATCCGTTCGGACATGTCAACAAAATGCCTGTGGCGCTGGTCAATTCCGACCGCGGGACGGTGGTGTCCGGGGTGCAGGTGAAAGCCGGCGACGAGATCGCCAAGAGCCTGACCGACGATGCCAGCCTGGATTGGCATGTCGTCGATCTCGATGAGGCGCGCCAGGGCGTCGACCACGGCAAGTACTACTTCATGCTGGAGTTGCCGCCGGACTTCAGCGAGGCGATCGCGTCCCCGGTGACGGGGGAACCGAAGCGGGCCAATCTGATTGCCGTCTACAACGACGCCAACAACTACATCTCGTCGAGCATCGGCCGCACCGCTGTCGACCAGGTGCTGGGCGCCGTCTCCACCCGGATCTCCGGACAGGCGGTCAATCAGGTGCTGTCGGTGGTGGTTTCGTCCGGTGCCGGCATCAAACAAGCCGCCGACGGTGCGCAGCAGCTCGCCGATGGTGCGGTGAAGGTGGACGACGGAGCGGGTGAACTGTCGAACGGCCTGCACACCGCGCGGTCCGGTTCGGCGCAGGTCGCCTCGGGCGCCAAGCAGCTCTCCGACGGAATCATCAAGGCCACCGACCCGTTGGTCACGGTGACCAAGGCGCTGTCGCAGATCGGCGGCAACACCGATCAGCTGCAGAAGGGTGCCACCGCGCTGCAGCAGGCCAACGAACAGATCGGCGGGATCGCGACGGCGCAGGACACCGCCGCCAACTCGCTGACCACGGTGATCGATCAGTTGTCCGGAAGCCCGGACCCGTTGGCCAACAATGCCGCCGGGACGCTGCGCGGGATCCAGGATCAGCTGCGCGGGCACCAGTTCACACCGCAGATCCGGCAACAACTCACCGACGCCGAGAACGCGGCGATCTCGATGACCACAGCCCTGCGCGCTCCCGGCAGCCCGCTCAACTCCGCGCTCAACCAGGTCGGCGGCACGGGGCAGGACCTCAACAACAAGCTGACCCAGCTACGCAGCGGGGCGCAACAGCTGTCTTCCGGCAGCGCCGAATTGGCCACCGGCATCGCCAAACTCGATGACGGTGCGGTGCAGCTCAAGTCGGGCACGGCGCAGCTGCGGTCGGGCTCGGCCGAGCTGGCGACCAAACTGGCCGAAGGTGCCAAGCAGGTGCCCGACTGGAGCACCCAGCAGAAGAACGCGATCGCCGACACCATCGGCGGCCCGGTCAACCTGGAAACCTCGCACGAGAACGCCGCACCCAACTTCGGCACCGGGATGGCGCCGTTCTTCCTCACGCTGGCGCTGTTCTTCGGCGCCCTGGTGCTGTGGATGATCCTGCGGCCCTTGCAGAGCCGAGCCATCGCCGCAGAGGTGCTGGCGATCCGGGTGGTGCTCGCCAGCTACCTGCCCGCGGCGATGATCGGGTTCTTCCAGGCCGTCATCCTGTACTGCGTGGTGCGGTTCGCCCTCGGCATGCACGCGGCGCACCCCTGGGCGATGCTCGGGTTCATGGTGTTGATCTCGTGCGCGTTCGTCGCCGCCACCCAAGCGATCAACGCCCTCGTCGGGCCGGCGGTGGGCCGGGTGCTCGTGATGGCATTGCTGATGCTGCAGCTGGTGAGCGCCGGCGGCATGTATCCCGTCGAGACCACGTCGAAACCGTTCCAGGTGATCCACAAGTACGATCCGATGACCTACGGCGTCAACGGTTTACGTCAGCTGATCCTGGGCGGCATCGATTACCGGCTGTGGCAGGCGATCATCGCGCTGGTGATCATCTGGGCCGGCGCGATGACCATTTCCTGCCTGTCCGCGCGGCGGGACCGGCTGTGGAACCTCAACAGGCTGATCCCGGCGATCAAGATGTGAGGCGGGCGCTCACGCCCCGCTGATCACTCGGCTGGGCCGGCCGTGCACGTCGACCGGCACGTCACCGGCCAGGGTGACGCGGTGCATGACGCGCCGCTGATCGTCGTAGTCGTCGACCGCGCGGTGCTGCGTGGCGCGGTTGTCCCAGATCGCCACGTCGCCCGGCGCCCAATGCCAACGGACGGTGTTCTCCGGTGCGGTGATCCGCCGCTGCAGGAGTTCGAACAGCACATGGGACTCGTGGCTGTCGAGGCCGACGAACCCGCGGGTGAAATCGCCCGCGAGCAACGTGCGTTCCCCCGTCTCGGGATGCACCCGCACCACCGGATGTTCGGTGCGGAAATCGGGCTTCTCGAAGGCTACGCGCATCATCTCCTGCGCCTCGGTGCGTTGGACCGCCGGGGCCGCGGCGTAGTCGAAGCGGTTGGAGTGCACGGCGCGCAGGTTCTCGGTGAGGTGTTTGAGGGGCTCGGGCAGCCGGTCGTAGGCGGCGGCAGTGGACGCCCAGAGCGTCGATCCGCCGTAGGAGGGCAGTGTCACAGCACGCAGGACCGAGATGGCGGGGTAGTCCGGCACGAAGGTGACATCGGTGTGCCAGCGGGTGGCCTTGGCGTATTCGGAGTCAATCGGGGTGATGATCGGGACGCCGTCCTGTTTGAGCGCGTGGTGGCCGATCGGTGTCCCCAGCAGGCGAGCGAACGCGTGTTGCGCGTCATCGGTGAGGTGCTGCTGGTCGCCGAAGAAGATCACCTTGTGCTGCAGCAGCGCGCGGCGGATCTCGGCGACGGTGTCGGCATCGAGATCGCCGCCGAGTCGCACACCGTCGATGCGTGCGCCGATGCGGCTGCCCAGTTTTGTCACGGTGAGACCGGTGGTGGCAATCGTCATGGGTGAGGTCCTTTGTTGCTGGTCGGGCAGGGTGTAGTCGAGTGACTACAGCTTGATGTGGGCTAGTGTAGCCAGATGACTACAGATCCGCCAGTGGCTGAACCTGGGGCCGCGCCGGTCGGTCGTGACGAGGTGGTGGCGGCAACCCTGGCCGCGGCAGCCGAGCTCTTCGCCGAACGCGGCCCGGCCGCCACCTCCATCCGGGACATCGCCACCCGCTCACGGGTGAACCACGGGCTGGTCTACCGGCACTTCGGCACCAAGGAACGTCTCGTCGGGGCGGTGCTCGACCACCTGGGAGAGTCTCTGACCGTTCTGCTGGACGGGGGCGCGCCTGCCGGTGAGATCGAGCAGGCCATGGACCGGCACATGCGGGTCATGGCCCGCGCCCTGCTCGACGGTTACCCGGTGGGGCAGCTGCAGTCCCATTTCCCCAACGTGGCGATGCTGGTGGACCGGGTGGTGCCCCGGTTCGCCGATGAACGAGAGGGACGCCTCGCCGCAGCCAATGCCGTTGCGCTGCAAATGGGTTGGCGGTTGTTCGAGCCGTTCCTGCGATCGGCCACGGGTCTAGAGGAGGTCGGCGAGGACGTGGTGCGCGCGGCCGTCTCCGGACAGATCGTCCGGATGCTCACGCCGGAATGAGGATCGGCGCGCCTCAACTCCTAGACTGAGCCGGTGGCAGCAGAATCTCCCCGCCCCGTTCTCGTCGTCGACTTCGGCGCGCAGTATGCCCAGCTGATCGCGCGGCGCGTTCGCGAGGCGCGGGTCTACTCCGAGGTCGTCCCGCACACCGCCAGCGTCGAGGAGATCAAGGCACGCGATCCGCAGGCGATCGTGCTGTCCGGCGGCCCGGCCAGTGTGTACGCCGACGGTGCTCCGCGCCTGGACCCCGGGCTGTTCGACCTCGACGTGCCGGTGTTCGGTATCTGCTACGGGTTCCAAGCCATGGCCCAGGTCCTCGGTGGCACGGTCGAGCACACCGGTACCAGTGAGTACGGCCGCACCGAGCTGACGGTGTCCGGGGGGGATCTGCACTCGGACCTGCCCGCGACGCAGCCGGTGTGGATGAGCCACGGCGACGCCGTCACCTCCGCGCCGGACGGGTTCGACGTCATCGCCAGCAGCGCCGGTGCTCCGGTCGCGGGATTCGAGAACCGGGCTCGCAAGCTGGCCGGGGTGCAGTACCACCCCGAGGTGCTGCATTCACCGCACGGCCAGCAGGTGCTGACCCGGTTCTTGCACGAGTTCGCCGGCATCGGACCGACGTGGACGCCCGCCAACATCGCCGAGCAACTCATCGAGGCGGTTCGCGAGCAGATCGGTGACGGCCAGGCCATCTGCGGGCTGTCGGGGGGCGTCGACTCCGCGGTGGCCGCGGCCCTGGTGCAACGCGCCATCGGAGACCGGCTCACGTGCGTGTTCGTCGACCACGGGCTGCTGCGGGCCGGGGAGCGGGCACAGGTCGAGCGGGATTTCGTCGCCGCAACCGGCGCCAAGCTCGTCACCATCGACGTCGCCGACCGCTTCCTGCAGGCGCTGGGCGGGGTGACCAACCCCGAGGGCAAGCGCAAGATCATCGGCCGCGAGTTCATCCGGGCCTTCGAGGGGGCGGTGCGGGACACCCTCGGCAGCTCCGAGGCCGAGATCGAATATCTGGTGCAGGGCACGCTGTACCCCGACGTGGTCGAATCCGGCGGCGGCACCGGCACCGCGAACATCAAGAGCCACCACAACGTCGGTGGCCTGCCTGACGATCTGAAGTTCAAACTCGTCGAACCGCTGCGGCTGTTGTTCAAGGACGAGGTGCGCGCAGTCGGCCGCGAGCTCGGTCTGCCAGAGGAAATCGTTGGGCGCCAACCGTTCCCGGGCCCCGGACTGGGTATCCGCATCGTCGGCGAGGTGACCGCCAAGCGGCTGGACACCCTGCGCCGTGCCGACTCGATCGCCCGTGAGGAACTCACGGCCGCCGGCCTGGATCAGCAGATCTGGCAGTGCCCGGTGGTGCTGCTCGCCGACGTGCGCTCGGTCGGCGTGCAGGGTGACGGCCGCACCTACGGCCATCCGATCGTGCTGCGCCCCGTTTCCAGCGAGGACGCCATGACCGCGGACTGGACCCGCGTGCCTTACGAAGTGCTGGAACGGATTTCGACCCGCATCACCAACGAGGTGCCGGAGGTCAACCGCGTGGTACTCGACGTCACGAGCAAGCCACCCGGCACCATCGAGTGGGAGTAGTGTTCTCCGGCTGAGTTTCTCCCGCGAGCAGACATGGCGGTACCCCGACACGCGCGGTTTGCGGGACCGCTACGTCTGCTCGCCGGCCTTCTCGACGTACTCGGTCAGCATCTGACCGACGACGGACTCGATGGTCGATTCGATCGAGGACGCCAGGGTCGCGCTGACCGCGGACACCGCCTGGGTGCGGAACCGCACCAGCATTGTGATCAGTTCGGCCACTTCGGTATCCGGCGGTAGCGACTCGCCGGGTTTGATCCTCCCGGCCACCTGGTCGACGCCGGCCCGCACCAGGATCGAGCTGATCGCGTCGAGATGAGGCAACACCTGTTCGTGGACGTCGATCAGGGTGCCGATCGGCACGCCGTACTCCCGGATCTCGTTGAACGCCTCGATGAGCTTGGGGCGCATGATGATTGCGTCCTCGGCATCGAGCTTGATCACGCCGATGTCGACCAGCCGGTCGAACGCCGCATCGTCGTCGACCAGATCCCGCGCTTCGGCCAGCGGTACGCGTTCAGGTTTCTCGGTGGCCCAGTTGCCCACGATGGCGCTCTCCAGACCGAGCACGTCGCCGATGTCCTTGCCCTGCTCCCAGGCGGACAGCATCTCGTGGACGTGGGCGATGTTGTAGCCACGGTCGAGCATCGAGGTGATCAGCCGCAACCGGGTCAGGTGGGTGTCGTTGAACAGCGCGATACGCCCGACCCGCAGCGGCGGGTGCAACAACCCGCGGTCGCGGTACACGCGGATGTTGCGGGTGGTGGTGCCCGCCAGCCGAGCCAGTTCATCGAGGCGATACTCGCCGGATGCCGCGACACCGTGCGGCTGTACCGCCGCGTCGAACAGTTGCGTGACGGCGGTCTCGACGACGTCACGCGAACTGCGCCGGATCTGCCGCGGCGCGCGGCGCAGCCCGGTCAGGATGGCCGAGATCGCACCGGCCTGCTGCCCGGACGGCTTGGCGGCTGCCATCAGGCCGACGAGCTGATCGCGACGTGGACGTCGCGTGCTGAAGTCGGATTTGGCGCATCTCGCACCGCTGCTTCGTAGTCGCCGAACCGGAAATCCCGCATCTGTCGAAGATACTGGGTGGCGAATCCGGGGTACATCGACGCGTTGAATCCGTCGGCGGTCAGGTACCAGCTGTTGCAGCCGGTCATCCAGGTGGTCTTGGTCAGCCGCTTCTGCAGCACTTCGTTGTAGCGCTGCTGGACGTCGGCCCGCACATCGAGGTAGCGAAGATTGTTGCGCAGCAGCGTCTTGATGCCGGACACGGCGTAGTCGATCTGGCCTTCGACATACACCAGCAGCGAGTTGTGGCCCGGTCCGGAGTTGGGGCCCGTCATGAAGTACAGGTTCGGATAGCCGTGGGCGTTGATGCTCTTGTAGGCCTGCGCGCCGCGCTCCCATTCTTCTGCCAGCGAGCGCCCGCCGAGCCCCGTGATCGGGTAGGGCGGGCCGGTGAGGTGAACATCGAAACCGGTGGCGAACACGATGGCGTCAAGATGGTGTTCGATGCCGTCGCTGGTGCGGATGCCGACCGGGCTGATGGTGGCGATCGGCCAGTCGATGAGCTTGCAGTTCTCGCGTTGCAGCGCGGGGTAGTAGTCGCTGGACACCAGCATGCGTTTGCAGCCGGGGGTGAAATCGGGGGTGAGCTGACGGCGCAGCCACGGGTCGGCGACCTGCCTGCGCAGGTGTGCCTTGCCGAGGCGGGCCACCAGCCCCGTCAGCGGCGTGTTCCACACCATCGCCGTCGCGCTGGCCTCGTGGCCCCAGAACAGGATCTGTCGGGCAAGCTCTTGTACGGCAGGGACTTTCGCGAACAGCGCGCGAGCCGCCGGCGGCGTGGCGACGTCCAGCCGCGGAATCACCCACCCCGGCGTGCGCTGGAACACCTTGACGAAGCCGGCGCTCTTCACCAGTTCCGGGATGATCTGCACGGCGCTGGCGCCGGTGCCGATCACCGCGACGCGTTTGCCGGTGACGTCGTAGTCGTGATCCCAGTTCGCACTGTGGATCTTGTGGCCCTCATACGTCTCCAGGCCACGGATGTCGGGCCATTTGTGGTCGGGCAGCGGGCCGGAGGCGAGCACGACGCTGCGGGCCTGAAAGCGCCGCGGACGTGAGGAGCGGTTGTGCCCTGAGCGGCCAGTGGTTTTCACCGTCCAGATGCCTTCAGTCTCGTCGAACGACAGGCCGTTGACCTCGACGCCGAACTGGATACGCCGGCGCAGGTCGAAGGTGTCGACCATGTCCTCGATGTGCTGACGGATTTCGTCGGCCGGGGAGTAGGCCCGCGACCAGTCCGGATTCTTGACGAACGAGAACGAGTACAGCAACGACGGAACATCGCATGCCGCACCGGGATACGTGTTGTCCCGCCAGGTTCCCCCGACGCGGTCGGAGCGGTCCAGGATGACGAAGTCGTCGACTCCGGCCTCGATGAGCTTGATGGCGGTGCCGATGCCGGTGAACCCGGCGCCGACGATCAGCGTGTCGTAGGTGCGCATGTCAGGCCGCCGGCTCGTGGGTCAGCTCTTTGAACCAGCTGGGGATCGGCCGCAGCAGGGCCTTCGGATAGCGGTCGGACGCCCACACCATGGGGTTGGCTACCCAGTGGTACGGGTGACGTGGGTTGGTGACCATCCGCCCGTGCAGCTTGAGCAGCTGATACGCCGGTACCCGCCAGGTGTATTCGGCGCGGCCGCCGAGTTCCTTGAACCGCATCATCGCCTTGTACAGCTTCTCCGGCTGCAGGCCCATGTCGACGATGTTGTTGCGCATGCGGTTGAGCAGCGGAACGTACATCAGGGTGCCGATGATGACGCCCGGTGAGGCCACATTGCCGACGAACTCCACCGCGAGCCGCCGCATGCTGGCGTGCCCGATCATGTTGAGCACCTCGAAATCCACGGCGATGTGCCGGGATTCGTCATTGTTGATCTTCTCGAACACCTGGTGGCAGACGGGATCGTCGACCTCTTCGAGCAGGAACTTCAGCAACGCGCCGTCGAGCGCGACCTCGAGCATCGGGATGACGGTGCCGAGGACCGAAAGCGACATGTTGTCGGAGAAGGTGTCCAACCATTCGATGGCCAGCCGGATGTTGACGTTCGGTTCGGGCATCTCTCCGTCTTCGAGCATGCCCCAGCGCTTCATCAGTGCCAGTTCGGCATTGGCGTGGCGCTGCTCCTCGGCGTGGAAGTAGCGGTAGATCTCCGCGATGGTCGGTGTTGGCGCCTTCTTGGCGAGTGCTGCGAAGCCGCGGGCTCCGACGTTCTCGATCCAGCACAGATCGGCCATGAACGCCTTGAGTTTCGGCCGCATCTCGTCGGTGATGGTTTCGGCTCCCGGGGCATCCCAGTCGATGTCGGCCAAGGCCCATTGCCGGTCCTTGATCTTCGCCAGCATTCGTTCCATGTCCATGGCCATTACGAAACCTCCTCAGAGCTGCGGACGTGAGGAGCGGAAAGGCCCTCAGCGAAGCGCGTCGTTATGCCCACCGCGCGGGTGTAGACCGTCGGGGTGAGTCGTTTGATGCCCCAACCGATCCGGGCGTCGGGCTGGGGCATGCAGTACAGGCCGCCGCGGTCGTTGGTGTCCAGGCACATGCGGGCGACGCGCTCGGGCGAGAAGCCGGTCCACCGCATCAACCGGTCGGCCAGCTGCGTGGATTGCGCTGTGATCCGGCCAGATTCGACAATGTTGGTCTTGACGAACGTGGGGCACAGCGCGGTGACGTTGATGCCGGTGCCGGACAGTTCGGCCGCCAAGGTCTCCGACAGCGACAATACGCCGGCCTTGCTCACGTTGTAGGCCGCCATGCCGGGTGCCGCTCCGAAGGCGGCGGCCGAAGCGACGTTGATGATGCCGCGCGGCTGTTCGGCGTCTGCGCCGCGCAGGATCGGCGTGAACACGTGACAGCCGTGGATCGGACCCCACAGGTTGATGCCGAGCACCCAGTGCCAGTCGTCGAGGCTGACCTCGCCGATGGGCCGGCCGCCCGCCCCGACCCCGGCGTTGTTGACAACGAGGGAGGGCGGGCCGTCGAACCACGTCTGTGCGGCCTCGGCGAGCCGCTCGACCTGCTCGATGCGAGATACGTCGCAGCGCAGCGCAAGTGCGGCACCGCCGTCGGCGGCGATGGCCTGCGCGGTCCGTTGGGCGGCGGCCTCGTCGATGTCGCTGCACACCACCCGGCCACCCCGGCGGGCCAGCTCTGCGGCGAACGCGGCGCCGATGCCGCTGCCCGCGCCGGTGACCACGGCAGCGGCGCGGTGGCTGCGTTTGCGGTTGTTGCCGAAGATGTTCATCCGGCCACCTCTCTGACGGCGTTGTGCTGCAAGGATTCCGAGATGAAACGGGCGATGCGGCCCATGGCAGCCACCGCGTCGGGGCTCAGTCGCGGCAGGGCCTGGAAGACGTGTACCTGGTGCGGCCACACTTCGAGTTCACTGTGCCCGCCTGCGGCGCGGATGTCGGTGTCGAGCTTGCGGGCGTCGGCGACGAGCATCTCGGCGCCGCCGGCCTGGATGAGTGTCGGCGGCATGGGGCGTCCGCGCGCGACGTCGAGGGTGAGCCGTGGATGGGTGAGATCGGTTGCTGCACAATACAGTCCGATCAGGCGTGCCGCGTCGGACGCCCTGATCGCCGGGTCGCGGTGCAATTGTTCTCGGGCTCGCGCGAGCGCGAAGGTCAGGTCGATCAGTGGGGACAGCAACACCAATCCCGACGGGTGCGCCGTGTGCGGTTGCAGCAGCAGATCGACGGCCAGGTGGCCACCGGCGGAGTCGCCCGCCATCACAACATTCTCGGGGTCGAGCCCGCCGTCGGTGCACAGCCAGTCCCAGCCGGCGGCCACATCGTCTGCGGCAGTGGGGAACCGGTGTTCGGGGGCGAGGCGATAGTCGATGCTGAACACCGGCAGGCCGGTGCGCCGGGAGAGCCAGGCCGTGAGGCGCCGGTGTGTGCGTGCCGAGCACAGGGCGAACCCGCTGCCGTGTACGTAGTAGATGGCGCGCTCGGGCGTCGCGGCGGGGACACCGGTGCCGCGCACCCACTCGCCGATCACCCGCCTGCCGTCGGCCATCCGCACATCGACGGCCTCGACCCGGGTGCCTGCCAGGGACGGGCCGAACGTGTCCATGATCCGCGCGATCAGCCACCGTGATGTCCACAGTCCGAGCATGTGCTCGGGCGGAAGCGCGCCGCTCAACTGCCGCAGCGTCAGGGTGCTGATCGCGGCCGCACCGCGGGATCGCAGCGATCCACGTCGGGGGATGACAGGGTCGGCCATCGAACCTCCTCGTCGAAGTGGCTCGGTGAGTACACCAACAAATGATGACATTTGTCAATGTCATCATTTAGCAACGGCGGTATTGCCTGATGACGCGGTCGGTGATTACCGGGCGGGGTCCCCGCGCCAACGGAAACTGTTGACGTACTTGCCCATATCCAACGCAAGCTGCAGGTTGGCGCCGGACGGCTTGCCGGAACCGGAGTCAGGGCCGAACTGGCGGTAGGGCCCGACGGCCGCCGCGATGAGCGCGAGATCGTGCTTGACCGCCACCATGATGATCACCCGCATCCGGGCATAGCTGCTGGTCGAACCCTGCGGCCAGCAGTCGGCGGCAAGCCCGAACCCGGGCTGATAACCGACCATCGTGTTGGGTATCTCGTAGGCGGTCTTGGTGTCCGGGAACGTCTGGTGAACCAGTTGGACCGCAATGTCTTTCGGTGATTTCCCGGCCGCAGGCCTGCTGAACAGCTGCATGGTGCCGCCGTCGCCGGCCAGCAGGTTCGCCATGATGCCGTGATCGTTGGTGGTGATCTTGTAGGCCGCACCCGCCGCCGGATACGCCACCGTGAACGAACCGTCGGGCGCGGTGTACAGCGGATTGATGGTGACGGGTTGCCCGAGCGGCGGGGAGCCGCAGTTCGGCGGGCACACGTAGCGCGCCGCCGGCTTCTGCAGTACCGCCGAGAGCCCGACCAATCCCGCTGCCACCACGACGATGACCACCCCGAGGGCCAGTGCCAGCCCCGTGTAGGACGTCTTGTGCACGGGCGCGGCGGTGAACGTCCCCTTGTGGATCGAATAGCCGGGCAGCAGCCCGACCGTGATCTCCTCGGGCTCGTCCTGCCGCGTCGGCCTACCCGTCCTGCGGGCCGCGCGTGAACTACGCGACGACGCATGGGTGGCCGCGCCGCAGTGCGCGCAGAACGGAGCGTCGGGCACGACATGACCACATTGCGCGCACAGCAGTGGCTCGTCGGTGTTGATGTCGTCATGGGCCTCGTGCAGCAACGCGAGATGGACCCCGACCCGCAGGAGCAGCAGCGCCACCGCCGCCAGCGCGATGTAGAGCCCGAACTGCAGCCACTGCGGGAATCTGGCGATGTCGATCAGCCCCAGCCCGGCGTAGAGGATCATCACACCGACCGCGAACAGCATCAGGGTGATCCGCACGAAGCCGCGGTGCACGAGAACCTTGTTCGGCGGCCGCGTGAACCACAGCGCCGCACCGATCAGCCCGCCCACCGCGGCAGCGGTAGTCGGCACCGCGACGCCCCGGATGCCTGCCTCGATCAGCAGCCCGCTCATCGGCCGGTCCCGTGCCACCATGCCGGTGGTGAACTGCGGGGCCAGCCGCGTCATCGTCGCCGCGGCGCAGTAGGTCAACGCACCGAACGCGCCGATTGCGTAGCCGTCCAACGCTTCTTGCGTCCCGCGGCGGATGAAACGCACCAGCAACACCGGGACGAGCATCAGTGCCATGCCGCCCAGGGACACGCCGATACCGTCGCGCAGCATGCGCGATCCGGTGATACCCATGCCCAGCGGGACGCCGTATGCGCGGGCCATCGCGCCGCCGGTCAGCAGCACCCAGCCGGTCCCGAGGCTCACGCCCAGCACCGCGGTCAGGGCCAGCGTGCTGCGCGGGACGTCGCGGTGAACATCGGACTCGCGCAAGTAGATTCCGAACAACAGCGGCAGGCCGAGGGCGGCGACGGTGATGAGCGCGGCGGGCAGCCGGAACAGGGCAGCGGCCACCAGAGCCGCCAGCAGCAGCCCCAGCCCGATCAGGAACGCGGTGCGCGACCGCGGAGACAGATGCGGGAACAGCGAACTGGTGACCGACGGAATCAGCAGGTGCTGACCGGGAGCGGCGCTGAAAGACCGCACCCGCAGCCAGTGCGGGCCGTTGCCCCGGTGTTCCGACAGTGGAGCTCCGCACAGCCCGCAGTACTGGCCCGCGGGCACCTCGAGTTGGCAGACCTCGCACTCCATCATGTCCGGACCGACGAGGCCGGGATCGATTGTCATGGGTTCGCTCTCTGCCAGACCAGAATGTTCTTGACGAGGTTGTCCACGTTGGGCGTTCCGAGCCCGGTCACCAGGTCGTAGCCCGGGCCCGCGCTGGCCACCGCATTGCCGCCGAGCGTGACGTCGTGGAAGGCGGGCAGCGGAGCCCCGGCGGCGATGCGGTACAGCAGGGGATTGAGGTCACCCAGCTCCCGGCCGCCGTTGGCGAGCAGGTACTGGTTCATCACCGCGGCCATCCCGGCCCACAGCGGCGCCGACTGGGAGGTGCCGCCGCCGACCAGCAGCTGGTCGTTCAGCACGATCTTCACCCCGGTGAACGGGTCGGCGACCGCGGACACATCCGGGGTGAACCGCCGCTGGGCGCCGCCGTCGTCGGGCGCGGTGAGGCCGCGCTGCCAGTCCGGTCGGACGAACAGCGCCGAGACCCCGCCGCCGGTGCCCTGGGTCAGCGGTACGTCGAACCAGGCCTGTTCGGCCAGCCAGCCGCCGTCCGTGTCGGTGGATAGCGTGGTGCCCCCGACATTGGTGATCTCGGGCAGCGACGCGACCGAGTCCAACCCGACGTCATCGGGGCCCGGTGGTGACGACCAGTCTTGTCCGCCTTTGCATTCCAGGCCTGCCAGGTCGCCGCTGGCGTTGAACGCGGTGGTGCCGTGGGAATGCGCGGTGGCCAGCGCGGAGCGGACGGGGGCGAGGTCCGCGGCAGTGATCAGCTTGTCGCAGCCCCAGCCGATGGAAAAGCTCCAGACCGCACCCGGATAGTCGGCATCCGCCGACTGGAGCATCTGCCCGATCTTCTCGTAGGCCCCGTCGCCCTGGACCGTCGGCCGGGCGTTGATCACCACCTTGCGCGCATCGGGCGCGATGGCGTGGGCGACCTGCAGGTCCATGGTCGTCTCGCCGTGGGGTTCGCTGGGCTGTCCGCCGACCAGGATCGGTGTGAACCTCGGAAGGTTGAAGGTGGTGGCGAAGGTGTCCAGATCGGTCTGCTTGAAACCGTCGAACGCGAAGATCACGATGGTGGTGCCCTTGCCGGTGTACCCCTGGCGCGCAAGCCCGCTCAGGTTGTAGGTGTTGAGCAGCGCCGTCGGAGTCAGCCCGCGGTCGGGGACATCGGTGGGCAGGTTCGACAGGTCCGGCCGCGACATCCTGGGCGGGGTGTAGCCGAGGAGCCGGCCGACTTCGGTGACCTCGCCGCGCAGTGGTTCAGGTATCGTCGGCTGCTGCGGCGACGCATAGAACACTTGGCCGCGTCTGCCCAGGTAGTCGTGGATGTCGACACCGAAGGCCGTCGCCATGTCGGCAGGCGCACCGTCGACGATGGCCCACGGGTCGCCGGAGCGCCACCGCACCGACAGGCGGTGCCCGTCGGCCCAGCTGTACAGCGTTGCCGGCCGTAGCCGGCTCTGCAGGGCGACGGTCAGTTGGACCGAGTCATTGCGGGAAGGCCCGAGATCGGTTGAGGCCGCAAGCAATTGGGCGTAAGGACCCCCGATGGGAGCCCTTACGCCCGGTGCTTGGGTAGCCCGCAGGTCCGAGGCCAGGAGCAGTGCTCCTGCCAGGATCAACGTCAGCAGTGCGTACCCGGGTATGACACGCGGCCGGGTCATGGATCCACGGCTGACGAACGAACCCCGCGTGGTTCTAGTGGTCGCCGGGGATGGCGGTCGCCGGCGGCGGCGCCTTCACCGTCGGGGTGAACAGGTTGCCACCGGTGGGGTTGATCGACTTCTCGGTGGGCTCGACCGAAGGTGGCGGCGCAGGAGTGGCCGGTGTCGTCGTGGTGGTGGTCGTGGTGGTCGTGGTCGGCGTCGTCGTCTCGGGAGCCTTCTCCTTGGTGCCGCACGACGCGGTGAACGAAATCATCCCGACGACAGCGGCGCCGCCGGCGATGACAGCGAGCCGACGAGTCAATTGCCCAGACCTCATGATGGTGTCCTCACTTGTCCCCCGGTATTTGAGCGCTGGCCTTCGGCGAATCGTTGTGCGATTCCGCACGATCGGGTGATCGTGCACCAGTCCCGTCCCGAAGTGGGTTTTGGTAGTCGAACTTTAACTTAAAGCCCAAAAGGGTGCAGGAGCATTCCCCGTGGTGTTGCCGGATGCTGCGAGCCGGCCGGCCGCGGCTTGACGGTGTCGGGGTGTGGGTGTTTACTCGGGGTATCGAACATATATTCGAACACAGCGTGGTTTAGATGGTGTTGGAGGTGCTGCTGTGATCATTGCGGCGGACCTTGAACTGGGCCGGCTTACCCGTGCTGAACAGGTGGAACATCTGCGACGCAAGATCGCCGCAGTGTCGGGGAGGGTCGGTCCGGCGCATCGCGGGGTGGGCCGGGCCGGCGCGGTGATTCCTGCCGGGGATTCTTTGCTGGAGTTGCCTGAATCCCCGGCTGATCCGACGCCTGCCGAGTTGCCCACGACGCTGCCGCGCGGAACCGTCGCGGTGATGTCGGGCGCCCGGTCGCTGCCACTGGGCATGGTGGCGGCGGTGACGGCGGCAGGCGGGCACGCCGCGATCGTCGGGCAACCCGATGTCGGGCTGTTGGCCGCGGTGGAAATGGGTGCCGATCTGAGTCGGCTTGCGGTCATTCCGGATCCGGGGGCCGACCCGGTCGAAGTGGCATCGGTGTTGATGGACGGGATGGACCTGGTGCTGCTCGGGTTGGGCGGGCGCGCGGTACCGCCGAGCCGGGCCCGGGTGATGGTGGCGCGGGCCCGGCAGAAAGGATGCACGCTGCTGGTCACCGACGGTGATTGGCGGGGAGCGTCCACCCGGTTGGAGGCCAGGGTCTGCGGTTACGACGTGACCGGTGCGGGCAGTGGCGCGCCCGCTCCCGGGCGTGGCCGGATCGGCCGGGTCCGGCTGGCCATGCGGGGTGCCGCCGGATCAGTCTGCGTGGCAGGCGGTTAGACCGTGGCGGCGTCTCGGGTGCTGGCGCTGTGGTGCATGGACTGGCCCGCCGTCGCGGCGGCCACCGCGGCGGGCTTGGAGCCGACCGCTCCGGTCGCGATCACACTGGCCAACCGGGTCGTGGCCTGCTCGGCGTCGGCGCGGGCGTCGGGGGTGCGGCGTGGGTTGCGTCGACGGGAGGCCCAGGCCCGGTGTCCGTATCTGCATGTCGTCGCTGCTGATTCGGCCCGCGATGCCCGCCACTTCGAGAACGTCACGGTCGCGGTCGATGACCTGGTGCCACGGGCCGAGGTGCTGCGGCCGGGTCTGCTGGTGCTGCCGGTGCGCGGGGCGGCACGCTACTTCGGATCCGAACCGGCCGCAGCCGAACGGCTGGTCGACGCGGTGGCCGCGGCGGGGGCGGAATGTCAGGTGGGCATCGCAGATCAGTTGCCCACCGCGGTCTTCGCCGCCCGGGCCGGACGCATCATCGAACCCGGTGCCGATGCCCTGTTCCTGTCCCCGCTGTCCATCCGGCAGTTGGCCACCGAACCGGCCCTGGCCGTGCCGGGCCGCGAAGAGCTGGCAGACCTGCTGTGGCGCATGGGAATCCGTACCCTTGGACAGTTCGCCGAGCTGTCGCGTACCGATGTGGCCTCCCGGTTCGGGACCGACGCGGTGGTCGCGCACTCCTTCGCCCGCGGGGAGTCGGCCAGGAGGCCGTCGGGCAAGGACCCTGCGGCTGAACTCGACGCCGTGATGAACTGCGATCCGCCGATCGAGCGGGTGGACGCGGCGGCCTTCGCCGGGCGGTCACTGGCCAGTGCCCTGCATCGCAGTCTGGAAGCGGCGGGTGTCGGCTGCACCCGGTTGGCGATCCATGCCGTCACCGCCAACGGTGAAGAGCTGGAACGGGTGTGGCGGTGTGCCGAACCACTGACCGAGGATGCCACTGCCGACAGGGTGCGCTGGCAACTGGACGGCTGGCTGAACCGTCAGGGGCGAGCGCAGCGACGGGGAGGATCTCAGACTTCCGAGAAGCCCACCGCGCCGGTCACCGTGCTGCGGTTGCGCCCGGTGGAGGTGGTGTCCGCGGCGGCGCTGCAGCTCCCACTGTGGGGCGGGGTAGGAGGGGAGGATCGGTTGCGGGCCCGGCGCGCTCTGGTGCGGGTGCAGGGCTTGCTCGGGGCGGAAGCGGTTCAGGTGCCTGTACTCAGCGGTGGGCGCGGGCCTGCCGAACGCATCACTCTCACGCCGCTGGGGGACGAGCCGGTGCCGCGGGCCGACCCCCGGCAGCCCTGGCCCGGTCAACTGCCCGAGCCCTCGCCGACGGTTCTGCTCGATGATCCGGTGGAACTCCTGGACGGACAAGGGGTTCCGGTTCGGGTCACCAGCCGGGGGATGTTCTCCGCAGATCCGGCCCGGCTGGCCGGCGCGGGCAGGCGGGACGGCAGCCTGCGTTGGTGGGCCGGGCCGTGGCCGGTCGACGAGCGGTGGTGGGACCCGCAGAGTCGGGGCGCGGGGCGCACCGCACGGGCGCAGGTGCTGCTTGGCGACGAAGAGGGCGGCCTGGCGCTGCTGCTGTGCTACCGGCAACGGCGGTGGTACCTGGAGGGAGTTTATGAGTAAGTCGGCAGGCCGAATGTGAACTTGTGTGCGACGTTTCGGCCAAATGTCGGCAACAAGTTCACGTTGGACCAAGCGAATGCGCGAACGGGCCGACCCGGTCGATGAACCGGTCGAAGAACACCGCCGGGTCCACCCGGACGCCGATGAGCGCATTGGGTGGCAGGCCCCAGTGCCCGCGCCAATCGGCGACCGTCATTCCACGGGTCAAGGTGCCGGCCAGCTCGACGTCGACCGTGGTCTGCCGGTACTGCACCAACTCGGGGTCCAGGGCCACCGCGGCGGCCAGCGGATCGTGCAGATGCGCGAGATACCCGTCGTCGGTGTCGAAGTGGAATTCGAAATAGAACCGCATCGCGTCCTCGAGCACCCGGATCAGCGGATTGACCGCCGCCGAGCGGGTCCCACGTTCGTCGAGTTCGCTCATCGGCGCGGTCGGTGACCCCGCGGCCTCGGCCAGCCGGCCCAGCAGCTGCGGCGTCATCGCGATGTGCTCTGTGAGGTTGAGCCCCAACACAATCGGCAGGTGTTCCGGTGCGTCGGTACCCCACGCGGCGGTCCAGCCGCCGAACACCTCGGCCGCCGATTCGGGGTCCACACTGATGTTCCACTCCGACACCGGGGTGGTGTTGCCGCGGTAGTCGAAAGCTCCGCCCATGATCACCAGTCGGCGCAGCAGGCGGGGGAGCCCGGGTTCGACCCGCATCGCCAGCGCCAGGTTGGTCAACGGGCCGGTGGCCAGGCCGATCAATTCACCCGGATGCGCCCTCGCCGCGCTCACCCACGCCTGGGCGGCGTCGTGCTCGGTCAATTGCCGGTCGGTGGCAGGCAACCGGGCGTAGCCCAGCCCCTCGGGCCCGTGGGTGTCTTCCGCGGTACGCAACGGAGCGCTCAGCGGGTGCTCGGAGCCCTTGGACACCGGGATGCTGCCTGCCCGGCACAGTTCCAGCAGACCCAGGTTGTTGACGCAGACCTGTTGCACGCCAACATTTCCCGCGGTGGAGGCGATGCCAACCAGATCCGCGTCGGGACTGGCCAGCAGATACACCAGCGCCATCGCGTCATCCACTCCGGTATCGACATCGGCGAACACGGGCATTCCTGTCACGCCGCCAACGATAGGGGCTGACCTGTGCCGTCCGCACGCCTAGACTTCGACGTGCAGGTCAATCGAGGAGGCATCGATGTCCGGTCGCGTGGTGCATTTCGAAGTGCCGTTCAATGACGGCACACGGGCCAAGGATTTCTATCGGGAAGTTTTCGGCTGGCAGCTCAACGAGTATCCGGAGATGAACTACACCGGGGTCGCGACCGGTCCCGTCTCCGAATCGGGTATGCCCGCTGAACCGGGATACATCGGCGGGGGCATGTTCGAACGTGCACCGGAGTCTCCGCAGGGGCCGGTGATCACCATCGAGGTGCCCAATATCGACGACGCGTTGACGGCAATCCGGTCCAAGGGTGGTGCGCAGCTGGGGGAGAAAATGCCGGTGGGCGAGATGGGGTTTGCCGCGTACTTCACCGACACCGAAGGCAACGTTCTGGGTCTGTGGGAGACCGCGGCCCAGGCGTAGTGCGGCACGACTCCACCGTCACCAGTGCACTCCGGGCACCAACCGAACCGCGCGCTTGACCGGGCGGGTCACCGCGCGCGGCACCCGCAGCGATGCTCCGGTGCGGGTCGGACGCTTCGGTCGGCGCATCGGCGAACTGCTGACCGCAGCGAGCCCGGACGGTTCGGGCAGCGCCTCGCCGCGGGCGGCCGCCGAATCCGGGTAGCCCAGATACAACTGGTGCAACACCCGGCGGGACAGCTTCGGGGTCAGGTAATTGCCGAAGTCGGCCAGTGTGCCCAGCGGGGTGTCGATGCGGGCCGGTTTGTCGACCAGCCCGCGGACCACCATCGCCGCGGCATGTTCGGCCGAGATCGGCGGCACCGGGTTGAGCTTGCGTGACGGCGCGATCATCGGCGTCTTCACCAGCGGCATATGGATGTTGGTGAAGGTGATGTGATCCGAGAGGGTTTCGGTGCCGACGACTTCGGAGAAGGCGTCCAGCGCGGCCTTGCTCGGCAGGTAGGCGCTGTATTTGGGACTGTTGGCCTGCACACCCGCGCTGGACACATTGACCACGTGGCCGAACCGGCGCTCACGCCAATGCGGCAGCAGCGCCAGCACCATGCGCACGGCACCGAAGTAGTTGACCGCCATCACGCGTTCGTAGTCGTGCAGCCGGTCGGTCGAATTCACCACCGAACGCCGGATGGACCGGCCGGCGTTGTTGACGAGGTAGTCGACATGGCCGAACCGGCCGAGGATGTCCTTGACCGTGTGCTCGACCGATGCCGAATCGGTGACGTCGCACGTGAAGGCGTACGCCTGCCCGCCCGCCGCCCGGATCTCGGACACCAGATCGTCGAGCGCCTCGCCGTTGCGGGCCAACGCGAACACGCAGCCGCCGCGCTCTGCCACCGCGATGGCCGAGGCCCGCCCGATGCCGCTGGAGGCGCCGGTGATGATCACGTGCTTGCCGACCAGTGGGCCGGCTGGATCGTCGCGGCGGGCCCGGTCGGGGTTGAGATGCTGCGCCCAGTACCGCCACAACTGCGGTGCGTAGGAAGCGAATTCGGGCACGGTGATACCGGTGCCGCGCAACGCCTCTTCTGCGTACTCGGCGGTGAAGGTCGGCATCAGGTCGACGACATCGAGCACCTCGCCGGGGATACCCAGCTGTGTGGCCACCATGTTGCGCACGGTCTTGGCCCGTCCGCTGACCTGCAGCACCGGTGCGGCGGCGGCACGAGGCAGCGATCCGCGCAACGGAGGCAGCCCGGCCGCCTCCGCGACCCCGCGGTAGATGCCGCGCAGCCCAATGGTTTTCGGAGCGGTCAGGTGGAACGTCTGACCGTCGCGGCCCTCGGCATGCATGAGGTGCACGAGCGCTCGCACCACGTAGTCGACCGGGACGATGTTGGTGCGGCCCGAGTCGGGCAGCATCACCGGGGTGAACTTGGGGAGGGCGGCCAGCCGCGCCAGCACGCCGAAGAAGTAGTACGGACCGTCGACCTTGTCCATCTCACCGGTGGTGGAGTCGCCGACCACCACCGCGGGCCGGTACACGCGATAGCGCAGCCCGGGGGACGAGCGGACCAGCAGCTCGGCCTCGAACTTGGTCTGGTGATAGGGCGTGGGCAGATCCTGCGCGACGTCGAAATCGTCCTCGGTGTACACCCCGGGGTAGCTGCCGGCCACCGCGATCGACGACACGTGGTGCAACGTCGCATCCAGCCGACGGGCCAGTCCGATCACCGCGCGGGTGCCCTCGACGTTGGCCGCCTGCTGTTCGGCCTCGCCGACGGTGATGTCGTAGATCGCCGCGCAGTGCACCACGTGCGAGATGCCGTCATCGCCGGAGCCCAGGTCGGCGATGTCGGCGTCGGTAAGCCCGAGATCTGGCGCCGTCAGGTCGCCGACCAGCGGTTTCGCCCTATCGCCCCACTCGCCGGCCAGTTGCTCGAAGCGGGCCAGCGATGCCCGCCGGACCAGCACCCATACCTCGGCGTAGGCATCTCGGGCCAGGATTTCGGAGACGACGCGGCGGCCGATAAACCCGGTACCGCCGGTAACGACATAGCGCATGCCAGACATGGTCGCCCCTGATCGGGCAAACGTCAACCGACGGTCTATCGTCCGATTCATGCCGATCAACCCCAACGCCATCGGTGAGAAAACCGATCCGTACGTCTTCGACTGGACCGATCGCGACACCCTGCTCTACGCCATCGGCGTCGGCGCGGGCCTCGACGATCTGCAGTTCACCACCGAGAACAGTCACGACATCGAGCAGCAGGTGCTGCCGACCTACGCGATCATCGCGTGCTCGCCCTTCGCCGCGGCCGCCAAGATCGGCACGTTCAACTTCGGGATGCTGCTGCACGGCTCCCAGGAAATCCGGGTGGCAAAACCGTTGCCGCCTGCCGGGAAACTGAAGGTGGTCTCCGAGGTTGCCGACATCCAGGACAAGGGTGAGGGCAAGAACGCCGTGGTGATGTTCAAAGGCATCGGCACCGATCCGGCGACCGACGAGGTGCTCGTGGAAACCCTTACCACCGTGGTGATTCGGGGCGAGGGCGGTTTCGGAGGACAGCCCGGGCAGCGTCCGGCGGCCCCGGAGATCCCGGAGTCCGAACCGGATGCCCGATTGGCGCTGCCCACCCGCGAGGACCAGGCGCTGATCTACCGGCTGTCCGGTGACCGCAATCCGCTGCACAGCGATCCGTGGTTCGCCAAGAACCTCGCGGGCTTCCCGAAACCGATCCTGCACGGGCTGTGCACCTACGGCGTGGCCGGGCGTGCCCTGGTTGCGGAGTTGTGCGGCGGGAACGCGACCAAACTGCGTGCCGTTGCGTCGCGGTTCAGTTCACCGGTGTTTCCCGGGGAGACGCTGACCACGTCGATCTGGCGCACCGAACCCGGGAAGGCCGTGTTCCGCACCGCCGCCGCCGCACCGGACGGCACCGGCGAGCGAGTGGTGCTGGACGACGGCGTCGCCGAGTACCTCGACTGATTGTTCCGCGCCGCGGTCAATTTCGGCGAAGCGCTGATAAACCGCGCCGTGGGTTGACAGGATCTGTGCGACTACGGTCGCACAACGCAGTGCGGGAACGGTGGTGCCTGATGAAGTTGGTCGTTGGATATCTCGCCACAGCCGGTGGCGCCGACGCGTTGGCTCTGGCGGTGCGATTCGCCCGAACGCTCGGCGCCGAGGTTGAGATATGCATCGTCTTACCTCAGGACACGGGCCTGCCCGCACTGGTGCCCAAGGGCGGATATGAAGAGGTGCTCGCCGAGCAGGCCAAGGGCTGGCTCGCCGACGCGGTTGCCTCGGTACCCGACGACGTTGTCGCCCACAGTCATCTGAGTTTCGACGAATCGTTCACCGACGGACTGATCCACGAGGCGGTGCGGCTCGACGCCGAGGCCATCGTGGTCGGCGGTTCCGGAGGCGGCCTGGCAGGCAGCTTCTCGCTGGGCTCGGTGGTCAACGAACTGCTGCATTCGTCGCCGGTCCCAGTGGCGGTGGCGCCCCGCGGAACTCGGCAATCGACGATCGAACGGGTTAGGGAAGTCACCTGCGCACTCGGCACGCGCAAGGGTGCGGATCGGTTGCTGGACACCGCGGTACGGGCCAGCAAGGCGGCAGGCACCCCGCTGCGGCTGGTGTCGCTGGTAGCACTCGATCCCACCTTCGGTACGTTGCGCTCAGATGACGACGCCGTTCGTGAGCACGCGCAGGACCACGCCCGCGAAACCTTGGAAACCGCGAAAGCCAGTCTGCCCGAGGGCTTTCCGGTGACCTCGACGGTGGTGAACGGGGCGACGGTGGAAGCCGCGGTGAACAAGCTCGAGTGGCACGACGGGGACGTGCTGATGGTGGGTTCCAGCCGGCTGAGCGCACCCAAGCGCATTTTCCTCGGCTCCACGGCCGCAAAGATGTTGCGGGTGGTCGATGTTCCGATGATTGTGGTCCCGCGCGACGATGTGAGTGACGGCGAGGGTCAGTGATGCCTGAAACCCCTTCGGAATCCGTGGCGCATCACGAGCTGGAGGTGGCGGAAGGAGCGGCCGGGCTGGTTTCCAAGGGCCTGGCCGCCGGTAAGGTCGGGACGTTTTCGGGTGCCGTGCTCGGCATCTCGTCGGTCGCCCCCGGCTACACCCTGACCGCCAGCATCGGGCTGATCGTCGCGTCCGTCGCACTGAAGATGCCGGCCATCCTCATCGCCGGGTTCATCCCGATGTTCCTCACCGCATACGCCTATCGGGAACTGAATTCCGTTGCCCCCGACTGCGGTGCGTCGTTCACCTGGTCGACCAAGGCCTTCGGGCCCTACGTCGGCTGGATGTGCGGCTGGGGCATGGTGATGGCGACCATCATCGTGCTGTCCAACCTCGCGGCCATCGCCGTCGAATTCTTCTATCTCTTCATCGCGCGGGTCGCCGGGCAACCCCAGATAGCCGATCTTGCGCAGCACAAGGCCATCAACATCGCCACCACGTTGGTGTTCCTGGCCATCGCGACCCTCATCGCCAGCCGGGGCATCACCACCAGTGAGCGGGTGCAGTACGTGCTGGTCGGCTTTCAGATGGTGGTGCTGCTGGGCTTCGCGGTGATGGCCTTCATCCACGTGGGCCGCGGTGCGGCGCCGGCCGGATTGTCGTTCGACCTCGATTGGTTCAACCCGTTGACCGGACTCACCTTCAGCGCCTTCGTGGTTGGCGTCACCGGATCGATCTTCGCGTTCTGGGGCTGGGACACCTGCCTGACCCTGGGTGAGGAGAGCAAGGATCCGACGAAGGTGCCAGGCCGCGCGGGGCTGCTGTGCGTGCTGTCCATCTTGGCCACCTACCTGTTGATCGCGGTCGCGGTGATGATGTACGCCGGCGTCGGGGAAGACGGCCTCGGCCTTGGCAATCCGGAGAACGAGAGCAATGTCTTCGCCGCACTGGCCGATCCGGTGCTCGGCAAGTGGCTCGGTCCGTTCCTGTTCCTGGCGGTGCTGGCATCGTCGGTGGCGAGCCTGCAGACCACCTTCCTGCCTGCCGCCCGGGCCATGCTGGCCATGGGTGCGTACCGGGCGTTCCCACCTCGGTTCGCCGAAGTGAGCCCGCGCTACCTGGTGCCACGCTTCGCGACGGTGACCGCAGGCGTGGTGACGGGTGTCTTCTACACCGTGGTGAGCCTGCTCTCCGAAAGCGCCCTGCTGGATACCATTGCCGCCCTTGGCATCATGATCTGCTGGTACTACGGCATCACGGCGTTCGCGTGTGTCTGGTACTTCCGGCGAGAACTGTTCACCAGCGCCCACAACATCGTGTTCAAACTGCTGTTCCCGCTGACCGGTGGCATCATCCTCGCCGCAGTCTTCGCGTTCTCGATCAAGGAGAGCATGAACCCGGAGAACGGCAGCGGCGCCGCGATCGGCGGTATCGGGCTGGTGTTCTTCATGGGGTTCGGCATCCTGCTGCTCGGTGCCGTGCTCATGCTCGTGTGGCGCTCGCGCAGTGAGGCGTTCTTCCGCGGCGAGACGCTACGCCACGACAGCCCGTCGATGGCGTAGCGCGGCGGAGCCGGTCCGCGTCACACGGCGTAGGTCCGGTCGATACCCGACTCATCCGGAACATGCGCCAGGTGGAACGGGTCGAGGATGTTCCACGCCGTGACGAAGGCCTGCTGCTTGAGATCGTCGGCCGGGTGCTCCACGTTGAGCAGATCGGCGACCTCGTCGTACCCGTAAAACGCGATCGAGCCGGGCTGGGTGGTGATCAGCAACTGGTTGACGATGACCTGGCGTGCACGTGCCCCGTCGTCCCCGCTCTGCAGGGCGGGGGACAGGTTCGGGATGATCTTGGTGGCAGGCACGACGATGTTGAGCCACGGCACCATCTGGCTGACCCGGTAACCGGCCTCCACACCTTCGCGGGTGAAGGGCTGCAACGCTTCCGGGGTGATCCCGATCAGGGTGCTGCTGAGCTGCTGCACCAGCTCGGGCTCGTTCGTCGGCGTCGGATCATCAGTACGGAACGGATTCGGGCTCCAGGCCGGGGCAGCCGTCGGTGCAGGAGTGTCGGCCTGCACAGCCGCCCGTGACACCGGCGCGTCGACGGAGCTGTCCGGCTTCGGCGCGGTGGGCTGTGCGGCGGCCTGCCTGGGCTCGAACATCTTCTTGAGCCGGTCGACCTGCTTGGCCTCGAAGTCCGCCGGGCTCGGCGTGGGCTTGCTGCCGACCTTGGTCACCGGTTTCGCGGCGGGCTTGGCCAGCGAGTCCGAGATCGACGCGGACACCGAGTGCGCCGTCTTGGTGACCTGAGCGCTGACCTTCGCCACGTTGTCATTGATCTTCGACAGCGTCTTGGCCGGCCCCGGCGCAGAGCGTTTGGGCCCGGCATTGACCGACGTACTGGTGCCGGCGTCCTTGGCGGCCGAACCGCCGTCGGTCGCGTCGGCGTTGGCGGTGCCCTGGCCGGCAGCGGCGATCGCCGCACCCACACCCACGGCTACCGCCACACCGCCGACATAACCGATGTACTTCGTTGACGCCATTGCCGTCCTTTGCAGTCGATCCCCCAGCCCACGGGCATCGTAGGGTGTTCACAGCAATTTGGCAGCTTGATCGGGCGGTTCAGCGGCGCCGGTAGAAACCTTCTCCGGTCTTCACGCCGAGCTTGCCCGCGTCGACGTAGCGATGCAGCAGCTCACGTGGCCCCGCCGGAAGGTGCGGATTCTCCTCGGCGTAGTGGTTCTCGATGTCGAGCACGACGTCGAGGCCGACCTGGTCCATCATCTGGAACGGCCCGACGGGCATGTGCCAGTTGATCCGGAACATGCCGTCGACATCCTCCGGACGGGCCACGCCCTCGGCGACGACTTCGAGACACTCGCGTTTGATCGCCGCCCACACCCGGTTGAAGATGAAGCCGACGCTTTCCTTGCGGGCCTCGAACGGATGGATGTCGTACTCGGGCAGCACCGCCAACAGAGTGTCGAGCACCTCGCGGCTGGTTTCGCCGTCGGACATCAGGTCGACGGCGTTGGACCCGGGCGGCATGTAGAAGTGCATGTTGCACATCCGGCTCTTGTCCCGGATGTGTTCTGTCATCAGCCGGGACGGATACGACGACGAATTGGTCACGAAGATCGTGTCGGCGGGTGCTGCAGCGTCGATCTGGCCCCACAGCGGGATCTTGATGTCCAACCGTTCGGGGACGGCCTCCACGACCAGCCAGGCGTCCCTCAGCGCGTCGGCGACCGACCCGGCGGCCTCGGCGCGACCGACCGCACCCGAGCCTCGGCGCTCGATCACCCCGGTCAGCGTCCGTGCGACATATTCCGTTGCAGCGGTGGCTTGTTCGGCGCTCGGATCGTAGACGCGGGCAGTGCCGCCGCGGGAGGTGAACATCAGGGCGATGCGCCGTCCGAGCGTGCCGGCGCCGATCACGGCGACCGGGCGGTGCTCGACGTCGGCGAAGGTGTGTGCGTAGGTCATGTACCCTCCTGTCGACTCAGATCCCGGCGATCCCGGAGATCGGTTCACCCATGTCGGCGACCAGCCGAGGGGCCCCGGGACGCCCGGGCAATGGCACGGCCCGGATGTGCCCGCCGAGGTCCGAGACGTACGCGGTGTCCTCGTCGACGGCAAGGCCGATCGCTTCGGCGAATCCGTCGGCGAGGATCTCCGGTTCGACCCCGGTGGCACCGGGGCCGGGTAGCGGTGCCCTGTTGAGGGTGTTGCCGGCCGGCGGAGCGCCGCGGTCGGTCCAATACAGCCAGTCGCCGTGGACCTCCAGGTCGATCGGCTCCGGCAGGTGATCCCACAGCACGTCGATGTCGGTACGGTCGGCCGCGGTCTGCCCGGCGGGAATGGTCAAGCCGGCCCGCAGGATTCGGCCTTTGCCGCCCTTGGCCGGCCCCTTCTGGGTCCAGTAGAGGTGAGTGGACGTGACGGCGACGCCGACGCATTCCTGCAGCCAGCTGTCGTCACGGGCGTTGACCACGAGGTCGGTCAAGGCGCTGCCGTCGGGACGCACACAGCTCACCCGGCAGCCCTCACGGTCACCCCAGTAGAGGGTGCCTGCGGCGTCGATGGTGAGTTGCTTACCGGTTGTCAGCGAACCGACGGGAATCACGTCGTGTGCGTCGGTGCCATCCAGGCGCACCGCGTGCAGACCCCCGTTACGCGACGAATAGTCCAGGCTGGCTTCGCCTTTGAGTGCCGGGTCGCGGGTGGGGACGCCCATGGTGGTCCAGTAGATGACACCGTCACGCACCACCACGCCGTCGGGGGACGGGCCGAGGCCGTCGTTGTGTACGGGTGTCGCTGAGCCGTCGGCGATGTTCACGCGGTACACCGCACCTGAACGGATACCCAGCGCGATCAACTCATGGAACACGATTTCCTCCCCGGTCGAGGCCAGGCTACCCGGGCCGGCTGGCAACAGCCGAGGATTTGCCGGTCGCCTCGGTCACACCCAGGTCCCGCCGTCGACCCGCAGCGTTGCACCCGTGACGTAGGACGCGCGGTCGCTGAGCAACCAGGCGGCGGCTTGAGCGATCTCGTCGGGCCGCGCCGCGCGGCGCAGAGGTGTGTCCGCGACCAGTCGTTCGACGACCCCGGGACTGGCGTCCTCCCACTGCTGGATCATTTCGGTCATGGTCGGCCCGGGAGCGATCGCATTGACCCGGATACCCTGCGGCCCGTAGCTCACGGCGGCTGACTCGGTGAGGCTGTTGACCGCTCGCTTCATCGCTCCGTAGGCCGGCAGGTCGGGATTGCTGTGCAGGCTCCCGATGCTGGAATTGTTCAGGATCGCACCGGTTTTGGTCGTCGCGCTGATGGCGGTCACCTCGGCGGACAGCGCCAGCCACAGGCCTTTGAGGTTGACCGTGTAGACGTGGTCGAAGTCGTCTTCGGACACCTCGTGCAGTGGTCCCGGCGGCTGGATCGTCGCACCGTTGTTGAAGGCGATGTCGAGACGCCCCCAGAGCTCGACGGCACGCTGCACCGCGGCCCGCACACTGGATCCGGCGGCCAGGTCACAGACCACGTAATCGGCGGTGCCGCCTGCGGATCGGATGTCCTCGGTGACCGCCTTGAGCTCGCTCTCGGTCCGCGCCGCGAGGACGACGGTGGCGCCCTCGGCGGCGAACAACTGAGCGGCCGCGGCGCCGATACCGCGACCCGCGCCGGTGATGAATGCGATCTTGCCTTCCAGCAGGCCGGTTTTCGTGGGGGAAGTCATGACAGCGAGCCTGCGGGCGCGCGCCGGTCTTATCCAGGTATCAGCGGTACCTGGCTGCGTTCGGCGGTCGCACGGAGAATGGCGGCGTGGACAAGCGAGAGTTGGGCGCGTTCCTGCGTAGCAGGCGCGAGCGGATCCGGCCTGCGGACGTCGGTCTGCCTGTCGGGCAACGGCGGCGCACCCCGGGTTTGCGGCGCGACGAGGTCGCGCATCTGGCGTTCATCTCGACCGACTACTACACGCGTCTCGAACAGGCCAGGGCCCCGCACCCGTCGGGTGACGTGCTTTCCGGTCTGGTTCGCGCACTTCGCCTTTCCGATGCCGAGCGGGCGTATCTCTACTTGCTGGCCGGCGTCGAACTCCAGCGGCCACCCGGCCCGCCGCGGGAGGTACGCCCGAGCATCCTCAACCTGATCCAGCGGTTGCCGCAAGCTGCTGCCATCGTGCTGTCGGCGACCTATGAGGTGCTCGCCTGGAACGACCTGGCGTGCGCGCTGATGGAGGACTTCTCGGCGCTGTCGCGCCGGGACCGCAATCTGGTGCGACGGGCGTTTCTCGGGCCCCATCCGGCGGACGGGCGGCGGCTGTACGGGGTGTCCGACGCCGACGAGTTCTCCCACACTGCCGCACTGCACCTGCGCGCCACTGCCGCACGGTATCCCGATGACCCGGAGACCAGTGAGCTGATCGCCGAACTCCGTTCCGGCAGCGAGGAATTCGCGCGGTTGTGGAATGCGCATGACATCGTGGCCCGGCCGACCCTGTGCAAGACGTTCGCCCATCCGGTGGTCGGCCCGGTTGCGGTCAACTGTGATTCGCTCGACATCGCCGACCGCGATCAACGCGTGGTGATCTACACGCCGGAACCGGGCTCGCCGTCAGAGGAGGCGATGCGGCTGCTGGCCGTTCTGGGCACGCAACGCATGGACGTTCCGGGCTGACCGGTCATCGGTTCACCGGCCGGTCGAGCCGTCGATCAGTTCGCGGATGACGTCCGCATGACCCGCGTGGCGCCCGGTCTCCTCGATCATGTGCGTGAGGGCCCAGCGGAGGCTGGGGGTGGCGCGTCCGGGGACGGGCGCGTTGAGATCGCCACAGCCGTCCAGCATTTCGTTGGCGCGTGCGACCGTGGCCCGATAGCGGGCGACGACGTCGGCGGCACTGTCCGCCTGCGGAGCGCAGAACGTCGCCTGCCAGTCGGTGACGTCCTCCCCGAGGAAGATCCAGCGTTCGACGTGCGTCAGGTGCTCGACGAGGCCGAGCAGGTTGGTGCCCGACGGCACCGCGGCCGTCCGCACGGCAGGCTCGGGCGTCCCGTCCACCTTGGCCGCGATCGAGGTGCGGAGGTAATCGAGAAAACCGCGCAGAGTCGTCGTCTCGTCGGACCCGGTCCGGGGTGGCGGGGTGTCGTGAGGCATGTGCCAAGTCTGGCCGGGCCGGCGCCACCTGGCACGCGGACTTGCTGTTCGGGCAAGGGCGATGAGTTTCGCCGCGATGCCACGTCTATATCGACAAATCGGACATCCCGAGGAGGGCACCATGACTGCCACGTACACCTTCGACGTGTTTTCCAGCCTCGACGGCTATGGCGGGATCAGTGGTGGTGACTGGGGCGGCTACTGGGGTAAGCAGGGTCCCGAACTGCTCGATCACCGGCTTTCGCTCTACGGCGCCGAGCAGCGGATGGTGTTCGGCGCCAATACCTATCGGACGTTCACGGCGCTGCTGAACTCGGGCACCGAGGAGTCGGTGGGCGACCCCTGGGTGACCCGCATGCGGAACCTGCCTGCGACGGTCGTGTCGAGCACCCTGGACGGGCCGCTGGACTGGCCGGACGCGACCGTGGTGAGTGGTGATGCCGTCGACGTCGTCGCGAGGCTCAAGGGGGAGTCCGACGTTCCGCTGCGTTCGCACGGCAGCCTGTCGATGAACCGGGCGCTGATGGCCGCAGGCTTGGTCGACCGCATCCAGGTGACGATCTTCCCGGTCATCACAGGTCAGACCGGTGACGACCCGATTTTCCGGGGTGCGGCCGACTTCGACCTCGAGCTGATCGAGAGTCGCACGCTCGACGGCCGCATCCAAGAGCTCACGTACCGGCCCTCCCTGCATCCGTAGTGACGCGTACGAACATATGTTCGATAAACTAGCGCGGTGGGTTGGCACAACGGGCCGCCGAGCTGGGCCGAGATGGAGCGGGTGCTCTCAGGTCGGATGCCTCGGCCCGCCGAGGAAGGCAAGCCGCGCCGCTCCGGGCTCCCGCTGGAAGAGTCCGGCGACGGCGGTGACAGTCCGGCCTGGTCACGTAAGCGCGGGGTCTATCAACCGCCCGAGGTGTCCCGCGCGTCCGGCGCAGTGCCCTATGCCGAGTTGCACGCACATTCGGCGTACAGCTTCCTCGACGGCGCCGGCACCCCGGAGGAGATGGTCGAGGAGGCGGCCCGGCTGAATCTGCGGGCCATCGCGTTGACCGACCATGACGGGCTCTACGGGGTGGTGCGGTTCGCCGAGGCCGCACGCGAACTCGACGTGGCCACGGTGTTCGGTGCCGAGCTGTCGTTGGGCAACACGCCCCGCACCGACGTCCCGGATCCGCCCGGCCCGCATCTGCTGGTGCTGGCCCGCGGGCCCGAAGGCTACCGGCGATTGTCGCGCGAGATCGCCAGGGCTCACCTGGCCGGCGGTGAGAAGGGAAAGCCTCGCTACGACCTCGACACCCTCACCGAGGCGGCAGGAGGGCACTGGCACATCCTCACCGGATGCCGCAAAGGTCATGTCCGCCAAGCATTGTCCGACGGTGGCCCGGAGGCCGCCGAGCGGGCGTTGGCGGACCTGGTGGACCGGTTCGGGCAGAGGCGGGTCAGCGTCGAACTCACCCACCACGGCCAGCCGCGCGACGACGAACGCAATGCCGCGCTGGCCGACCTGGCGCCGCGGTTCGGGGTGAACATCGTCGCGACCACGGGCGCGCACTTCGCCGCGCCCTCCCGCGGACGCCTCGCCATGGCCATGGCGGCGATCCGCGCCCGTAACTCGATGGAGGCCGCGGCGGGCTGGCTGGCCCCGTTGGGTGGGGTGCATCTGCGCTCGGGGGAGGAGATGGCGCAGCTGTTCGGTGCCGAAATCGTCACGGCAGCAGCAGATCTGGGTGACCAGTGCGCGTTCCGGCTGGAACTCATCGCCCCGCAGTTGCCGCCCTTCGACGTTCCCGATGGACACACCGAGGACACCTGGCTGCGACACCTGGTCATGGCCGGTGCGGCCGAACGCTACGGTCCGCCGTCGCAGGCGCCCAAGGCTTATGCGCAGATCGAGCATGAACTGAACATCATCGAGCAGCTGACTTTTCCGGGCTATTTCCTGGTGGTGCACGACATCACCCGGTTCTGCAGGGAGAACAACATCCTGGCCCAGGGCAGGGGATCCGCGGCCAACTCGGCCGTCTGTTATGCGCTCAAGGTCACCAACGTCGACCCGATCAAGAACGAGCTCCTGTTCGAGCGGTTCTTGTCCCCGGCCCGCGACGGCCCACCCGACATCGACATCGACATCGAATCGGACCTGCGCGAGAACGTCATCCAGTACGTCTACGAACGTTACGGCCGGGATTACGCCGCCCAGGTCGCCAACGTCATCACCTACCGCGGGCGCAGTTCGGTGCGCGACATGGCCCGTGCGCTCGGATTCTCCCAAGGGCAGCAGGACGCCTGGAGCAAGCAGATCAGCCGGTGGAACGGCAAGGTCGACTCCCCGGAGGTCGAGGACATCCCGGAGCAGGTGATCGACCTGGCCACCCAGATCGCCAACCTGCCCCGGCACATGGGCATCCACTCCGGAGGCATGGTGATCTGTGACCGTCCCATCGCCGACGTGTGCCCGGTGGAATGGGCCCGTATGGCGAATCGCAGTGTCCTGCAATGGGACAAGGACGACTGCGCGGCCATCGGCCTGGTGAAGTTCGACCTGCTCGGGCTCGGCATGCTCTCGGCGCTGCACTATGCGATCGACCTGCTTGCCGAACACAAGGGCATCGAGGTTGATCTGGCCAAGCTGGACCTGAGTGAGCCCGCGGTCTACGAGATGCTGCAGAGAGCTGATTCGGTCGGGGTGTTCCAGGTCGAGTCGCGGGCTCAGATGGCGACGCTGCCGCGGCTCAAACCGCGCGAGTTCTACGACCTGGTGGTCGAGGTGGCGCTGATCCGGCCCGGCCCGATCCAGGGCGGCTCGGTGCACCCCTACATCCGGCGGCGCAACGAACAGGAAGAAGTCACCTACGACCATGATTCGATGAAGCCCGCGCTGGAGAAGACCTTGGGCATCCCGCTGTTCCAGGAGCAACTCATGCAGCTGGCCGTCGACTGCGCGGGTTTCTCGGCGGCCGAGGCGGACCAGTTGCGCCGGGCCATGGGATCCAAACGCTCCACCGAGAAGATGCGCAGGCTGCGTTCGCGCTTCTACGACGGCATGCGGGAGAAACACGGCATCACCGGTGAGGTGGCCGACCGGATCTACGACAAGCTGGAGGCCTTCGCCAATTTCGGTTTCCCGGAAAGCCATTCGCTGAGCTTCGCGTCGCTGGTGTTCTACTCGTCGTGGTTCAAGCTGCACCACCCCGCCGCGTTCTGTGCGGCGCTGCTGCGGGCGCAGCCCATGGGGTTCTACTCGCCGCAGTCGCTGGTCGCCGATGCCCGGCGGCACGGCGTCACGGTGCACGGGCCCGACGCCAACGCCAGCCTGGCCTACGCCACATGCGAGAACCACGGGACGGAGGTTCGGCTTGGGCTCGGCAGTGTGCGGCACATCGGCGACGATCTCGCGCAGCGCATCGTCGACGATCGGGATGCCAACGGGCCGTTCGCAACTCTGCTCGACCTGACCGGCCGGATGCAGCTGAGCGTCCCGCAGACTGAGGCGCTGGCCACTGCGGGCGCCCTGGGGTGTTTCGGGATCACCCGACGGGAGGCACTGTGGGCGGCGGGTGCGGCCGCCACCCAGCGCCCCGACCGCCTGCCCGGGGTGGGGTCGTCATCGCACATCCCGACGCTGCCCGGGATGACCGATCTGGAGCTGGCGGCCGCCGACGTGTGGGCCACCGGTGTCTCGCCGGACAGTTATCCCACCCAGTTCCTGCGGGAGGACCTCGAGGCCTTGGGTGTCGTGCCCGCCAACAGACTGTTGGAGATCCCGGACGGAACCCGAATCCTGGTGGCGGGAGCGGTGACTCACCGGCAACGGCCGGCGACGGCGCAGGGCGTCACCTTCGTCAACCTGGAAGACGAGACCGGCATGGTCAACGTGCTGTGCGCGCCGGGGGTGTGGGCGCGCCACCGCAAGCTGGCGCAGACGGCGTCGGCGCTGGTCATCCGGGGCATCGTGCAGAACGCCAGCGGCGCAGTCACCGTACTGGCCGACCGGATGAGCGCCGTCGACCTCAAGGTGGTGTCCCGGTCCCGGGACTTCCGCTGACGGCCGGCTGGTAGGGGGCGTTCCTCCGATCGGAGGACACCGCATTCATCGGGTGCATCCACCACTAGGGCGACAGACTCGGGCCACGTTGGGCGGCATTCTTATCTCAACGGCGAAACAAGCCGACGAGACAAACGAAAACCCAACTCACCCAAAGGATTACAGAAATGATCCGCATCGCAAGCGCAATCGCTCTCCCGATCATCTCCGCCGGCATCATCGGCGGCGCCGCCCTCGGCCTGGCCGGCACCGCGTCGGCCAGCACCACGTCCACGGCGCCTTCCGGTCCGGGCCACTCCTTCAGCCCGCAGGTGCACGCGCACCCGGCCCCCAACGCCCAGCCCGGCTGGCACAACCACCACGGGGCGTGGCACATCGCGGCCCGGCAGGCCAGCTGAGCCCGGTGCTCATTCGCCGGTCGGAGTGGTCCACACCTTGTCGATGGTGATCCGCAGCCGCGTGCTGTACGCGGCCATCGCCTCGGTCAATCCGAACTGCTCCGCATCGGCGGCGTACTTGTCCCAATACGCGGTGTCCTCGCGCGGGTTCACGTCGGTGGCGTCGACCGCCGCGTGACCCCCGACCGCGATGACGCCGCCGCCGTTTCCGTCCGAATCCAGGTTCAGGCTCACCTGCGGATGGGCAGTCACATGGCGGACCTTGGCCGCACCCGGCATCGAGTACACGACGACATCGGTGCCGTCGAAGTAGAACCACACCAACCGGGGCACGGGCTGACCCGATTTCGCGACGGTGGTCAACCAGCCGTAGTGGTCGGTGGTCAGGCGTTCGATTACTTCCGCTGTCAACTCAGCACTCATGGCCCGAATGTAGTCTCGCGCCATGACAGCCGATTCGAACCTGAACTTGTCCACTGACGAACTTCTGACCACCACTCGATCGGTGCGCAAGCGACTCGACTTCGACAAGCCGGTGTCGCGCGAGGTGATCATGGAGTGTCTGGACCTGGCGCTGCAGGCGCCGACCGGTTCCAACGCTCAGGGCTGGCAGTGGGTCTTCGTCACGGACCCGGCGAAGAAGAAGGCGCTGGCCGACATCTACCGCTCCAACGCCAACCCCTACCTCGACCTGCCCGCACCCGAGCGCGGCGACATCCGCGACGAGCAGATCGGCGCCGTGATGAGCTCGGCGAAGTTTCTCAACGAGAACTTCGAGAAGGCACCCGTGTTGATGGTGCCGTGCCTGGAGGGTCGCCCCGACGGAGCGCCTGCCGGCATGCAGGCGTCGTACTGGGGCTCACTGCTGCCCGCGGCATGGAGCTTCATGCTTGCGTTGCGCTCGCGGGGCCTGGGTTCGGCGTGGACGACGCTGCACCTGTTGGGCGACGGTGAGAAGCAGGCCGCCGAGGTGCTGGGCATTCCGTTCGACAAGTACGCGCAGGCCGGGCTGTTCCCGATCGCGTACACCAAGGGCACCGACTTCAAGCCGGCCAAGCGGCTACCGGCCGAGCAGCTCACGCACTGGGACACCTGGTGAGTCACCCGCGGGGCCTTATATATGGGGGATTCAGACGGCGCCGGTGAAGCCGTGTTGCCGCCATGCCTCGTACGCGGCGACGGCGGCGGCGTTCGACAGGTTCAGCGACCGCCTGCCGTCGAGCATCGGGATGCGCACGCGGCCCGTGATATGCGGGTCCGCGAGCGTCTCGGCATCCAAACCGGTCGGTTCCGGTCCGAACATCAGTACATCGCCCGGTTGGTAGCTGACATCGGCGAATGGCGTCGATGCGTGCGCGGTGAACGCATAGACGCTGGCGGGCATCAGCGCCGACCACGCGGTGGCGAGATCCGGGTGCACGGTCACCGACGCCAGGTCGTGGTAGTCGAGCCCCGCGCGGCGCAGTTTGGGTTCCGACAGATCGAATCCCAGTGGCTCGACCAGATGCAACTCGCAGCCGGTGGCCGCGACCATCCTGATCGCGTTACCCGTATTGGGGGCGATTCGAGGCGAGAAAAACAACAACCGGAACATTTCGAGGTCATCGTACGGCGGGCCGCTGCACCGTACTCCCGGCGACGGCCATCGACAAGATCAGCGATGGTTGCGAGCTTTGCTCAATTACCACACGACTGCGCTACGGCTCGGTCACGAACTCTGTCTGTTCAGTAAGAATTGTGGAAACGCTCGCCAGCGGCTGTCATACTCGTCGAATTGCCAGGCGTAGTGACGCCCGCCCAAGCGTGGGCGAAATTAGCAGGAAGCCTAATGAATCACGCCTCAGGACCGAAGTGCCGAGATGCGGCCGGTAGCAGGGTTGGATGCCGATGACCGCCTTTTCGCAGCTCAAACAGGCCGACGGAACGGTGGTCGAATTCGCGTCGACGCCACACGTGCCGGCAAAGCGACCGTCGCGTTGGTCGCCTGCCAACTGGCCCGTCCGCGGGAAAGTGCTCGCCATCGTCATGGTGCCGCTGATTCTCGCCATCGTGTTCGGCGGATTGCGCATCTACGGCAGCTCTGTCGAGGCATCCCGGCTGCGCCTGGCGGCAGACCGCGCCGAGATGATCCCGGACGTCGACAAATACATGGCGGCGCTGGAAAGCGTCATGGTGGCCGCCACCGAGGGTGGTGACAGCCAGGCCGCGGTGGCGGAGTTCACCGCGCGCAAGAACGACCTGCGTCAGCGCACGGACTCCACCCAGGTCGCCGACGACGTCGCACAATCGGTGAACAGCTTGATCGACAAGGGCCAGGAACTGGTCGGTGCGGTGATGGCCAACGCCGTCGACCTGCGGACGCGGGTGATGGGGTACGGGTCGCTGCTGCTCACCGCGGAGACCGCGATCACCGGATCGGCACGTACCGACGACCAGAACGTGCAGCTCAAGGCCGACGCGTTGTCCCGGGCCATCGGCGCCCGCGGGCAGATGATGATGCAGCGGCTGCTGGTCACCCGCGGCGGCGACCTGCCCGAGCCGGTCCTGCGCAGCTCGATGGTCGCGCTGGCCGGTACCGAACCGTCGACCGTGACGGCGATGGCAAAGGTGCTGGGCGGGGCCTCGGAGCAGGCGGCGACGCTGCGCTCGGAGATGGTCAAGCGGCTGGGCATGTTGTCCGATCCGACGATCCCGCTCGTCGACAACCCCGATCTGCTTGCGTCGCTGCAAGCCACCGACAAGGTCGCCGAGCAGATGATCGGCGACTTCACCGAATCCATCCCGGCCGCCGTCGACGCCGAGGCCAACCATCAGCGCAGCGCGGCCATCCGTGACGCGATTCTGGTTGCCATCGCCATCGTCAGCGCATTGGTGATCGTGTTGCTCGTCGCGCGGTCACTCGTGCGTCCGCTGCGGACCCTGCGCGACAGCGCCCTCAAAGTCGCCCACGAGGATCTGGCGACCGAGATCGAACGCGTCCGCAGCGGCGGTGAGCCCGGCATCGTCGAGCCGCTGCCCGTGTACACCACCGAAGAGGTCGGCCAGGTGGCGCACGCCGTCGACGAACTGCACCAGCAGGCCGTCTTCCTGGCCGGTGAGCAAGCTCAGCTGCAGTCGCAGGTGTCCGACATGTTCGAGACGCTGTCGCGGCGCAGCCGTTCGCTGGTGGACCAGCAGCTGTCCCTGATCGACCGGCTCGAGCGCGACGAGGACGATCCCGACCGGCTGGAAAGCCTGTTCAAGCTGGACCACCTGGCTGCCAGGATGCGACGCAACGGCGCCAACCTGCTGGTGTTGTCGGGCTCGAAGGTGACTCGCGAGCACAAAGACCCGGTCGCGATCGACACGATCATCAACGCCGCGGCCTCCGAGGTCGAGGACTATGCCAGGGTCATCACGGCCACCGTCGCCGAGGCCGAGGTCGTCGGATCGGCATCAGGTGACCTCATCCACCTGCTGGCCGAACTGCTCGACAACGCGCTGCGCTACTCGCCGCCCATCTCCCAGGTCCGGGTGTCGGCCGTGTATGCCGACACCGGCGGGCTGGTCATCGAGGTCAGCGACATCGGCCTGGGCATGACCGAGGCCGATCTGCGGGTGGCCAACACACGTCTGCAGTCCGGTGGTGAGGTCAACCCGTACACCGCGCGCCACATGGGCCTGTTCGTGGTCGGGCGGCTGGCCACCCAGCACGGGCTGGTGGTCCGGCTGCGCAGCACCATCGCCGAGGAACCGAACTCCGGCACCACCGCCGGCATCTACATTCCGGCGGAGCTGCTGGTGCGTGACGGGGTGTCCCTGGCCCCCGCGCCGCGCCCGGCGGCCAATGCGTCCGGTGACGCCCCGATGGGACTGGCCGCGGCGATGGGCCTCGACGCCCGGCCGGGCGGTTCGGCCGACGTCGCCCAACCGCTGCGCAACGGCCACGCCGACGCGCCGTTCGGATTGCTGCCGCAGCGCAACCCTGGCGCCAGCGGCATATCCGAGCTGCCCCCGACGCTTGCGCCGATCACCTCCGAGCCGTCGGAGCCCGCGGCCGGAGAACCCGCGGTGGAACCGGCGGCCGAGGCGCTGCCGGTGCGCGAGCCGGCCGCCTCGTGGCCGCAGCAGTGGCCGACCGAGGACGAGGAGCATCCCAGCCAGGACACGGCTGACGGGGCGCTGACCAACACGGCGGTCACCAACACTTCGGCGTTCTTCGCCTCGCGCGCACAGGCCGCCTCCAACGGCGCACAGCCGGAGTTCACCCCGCCGGCCCCTCCCGCCGCGCCGCAACCCGCGGCCGACGAGCCGCAACCGGCGACGACCGCCGGGGACGGCGACGCGATCTACCAGTCGATGGTGACCGAATGGGACATCGACCCTACGACCCACGTCCGCAGCGCCGACCTGGACTGGAAGACCGTCTGGGAGAAGGGCTGGACCGTCGCCGCCGCGGCGCAGGACGCGCCCGTCGAGCAGCACACCGAAGAAGGTCTGCCCATGCGTACGCCGGGTGCCCGCCTCGTCCCCGGCGGCGTCGCGGCGGTCGCCGAACTCAACGGCCGGCACCGCAACCGCGGAGCACACCGGTATGACGACAGCGCGCAAGCGGTAGCATCGGCTGACAAACCTGACAGCGGCGTATTCGCGGCGTTCCAGCCGCGTGATCCCGAGGCCGTCCGCGCGAGCATCAGCAACCATTTCGGCGGCGTGGCCGCCGGCCGGTCGCACGCCCGAGAGACCAGAGGAACAGATAGCGAATGACCCGTGGAGGAGCGCAGCGCGATTCTCTGGACTGGTTGGTGTCCAAGTTCGCCCGCGAGGTGTCCGGGGTGTCGCATGCCGTCCTGGTGTCGGCAGACGGCCTGTTGATGGCGGCCAGCGAGGACATGCCGATCGAACGTGCCGACCAACTCGCGGCGGTGGCGTCCGGGTTGGCCAGCCTGGCCACGGGTGCGGCGCAACTCTTCGACGGCGGCAACGTGCTGCAGTCGGTGGTCGAGATGGACAACGGCTACCTGTTGTTGATGCGGGTCGGTGACGGTTCGAACCTCGCGACGCTGGCCGGCCGGTCCTGCGATATCGGGCAGATCGGGTACGAGATGGCGATCCTGGTGGAGCGCGTCGGCGCCGTTGTGCAGTCGTCGCGCCGGGCACCCCAACCTTCGTGAGCGCTTCATGGACGCATCTGATCCCGCCGAGCAACCGAGCCTGGTCCGTCCGTACACGCTGACCGCTGGCCGCACCGATTCTCGCGTCCACCTGCCGTTGGAGGCACCGGTGGAGACATTGGAGTCCCCGGCGCGTGAACCGCGTTGGTCGGCGCGTGATGTCCGTGGTCAAATCGTGGAACTGTGCGTCGACAGCCCATCTGTGGCGGAGATCGCGGCACATTTGTCCCTGCCGCTCGGCGTGGCGCGCGTGCTAATCGGGGACCTGGTGACGCAGGGTTATCTACGGGTGCATACCACCCTCGACGACTCGACGACCTTCGACGAGCGCCGCGAACTGATAGGAAGGACCCTGCGTGGTCTACGGGCACTCTGACCGCGCCGACGGCAAACCGCGGCGGCGGGCTGCGTCGACGAAGATCGTCATCTCGGGCGGCTTCGGGGCAGGCAAAACGACGTTCGTGGGTTCGGTCTCGGAGATCATGCCGCTGCGGACCGAGGCGTTGGTCACCAACGTCTCCGAAGGCGTCGACATCCTCGACGGCACCCCGGACAAGCGGACCACCACGGTCGCGATGGACTTCGGCAGGATCACCCTCGACGAGGATCTGGTCCTCTACCTGTTCGGCACTCCGGGCCAGCGCCGGTTCTGGTTCATGTGGGACGACCTGGTTCGCGGGGCCATCGGCGCCATCGTGCTGGTCGACATCCGCCGGCTGCAGGACAGCTTCGCCGCGGTGGACTTCTTCGAGGCCCGCAACCTGCCGTTCATCGTCGCCGTCAACGAATTCGACGACGCACCGCGGCACCCCACGCAAGCCGTGCGCAAGGCGCTCGCGCTGCCCGACCACATCCCGGTGATCACCGTGGACGCCCGGGACCGCAACTCGGCCAAGGCTGCGCTGATCGCCATCACCGAATACTCACTCAGCAGCCTGACGGCACTGCCGGGCTGAGCCCGTGGCGGACCTGTCCTGGGTCGACGAGGAATTCGTCGGCGTCGATTTTCGTGCCGACGAATACGACGGAGCTCTGAGCCGGCTGCGCACCGAGCGTGTGGTCTTCACCGAGTGCGATTTCAGCGGCGTCGACCTGTCCGAGTCGGAGCATTCCGGCTCGGCGTTCCGCAACTGCACGTTCCGGCGGGCCACGCTGTGGCACAGCACGTTCACCAACTGCAGCCTGTTGGGTTCGGTGTTCACCGAAGCGCGGCTGCGGCCGATCACCCTGGTGGAGTCCGACCTGACGCTCGCGGTTCTCGGCGGCTGCGATCTGCGCGGCGTCGACCTGTCCGACTGCCGGCTGCGGGAAACCAGTCTGGTCGGCGCCGATCTGCGCAAGGCAGTGCTGCGGCGTGCCGACCTGACCGGCGCCCGGGTCCAGGACGCCAAGCTCGAAGAGGCTGATCTGCGCGCCTCCCGCGTCGACCCCACGTTCTGGACGACGGCGAAGCTGCGTGGCGCCAAGGTCGACATCGAGCAGGCATTGGCCTATGCGGCCGCCCACGGACTCGCCGTCGGCGGGTAACTGTTCTTCGCCGAGCAGACGTCAAAGTCCCCGACACGCCGCGTTTGGCGTACCCGAATGTCTGCTCGCCCGAGAAAACTCAGCTCTTCAGGCGGATCTTCCAGCGCACGAAGCCGATGTAGAACACCGACAGCCCGGCCAGCATGGCCATGTTGAACAGCCACGCGCCTGACGTGTGTTTCCACAGCGAGTCGTCGGGCATGATGGGCGGCTTCACCAAGTCGGTGAGTCCGACGGTCGATGCCGTCGTCGCAAAACCCCAGCGAGCCGGGGTGATCCACGACAACTGATCCAGCCCGGCGCGGCCGGTCACCGGGATCATTCCGCCCGAGAACACCAGCTGGCTCATGACCGCGACCACCAGCAGCGGCATGATCTGCTCGCTGGTCTTGGCCATCGACGACAACGCGAGGCCCACCGTGGCGGCGCAGACGGTACATGCGGCCATGCCGACGAACAGTTCGAAGGACGCACTGCCGAGCACGTTGGCGCCCTGGGTGGGCGCGCCGACACCGATGATCGTGATGGCGGTGACGATGCCCGCCTGGATCACCGCGAAGACGCTGTACACGCAGATCTTGGCCAACAGATACGCCGACGTGGACAGGCCGACAGCCTGCTCACGCAGGAAGATCGCGCGTTCACCGATCAGGTCGCGCACGGTCAATGCGGTGCCCATGAAGATGGCGCCGACGTTGAGCAGCACCAGCACCTGGCCGGGCTGGTTCGGCGCGTCGCTGGCCGGATTCGGCGGTCCGAAACCCGTCTCACCGGGCACCGACAGGGACAGCACGCCCATGATGAACGGCAACAGCGCCAGGAAGATGAAGTAGCCGCGGTCGGAGACGATCAACCGCATCTGGCGGCGCGCGATGGTGGAGAACTGGCGCAGCAGGCTGGTGTGGACCGGCTCGCCGAGGTTGGCCGGCTTGTCCGCGGGCGGCCGCTGCGGGGGAGGACCGTGGATGGCCAGGTACCGCTGCTTGGCCGCTTCGGGGTCGCCTGCGACGGTGCTGAAGATGTCGGCCCAGTTGGTGGTGCCCAGCTCGGTACCGATCTCGCTGGGCGGCCCACAGAACGCGGTCTTGCCGCCGGGAGCCAGCAGCAGCACCTGATCGCACACGTCGAGATAGGTCAGCGAGTGGGTGACGACGAGCACCACACGGCCCGCGTCGGCCAGCTGCCGCAGCATGGTCATGACCTGCCGGTCCAGCGCAGGGTCCAGGCCCGAGGTGGGCTCGTCGAGGATCAGCAGTGACGGGCCGGTGAGCAGCTCGAGCGCCACCGACGCACGCTTGCGCTGGCCGCCCGAGAGCTTGTCGACGCGAGTGTCGAGATGCTTGGTCATCTCGAGTTCCTCGAGCACCTGCATGACGACCTGCTCGCGGTCGGCCTTGGTGGTGTCGGGCGGCAGGCGCAGCTCGGCGGCGTACATCAGGGCCTGCCGGACGGTGAGCTGACCGTGCACCACGTCGTCCTGCGGCACCATGCCGATACGGGAGCGCAGCGATGCGTACTCGGCGTGGACGTCGTGACCCTCGAACGTGATCGTGCCGCTGGTCGGATGGGTCAGGCCCGCGACCTGCTTGGCGAACGTCGACTTGCCCGCACCCGACGGGCCGATCACGGCCGTCAGCGTGCCGGGCCGCGCGTCCAGCGAGATGTTGTCCAGCAGAGTCTTGTTGCCCTCGATGGTCCACGTGAGGGCACGGACCTCCAACCCGCCGGTGCGGGTGTCGGCCTCGGTCTCGCTGCGCCGCACCAGCGTTCCGCCGGTGTAGGTCAGGTCGACGTTGCCGATGGTGACCACGTCACCGTCGTGCAGGATCGCCGAGTCCACCCGGGCGCCGTTGACGAACGTGCCGTTGATGCTGCGTTCGTCGCGGATCTGGGTGCCGCCGGGCATCGGGAGCAGGGTGGCGTGATGGCGTGAGGCCAGCACGTCGGGGATCACGATGTCGTTGTCGGTGGCGCGACCGATCTTCACCGCACCCGTGGCCGGCTCGGGCCCGCGGCCCGGCCGCAGGATCTTGAGCATGCTGGTCGCCTTATTGGCGATCGGCTCGTTGCCGCCGCGGGGCGCCGACACAGCGGGGCCCATGGTGGTCGGGGCCTGCGCCGACGGAGGGCCCGTGGGCCGCGGCGGTGGCGGTGGTGCGTACGACTGGGGGGAGCTGGGATAACCGGTGTGCGGACCGCTCGGGTACCCGGTCTGCGGACCACTCGGATAGCCCGATTGCGGGCCGCCGGAGAAGCCGGGCTGCGTGCCGGTGGGGTAGCGCTGCTGTGGGCCCGACGGATATCCCGGGCGCTGCGCGCCGGCCGGGGGCTGTTGGTGCGGCTGCTGCCAGCCGCCGCCCGTGGGCGCCTGGGTGGGCCAGCTGCCGGACTGCCGCGTGGCGATGGGCACCGCGACCGTCGGCGTACGGCCCACGTTGCCCTGGTGGTGGCCGACCTCGAAGCTCAGCTGCGGGCCGTCGGGGTTGCCGATGTTGATGACCTGGCCGTCCTGGATGTCCACCGAGGGCACCCGGCGGCCGTTGACGTACATGCCGTTGAGGCTGCCGTTGTCGATCGCGACCCATCGGCCCTGGTCGAACCGCAGCACCAGGTGGGCACGCGAGATCAGCGGGTGGGCGATGCGAACGTCGGCGCGTAGGTCGCGGCCGATGACGACATCGTTGCCTGCGGCGAAGGTACGGGTCGACCCGTCGTACCGAACGGTCAGCGCGGGTGGGGCTGGTCGGCTCATCGGGACCAACTCTAACCGTCCGGCTGCATGAATTGCCGCGCCACGATCGTGTGGCGGCATGTGTGACGATGGCCCGCATGGCCCGGGATCAGGCGACTGGACGAATTCGTGCTGTGCTGCGGCCGGCGGTGACGGTATGCGCCGGTGTGGCGTTGGGATTGCTGGCATGTGCTGTCGCGCTCGGGTGGTGGAGCCGGTTGGGCCCGCAGCGCCCGCTCGGCCTCGACGCCTGGTTCATCGATGGTTTACACCGCTGGGGTGCGGATCTGCCGAGCCGCATACCGCTGGCGATCACCGTCATCACGCTGCTTCTGATCGCCTCGATGGTCACCGTTTGGCAGCGTGGGCGGGACGGGCGCGATTTGCCAGGCATCCCTGTGGTCCTGGTGACGTTGGCCGTCCTGGCGTTCTTCGCGTACTTCAGCCAGGGCATCCCGGCGTTCTACCGCACCCTTAGTCAGGCATATCCGGTGTCGCCTGCACTGCCCGCAGGCGTGGCGGCGTGGCTGCTGTGCCTGGCCGGCGCGATCGCCACGCTGCTCGCCACCACCGCCTTTGCCCGGCTGGGCCGAGACAGTGTGCGCCTCGTCGGGGTCGGGGTGGTCATCGCGGTGGCCGTCGGCGCGGTGGTGACCGTGGGCGCGCTACACGCAGGCGACGACGATCGCTTTGTCGACGGCTCCACGGCGGCGGCGACCGACGTGCCCGCACTGCCGTCGGAGCTCGGCACGCGCAGCTTCGGCGTCACGGTTGCAGGCACGTTCGATGCCGAGGCCCCGGGCGCGCTCGGCGGTAAACCGGGGCACTACCAGATCGCCGCTGCGGGAGCCGGTTTCGTCGTGTTCGCCAACCGGCGGGTGACGGCATACGGCGCCGACGGCACCGAGCGGTGGCACTACGCGCGCACCGGCCAGAGCGACGTCGCGGCCGACGGCATGTCGGTCTTCGACAACGGAGCCACGGTCGTGGTCTCCCTGGGTCGGGCGTTGGTGGGCCTCGACGCCGTCACCGGGGCGCGGCTGTGGACCACGACTGACGCCCGGATGCTCGAAGCCGTCGGGCATGCCGCCGACCGCGACGTGCCGTACCTGGTCTCCCGGGACGCGGTGTCGTGGACCCGCTTCGACACCCGCACCGGCAAGCCGGCATGGACGGTGTCGGACCCGTACCCCGCGGAGTGCGTCGACGGCGAGATCGATGCCGACACCCGCTCCTGGGTGGTGTCGGTCGCTCGATGCACGTCGGCCTCCGGCGTCGACATCCGGCTTGTCGCACTCGATCCCGCCAGCGGCGTGCCGCAGTGGGACACGGTCGTGCTGCACGGGGCACCTCCGCAGGACCCACAGGCCAGACCGCTCGACGTCATCGCCGCCGCGGCCAACGCGGTCGGGGTGTTCCTGCAATTCGCCGGCTCCGGGGCCCCTGCGGCGCCGTCCTACGCGAATGTCGTCCAGAAGCAGGTCATCGCGCTTCCCGAGCGCGGGTACCCGCAGCCATCGCCCGGACCAGGTGACGACTTCGTCGTCTCCGACCGGCAGATGACCCTGTTCGGTGCAGACGGCACACCACGCTGCACGGTCAACGGCACTGTGAGCGGGTTGACCAACCGGGTGCCCGGTCGCGGCGCCGGGCTGTCGTATGTGGTCTTCCCGCACAGCTTCGTCGTCGCCGACCGCGGCATCCAACCGGCGCTGCGCACCTACGACACCGGGACGTGCGCGGAGTCGGGTTGGGCGGTGCCGGCAGCCGCGGTCGAGGGCATGGTCCCGGTTCCCGGCGCCGTGCTCGTGTTGCGGCGCGACGGGCAGAACCTGCTGATCGACGGTTATCGGGCAGGCTGAGGCGTATTGGCCAGCGCGGGCACCGCCTCGGGCGGGTACTTGTCGCGCGGCTCCCACACGTCCCACGTCTGCACGGCCCAGAACAGCGCGAACTCGCCGATCAGGAGGAGTTCGACCAGCAGCAGACCGAACTGGACATGCTTGACGAGCAGCACCACGGCGAGGACCACCGTGGCCAGCATCAGCACCGCGATGACGGCGTAGAACCGAGCGCGTTGCTGGCGTCCGGCGGCCCGGGCGTAGCAGGCGTGGTAGACCGCGACCATCGTGATGGCCAGGAACATGCCAACCGCGGCGAACGCGTGCGCCCGCGCCATGAACCAGTCCGAGAACAGCGCCAGGGCGCCGATGACGGTGATGACGAACAAGGCCTTGGGCAACCAGGATTCCGTCTTCAACAGGGCCTTCGCCAGCCACTTCCACAACGCCGCGGCGGTGGCGCACTCGTCGTCTTCGGCGGTGGGCTCAGGCTGCGGTGGCCGCCACCGGCTCAACGCCAGATACAACGCGATGCCGGCGGCCGCAGCCACGAACAGCGCGGTGATGTTGTTGGCGACGCCGCCGAGCGGATCGGCCACGGACGGCAACCACGGCTTACACACCCCGTCGGTGCCGGTCGGGATCAGCGCCACGACGAACGCCATGAACCCGGAGAAGTTCAACAGCGAATCCTCGGCGTTGCGGCTGCCCTGGTAGGCGATCAGGCACACGCCGATGGCGCACAGCGCAGCCACGAACACCGCGTGGGTGCGGGTGAAGAAGAACGCACTGATCGAACCCTGCAGACATGTCCGAGTGGCCGTCAGTACCAGCGACGCCAACAGGAATACCACGAGCGCGACCAGACCGACCCGCACGTAGCGGTAGGTCACCATGGCGTCGTCAGCGGTCTCCCGCATACCTCTCAGATTGACAGAGAATCGGGCGCTCCGGTGACCACACAGTGGGTGTGGCGGTAAATCGTCGGCATGCACTGGTTGCAGTGCGTGCACCGCGAGGTGACCGACCCCGCGCTGTCCTCGTTCTTGATGCGGTTGATCAGGTCGGGTTCGGCAAGCAGCGCGCGGCCCATGGCGACGAAGTCGAATCCCTCGGCCATCGCGAGATCCATGGTGTTGCGGTTGGTGATGCCGCCCAGCAGGATCAGCGGCAGCTTCAGTTCGGCGCGGAACAGCTTGGCTTCGCGCAGGAGGTAGGCCTCGCGGTAGGGGTACTCACGGAAGAACTTGTGGCCGCTCATCCGGATACCCCAGCTGATCGGCGGTTTGAAATTGGCCGCGAACTCCTTGACCGGCGCGCCACCGCGGAACAGGTACATGGGGTTGACCAGTGAGCTGCCCGCGGTCAGCTCGATGGCGTCCAGCCCACCGTCTTCCTCGAGCCATGTGGCGGTCTGCAGCGATTCTTCGCATGTGATGCCGCCGCGCACCCCGTCGCTCATGTTGAGCTTCGCCGTGACCGCGATCCGGCGGTCGCCGTGTTTGTCGACGGCGTCACGCACCGCACGCACCACGCCGCGCGCCACCTTGGCGCGGTTCTCCAGCGATCCGCCGAACTCGTCGGCGCGGCGGTTGATCAGCGGGCTGAGGAACGAGCTGGCCAGATAGTTGTGTCCGAGGTGCACCTCTACCGCGTCGAATCCGGCGTCGATGGCCAACCGTGCGGCGTTGGCGTGGGCCGTCATCACGTCGCGGATGTCGTCGACGGTGGCCTTGCGGGCGAACCGCATGGACAGCGGGTTGAAGAACCGCACCGGGGCCAGCGCCGGAGCCTTGTTGGTGCGCGCGTTGGCAACCGGGCCCGCGTGACCGATCTGCGCGCTGATGGCCGCGCCCTCGCCGTGGATCGTCTCGGTGAGCCGCCGCAGTCCGGGCAGGGCCTCCGGGCGCATCCAGATCTGCCAACCGTCGGTGCGGCCGCCGGGGGAGACGGCGCAGTAGGCCACGGTCGTCATGCCCACCCCGCCGGCCGCGGGCAGCTGGTGGTACTTGATGAGGTCGTCGGTGACCAGGGCATGCGGTGTCGACGCTTCGAATGTGGCGGCCTTGATGACGCGGTTGCGCAACGTCACCGGGCCCAGCTTGGCCTCACTGAACACATCCGCAGAACTGTGCATAGCGGGGAGCCTGCCATGCGGCCTGTCAGAATGACAGTGTGGGTGCGATAACGCTGGATGGTAAGGCCACGCGCGACGAGATCTTCACCGATCTCAAGGAACGCGTAGCGAAGTTGACCGCTGCGGGCCGCACGCCCGGCCTGGGCACCGTGTTGGTCGGTGACGATCCCGGATCGCAGGCCTATGTGCGCGGCAAGCATGCCGACTGCGCGAAGGTCGGCATCAACTCGATCCGCCGCGACCTGCCCGCCGACATCTCGCAGGCCGAGCTCGACGCCACCATCGACGAACTCAACGCCAATCCGGACTGTACGGGCTACATCGTGCAGCTGCCGCTGGCCAAGCACCTCGACGAGAACGCCGCACTCGAGCGCATCGATCCGATGAAGGACGCCGACGGGCTGCACCCGACCAACCTCGGCCGGTTGGTGCTGGGCAAAGAGGCTCCGCTGCCCTGCACTCCGCGCGGCATCGTGCACCTGCTGCGCCGGTTCGACGTGCCGATCGCGGGCGCCCATGTGGTGGTGATGGGCCGCGGTGTGACGGTTGGCCGGCCGATGGGTCTGCTGCTCACGCGGCGTTCGGAGAACGCCACGGTGACGTTGTGCCACACCGGAACTCGTGATCTGCCCAGCCTGACCCGGCAGGCCGACATCATCATCGCCGCGGTCGGTGTGCCACACCTGCTGACCGCGGACATGGTCAAGCCGGGCGCGGCCGTCGTCGACGTCGGCGTGAGCCGGGTGAACGACAAGCTGACCGGTGACGTGGCTCCCGACGTCTGGGAGGTCGCCGGGCATGTATCGCCGAATCCCGGCGGTGTCGGGCCGCTGACCCGCGCGTTCCTGCTCACCAACGTCGTCGAGCTCGAAGAGTCGAAACTGGCGTGACTGCCCGGGAATTCGTCCGCAAGGTGTTCGCCGGGCAGTGGCCGATCCTCGTGGTCGGGCTGATCTTCATCGCGGCGTTCGCTTTGGTGGTGGCGGGTTACTGGCGTCGTGGCGCGCTGGTCATCGGTATCGGTGTCGGGGTGGCCGCGGCGTTGCGGCTGACCTTGACCGACGACCGGGCCGGTCTGCTGGTGGTACGAAGCAGGGCGATCGATTTCGTCACCACCGCGACCGTCAGTGCGGCGGTGCTCTACATCGCGTGGACCATCGACCCCCTGGGCACCAGCTAGCGGCACACATCGCTCCGTGAGTCTCGGCGAGCGTTCAACTCGTTTTCACCGGACCGACATAACTTGCCCGACGGGAAATATTGCCCAACGGGCAATATCTGATTATCGTGGTTGGCGTGGGGCTGAGGGAGCGCAAGAAACTCGACACCCGGCGGGCGCTCAGCGACGCCGCGCTGAGTCTGATGTTCGAGCGGGGACTGGAGAACGTCACCCGCGAAGACATCGCCAACTTGGCGGGTGTCTCGTTGCGCACCTTCACCAATTACTTCGGTGGCAAGTACGACGCACTGGCGTACCGCCAGGTCGAACGCATGCGACGCAGTATCGAGACGCTGCGTAACCGTCCGCCCGGCGAGCCGTTGTGGACGTCGGTCATGGAGGCCGTGGTGGAACCGCTCGACGAGGACTTCGCGGACATGTACGGCGCGGAGAACGTCCTGCCGACTCGGCAGCAGCTTGCCGAGGTCCGAAAACTGTTGATGGTTCCGGAGATCCGCGACGCGACATTCCGAGCGATGTTCGATGAGTGGGTGGCGGTCATCGCCGAACGTACCGGCACGGATCCCGAGCGCGATATGTATCCACAGCTGGTGGTGGCCGTCGTCCGCGCCGTGGGCGACGTCGCGATGGACCAGTACGCAAATGCCGACCCGCCGGTGTCGTTCACCGCACTGCTGCGGCAGGGGTTCGCTGCCGTCACCGCTGGGCTGCCTGAACCCGAGAGGAAGAAATGAACGAGAAGACGGAGGTCGTCATATCGGGTGCCGGGCCCAACGGCCTGCTGCTGGCCGGCGAGCTCGCGTTGGCCGGCATTCGCCCGGTCGTGCTCGAGCAACTGCCGGCGCCGAGTACCGAATTGAAGGCCAACGGGATTGTCGGACAGGCTGTTCGGGCGCTCGACCTGCGGGGTCTCTACTCGATGCTCAGCGGCTCGGCCGATCCGCCGCAACCCATGCCTGGCTACATTTTCGCGGGTATGCGGCTGCCGTTCCTCGGAGTGACCGACAATCCGATGTACGGCATGATGATTCAGCAGCCGCGCGTGGTGCGCACACTGGTCGACTGGGTGGAATCCCTCGGCGTGCAGATCCGCTGGGGGCACGAGCTCACCGGAATCGATTCGCGCACAGACGGTGTCACGGTGTCGGTGACCTCGTCCGAGAACTCCTACCGGCTGGACACCCGGTACCTGGTCGGTGCCGACGGCGGGCGCAGCTTCGTCAGGAAGAGCGTCGGTATCGAGTTCCCCGGGTTCACCACGGACGTGGTCGGCCGGATCGCGCACGTCAGCGTGCCGGACGAGCTGCGCACCGGCGACGGTGGACTGAACCTGCCGGGGCACGGGCGTATCCCCTTCGGGCACAACAGGTTCGACGGCGGTGTGCTGATCTACGCCGAGTTCGAGCCGGGCCGGCCGATGGTCGGGACGATCGAGTACGGTGACCTGCTGCCCGACGACGCTCCGCCACTGACGGTGGCGGAACTGCGGGAGAGCGCCGCCCGGGTGATCGGAGTGGACCTGCCCATGGGTCCGCCGCTCGGTGCGGGGCCACATGCGTTGCGGCGCATCAACGGCCAGAACACCCGGCAGGCGGACCGCTACCGGGCCGGCAACGTGTTCCTGGTCGGTGATGCCGCGCATGTGCACTCGGCGATGGGTGGTCCCGGGCTGAACCTCGGCATGCAGGATGCGATGAACCTCGGCTGGAAGCTGGCCGCCGAACTGAACGGCTGGGCTCCGCCGGGGCTACTGGACAGCTACCACACCGAACGGCACCCGATCGGCCAACGCGTGATGACGCAGTCGATGGCCCAGGCCGCGCTGATGGCGGCCGGTCCCGAAGTGGCAGCGCTGCGAACACTTTTCGCTGAACTGCTGGCGACGCCGGACGGCGCGACGCACATCGCGAACGTGATCGCCGGGTCTGACCTGCCCTACGACATGGGATACGGGGGACACCGGCTCTGCGGATCGATGGTGCCCGAACTGGTTCTCGACGACGGGCGTCGGATCGCCGAGCTGATGCGTGCCGCCCGACCGGTCCTGGTCGATTCCTCCGGCGCGTATGCCGAGGCCGCGCAGGGATGGGCCGACCGGGTCGACATCACCCGGGCGCGCGTGGTGGACGGGCCGGCGGCCCTGTTGATCCGGCCCGACGGCTATGTCGCCTGGGCTGCAGACGGATCCGACGACGGTGGGTTGACCGACGCGCTGCAGCGGTGGTTCGGCGCCGTGGATGCGGACAACGCCGAGCTCAGCGCCTGACGGCGCGGCGCGAGACCTTCACGGAACCTGGTTTGACGGTGTGACCAGGCGGAAATCCTCCCTGGTATGCACGAGGTTCTCGAGCGTGAAGGCAAGTGGGACGTCGATGATCAGTTTCAGTTGCCGAAGCTCCGCGACATCTTCGCGGATGCTGAGGTCGAGCATGACACCGTCGACCTGACCAGCGAATACTACGACACCGCGGAGCGTGACCTACAGACGCACGGAATCTTGCTCCGCCGTCGCAGCGGTGACGACGACACCGGATGGCAGCTGAAGGTTCCGGCCGCCGAGGGGCGCGTGGAACTGCACTGGCCGCCCACCGACGGGTTGCCTGAAGCAGTCAGGGCGCTACTCACGGGGACCAGCCTGGGCAGGCATCTGGACAGTGTTGCGACGATCCACACCGTCCGCAAGCGCTACCGGATCTGTAACCCCGAAGGCGCCGAACTCTACGCAGAGATCGCCGACGACTCGGTGCGCGCCTGGGCGGACGAGCGGCTGTTGGCATGGCGTGAGGTCGAGGTCGAACTTGGGCCCCGTACCCCGTCGATCCCCAAACAGCTGACCAGCCGGCTGGCGGCTGCGGGTGCCCGACCGTCTTCCTATCCGTCGAAGCTCGCCCGTGTCCTTCCTCCGCTCCCGACGGTTCAGTCCTTGTCGTCTGCGGCGCGCGCGTTGTCGCGGTACGTGAACACCCAGATCGACCAGATCGTTGCCGGTGACATCGGGTTGCGGCGCGGTCAGGATCCCATCCACGACACGCGGGTGGCGATCCGGCGGCTGCGGAGCACGCTGAGGGTTTTCGGCAAGGTGCTGGACCAGGCGGTTGTCGGTGATCTCGAGGACGAGCTGCGATGGTTCGCCGGATTGCTCGGCGATGTTCGCGATTGCCAGGTTCAGCACCGCAGATTCACCAACGCGCTCGACGAGTTCCCCGACGACCTGATCCTCGGCCCAGTGCCCTCGCGCGTGCGAAACGACCTGCAGGCCATCGAGTTTCCGGCGCGCGCCCAAGTCGCAGAGGCCATGGACTCGCCGCGTTACCTGGCGATCATGGCGGCGTTGCGAACGTGGCGTACCGCACCGCCTGTGGATCCGGAGATGACTACCAAGGAGCTGGTCAAGCGGGCGCGCAAAGCCGAGCGGAAGGCCGATCGACGGCTCGCCGCGGCGCTGGGTGACGATGACGCCGACGACGCGATGCTGCATCGCGCACGCAAGGCGGCAAAGCGGGCCCGATACGCCGCCGAGCTGTGCGCAGACGCCGGCGGCTCGAAGCAAACCAAGCGAACGGCGAAGCACTACAAGCGCTTTCAGTCAGTGCTGGGTGACCATCAGGACACGGTGGTCGCGTCTGCCGTGTTGCGCCGCATGGCCCTGTCGGCCGGAACGACCGTCGGCGAAAACGGCTTCACGTTCGGCCTGCTGTTCGGTCGTGAACAGCAACTGGCCGACGAGTGTCGCCGGAAGGCACGCAACTTGTTGTGACGCGGCGACCCGTTAGGACAACGTGGACCGGATGGACACCGTGAGGTACGGCAGCGCCAAACCGGAGCTGTTGGCCAGCGCCGGATGCGTGGCCAGCAGTTCACGAACCTGCCCCAGCGTGCGCGTGCGCACCTGCTCGGGCGAGGTGATGCAGTAGCTACGTGACGCCACGAGATCGATAAGTGCTTGCGGCGTCAGATAACTCGTCCACTCGACCTGCTGGCGTTCGGTGTGGGCGAACGGCGCGGGCAGCGTCACCTCGTGGTTGAACGGATCGTTTTCGTGACCGATGATCTGGCCCAGGTCCTTGACCCAGCCCATCCGTTCGTCGCGGGTGTTCCACACCAGACCCAGCCGCCCGCCCGGGCGCAGCACCCGGCTGATCTCGGCCGCTGCCCGCTCCGGATCGAACCAGTGCCAGGCCTGCGCCACCAGTACGGCGTCGACGCTGTTGTCCGCCAACGGGATCTCCTCGGCGGTGCCCAGCAGTGCCGGGGTGTCGGGCAGCGAAGTCGTCAGCAGCTCAAGCATTTCCGGGATCGGATCGACGGCGATCACGTTCAGACCGCGCTCGACGAGCCGGGTGGTGAGCTTGCCGGTGCCCGCCCCCAGGTCAAGGACGTCGGACGCGCCGGCGGGCAACAGCCAGTCGATCGCTTCCGGTGGGTATGACGGGCGGCCGCGTTCGTAGGCCGCGGCCTCCGAGCCGAATGAGAGGGAACGCTGCGGACCCGACACGCTCACCTCGGTATCAGCTCCAGTGTCCGGCGCACCAGCTTGCCGACCACCTCGGTCTCGACCAGAAATCCGTCGTGCCCGTACTCCGAGTCCACGACATCCAGTTCGCGGCAACCGGGCAGCAGCTCGGCGAGCTCCTCCTGCAGGCGGATGGGGTAGAGCCGGTCGGAGGTGATCCCGCCGACGATCACCGGAACCGGGCAACTGCGCAGCGCGGCCCGCACCCCGCCGCGGCCGCGGCCGACGTCGTGGCTGGACAGTGCGTCGGAGAGCACGACGTAGGTGCCGGGATCGAACCGGGCGGCGAGCTTGCCGCCCTGGTACTCCAGGTAGCTCTGCACCCCGTAGCGGCCACCGCTACCGGGATCCTCGCCGCCTTGGGCGTCGTTGCGGAACCGGGCGTCGAGCTCCTCTTCGCCGCGGTAGGTCAGATGCGCGAACCGTCGGGCGATCTCCATACCGGTCACCGGTTCGCGGCCGGTGCCGTAGTAGTCGCCGCCCTGCCAGTCGGGATCGGTCTTGATGGCCGCGACCTGGCTGCTCTGGGTACCGATCTGGTCGGCGGTCGCGCGCGCCCCGACCGCGAGCACCAGTCCGGCGCCGACCTCGTCGGGATGGCCCACCAGCCACTCCAGTGCGCGGGCCCCGCCCATCGAGCCGCCGACCACCGCCGCGACCTTGGTGATGCCCAGCGCCGCAAGCGCAGCCCGGTCGGCCTCGACCTGGTCGCGGATGGTGATCTGGGGAAACCTTGAGCCCCACGGCTTTCCGTCGGGGGCCAGCGAACCGGGGCCGGTGGAACCGCGGCAGCCGCCGAGCACGTTGGTGGAGATCGCGCACCAGCGGTCGGTGTCGATCGGGGCACCGGGGCCTGCGACACCGTCCCACCAGCCGGGGGTGGGATGGTCGGGGCCGGCCGGGCCGGTGACGTAGGAGTCTCCGGTCAGTGCGTGCAGCACCACCACGACGTTGTCGCGGGTGGGGGACAGCTCGCCCCAGCGCTGCACGGCAATGGTGACGTCGGGCAGGACGGCGCCGTTCTCCAGGCGCAGTGTGCCGATGTTCACCGCGCCGAGTTCGCCTTCGGCGGGCAGCGGGGCGGGGGGACGGTCGGGGGACACGGTGGGGATCTCGGTGATGGTCACTGTGCTGTTCTCACGTTCCTCACACCGTCGCCGTGGCCTGATCGGCGGCGCGGAACGGACGAGCGGCAGCGAAACCCCGATCCAGGTCGGCCAGGATGTCGTCGATGCCCTCCAGACCCACGGCGAGGCGCACCAGTCCGGGGGTGACGCCGCTGGACAACTGCTCCTCGGGGTTGAGCTGCTGGTGGGTGGTCGACGCCGGGTGGATCACCAGCGAGCGGACGTCACCGATGTTGGCCACGTGGCTGTGCAGGGTGAGCGCGTTGACGAAGGCCTTACCGGCCTCGACGCCGCCGGCCAACTCGAACGCCAGCACCGCGCCGGTGCCCTTGGGCGCCAGCTTGCGGCCCAGCTCGTACCACGGCGACGTGGGCAGGCCGGCGTAGTTCACCGAGATCACGTCGGGATGCCCGGCGACGTACTCGGCGACCTTCTGGGCGTTGGACACATGGCGTTCAACGCGCAGCGACAGCGTTTCCAATCCCTGCGCGATGAGGAAGGCGTTGAAGGGCGCGGCGGCGGACCCGAGATCGCGCAGCAGCTGCACCCGGGCCTTGAGCGCGTAGGCGGGCGCGCCGAGGTCGGCGAACACCACACCGTGGTAGCTGGGGTCCGGCTCGGTGAAACCGGGGAACTTCCCGTTGGTCCAGTCGAAGTTGCCGCTGTCGACGATGACGCCTGCGATGGCCGAGCCGTGCCCGCCGAGGTACTTGGTGGCCGAGTGCACGACGATGTCGGCGCCGTGGGCGATCGGCTGGACCAGGTAAGGGGTGGCGATGGTGTTGTCGACGATCAACGGCACGCCGTTGTCATGCGCCACGGCGGCCACGTTCGGGATGTCGAGGATGTCGATCTGCGGGTTGGAGATGGTCTCCGCGAAGAACGCCTTGGTGTTGGGCCGGATGGCGGAACTCCAGGACTCCAAATTATCGGGGTCCTCCACGAAGCTGACCTCGATGCCGAGTTTGGGCAGCGTGTAGTGGAAGAGGTTGTAGGTGCCGCCGTACAGCCGCGGGGACGACACGATGTGATCGCCCGCGCTGGCGAGGTTCAGGATCGCGAACGTCTCGGCGGCCTGCCCGGAGGACAGGAACAGCGCCGCGACACCGCCTTCGAGAGCGGCGATGCGTTGTTCGACCACGTCGGTGGTGGGGTTCATGATCCGGGTGTAGATGTTGCCCGGCTCGGCCAGCCCGAACAGCGCCGCGGCGTGGTCGGTGTCGCGGAAGGTGTACGACGTGGTCTGGTAGATGGGCAGGGCTCGGGCGTTGGTGGCGCTGTCGGGTGTCTGACCCGCGTGGATCTGCTTGGTTTCGAACGACCAGGCGTCGGGGGTAGTCATGGTCGGTGTCTCCTATGAAGTCGGGTGAATCGGCTACCGGGCGTCGGGCCTGCACATGCAGACGGCGGACGGACGCGAACAGTTCACGGACGACAGCACATGGGTGGCCTCCATCAGGTTTCCCTGTCTCTCTGGGGGCCCGTACCTTCGGACCCGCGCTTGCCTTGCAGCCGCTGACGGCTACTCAACCTGGTCATCACCCGGGGCACCCCACCGCGGTTGGAGGGTTGCCGGCCAGCAAGCCGGGGCTTATCGCTGGCGCTCATGACCGCGTCCAAGAATATCTCATGACCGCGCGCGGGAGCCAAGTGGTCGTTCTGGCGGGTCTGCGCCGAGGGTCGCTGCAACGTGTTGCAATCGGTGCTGCGGCGGTGTTGCACGGTACTCCCGGGTAACGGAAGCGGCCACGTCATCGGCGCTGCTCGCCCTTGTAGGGTGGCCGCGAGAGACGTTCGACGAGCAGGAGGGTGCGGGCTCACATGTCCAAGATCAAAGTCGAAGGCACTGTCGCCGAACTCGACGGTGACGAGATGACCCGCATCATCTGGCAGATGATCAAGGATCAGCTGATCCTGCCGTACCTCGACATCGACCTGGACTACTACGACCTGGGCATCGAACACCGCGACGCGACCGACGACCAGGTCACCGTTGACGCGGCCAACGCCATCAAGCGTCACGGCGTGGGTGTCAAGTGCGCGACCATCACCCCCGACGAGGCTCGGGTGCGGGAGTTCAATCTCAAGAAGATGTGGCTCTCGCCCAACGGCACGATCCGGAACATCCTGGGCGGCACCATCTTCCGTGCGCCGATTGTGATCAAGAACGTACCGCGGCTGGTCCCGGGCTGGACCAAGCCGATCATCATCGGCCGCCACGCGTTCGGTGATCAGTACCGCGCCTTCAACACCAAGGTCGACAAGCCCGGCACCTTCACCGTCACATTCACCCCGGACGACGGCAGCGAGCCGATGGTGCACGAGGTCGTCCACATCCCCGAGGACGGCGGCGTCATTATGGGCATGTACAACTTCAAGAAGTCCATCCAGGACTTCGCCCGTGCGTCGTTCTCCTATGGGCTGCAACAGGATTACCCGGTCTACCTGTCGACCAAGAACACCATCCTCAAGGGCTACGACGGGATGTTCAAGGACGAGTTCCAGCGCATCTTCGACGAGGAGTTCAAGGCGGAGTTCGACAAGCGCGGGCTGACCTACGAGCACCGCCTGATCGACGACATGGTGGCCTCCTGCCTGAAGTGGGAGGGCGGCTACGTGTGGGCCTGCAAGAACTACGACGGCGACGTCCAATCCGACACCGTCGCACAAGGTTACGGCTCGCTCGGGCTGATGACCTCGGTGCTGATGACGCCGGACGGCAAGACCGTCGAAGCCGAGGCCGCGCATGGCACCGTCACGCGGCACTACCGGCAGTTCCAGCAGGGCAAGCCCACCTCCACCAACCCGATCGCGTCGATCTTCGCCTGGACCCGCGGTCTGGAACACCGCGCCAAGCTGGACAGCACACCGGAGGTGGCACACTTCGCCGAGACGCTCGAGCGCGTGGTCATCGAGACGGTCGAGGGCGGGGCGATGACCAAGGATCTCGCGTTGCTGATCGGGCCGGACCAGGCCTGGCAGACCAGTGAGGCCTTCCTGGCCACCATCGCCGAGCACCTCAAGGGCGCATTGCAGGCATAGCCGCGCCGCGGCGTCAGCCGGTCGCGCGGGCCGTGTCGGTGTTGCGGTCGATGAACGCGCTGATCACCTCGGTGATCGTGGTGGGCGCCTCGAACATCGGAACGTGGCCGACGCCGTCGAGGCGCTTGATCACCGACCCGGGGGCCAGGCTGTCGGTGAAGTGCCGGGTGAACCGGGGTGCGGGCAGCACCCGGTCCTTCTCGCAGATCACCAGCTGGGTCGGCGTGCGGGAGTGTGCGATCTCCAGCAGGCCCGGCGTGGTGAGTGCTCTGATCATCAGTTTGTAGTAGGCGCTGCAGTGCGCGACGTCGTCGACGAGGTCGCGGCGGTCCTCGTCGTTGAGGCCGTCGGCGGTGGCGCTGACCGCTGGGTAGGTGATCTGCCGTGCAAACGGCAGGCTCAGCACTCGCTGCCGGAGCAGGGCCGTGGCGACCACGATCGGCAGCGCGGCCATGAACTTCGCGATGATCTCGTACTTGACGGGCGTGAACCGGGCCCAGCCGCCCGCGGGCGCGATGCCGGTGAGGGTGCGGGCCCGGCCGCGGCGGTCCAGTTCGAACGCGACCCAGCCGCCCAGCGAGTTTCCGACGACATGGGCTGTGCCCCAGCCGAGTTCGTCGAGGCGGCGCTCGACGTCGTCGGCCAGCGAGGCCACGTCGAGCAGTGCTGGTCCCGGGGTGCCGCCGTTGTGCCCCGACATGGTCGGGGCGAACACCTCGTAGCGCTCGGCGAGCTGCGGGGCGACGTACTTCCACACGCTCTGCGACAGCAGGAACGGGTGCAGCAGCAGGACCGGCTCGGCATCGGGATTGTCGGCGCCAAGGTGGATCGGTGCTCGTTCGGCCATCCGCCCGACATTAAGGTGATACCGCCGGTACCGCAAGAGTGTGTCGGCGCGGGTCGGTAGGGTCTCGGCCGTGGCATCACCCGGCTCGCTGATCGTCAGCACCATCAACGTCAACGGCATCCGCGCCGCGGTCAAGCAGCGCTCCACCGACAACCTCGGTCTGCTGCCGTGGCTCAAGGAGACCGAGGCCGAGGTGGTTTGTCTGCAGGAGACGCGGGCCGACGACGAGCAGCTCGCCGACGCGCTCGCCCCGGCCCTGGCCGACGGCTGGTCACTGGCCTCCGCCGAGCCGCACGTCAAAGGCCGCAACGGGGTTGCGGTGCTGTCGCGGCATCCCATCACCGCCATCCGGCTGCTGGAGTCCGACGAGTTCAACGCGCACGGGCGCTACCTGGAGGCAGACACGGCCGATGCCACGGTGGTCAGCGTGTACTTCCCGACTGGTGAGGCCGAGACCGACCGCCAGCTCGAAAAGGAGCGGTTCATGGCCACGGTCGCCGAGCGGATGGCCGCGCTGCGTCGAAAGCGCAGAGAAACAGTGGTGTGCGGGGACTGGAACATCGCCCACACCGAGAACGACATCAAGAACTGGAAGGGCAACGTCAAGAAGTCCGGGTTCCTGCCTGCCGAACGGCAATGGCTGACCGAGCTGCTGGCCACCGGGTGGGTCGACGTGGTGCGCCAGCTGCACCCCGACGTCGCCGGGCCGTACAGCTGGTGGTCATGGCGGGGCAAGGCGTTCGACAACGACGCGGGATGGCGCATCGACTACCACCTGGCCACCCCCGGGCTGGCAGCCAGGGCGGTCAGCGCCCGCGTCGACCGCGCCGAGCTGTACGCGCTGCGGTGGTCCGACCACTCCCCGGTGACCGTCCACTACGCCTGAGCCCAGTCCGGCCGCCGCCCGAGGTGCGCCAGGATCTTGTCGAAATCCGTTGCGCCCGAGGCGTTGACGACGGGTCCGAACGGCGCGTCCGGGGTGCTGCGGAAGTCGCCGTCGGGAATCATCATCACCAGTGGCAGGACTGCGGCGACGATGTCGGGCGCCGGCTCGTAGGGCACGCCCAGCGTCGCGGCGACGTCCCAGCCGTGCACCACGTAGTCGACGAAGTGAAAGCCGATCGCCATCGCGCCCGGGAAGGTCGCGCCCGGCCCGAAGTCGGGTAGTGCGAACTGGCTCTCGGCGACGCCATCGGCTGCGAACGCGTCGAGCACGTCCTGCGCGGCCTCGGCGTATGCGCCGGCCGGATCGGCCCGCACGGCGTCGGTGACCGTCCCGGGTCGCCAGAGCTCGGTGTCGGCCCCGTTGCCGCGGGCGGCGGCCGCGAAGCCCCGGTGCTGCACCGTCATGTGGTCGAGCAGGGTTCCCAGGTTCCAGCCCGCACACGGGGTGGGCCGGTCCAGGTCTGCCGGCGTGACGGTGTTGACGACGTCGACGGACTGCAACGCGGCGCTGCGGTGGTAGGGGCGGACGTCTTCATTAATAGTACGCATATGCTTACGATATGCGTAAGTGTATGAGTTGACAATGCCTACGATGACGCGGTGGCGAAGCGTCCTGACCTGGCGGCGATGCTGGCCCCGCTGCTGCGTGAGCTGGCCGCCGCGGAGTTGCCCGTGCTGACCGCGCACGGCCTGAGCATGTGGGGCTACGTCGTGCTGCTCGCGCTGGACCGGGCGCCGGTGCGCACGCAGGCCGCGCTGGCCGAGGCCATCGGTGCGGACAAGACGCGCATCATCGCGACCCTCGATGAACTGCAGCAGCAGGGGTACATCGAGCGCACGCCCGATCCCGAGGACCGCCGGGTGCGGTTGCTGGCCATCACCGATGCCGGCCGGGCCGTCAAAGATGCCGCCCAGGCCGAGATCCAGATCGGCGAGGAGCGTTGGCTGGGAGAACTCACCGCAGACGACCGCGAGGTGTTCCTACGCGTGCTGCGTCAGCTGACCGGTGAATAAACCGGATGACAGCAGTGCGAAAATCGACGCCATCATGACTAGCGGAAGCAAACGCGTCGTGTTCTCCGGCGCCCAACCCACCTCCGACTCCCTGCACCTCGGCAACGCGCTGGGCGCGGTCACCCATTGGGCCCAGCTGCAGGACGGCTACGACGCGTTCTTCTGCGTCGTCGACCAGCACGCCATCACGGTCCCGCAGGACCCCGCGACGCTGCGTCGGCGCACGCTGGTCACCGCGGCCCAGTACCTGGCACTTGGCATCGACCCGGCCCGCAGCACGGTGTTCGTGCAGAGCCATGTGGCCGAACACAGCCAGTTGGCGTGGGTGCTCGGCTGCTTCACGGGCTTCGGGCAGGCCTCGCGGATGACGCAGTTCAAGGACAAGTCGCAGAAGCAGGGCACGGACGCCGCGACGGTCGGCCTGTTCACCTACCCGGTGTTGATGGCCGCCGACATCCTGCTCTACGACACCGACCTGGTCCCTGTCGGTGAGGACCAACGCCAGCACCTCGAACTGGCCCGCGATCTCGCGCAACGGCTCAACGGGCAGTTCCCGGGCACCTTCGTGGTCCCCGAGGCGATGATCCCCAAGGCCACCGCCAAGATCTACGACCTGCAGGATCCAACCGCCAAGATGAGCAAGTCGGCGGCCACCGACGCCGGGCTGATCAGCCTGCTCGACGATCCCAAGGCCACGGCCAAGAAGATCCGCTCGGCGGTCACCGACAGTGAGCGGGAGATCCGCTTCGATCCGGAGAACAAGCCGGGCATCTCGAATCTGCTGACCATCCAGTCCGCGATCACCGGAACGGCGGTCGACACGCTGGTGCAGGATTACGCCGGCCGCGGATATGGCGATCTGAAAAAGGACACCGCCGAGGTGGTCGTCGAGTTCGTCGCACCGATCAAGACCAGGGTCGATGAGTTGCTGGCCGACCCTGCCGAACTCAACTCCGTTCTGGCTGCCGGTGCGGAGCGGGCCCGAGAGGTTGCCGGCAAGACCCTCACCCGGGTTTACGACGCGATAGGGTTTCTGCAGCAAACGTCGTAGGCGCCCGGGGGAGGGTGGTGCGTGAACGAGCAGGAGAAACCGGGATTCCTTGACCGGCTGCGGACTCGCTTTCCGTGGTTCGACAGGGTGATGCGCGCCCAGGATCGGTATAACGACTGCAACGGCAACTTCTACGCCGCCGGGATCACCTACTTCACCATCTTTTCGCTGTTCCCGCTGTTGATGGTCGGGTTCGCACTCGGCGGGTTCGTGTTGGCCAGCAAGCCCGACCTGCTCGCCGAGCTCGAGAACCGCATCCGGTCGGTGGTCTCCGGTGACCTCGGTCATCAGTTGGTCACGCTGATGGACTCCGCCATCGCCTCCCGCGGCACCGTCGGCGTGATCGGTCTGGCCACGGCGGCCTGGGCGGGGCTGGGCTGGATGGCCAACTTGCGTGAGGCGCTGAGCCAGATGTGGCTGCAGCACAAGACCGATGCCAGTTTCGTCGGCACCAAGCTGTCTGACCTGCTGGCGCTGGTGTCGGCGTTTCTGGCGGTGGTGCTCACCATTGCGCTCACCGCATTGGGCGACCCAGAGTTGATGCGGAAAGTGTTGCGGTGGATCGGCTTACACGACTTCGCCGCGCTCGGCGGCGGGCTGCGGGTGGTGTCCATCCTGGTGTCGGTGCTGATCTCGTGGGTGTTGTTCAGTTTGATCATCGCCCGGTTGCCGCGCGAGTCCGTGCACTTCCGCAGCGCTCTGCGGGCCGGGTTGCTGGCTGCCGTCGGGTTCGAGGTGTTCAAGCAGGTGGCGTCGATCTACCTGCAGTCGGTCACCCGCGGCCCCGCGGGGGCGACGTTCGGTCCCGTGGTGGGTCTCATGGTGTTCGCCTATGTCACCGCGCGGCTGATCCTGTTCGCCACGGCATGGGCGGCGACGTCGGCGGAGAGCCTGGCCGAACAGACCGTGCCACCGCCCGACCCGGCGCAGATCACCACGCGGCTGCACATCAACGAGGGGCCCGGCGTCTCCGGTCTGATCGCCGCCGCGGCAGCCGGTGCGATTGGCGCGCTGGGTATTTCGCGGCTGCTGCGGCGGTAGCCGGGATCGGGGCTAGTGGGTGACGGCCTTGAGCCCGATGATGCAGCCGACGACGCCGAGCATCAACAGAACCTTGATCACCGACGCGGATTCTGCCCCGGTCAGCATCGCGAAGGCGATGGTGAGTACGGCGCCGATGCCGACCCATACCGCGTAGCTGGTGCCCGGTGGCAGGGTGCGCATCGCGATGGCCAGACCACCCATCGACAACGCCAATGCGACGATGAAGATCACGGACGGAACCAACCGGGTGAAACCCGCGGACTTGCTCAGCGCGGTGGCCCACACCGCTTCCAGCACACCGGAAACAACCAGAATCCACCAAGCCATGGCCAACCTCCAAGGCCCGTCTTGTCGCTGTCCGGGTACGGTGCCACCCTCGTCCGGTGCCAGATCCTGGCAGGCGCGAGTGTAACATCGCCGGGTGTGAGCATCGTTACCGACTGGGCGCGCGAGATGGGCCTGGATGTGCCAATTGTCAACGCGCCCATGGGCGGTGCGGCCGGTGGCAGGTTGGCGGCGGCAGTGTCACGGGCCGGCGGCCTCGGGATGATCGGCATGGGCAGCGCCGCGACGGCCGAGTTGCTCAAGCGTGAACTCACCGCCCTCGGCCCCCTCGACCGTCCGTTCGGCATCGGCCTTGTGCACTGGGTGATGAGCAATCAGCCCGAGCTGCTCGACGAGGCGCTGGCCGCCCGGCCGGCGCTGCTCAGCGTGAGCTTCGGTGAGGACTGGGAATGGGTCCGGCGGGCCCACGACGCCGGGGTCCGGGTGACGACACAGGTTGCCACGGTCGACGCCGCGCGCCGGGCCGTCGACGCGGGGGTGGACGTGCTGGTGGCCCGCGGCGCCGAGGGCGGCGGGCACGGTAGGCCTGTTGTCGGCACGCTGCCTCTGCTGACCGAGGTGCTCGACGCGGTCGAGGTACCGGTCCTCGCCGCCGGTGGCATCGCCTCGGCGCGCGGCGTGGCCGCGGTGCTGGCGGCCGGCGCCGCCGCGGCGTGGGTGGGCACCGCGTTCTCCACGTGTGTCGAGGCGATCACGCCGGAGTCGGCGCGCGACGCATTGCTCGCTGCCGATGCCGGATCGACGACGCTGACCTCCGAATTCGACATCGCCTCCGGATACGGTTGGCCCTCAAGCATTCCCGAGCGCGTGCTGGTCGACGCCGCGGGCCGGGCCACGCCGGTCAATGCCGGCGAGGGGGTCGGCATGGTGACCCGGGCCCTGACCGCCGCGGAAACCATCACAGCGCTGATGAATCGAGGCTGATCGGGTCCGCCCAGCGGCCGCTCGCCATCACGGCCTGCACGCCAAGGTCGGCATCGAGCACCACAAGATCGGCGCGCAGGCCCGGCGAGACGCTCCCGACGTCGGTGAGCCCGAGAGTGCGGGCCGGTGTTGTCGCCGTCATCTGTGCCGCGGCGGCCAGCGCAGCATCGGACGTCGAGACGTCCACGGCTGCACGGAATATCCGGTCCATCGTCGCCGTGCTGCCGGCGATGGTCGACATGCCCCGCACCCGCGCGACATGGTCGGCGACGTCGACGTCGAGTGTGCCGAGCCGGAACGACCCGTCGGCCAGTCCGGCCGCGGCCATGGCGTCGGTGATGAGCGCGACCCGCTCGGCGCCCGCGAACTCGATGACGTGGCGCAACAGGGCGCGATGCACATGCACGCCGTCGGCGATCAGTTCCACGGTGACCCGCGGGTCCTCCAGCAGAGCCATGGCCGGGCCGGGGTCGCGGTGGTGTAACGGCCGCATCGCGTTGAACAGATGGGTGCCGACGGTGGCACCCAGTTCTACCGCCCGGTGGGCCTGCTGATAGCTGGCATCGGTATGGCCAACTGCGACAACGACTCCGGCGTCGACCAGCAGCCGGATCGCGTCGTCGCCGCCGGGCAGTTCGGGTGCGATGGTGACCATGCGGATGGCACCATCGGCCGCGGCCAGCACGGCGTTGATCTCCGTCGGGTCCGGATCGCGCAGTTGGGTGGCGTCGTGCGCGCCGCAGCGCGCCGAGCTGAGCCACGGGCCCTCCAAATGGATCCCGGCCACCACACCGGCATCGGTGGCTTCGGTGAGCGCCGCGACCTCGCGCAGCAGGTCGGCCGGCGATGCGGTGACCAGACTGGCGAGCGTGGTGGTGGTGCCGTGGCTGCGGTGAAACGTTGCCGCGCGGATGATTTCGTCGGCCATGCCGTCGGTGTAAGACGCACCGCCCCCGCCGTGCACGTGGATGTCGACGAATCCCGGGACCACGATCGCATCCGGATATTCGATATCCGCAGGCCATGGGGGCGCGCCGGCGCCGCAGCCGACGATGCGGTCCGCGCTCGTCTCGATCCAGCCCGGACGGTGCACGCCGTCGGCGGCCACCACGGTGCCCGCCGCGATCAGTGTCACAGCGTCTCCGTGACCTTGCGCAGCCCGCGCGGCTGGTCTGGGTCACCGCCGCGGGCAAGCGCAAGATGCAGGGCAAGTTGTTGCAGCGGAAGGATTTCCAGCAGTGGGGAAAGATCGTCGGGCACGCCGGTGGGCAAGGCGATGCCGCCGGCCAGCCCGGCCAGTGCGGCCGGTGCGCCCACGCCGAACACGTCGGCGTGCCGCTCGGCCAACCGCTCCAGCACCGGCAGCATGGCCTGCCCGCCTGCGCCGTCGGGCACGATGGCCAGCACCGGTACCTGCGGGTCGACGGTGGCAAGCGGTCCGTGGAGCAGGTCGGCTCCCGAGAATGCCTGCGCCGAAAGGTAAGAGGTCTCCATGAGTTTGAGGGCGGCTTCCCGGGCGGTGGGATAGGAGTAGCCGCGCGCGGTGGTGATGAGTCGTTGCGCGAAGCGGTAGCGTTGCGCGACCTCGCGGACCTGCTCACCGGAGGCCAGCACGGCCTCACCGAGTTCGGGCAGGGCCTCGGCGCCGCCTCCGTCGCCGCCGCTGCTGAGCAGCAAGCGCAGCGCCAGCAGCTCAGCGGTGTAGGACTTGGTCGCTGCCACTGAGCGTTCCGAGCCGGCCAGCACGTCGATGTGGATCTCGGCGGCCGCGGCCAGGTCGGATTCGGCGTTGTTGGTGACGGCGACGGTCAACGCGCCCGCGGCCCGGGCGACCTCCACCGAGCGCACCAGATCGGGCGACCCGCCGGACTGGCTGACCGCGATGTAGAGCACGTCGCGCAGATCGGGCCGAGCTCCATAGACCGTGACGGTCGACGGCGACACCAGCCCAGCGGGCAGGCCGTGTTTGATCTCGATCAGGTACTTGGCGTACAAGGCGGCATGGTCGCTGGTGCCGCGGGCCACCAATTGCGCGAAACGTGGTGCGCTCTGGGCGATCCGGTCGGCAGCGGCCCGGATCGGGTCGAGCCCTTCGGTGAGCAGACGGCGCCATACCTGCGGTTGTTCGGCAATCTCGGCGGCCATCAGGTGGCCGGGGGCGCTCACGGGGGTGGCGTCAAGGTTGCTCACTTCTTCTCCTTCTCGGGATCACATGTCAGTAGTAGTCGTTGGGCAAGTTCCACCGCACCCCGTACGGGGTCGACGGCCAGTACCCGGACGTCGGTGAACTGCTGTTCGGTCAATCGGGTGCGCACGGCCTTCTGCAGCGCGGGCTGATGCACGGCCAAGCCGCCGGCCAGCACCACCGGACCGGCTGAACCGAGCCGCGTGCCGACCGACACCGCGAGCTCGGTCAGTGCCGCGGCGGCGGCGTCGATGATGTCGCGGCTCACCGGGTCGCCATCGCGGGCCAGCTCGAACACCACGCGGGCGCGTCCGGCCCAGTACCGCCGGTCGGGCTGGGCGTAGAAGTGGTCGAGCAGTTGTTCGGGCAGTTGCAGGCCACAATCGGCGGCCAGCTGCTGGCCGAGCCGGTCTGCGGGCTCGCCCCGGTCGGCGCGGATCAGGCTGCGCCGCACCGCTTCCCGGGCCACCCAGTAGCCGCTGCCTTCGTCGCCGAGCAGGTAGCCCCAGCCGCCGGCCCGGCTCTGCTGATCGCCGTGGCGCCCCCAGGCCACCGAGCCGGTGCCGGAGATGACGGCGATGCCGTCCATGACGCCCGCGGCGGCCAGGATCAGCTGGCTGTCGTGCACCACCCGGATGCGGGCACAGGGCAGTCGGCGGGCCAGCAGATCATGCAGCCGGGCTTCGCCGTCGGGGGTTTCGACGCCCGCCGCACCGGCACAGACCGCTTTGATTCCGCTGGTGCCCAACTGGTCGAGGATGACGTCGAGCTGCCTGCCGGCTTCTTCGAGACCCACCGACGAGATGTTTGCGCTGCCGGCCAGGGCCTCGGCGACCACCGTGCCATTCTCCACCCGCAGGGCCTGGGTTTTCGATCCGCCGATGTCCAGGCCGAGCACCGCGGCCGAGCTCATCGTCCGGTCGTCTCGGCCTCGGCGCCGCTGGCGGACACGGCCGGCCACTGGCCGCCGTTCTCCCAGAAGTGCCGGATGTCCTCCAACTGGCGGCCCTTGGTCTCCGGCGCGAACTTGTAGACGAAGACGAAGGCCAGCAGGGCCAATGCACCGAACACCGCGAAGGTGCCGGAGCCGCCGAGGGTTTGCAGCATGGTGAGGAAGAAGCCTGCCACGATCGCGTTGGCCACCAGGTCGGAAGTGAGCATCGCGCTGGAACCCATCGAGCGCAGCCGCGAGGGGAAGCTCTCGCCCGCGTAAACCCAGACCAGCGCACCGAAGCCGAAGGTGAAGCCGACGGTGAACAGCAGCACCCCGATGAAGCCGAGCGCTGTCAGCGCCCCGCCGAAGTTCTCGCCGGCGACGAAGACGCCGATCAGCAGGGCGTTGGCCAGCACCATCATGGCGATGCCACCGAGCAGGATCGGGCGGCGGCCCAGCCGGTCGACGAGCACCAGCGATACGAACACCGCGATCAGGGCGGCGACCTGGACCAGGGCGGGCAGGATCAGCAGCGCGAAGTTGCCGTGGAAGCCCATGGCCTCGAACAGTTTCGGGCTGTAGTAGACGATGGCGTTGATGCCGGTGATCTGGATGAAGAACCCGAGTACGACGACGAACACGGTCGCCCGCAGGTAGGGCGGACGCAGCATCTCGCGCAACGCCCCGCCGCGTTCTTCGTGCAATGCCCGGCTGATCTCGGCCAATTCGGCGTCGACGTCGGCCGCGGGTTCGACCATCCGCAGCGTGCGGCGCGCTTCCTCGGTGCGGCCTTTGAGCATGTACCAGCGGGCGGTGTCGGGCATGCGCATCAGGATGAGGGCGACCACGACGGCAGGCACGGCGGCCAGGCCGAGCATCCAGCGCCAACCGCCCGACGCCGCCAGCGCGTAGGCGGCGAGATAGCCGATGATGATGCCGACCACCGTGGCCACCTGGTAGGCCACCAGCAGGGATCCGCGGATGTCGGCGGGGGACGACTCGGCGACGAACACCGGCACCACCACCACCGAGACACCGATGGTGAGGCCCAGCAGCAGTCGGGCGACCATGAGCATCGGCACCGAGACCGACAGCGCGCACATCAGCGCGAACACCGCGTAGGTGACCGCCACCAGCACGACGGACTTCTTGCGGCCGATCCGGTTGGCCAGCCACCCACCGATGATCGCGCCGGCGATCTCACCGATCACGACCATGGTGGTGATCCACTGCACGCCCGCGGTGTCGAGGTCGAACTCCTTGGGGATGAACAGCATGGCGCCGGCGATGTTGGACAGGTCGTAGCCGTAGATGACGCCGACGCTGGCGGCGGCGATCCCCACCAGCACCGCGAGCCGCGGGGTTTTTCGAGTTTCGGTAGAGCCCACGTGCGGTTCCTCTCGCTGCGGGATGAATGTGACGGGGTCAAATTGGTATACGCCAATATGATGGAGGTAACATTGGCATACACCAATTTCGTCCGTCAAGAGGTAAGGGAAAACTGATATGGCCGAACCTGCCCCGCCGCGGTACTTCCAGGTCAAGCTGGCGCTCGCCGATCTCATCGCAGGACTCGACCGAGGCACGTCGCTCCCTCCCGAGCGGCAGCTCGCCGAACAGCTCGGCACGTCACGGACCACGCTGCGCAAGGCGCTGGCGGAGTTGGCGGGGGAGGGCGTCCTGCGCCGTACCCAGGGCAGTGGCAACTTCGTCGCGCCGCCCAAGGTGGTCCACGTCCGGCAGTTGTCGTCCCTCACCGATGATCTGAAAGCCGAAGGGATGCAACCAACTTCGCAGATCCTCGGGCTGGAGCGGGTGCGTGCGCTGCCCGCCGTCGCGGAACATCTGGAGATCGCCCCGGGCGAGCGGATCCATCTGCTGACGCGGTTGCGGGAGGTCGACGGTGAGCCGTTGGCCATCGAGGAAGCGCACCTGCCCGGCGCGCTGCCGCGGCTGGAGGCGCGCCTGGCCGAGACGGGTTCGCTGTACGCAGCGTTGCGGGATTGCTACGACCGCGCTGTGCACTCGGTGGAGGACACCGTCGAGACCGCGCTGGCCAATCCGGACCAGGCCGAGCTATTGCAGATCGCGACCGGCCAGCCCCTGCTGCTGGTACACCGCACCAGCCGGGACAAGACCGGCCGCATCGTCGAGTGGACCAGGTCGGTGTACCGCGGCGACCGGTTCCGCTTCGTCGCGCGGGCCTAGACTTTCCCCGCCGAGCAGACGCTGCGGTTCGCGACACGCCGCGGTTGGCGGACCTACATGTCTGCTCGGCGGGGGACAATCCCGCGCCGGGAGCCCCGCCGCTTGTCGTGCCGCCCGGACGAACGAGCGCTTCGTCGTCTCGATGCCGTCGAGATAGCCGCCGACGAGCGCGGCATCACGCAGCAAGACCAGCGATGCCGCGACGTCGGCGGGCTCGTCGCGCCCGGCCGCGGCCTGTTCGAGTGCGCCGCGAAACCAATTGCGATGCATCGCAATGAGTTTGCGGACTTTGCTGTCGGGGTCGGGATATTCGGCGGCGGCATTGATGAAGGGGCAGCCGCGGGTGTGGTAGCGCGCGATGTCTTCGGCGATCCCGTCGATCACGAGCTCGAGCATGTCGTCGTCCGGGCCTGCGTGCGTCTCTGCGTCGGAGAAGTAGCCGCGGATGGTTGCATCCTCCAGCGCGAGATAGGCCTCGACCAGACCTTCCTTGCCTGCGAAGTGCCGGTACATGGTGGCGCGGGTGACGTTCGCGTCGGCGAGGATGCGGTCCACGCCGACGGAGTGGATCCCCTCCCGGTAGAACAGCTTCGCTGCGGTGCGCAGGAGGCGTTCGCGGGCCTGCGAGACGGGTGTCGACGGTTCCATGCCACGACGGTACGCCGGGAGGCAGAACGTTCGTTCTGCAATCGGGAACAGATCGCGCGAGACTCTGGTTACAGCCGAACAGAACGACCGTTCTTTCTACCGATTGGAGATCGACATGACCACCACCATCACCCCTTCCGAACAGTCCGAGATCGACCGCGCCAACAGCTCCGGAGCTCAGCCCGTCGTCTTCGTCCACGGCCTTTGGCTGCTGCCGACCAGCTGGGACAACTGGCGCGGACTGTTCGAGGAGCAGGGCTTCGTCACCCTGGCCCCCGGCTGGCCGGACGACCCGGCAACGGTCGCGCACGCACGCCGCGCCCCCTCGGTGTTCGCTCACAAGACGGTCGGTGCCATCACCGAGCACTACGCCGAGGTGATCCGAGCCCTTGACCGCAAGCCCATCGTGATCGGGCACTCGTTCGGCGGACTGATCACCCAGCAGCTCGCCGGTATGGGGCTGGCCGCGGTGTCGGTTGCCATCGACCCGGCGCCGTTCCGCGGTGTGCTGCCGCTGCCGGTGTCGGCGCTGCGGGCCGCATTCCCGGTCCTCGGCAATCCGCTCAACTACGGTCGCGCGGTCGCCTTGACCCGCAAGCAATTCCGGTTCGCCTTCGGCAATGCCGTGTCCGAGGAGGAGTCGAACCGGCTCTACGACGAGTACTCCGTCGCCGGTTCGGGTGCGCCGCTGTTCCAGGCTGCGGTCGCGAACTTCAACCCCGCGTCGCAGACGAAGGTCAACACCAAGAACCCGCAGCGGGGTCCGCTGCTGGTGATCTCCGGCGAAAAGGACAACACCGTCCCGTGGGCGATCGCCAATGCGTCCTACAAGCTGAACAAGAAGAACCCCAATGTCACCGAGATCGTCGAGATCCCTGGTCGCGGACACTCATTGGTGATCGACAGCGGCTGGCGCGACGTCGCCGAGCAGGCGCTCGGCTTCATCAAGCAGAACAGCTAGTGCTGCGGGCGGCGATTCAGCGACCGGGCACCCATGATCAGCAGGAACACGATGATGCCCCCGACGATCGCCACCCCCACGCGCACCGGCAGCGTGTCAGCTGCGGGCAGGACGGACGCAGCCTCCGCTGCCGACGGCGCATCGGGTTGCTTGGGTTTGGTCAGGGACGGGTCGGGATCCACCAGGGTGCCGACCTTGGTCCCCTTCGGGGTGGCGAAACCGTAGTCGAGCAGATGAGCTGCCTGCTCCCACGGGGCGATCGGTAGCCGGGTGCCGTGCATCAGGATCGCCACCAGGCGGCGGCCGTCGCGATTGGCTGCGCCGACGAAGGTCTGCCCGGCGTCATCGGTGTAGCCGGTCTTGCCGCCGAGCGCGCCGGGGTAGTTGTCCAGCAGCTTGTTGTCGTTCTCGATCGGATACGTCGGATTTCCGTCGCGCCCAGGGAAATCGAAAGACTTGGTGGCGACGATGTCGGCGAACACCGGATTCTGCCAGGCGTAGCGGTAGAACAGTCCGATGTCGTAGGCCGAGGTGCTCATGCCGGGGCCATCGAGCCCGGACGGGGTGGCCGCCCGGGTGTCGCGGCCACCGAGCTTGCCCGCCAACACGTTGATCTTCTGCAGCGCCGGGTCCATGCCGCCGAGTTGCATGGCCAGGGCATGGGCGGCGTCGTTGCCCGAGTGCATCAGCAGGCCGTGCAACAGGTCGTTGATCGAATACACGCCCCCGGGCCCGACGCCGACCCGGGTGCCCTCGGCGTTGGCGTCTTCCTGGGTGCCTTGGACGCGCTTGTTGAGATTCAGTTCGTTGAGCGCGGCCGTGGCGACGAGCACCTTGATGATGCTCGCGGGCCGGTGCCGGGCGTGCGGGTCGCGCGCGGCGATGATGTCGCCGCTGTCGAGGTCGGCCACCACCCAGGCGTCGGCGGAGATGTCATTGGGCACCGGCGGGGTGTCGGGCGCGGTGATGATGCCGCAGCCCGAGAGTGCTTCGCCCCCGATGGTTTTCGTCGGTACCGGCAGCGGCAGCGGCGGATCGCCCGCCTTCGGCACCTCCGATGAGTCGACCGCGGGTGGCGTCGTCACCTTGAACGGACAGTCCGGTGGCGGCGGTGCCGGGGCCGGCGCCGCAACCGGATCCGCCGTCGCCGTCGGCGCGATCACCAAGGCCGGTGCCGCGAGCATCGTCAACGCCGCAAGCACGGAAGATCCGCGCATGAGCGCGCGCGTCGAGATACTCCGCAAGGTCGCCATCGTGTCCGAAGGTTAGGCGATCCGGATGCCGATTCCGGGGAGCCACGCTGTGACGTATGTGACTCGTGTTAAAGCTGGGTATTAGCCAGAGCGGGAAACTCGATGGTAGACATCCACAGTTTTCCGCCCGTTTCGACGACGCCGGTGACCGCCCCGAAGGCTGGGTTCTGCGTCCGGATGCCTGCGACGGCCGCACCGGTTTCGGCGTCGAAGGCCACCACCCACACCTCGGGCTTGATTTTCGGCAGCAGGGCATCGGGCAGTCGCCACACCACTTTGCGCAGCACCGGTGGCAGCGGGGCCAGTCGTTCGGCCGCGGGAATGATCGGGCTGACCAGCGCGACCCAGATCCGATTGTCCGACCCGGTCGAGATGTTGTCCGGCATGCCAGGCAGATGTTCGGCAAGCGGTGTGACGGTCCCGGCCGCAGGCCCGCTCAGCCAGTACTTGGACAACCGGCGGCCCTGGGTTTCGGCGAACACCAACGCCGATTCATCTGCGGTGGGGGTCACGCCGTTGGCGAAGTAGAGTCCCTGAACCAGCGTGGTGACGGTGCCGTCGGGTGTCAGCCGGAACAGGCTGCCGCTGCCGCGGGCCTCCAGGATCGCGCCCTGGTAGTGCTCGAAGTGGAACCGGCTGGTCGACTCCGTGAAATAGATTGTGCCGTCCGAGGTTTCGGTGACGTTCGAGCAGAACGTCAGCGGACGCCCCTCGATCGAGTCGACCAGTGTCGTCAGCGTGCCCGTCGTCGGGTCCAACGCCAGCAGGCCGCGGTGGCTGTCGCAGATCAACACCCGGCCGTCGCGCGCCACGTGCATGCCGAGCGGACGCCCGCCGGTGTCGGCCACCACCGTCGCGGCCCCCTCGGGAGTCACGCGCACGATGCGGCCGTCGACCAGCCCGGTCCACAATTGCCCGGTCGCGTCGACGACGACGTCCTCGGGCCCGTCACCCGGCATCGGCACGACCGTCAGCTCCGCCGGCGGGAAGTCGGGGAGTGCGCCGACCGGCGGCGGTGTCCAGCGGACAGGATCGATCGGTGGTTTACGCGACACCCCACCAGTCTCGCCGAAACGGCATTCCAGCAGGCCGTTACTCGAACTTTGGCTGCCGGAATGCCGTTTCGCGGAAAGCGCTACAGCAGGTTGCCTGCCTCGCTGAGCACGCGGTGCAGGATCTCGTAGATCGCGTCGAACTCGGCCTGTCCGCTGATCAGCGGCGGGGCCAGCTGGATCACTGGGTCGCCACGGTCGTCGGCGCGGCAGTACAGCCCGGCGTCCCACAGCGCCGGGGTGAGGAACCCGCGCAGCAGCCGTTCGCTTTCCTCGTCGTTGAACGTCTCCTTGGTGGCCTTGTCCTTGACCAATTCGATGCCGTAGAAGAAACCTTCACCGCGCACGTCGCCGACGATGGGCAGGTCGTAGAGCTTCTCCAGGGTGGCCCGGAACGCCGGTGCCAGCTCCTTGACGTGGTCGTTGATCTTCTCGCGTTCGAAGATGTCGAGGTTGGCCAGCGCGACGGCCGACGAAACCGGGTGTCCGCCAAAGGTATAGCCGTGACCGAAGACGGTCTTGCCGTCGTCGAACGGCTCGAACAGCCGGTCGCTGGCGACCATCGCGCCCAGCGGCGAGTAACCCGACGTCAGGCCCTTGGCGCTGGTGATGATGTCCGGTACGTAGCCGAAGTCGTTGCACGCGAACATCGATCCGATCCGGCCGTACGCGCAGATCACCTCGTCGGAGACCAGCAGCACGTCGTAGCGGTCGCAGATCTCGCGGACGCGTTCGAAGTATCCGGGCGGCGGCGGGAAGCAGCCGCCGGCGTTCTGCACCGGCTCGAGGAACACCGCGGCGACGGTGTCGGGGCCTTCGAATTCGATGGCCTCGGCGATGCGGTCGGCGCAGTAGCGACCGAATGCCTTTTCGTCGTGGGCGTATTCGGCAGGCGCGCGGTAGAAGTTGGTGTTCGGGGCGCGGAAACCGCCGGGGGTCAAAGGCTCGAACGGTGCCTTGAACGCCGGGATGCCCGTGATCGCCAGGGCACCCTGCGGCGTGCCGTGATAGGCGATCGAACGCGAAACCACCTTGTGCTTACCGGGTTTTCCGGTCAGCTTGAAGTACTGCTTGGCCAGCTTCCAGGCGCTCTCGACGGCCTCGCCGCCGCCGGTGGTGAAGAAGACCCGGTTGAGATCGCCTGGGGCATAGCCGGCGACGCGCTCGGCCAGTTCGATGGCCGGCGGCGTGGCGTAGGACCACAGCGGGAAGAAGGACAGCGTCTCGGCCTGCTTGGCCGCCGCCTCGGCAAGTTCCTTGCGGCCGTGGCCGACCTGAACGACGAACAGCCCCGAGAGGCCGTCGATGTAGCGCTTGCCTTTGTCGTCGAAGATGTAGACGCCCTCGCCGCGGGTGATGATCGGCGGCGTGATGCCCTCGCCGTGCCGGGCGAAGTGGCCCCACAGGTGCCGGTTGGCCTTGGCGCCGAGATCGGACGTCGTTGCTGAAGTGGTATCGGTAATTGTCATCGTGTACCCCAATTGTATTGCTGTTTAACGAGTTTCAGGTAGACAAGGGTTTCGGTTGATATCACTCCCGGCAATGAGCGGATCTGCGTGTTGAGCAGCTCGAGCAAGCTGTCATCGTCCTCGCAGACCACTTCGACGATGATGTCGAACGATCCCGCGGTCAGCACGACGTAGTCGACCGAGTCCATGGCGGCCAGCTTCTCGCCCAGCTTGGTGGTGTCACCGGTGCAGCGGATGCCGATCATCGCCTGGCGGGCGAAGCCGAGTTGCATTGGATCGGTCACCGCCACGATTTGCATGACACCCGCGTCGACCATCCGCTGCACGCGCTGGCGCACGGCGGCCTCGGACAGTCCGACGGCTTTGCCGATCCCCGCATAGGAGCGGCGGCCGTCCTGCTGGAGCTTCTCGACGATCGCTTTTGACAGTTCATCGAGCTGGAAGGCGGCTCCCGGTCGAGAATGGTTGACACGAAACGGGACGGGGGCGGGCGCCAGCTCGTGACCATCGGGGTTGGTCATACCGTCGATTCTGCACGGAATTCGTTGTTTGAGGCAACTATTTCAATGAAATCGATCGTTTGGGTGGCGTCTCGCTGCGGTATCCCGTAGAGATCGGTGTCCTCATCCGATACCGTATGGCTCCATGAGTGTGGCAGTGAACGTGGCGGGCAATTGGATCAGCGGTTCGGCAGTGGCGACCGGTGGACCGGCGCACACCGTCATCAACCCGGCGACCGGTGAGGCGGTCGCGGAGTACGCCATGGCCACCCCGGCCGACGTGGACATCGCCGTCGCGTCGGCCAGGGCGGCGTTGCCGCAATGGTCGACGGCCACTCCCGCGGAACGCTCCGCAGTGCTGGCCAAATTGGCGAAACTGGCCGACGAACGCGCCGACGACCTGGTCATCGAGGAAGTCAGCCAGACCGGCAAGCCCGTGCGGCTGGCCCGCGAGTTCGATGTGCCGGGCAGTGTCGACAACATCGACTTCTTCGCCGGAGCGGCGCGGCACCTGGAGGGCAAGGCCACCGCGGAGTACTCGCCGGACCACACCTCGAGCATCCGGCGCGAGGCCATCGGCGTCGTCGCCACCATCACGCCGTGGAACTATCCGCTGCAGATGGCGGTGTGGAAGGTGCTCCCCGCATTGGCCGCGGGCTGCTCCGTCGTCATCAAACCCGCCGAGATCACCCCGCTGACCACGCTCACGCTGGCCGGGCTCGCCAGCGCCGCCGGACTGCCCGACGGGGTCTTCAACGTGGTGACCGGCGGCGGCGCCGACGTCGGCACCGCCCTGGCCGGGCACCGCGACGTCGACCTGGTCACCTTCACCGGCTCCACGCCCGTCGGCCGCAAGGTGATGGCAGCCGCGGCCGTGCACGGCCACCGCACCCAGCTCGAGCTGGGCGGCAAGGCCCCGTTCGTGGTCTTCGACGACGCCGATCTGGACGCCGCCATCCAGGGCGCGGTCGCCGGCGCGCTGATCAACACCGGGCAGGACTGCACCGCGGCCACCCGGGCCATCGTCGCGCGGCCGCTCTACGACGACTTCGTCGCCGGTGTGGCCGAGGTGATGAGCAAGGTGGTGGTCGGTGATCCGCACGATCCCGACACCGATCTGGGACCGCTGATCTCGATGGCGCACCGCGACAAGGTGGCGGGCATGGTGGCACGGGCTGCCGGGCAGGGTGGTCGCGTGGTCACCGGTGGCGTGATCCCGGATCTGCCGGGCTCGTTCTACCGGCCGACGCTGATCGCCGATGTCGCCGAGGACTCCGAGGTGTACCGGGACGAGATCTTCGGTCCGGTGTTGACGGTCCGCGCGTTCAGCGACGACAACGACGCGCTGCGCCAGGCCAACGACACTGACTACGGTCTGGCCGCCTCGGCGTGGACCCGCGACGTCTACCGGGCACAGCGGGCCTCACGGGAGATCAACGCAGGCTGCGTGTGGATCAACGACCACATCCCGATCATCTCGGAGATGCCGCACGGTGGCGTGGGTGCGTCGGGCTTCGGTAAGGACATGAGCGACTACTCGTTCGAGGAGTACCTCACCATCAAGCACGTCATGAGCGACATCTCCGGCGTCGCTGAAAAGGGTTGGCACCGCACGGTATTCAGCAGGCGCTGAGCACCCTCTCGCCGACACTACGGTTTGTGGTGCGAATCCGCCTGATTCGCGAACAAACCCGTAGTCTCGGCGCGGCTAAACTGAGGCCATGACCGCGAGCACTCGCGTCGATGAGTTCGAGCAGTTGCGGCCGAATCTCCTTGCGGTCGCCTACCGGTTGACGGGCACCTACGCCGATGCCGAGGACATCGTGCAGGAGGCCTGGATCCGGTGGGACACCAACCGGGGCGAGATCCACGACCTGCGAGCCTGGCTGACCACGGTGGTCAGCCGACTCGGGCTGGACCGGTTGCGGTCGGCCGCGCACCGGCGTGAAGCCTACGTCGGTGAATGGCTGCCCGAGCCGGTGGTGACGCGTTTCGATCTGACCGGGTCCGGCGCCGCAGACCCACTGACCGCGGTGGTCGCCGGTGAGGACGCCCGGTTCGCCGCCATGGTGGTGCTCGAACGCCTGACACCGGATCAACGGGTGGCGTTCGTGTTGCACGACGGCTTCGCCGTGCCGTTCCCGGAGATCGCCGACGAGCTCGGCGTCAGCCCCGCCTCGGCGCGTCAGCTGGCTTCCCGTGCCCGCCGGGCGGTGGCCGACGCCCCGCCACCGGTTCCGGCCGACACCCACAACGAGCTGGCCGGGGCGTTCATGGCGGCGTTGGCCACCGGAGACCTGGAAGCCGTTGTGCGCCTTCTGCATCCGGATGCCACGTTCACCGGGGACTCCAACCGCCGGGCGCCGACGGCGGCGCGGGTCATCCACGGCCCCGACAAGGTGGCGCGGTTTCTGCTCGGGCTCGCGAAGCGGTACGGGCCCAACTGGCTGGCGGAAGCGCAGTTGGCGTTCATCAACGGCGAACTGGGCACCTACACCCCGGGTGCGCCGGCCGGCGACGGCTATCCGGAGATGATGCCGCGGGTCACCGCCATGACCATCCGCGACGGAAAGGTCTGCGCGGTATGGGATATCGCCAACCCTGACAAGTTCACCGGTTCCCCGCTACGTGGAGGTGCGTTGTGATGCCAGCAGATTCGGGAAATCTGGGCCAGACCTTCAGCCGGCTGATGTTCCGCGGCATGGACAAGCTGCGGGCTCCAGAGGCTTTCGACATCGGTGAGCCCACCGGAAACGACTTCACCGGCTTCGACCGCCACCGCCAGATCCTGCTGGTGACGTTCAAGCGTTCCGGAGAGGCCATGCCCAGCCCGATCAACCATGGCGTCGCCGACGGCAAGATTTACGTCCGGACCGACGCGTCGACGGGAAAGGTCAAGCGCATCCGCAACAATCCGCGGGTTCTCGTGGTGGCCAGCAACCTTCGCGGTAAACCGAGCGGACCGGTGGTCGCCGGCGTGGCGCGGATTCTGGATGAGTCAGAAACCGCGCACGCCGACGCCGTGATCGCCGCGAATTGGAGCCGTCCCATGAAGGTGTTCGAGCGTGGCCTGGACCGCGGCAGCCAAGCCATGGGCGCGGCCGTGGCCTACATCGAGATCACGCCTGCTGCTCAGACACCGCCCACGGAACCCGGCACGCATCCCCCGAGCTGAAGCCCTGCTCGGTGATGCCCAGCGCCGAATACATCCGGGCCCGCATGTTCTCCACCCCGATCTGATACGTCAGCTCGATCACGCCGTCGTCGCCGAACCGCTTCTTCAGATCGGCGATCTGCTCGTCGGTGACGGTGTGCGGATCGGTGGTCATCGCGTTGGCGTAGGCGATGGCGGCGCGCTCGTCCTCGGTGTACAGCGGTGAGGTCGCATAGTCGTCGATCGACTTCAGCCGGTCGACATCCAGGTTCTCCAGCCGCATCAGCATCGACCCGAAATCGACGCACCACGAGCAGCCGACCGTGCGGGCAGTCCACAGCACGGCCAGTTCACGGACGCTGGCCGGGAGCTTCTTCGAGCCGCTCTGCAGCAGAGTTTCGTGAACCGCATTGGCGACCAGCAGCCGCGGATGGTGTGCGGCGACGGTGAACGGCTCGGGCACCTCACCGAAGCGACGCTTGGCGACGCGGTACATCACCCGGGTCAGCAGGCCGGCTTGTTTGGGGGTCACAGGGGCGATTCGTGTGGTCATACCAGTCAGACGAGACAGCCTCGCGATGTGTGACAGCCGGCGAGCGGTGGAACCGGGTTGACCTCCGCAGCGTCCTATTCGCATGCCATTGCCCTTTGTCGGATCCGAGGCACTCGCGGCGGGTTTGGTCAATCGGTACCAGCTGAGCACGCGCCACCACATGCTGCATCGCGATGTTTATGTCCCGCGCGGCGCAGAACTGAAACCCATCGACAAGGCGGTCGCGGCGTGGTTGTGGTCGGGGCGGCGCGGGATCGTCGCTGGGCTGTCGGCGGCCGCGCTCCATGGTTCCAAGTGGATCAACGCGGAGCTGCCCGCCGAGCTCAATCACTCCAGCAGACACAAGACCAACGGCATCGTGTTGCACAGTGACCGCCTCGCCGACGACGAAGTCTGCACGGTGCGTGGCATCCGGACGACGACGCCGGCACGCACGGCATTCGACCTCGGCCGCCGGCGTGGACTGGAGACGGCCGTCATCCGGGTGGACGCGTTGCTGCAGGCCGCCGACCTGAAAGTCGTTGACGTGCAGGCACTCCTGGCCCATCACCGGGGTGTGCGAGGCCTGGTGCAATTGCGCGAGGTGCTCGAGCTAGCCGATGCCGGTGCCGAGTCACCGCAGGAAACCCGGCTTCGCCTGCTGTATACCGACGCCGGGATGCGACCGTCGCAGACCCAGATCGAGGTGTTCGACCATGACCTGCAGGTGGGCCGGATCGACATGGGGTGGCCGGAGTGGAAGGTCGGCGTTCAGTACGACGGTATCCAGCATTGGACCGACCCGAGACAGCGCACCAAGGACATCGATCAGGATGCGCAGTACCGCGCACTTGGCTGGCGCATCGTCCGGGTGGGCGCCGACTTGCTCCGACACCGGCAGGGCACCATCATCGCGCGCACCCGGGAAGCACTACGCGCACGCGGGTGCCCAGTGTGAAGAAGATCGCGAGATTCTCGGCGAATCTCGCGATCTTCTTCACGCTCGGCGAATCAAATTAGCGGGCGAACATTAAGGCGCGTTTGACTTCTTGGATGGCTTGGGTGACTTGGATGCCGCGGGGGCAGGCTTCGGTGCAGTTGAAGGTGGTGCGGCAGCGCCAGACACCGTCGACTTCGTTGAGGATGTCGAGGCGTTCGGCGGCGGCTTCGTCGCGGGAGTCGAAGATGAAGCGGTGGGCGTTGACGATGGCGGCGGGGCCGAAGTAGGAGCCTTCGCTCCAGTAGACGGGGCAGCTGGTGGTGCAGCAGGCGCAGAGGATGCATTTGGTGGTGTCGTCGAAGCGGGCGCGGTCGGTGGCGCTTTGGATGCGTTCGCGGGTGGGTGGGTTGCCTGAGGTGATGAGGAATGGTTTGACGGCGCGGTAGGCGTCGAAGAAGGGTTCCATGTCGACGACGAGGTCTTTTTCCACGGGTAGGCCGCGGATGGGTTCGATGGTGATGGTGAGTTGTTTGCCGGGTTTTTTGGGTAGCAGGTCGCGCATGAGGACTTTGCAGGCGAGTCGGTTGACTCCGTTGATGCGCATGGCATCCGAGCCGCAGACGCCGTGGGCGCAGGAGCGGCGGAAGGTCAGGGTGCCGTCGAGGTAGCCCTTGACGTAGAGCAGCAGGTTGAGTAGCCGGTCCGACGGCAGGCAGGGCACGCGGAAGCTTTGCCAGCCGGCGGCGTCGGGGTTTTCCGGGTTGAATCGGGCGATTTTGAGGGTGACCATGACCGCGCCGTCGGGGATGGGGGGCAGGGGCGGGTCGCCGGCTTCGGGCTTGTCGATGACAGGTGCACTCACGGGGTCGTCTCCTCTTCGCGCAAGCGGCTCATCGGTCAGTATTTCCGTTCCATCGGCTCGTAGCGAGTCTGGACCACGGGCTTGTAGTCCAACCGGATATCGCTGAGCAGGTCGGTGCCTTGTTTGTAGGCCATGGTGTGGCGCATGTAGTTGGTGTCGTCGCGGTTGGGGTAGTCCTCGCGGGCGTGCCCACCGCGGGATTCTTTGCGGTTGAGGGCGCCGACGACGGTGACTTCGGCGAGTTCGAGCAGGAACCCGAGTTCGATGGCTTCGAGGAGGTCGCTGTTGTAGCGTTTGCCCTTGTCGTGCACGGTGATCCGGGAGTAGCGCTCTTTGAGGGCGTGGATGTCGGTCAACGCCTGCTTCAACGTTTCTTCGGTGCGGAACACCGCGGCATTGTTGTCCATCGACTGTTGCAGGGCGGTGCGGATGTCGGCGACGCGTTCGTTGCCGTGTTCGGAGAGGATGTCGGCGACCCAGCCCACGACCATGTCGGCGGGATTGTCGGGGAGGTCGACGTGGTTGTGGTTGTTGGCGTATTCGGCGGCGGCGATGCCGGCGCGGCGGCCGAAGACGTTGATGTCGAGCAGGGAGTTGGTGCCTAGCCGGTTGGCGCCGTGCACTGAGACGCAGGCGCATTCCCCGGCGGCGTAGAGGCCGGGGATGACGTTGGTGTTGTCGCGCAGGACTTGGCCGTGCACGGTGGTGGGGATGCCGCCCATGACGTAGTGACAGGTGGGGTAGACCGGGACGAGTTCGGTGACCGGGTCCACCCCGAGGTAGGTGCGGGCGAATTCGGTGATGTCGGGCAGTTTGGCTTCCAGCACGTCTTCGCCGAGGTGGCGCACGTCGATGTAGACGTAGTCCTTGTTGGGTCCGGCGCCGCGGCCTTCGAGGACTTCGAGGACCATGGAGCGGGCGACGATGTCGCGCGGGGCGAGGTCGACGATGGTCGGCGCGTAGCGTTCCATGAACCGTTCGCCTTCGCCGTTGAGCAGCCGGCCGCCTTCGCCGCGGACGGCTTCGGAGATGAGGATGCCCAGCCCGGCCAGGCCGGTGGGGTGGAATTGGTGGAATTCCATGTCTTCCAGCGGGAGTCCTTTGCGGAAGATGATGCCAAGGCCGTCACCGGTCAGGGTGTGGGCATTGGAGGTGGTCTTGTACATGCGCCCGGACCCGCCGGTGGCGAACACGATGGCCTTGGCGTGGAAGATGTGGATGTCGCCGGTGGCCAACTCGTAGGCGATGACGCCGGTGGCGACCGGGCCGGCGGGGGTGTCGGTCAGCGCGACGTCCAGCGCGTAGAACTCGTTGAAGAATTCGACGTCGTGTTTGACGCAGTTTTGGTAGAGGGTTTGCAGGATCATGTGGCCGGTGCGGTCGGCGGCGTAGCAGGCCCGCCGGACCGGGGCTTTGCCGTGATCGCGGGTGTGTCCGCCGAAGCGGCGTTGGTCGATGCGGCCTTCGGGGGTGCGGTTGAACGGCATCCCCATTTTCTCTAAGTCCAGTACGGCGTCGATGGCTTCTTTGGCCATGATTTCCACGGCGTCCTGGTCGGCGAGGTAGTCGCCGCCTTTGACGGTGTCGAAGGTGTGCCATTCCCAGTTGTCTTCTTCGACGTTGGCCAGTGCGGCGCACATGCCGCCCTGGGCGGCGCCGGTGTGGCTGCGGGTGGGGTAGAGCTTGGTCAGCACCGCGGTGCGGGCGCGCGGGGCGGCTTCGACCGCGGCGCGCATGCCGGCGCCCCCGGCGCCGACGATGACGACGTCGTAGCGATGGTGGTGAATCATGGTGTTAGCCCCCGATGTTGGCGTCGAAGGTGACCAGGACGTAGGTGCCCAGCACCAGGGTGAACCCGGTGGCCAAAAGTAGCAGTGAGTTCAGGTAGAACTTGGTCACGTTTTTGCGGGCGTAGTCGCCGATGATGGTGCGCATGCCGTTGGCGCCGTGGATCATGGCCAGCCACAGCAGGGCCATGTCCCAGATCTGCCAGAACGGCGAGGCCCATCGGGTGGCGACGTAGTTGAAGTCGATGCGGTACACGCCGTCTTGCCACATCAGCATGATGAACAGGTGCCCCAGCGCCAAAAACACCAGCGCCACCCCGGAGAACCGCATGAACAGCCACGCGTACTTCTCGAAGTAGGGGATGCCGCGCGGGCGGCGTGGGGCGCGGGGGTGATCCAGCGCCGCGGGACGGTCGTGTTCGCGTTCCAGTACCGGTGCGGGCCGGCCCAGGCGCGATTCACCCGGGGCGCTCACAGGAACCGCTCCGTCATGTGCATACCGAGTACTCCTAGTCCGGCGATCAAGGCGATGACGAATACGGTGACGGCCACGGCGAGCATGTGGCGTTGATAGCGCGGGCCCTGGGCCCAGAAGTCGATGAGGATGACCCGGATGCCGTTGAGGGCATGGAAGAGCACCGCGGCGACCAGACCCATCTCCATCAACCCGACAATCGGGGTTTTGTAGGTCTCGATGACCGCGTTATAGGCCTGCGGGCTGACCCGCACCAACGCGGTGTCCAACACATGGACAAACAGGAAAAAGAAAATCGTCGCGCCGGTGATGCGATGCAACACCCACGACCACATCCCCGGATCCCCGCGATACAACGTGCGCCGGCGCGGTTTCCCGGATCGCGCAGCCGGCACCTCCGTCTGAGTACTCACATCGCCCTCCAACGTCATCGGTGGACGTTCGGGACCTGGTCTGTCGATTAGCCCCAAACCTCGGGGCGACTCTAAACCCATTTGCACTGGCGAACGAATACGGTGTCGCTGTAAGGCGGGCCAAACAGCCAGAAGTTAGGTTTACCTATCCACATCGCACGTCGATGAGGCGGAGGTTTCGGAATGCATTCAGAACCTATTTTCGGGACACTGACGTGACGCGGGTTGTCGACTGGAAAGTATTGCGAGAGAAGGCAATTGCTGCATCTGAAACCGCGTATGCGCCATATTCCCAATTTCCGGTCGGCGCCGCAGCACTGGTCGACGACGACCGCGTGGTTATCGGCTGCAATGTGGAGAATGTCTCATATGGCCTAGGTCTCTGTGCCGAGTGCGCTGTGGTCTGCAACCTGCATTCTTCGGGCGGCGGACGGCTGATCGCATTGAGCTGTGTCGGGCCCGATGGCGCACTGCTGATGCCCTGCGGGAGGTGTCGGCAAGTGCTGCTGGAACATGGCGGCCCCGAGTTGTTGATCGACCATCCAGTTGGCCCGCGCCGGCTCGCCGAGTTGCTCCCCGACGCGTTCGGGCCCGATGACCTCGAGCGATCGAGGACGCCGCCGCGACCGTGATGTCAAGCGGGTCAATGGCTCTCACCGGCGTCTAGTCGGTCCGATCTCGGTACCGCCAAAGCGGTACCAGCAGTCCCCCCATCGCGGCGACGCCCGCTGCGATCGAAAACACCACGGTGAAACCGGTGTTGACGTCCGCCCAGCTGACCAGCATCGCGGCTGCGAGCTGGCCGCCGAGCGCGCCGCCGACGGTGCGCGCCACCGTATTCAGCCCATTGGCGCTGCCGCTCTGCGCCGGTGGGCAGCCCGCATTGACCATCCTGGGCAGTGCCGCCATCGCCAATCCCCAACCGACGCCGGCGATGGAGTAGTTCAGTACCGCATGCCACACCGATCCGTGGGCGGCGGCCAGCAGCGCGGTGCCGACCGCTGCAAGCGCCAGCCCGACGGTCAGCGGGGCCCGTACGCCGAACCGGTCGGCTATCGCTCCTGCCGCCCAGCTGGCGGGCATCGTCAACAGTGTCCCGGGCATCAGGACCAGTGCGGCGCCAGTCACCGACAATCCGAACCCTGGGTTACCCGTAGGTAGTTCGGCCAGTTTGGGTAGTGCCACGTACACCACGAACTGGTTGACGCCGAGCAGCAACGCGCCCAGATGTGCTGCCGACAGGCGAGGTTTGGTCAGCAGGGCAAGGTCCACGACGGGGTGGGTCACCCGTCGTTCGACGGCGACGAACCCCGCGAGCATCACGACGGCTGTCCCGAACAGGCCGAGCACGCGAGCTGACGACCAGCCCCACGCTGGTCCCTGGGTGACGGCGAGCAGCAGTGCCAGCAGTCCTGCGGTTATCGCGGCTGTGCCCGCCACGTCGAGCCGGCCGGGGTGGCGCTCGCGGCTTTCCGGAATCCACCGTGCCGTCATGATCAGGGCGGCCGCCACCGGAATCGCGCCGATCGCGAACAGCCACCGCCACGATGCGTGGTCCACCACCAGGCCGCCGATCAACAGCCCGACCCCGGCAGTCCCGGTCACGAGCCCGGATGCCACCGCCGGCCCGGTATGAACCCGCCTTGGCGGGAGCGCCTCGCGCAGGATCGCGAACGTCAGTGGCAGCAGGGTGAGACTCACGCCCTGAACGGCCCGGCAGGCGATGAGCGTGCCGATATCGGGCGCGCCGATCGACGCCACCGTGGCCGCCAGGTAGATCGCCAGCATCCAGAGCAGCACCCGGCGCTTGCCGAACCCGTCGCCGATGCGGCTCACGACAGGCGTCACGACGGCGCTGGCGAGCAGCATCGCCGACAGCACCGCCCACGATGCTGCGGTGGTGGTCGTGTGCAGATCGCGTTGCAGGACGCCGATACTCGGCACGAGCATGGTCTGCAGCAGTCCGTAGGAGACGACGACCATGCACATCGCGGTGAGGATGCGCCCCGAACCGTACCGTCGAATGGCCCCTGATGCGGCATGCTGACGGGCGATGACGTCCATGGATCTCCTTGATAAGAGGCTCGCTACGTGCGCGAACAGCGTTCGCACGGCTTCTCACGGTAGCGCGAACACTGTTCGCACAGGGGGCTACCTGTGACGCAACCACTGAGCAAGGCGACGATCGTGGCCGCGGCGCGCAGGATCGCCGACCGCGACGGCCTGGCCGAGCTGACGCTGCGCCGCATCGCGGGTGAACTCGGCACCGGTGCGGCCTCGCTCTACCGGCACATCGCCGACCGTCAGGAGCTGCTGCTGCTGCTCGTCGAGGATCTGGTGGCCGGCTATCCGCTGATCGACCCGGCAGGCGCCGCTCCGGTGGAGGCGGTGATCCGGCAATGGCGCGCCATGTACGACCACCTGGTCGCACATCCGTGGAGCGGACCGGTCATCGCCGACGGCGACTACGCACTGCCGTCGGCGAAACCGGTGGCCGACCACTGCATGGCATTGCTGCGCGGTGCGGGTCTCGACGACGTGGCCGCGCAACGCGCCTACCGCGCCGCGTGGCGCCTAATCATCGGCCACTTGATGTCTCGGCACCCGTTCGGGCATCTGCAGGGCGCTCCGCCCCAACAGGACGATTTCGACTGGGCGCTACGGACATTGCTGCGGGGCGCGCTCGCCGAATGAGCGGCTAGGATTTGCGCCATCGACGCCCCCACCATCATCCGGACCAAACGCGACGGCGGCGTGCTGTCCGACGCGGCCATCGACTGGGTCATCGCCGGGTACACCCATGGCCAGGTTGCCGACGAGCAGATGTCGGCGCTGCTGATGGCGATATTCCTGCGTGGCATGACGCCCGCGGAGATCGCTCGATGGACCGCGGCGATGGTGGCGTCGGGGGAGCGGTTCGACTTCACCGATCTGCGCCGGGCCGGCACGCCGCTGGCCCTGGTGGACAAGCACTCCACCGGCGGGGTCGGCGACAAGATCACCATCCCGCTCGTGCCCGTCGTGCTGGCCTGTGGTGGCAGTGTGCCGCAGGCCGCCGGACGCGGCCTCGGGCACACCGGCGGCACGCTCGACAAGCTGGAGGCGATTCCCGGATTCACTGCCGAGCTGTCCAAAGACCGTATCCGGCAACAGCTTTGCGAGGTCGGCGCGGCCATCTTCGCGGCCGGCGACCTGGCGCCGGCCGATCGCAAGATCTACGCCCTGCGGGACGTCACCGCCACCACCGAATCGCTACCGCTCATCGCCAGCTCGGTGATGAGCAAGAAGCTGGCCGAGGGAGCCGAAGCGCTGGTCCTCGACGTCAAGGTGGGGCGCGGTGCGTTCCTCAAGACCGAGGCCGAATCCCGCGAGCTCGCCCGCACCATGGTCGATCTCGGCAATGCCTACGGGGTTCCGACGCGGGCCCTGCTGACCGACATGGACCGGCCGTTGGGGCGCACCGTCGGCAACGCGGTCGAGGTGGCCGAGTCGCTGGAGGTACTGGCCGGCGGCGGGCCGGCCGACGTGATCGAGCTGACGGTTGCGCTGGCCGCCGAGATGCTCGCCGCCGTCGGCATCGACGGTGTCGACCCTGCCGAGACGCTGCGGGACGGCTCGGCCATGGACCGCTTCCGGGATGTGGTGACCGCCCAGGGTGGCGACCTGTCCCAGCCGTTGCCCGTCGGCGCCTGTTCGGAGAGCGTCACCGCGACCCGCGGCGGCGTGATGGGAGACATCGACGCCATGGGCGTGGCGATGGCCGCCTGGCGGCTGGGCGCCGGCCGCGCCCACCCTGGCGATCCCGTGCAATCCGGCGCAGGAGTCCGGATTCACCGCACACCGGGTGAGCCGGTGGCGGCCGGAGACCCCATCTTCACGCTCTACACCGACACAGCCGACCGGCTGCCCGCTGCGCTGGCCGAACTCGACGGCGCCTGGGTCCTCGGCGATGTCGCGCCGGCGCGTCGCCCGGTGATCATCGACCGGATCGACTGACCGCGATCCTCACGACGCGTAGAGCCGGGTGATGGCGTCGACGAGAGCGTCGAGCCCTTCCGGGCGATCATCGTGTCGCCACACCAGCCGGACGGCGATGCGCGGCCCGTCTTTGATCGGGCGGTAGGTGACGCCGGGCCGCGGATGGTGGTGTGCGGTCGCCTCGGCCGTGGTGCCCACGCCACGGCCCGCCGCGATGGCGTCGCCGCCGTCGCCTGGACTCCGATTGCAGTGGCCTGGTTCGCCTTCCATGCGCCCACCGCCGCCGCGATCGCGCTCGCCGTCGCCTGCGGGCTGATGTCGTCGATCGTGCCCTACGTCGCGGATCTGCTCGCGCTGCGTCGGGTACCGGCCCACGTCTTCGGCACGTTCACGAGCGTCAATCCGATCTGGGCGGCCCTGGCAGGCTGGCTGCTGCTGAGCCAACCGCTGGATGTCCACGAGTGGGCCGGTATTGGTCTGATCGTCATCAGCAACGGTGTGGTTTCGTCTGCGCAGTTCCGCCGCGGTCGCGGATGATGGAGCTATGAGTACCCCGCTGACCTTCGACATGATCCGCCACGCCCCCAAAGCCCTGCTGCACGATCACCTCGACGGTGGCCTGCGGCCGGCCACCGTGCTCGATCTTGCCGGTCAGTTCGGCTACGACGATTTGCCCGCCACCGAAGTCGACGAGCTGGCGACCTTCTTCCGCACGGCCGCGCACAGCGGCTCGCTGGTGCGGTACCTGGAGCCCTTCGCCCACACCGTCGGCGTCATGCAGACACCCGAGGCGCTGCACCGGGTCGCCCACGAATGCGTCGAAGACCTCGCCGCGGACAACGTGGTGTACGCCGAGATCCGGTTCGCTCCCGAACTGCACATCGACCGCGGCTTGTCCCTGGATGCGGTGGTAGACGCGGTGCTGGCCGGCTTCGCCGACGGGGAGAAGGCGGCCGCGGCCGAGGGGCGCACCATCACCGTGCGCTGCCTGGTCACCGCGATGCGGCACGCTGCCCGGTCCCGCGAGATCGCCGAACTGGCCATCCGGTTCCGCGACAAGGGGGTGGTGGGTTTCGACATCGCCGGGGCCGAGGCCGGCTATCCGCCGTCCCGGCACCTCGACGCGTTCGAGTACATGCGAAGCAACAACGCGCGCTTCACAATTCACGCCGGCGAGGCGTTCGGGCTGCCGTCCATCCATGAGGCGATCGCGTTCTGCGGAGCAGACCGGCTCGGTCACGGCGTGCGCATCGTCGACGACATCACCCAGCTCGACGACGGCACCCAGAAACTCGGCCGGCTGGCGGCGATCCTGCGGGACAAGCGCATTCCGCTGGAGATGTGCCCGAGCAGCAATGTGCAGACCGGGGCGGCGTCGTCCATCGCCGAGCACCCGTTCGACCGGTTGGCCCGACTGCGGTTCCGGGTCACGGTCAACACCGACAACCGGTTGATGAGCGACACCACCATGACGCAGGAGATGACGCGTCTGGTCGAGGCCTTCGGCTACGGGTGGAGCGACCTGGAACGCTTCACCATCAACGCGATGAAGTCCGCGTTCATCCCGTTCGACGAGCGGCTGGCCATCATCGACGAGGTGATCAAGCCGCGCTACGCCGTGCTGGTGGGCTGAGTCTCAGCTGCCCAGGAGTTTCTTCTGCACCTTTCCCATTGCGTTCCTCGGCAATTCATCGAGGAAGATGACGTCGCGGGGACGCTTGTGATGCGAGAGGGTGCCGGTCACGAACTCGATCAGGCGGCCGCCCAGCTGGGCCCGGTCGGTGTCGTCGGTGACCACGTACGCCACGATCCGCTGCCCCAGGTCGGCGTCGGCCTGCCCGACGACGGCCACCTCGCGGACGGCGGGGTGGGCCAGCAGCGCGGTTTCCACCTCGCCTGCGCCGACGCGGTAGCCGCCGGACTTGATCAGGTCGACGGACTCCCGCCCGACGATCCGGTGGAAGCCCTGCATATCGCGCGTCGCGACGTCGCCGGTGATGAACCAGCCGTCGTCGGTCCATGATTCGGCCGTCGCCTCGGGCCGGTTGAGGTAACTGTCGAACAGCATGGGACCGCGTACCTGCAGGCGCCCGATGCTCTCGCCGTCATCGGGCACACCCTGCCCATCCTCGGTCCGCAGCCGGGTCTGCACACCCAGCACGGGTTGGCCGACCGAGCCGGGCCTGCGGTCACCGACCGCGCGGGTGCTCAGCGTGATCATGGTTTCGCTCATGCCGTAACGCTCGATCGGGGCGTGGCCGGTGAGTTCGGTGATGCGGTGGAAGACGGGCGTGGGCAGCGGTGCGCTGCCCGAGACGAGCAGCCGGGCCCCGCTCAGCGCGCGGGCCGCATCGTCGTCGGCGGCGATGCGTGACCACACGGTCGGCACCCCGAAGTACATGGTTCCGGGCACCGCGGCGTAGCGCTCGGGGCGTGGTTTGACGGTGTGCACGACGCGTGAGCCGATCCGAAGTGAGCCCAGCACACCGAGCACCAACCCGTGCAGGTGGAACAGCGGCAGGCCGTGCACGACGGTGTCGTCGGCACTCCACTGCCACGCATCGGCGACGGCATCGATGCCTGCCGCCAAGGCCCGGTGGCTGAGGTTGACGCCCTTGGGGGCTCCGGTGGTGCCCGACGTGTAGAGGATCATCGCGACGGCGTCGTCCGCAGGCGGCAGGACCGCACCGCCGCCCGCGTGTCCGCGAGCGGGTATCACCGGCAAGTCGGACTCCGGGTGCGCCGGCCCGGCCCAGCACTCGACAGCGGCGTCGGACAGGATGTGGCGCAGCTCGGCGCTGCCGGAGTCGGGCGGGACGGGCACCACGGGCGCACCGGCCAGCAGGCAGGCGGTCACGGCGACGACGGTGTCCAGCGTGGGCTCGGCGTAGACCGCCACGGGATGCTCGGCCGGCAGTGCTGACGTGAGAGCCGTTGCCGCACTGAGCAATTCCGCCCTCGACAGACTCTGCTCGCCGATGGTGACCGCCGCCGCATCGCGGGTGGCGGCATCGAGAGATGTCAGAAGCATTGAGGGCCTTTCATTTCAGTGCTGCGGTCACCACACCGCCACGCTTGTAGGTCTGGATCAGCAGGGTCGCGTGGACCGACTCGACGCGAGATTCCCAGGGGCCGTTGACGAGAAAGTCGCGTAGCTCGGCGACGTCGCGGGCGGTGACGTCGACCACGACCGGATACTCGCCCATCACCATGGCCGCGTAACGCACGAGAGGTGAACGGGCGAGCGCGGTTCCGATGTGTTCGGCGTGCTGGGGTGCGCACCGGATCCACAGCAGGGCTTCGACGGGCAGCCCCAGCAGGGCCGGACCGACGACGGCGCGAATACGGACCACACCGCGCTGGATCAATTGATCGATGCGCCGCCGGGCGGTGGCCTCGGAGAACCCGGCCAGCGTCGCGATCGTCTCGAACGGGGTGCGCCCGTCGGCGACGAGCGCATCGATGATGGCGCGGTCGACATCGTCGACCAGCAGACCCGTCCGGGTCTGTTCCGGTGGGACGTCGGGCAATTCGAGTTCGGCGACCTCTGCGGGGCTCAGCACACCGGCACGCCATTCGGCGACGGTCCTGAAGTACTGCAGCACCGGGGTCAAGCGGTGGGTCAGCACGCCGTCCAGTTCCGCGCCGAGTAGTGCTGGCAGCGCGTCGAAGTCCGCCGTCACCTCGGTGATCACTTCGGCGGATTCGGCCAGGACGTAAACGAACACCGTCTGCGGCCACGATGCCAGGGTGCGCGCCACCGCATGGACCGTGTCCGGTCGGCACCGCAGCCGCAGCAGATGCGTCGGTGCCAACGCGGTCAGGCCGACGACCTGAACCGTACCGTCCTCCAAGAGTGCGGCACCGCGGCGGGCAACGGTGCGGACCGGCTCGTCGAGCACCTGTGCGATCCGCCGCCATGAGGCCCTCCCGTTGACCTGGAGGGCCTCGGTGATCCGTCGGGCGAGTGGGTCGAGTGGTTCCGGCACCGGCTCAGTATTCACCTCGCAACCGGTACTTCCTGGTTGATCGCAGCGCGAGGCATCCGGCGTCGGATCGCCTCGGCGATGATCACTGCCACGATGTTGGGGCCCAGCGCGATGAAGCCGGAATCCCAACTGCCGATCGGAATCTCGAAGAACGTGATCCAACTGACGACCAGTACTCCGATCACGATCCCGATCAGCACCGGGACGGCGCCCACAGTGACTCGTCCTCGCAGTGCCACCAGGATCGCGGGGGCGAGCTGGGTCAGCCCGCCGTAGGTGAGCAACAGCAGGCTGGAGATGCTGGCACCACCGAGTCCGAAGCCGAGCGCCAGGATGATGGCCGCCGCGACGACGGCGGTGTTGACCCGCATCCGGGTCTTCTCGGAACCACCGGTGATCAGGTTGCGGGATACCAGGGTTGAGATGCCCATGACGATCGCGGCCGCCGGAACCATCGCCGCCGAGGCACCGCCGATGGCGATGACCGCCACCAGCCAGTCCGGCAGGGTGTGCGTCGCGGTGTCGAGAAGGACATGGTTCCCGGTGGTGGCGGCCGGCAGGATCAGGGTGGCGCCGAGCCCGACGATGATCGGCGCGAACAGCAACAGCTGGTAGAACGCGAGCCAGGTGTAGTTGCTGCGCAGGATCTCACCGCTGCGCGCGGCCAGCACCGGGGGCCACAGGTGCGGAAAGACGTTGAGGCCGGCGCCGATCGAGGTGACGACGACCGCCGTGACGAAGAACGTGGTGTCGTACCCGGGCGCGGACAGGGTCAGCAGCTCCGGTTGAGCACCCTGCACCCGTGAGAAGACCTCGGGGATGCCTGCGATGCCGAACCCGACACCGCCCACCACGATGAGCAGCGCGACCACCATGAGCGCGTCCTTGACCACTGCGACCCGCGAGATGCCGCGGATACCGGCCCAGACGACGAACACGATGACCAGCACGCTGGCGATGACCATCGAGAGCCCGCGGCTGGACGCGTTGCCGGTGGCCAGCTCGACGATCAGCCCGAGCCCGGTGATCTGCAGTTCGAGGTAGGGCAGCAGAAAGATGGCGCCGACCACCGCGACCACCTTGCCCAGTGGCACGCTGTCGAACCGGTCGATGAAGAAGTCGGCCATGGTCAGATAGCCGCGGCCCTTGCCGAGTCGCCACAGCCGGGGCGCGACGAAATACATGCCGATCGCCGAGATCGACAGGTACGCAAGGGCGAACGTGGCACTGACGCCGCCGCCGAACGCGATCCCGGACAACCCGAGAAAGCTGAACGTGGTCAGCGATTCGCCGGCCTGCAGGAACCATGACCGCCACCGGCGGAAGCTGCGGCCGCTGACGGTCCACTCGTCGAGTTTCCTGGCGCGGCTGCCCGCGACGCCGATCGCGCCGATGGCGAACAACCCGATCACGATGTAGACCGTGAGCGCGTTCATCGGGCTTCTCCGGCAGTGTCGGCGGCCTCGGCGGCATCGAGCGCGTCGCCGCCGTCGCGCCGGTAGGAGGCCTCGACGGTGCGCAGGGCGACGACGGTGCCGATCACCCAGATCGCGGTCCAGACGAGGACCGACGGGACGCCGAACCAGAGGTGCGGGCCGTTGACGAAGGGCAGGAAGGGCGTGGACAGGAAGCCGAGGATCGGGACGGCCGCGATGGCGAGGCGCCGCGGGCTTTCCAGGACAGGCGATGTCATGAGCGGTTCTCCGAGGTGAGGGCGGGCCGCCGGATGCCGTGTTCGGTGGCGGCTTCGAATGCGGCGGCGACGCCGAGCAGCGCCTGTTCGCCACGAGCGCGCGTGATGATCTGCAGCCCGACGGGCAGCCCGCCGGCAGTGAAACCGGCGGGGACCGAGATGGCAGGCACGCCGAGCACGGTGATGAGGTAGGCCGCTGCCATCCAGTCGAGGTAGTTGTGCTGCGCCACGCCCGCGACCTCGGTAGGCCAGAGCTGTTCGGCGTCGAAGGGGGCGACCTGGCTCACCGGAGCGAGCAACACGTCGTAGGTGTCGAAGAAGACGTTGGCGGCCCGCTGTAGCCGGGTCAGTTCGGCCAGCGCCCGGCCGATGTCACCCGCGGTTCTGGCACGGCCTTCCCGAATGTTCCACGCCAGGTCGGGCTTGAACGCCTCCGGCGTGGCGTCGAGCTGCTCACCCCACAGCGTGTCGAACTCGACGGCGCGCAAGGTGCGGAACGTCGCGTCGGCGCCGTCGAGGTCGGGACACGCGGGCTCGACGTGCGCACCGAGCTCGGCGAACACCTTGGCAGCGGTTTCCAGCGGAGCCAGCACCTCGGCGTCGACCGGGACGCGGTCGCCGAGGGTCGGCGCCCACGCCACGCGAAGCCCTTTGAGCGCAACAGGTTTCACGCTGGCGAACCCGGCCGGGTCGTCGGCCAGCGACAGTGGGTCGTCGCGATGCGGCCCGGCGATCACCGACAGCAGCAGCGCGACGTCGTCGACGGTGCGGCCCATGGGACCGGACGTCGCCAGGTTCGGGTACGCCCAGGCCGCGGCGGGGTCGGGAACTCGGCCCGTCGTCGGCCGTAGACCCACGACGTTGCAGAACGACGCCGGGTTGCGCAGGGAACCACCCATGTCGCTGCCGTCGGCGATGGGTTGCATGCCGCTCGCCAACGCGGCTGCCGCACCGCCGCTGCTGCCGCCGGCCGACCGATCCAGGGCGTACGGGTTGCGGGTCGTCCCGAAAACCGGGTTGAACGAATGGGATCCGGCCGCGAACTCGGGCACATTGGTCTTGCCGACCCGAATGGCGCCCGCGCCCTGGATACGTCGCACGATTTCGTCGTCCTGCTCTGGAATCCAGTTGGCGTGCAAGGGAGAACCGAAGGTGGTGCGCAGGCCTGCGGTGGCGTGGGTGTCCTTGAACGCGATCGGCAGCCCGTGCAGCGGGCCCAGCGGTTCACCCGCCGCGCACCGCCGGTCGGCCTCGGCGGCGGCCTGCTCGGCTCCCTCGACGTCGAGGGTCACGATTGCGTTGACGGCGCCGTTGTACCGGTCGATCTGCGCGACGTGGGCCGCGAGCACTTCGCGTGCGGATACGTCGCGGCGCCGCAGCGCTGCCGCCATCGCGGTGGCACTACCGAAGACCAATGAATCGTCCACAAGCTCCCAATTTCTCTCTGGGCCCGTCGCGCAGGGTGCCGGCCGTAACACGCGGGGCCTGATGAGATCCCCATCACAATGTTGATATAGGCCAGAAAAGTAGCAGCAATGACTGATAAGGACAAGAGAAACGTAAAAACAACGATTTACGCCGATTATGACCGGGTTATGAAGGAATGGGCCGGTTCGCGCTCCAGCAACCATCCGTGCGGGCAGGGCGCGAACCTGCAATACACTCCCCACGTGAACCAGTGGGGGAGTTCGCCGTGGGGCGACAATGACGGTCAGCCAGGGGCATCGGGGTCCACCGAGTCGCCGTTCGACGCACCCGAGGTCCGCCAGGAAGCTCCACCGGTCTTCGGGGCTTCGCCGGGGTTTCCGACCTACCCGCAAACGCAGGCGTGGGGACAGCCGCCACAGCCGGGCTACGGCTACCCGCCGCAGTTCGCCCCGCAGACGCCAGACGGTCCGCGGCACCGCGGCAAGGTCATCGGAATCGTCGTCTCCGCGGTGGTGGTCGTCCTCGCCCTGGTGATCGGTTCGGTCGTCGTGTGGAAGTTCAGCTCGGGAGGCTCCGACGCCGACACCGACACCACGGCAGGCAAGGCCGAGGTCGCGTCGGCAGAAGCGCGTCCGCCCGCCGAGATCAAGCTGCCCTCGCTGAGCGCGGCGCCCACCACGCTGTGGAGCTATCCGCCGGCAGGGGACTCCAGCAGTTATATGAGTGTCCTCGGCGGCGATAGCAAGACCGTCATCGTCAAGCTCGGCGACTCCATCATCGGACTCGACGCGGCAGGCGGCTCGCAGTTGTGGCAGCAGCCATGGCCGAAGTCAAACGGTGACTACGTCTACTGCGTGGTCGGCACGTCGGGTGACACGGCCATGTGCGTCGGCGACAAGACGGCAGCGATCGTCGACATGTTGACCGGAACCACGAAGAGCACCGTGTCCGGGCAGTCCGGCAGTAGCGGCCACAGTGGCTCTGGACTGCTGGCCTATGTGGACAACACCAACGGCGTCACGGTGTTCGACGATTCCGGACAGCAGCTCTGGACCAAGTCGATGACGGGTGTGGTCCAGCCCTTGCTGGACCAGCGCATCATCGCGGCGAAGGCGCCCACGGGCACGAAGTTCTATGACGCCAAAACCGGAGACGATCTGTTCTCCATCGGCATAGTCGACGATTTGATCGCCACCAGTCGCGGCATCGCAGTGTCGGTGCGTGGCAGTTCGGTCGATGTTCAGCCCGACCGGTACCCGAAGCAGCGGATCGACTTCTACTCCTTCACCGGGAAGAAAGCGTGGAGCATTCCCGAAGATGCGCACTATCGCCTGCCGCACACCGCGCTTCTCACCTCCTACACGTTGCCGCGGTCGGTGGAGAATTCGACGTCGGGGGTCGCGTTGCCGATCGTGTACAGCGAGGACAACGGGGAGATCGCCGGGGTCGACGATGCCACCGGAGAGATCCGCTGGTCGCAGCAGGTGCCACTGGTACCGCACACCCTCCCCAGCCTGTCCGGAATCGGTGACCTCTGTATCGTCGCGATCCCGACTGCCGAGCCGGGCGCAGGTGCGCCGCGGGTGCGGGTGCGCAAGTGCACGGACGCGACCGGCGCGCTCGTCGCCGACGCACAGGGCGGTAGCGGCCCAGGTCTGGTAGCCGTCAATGGCGACCAGACCGTCATCGGCGGTCTCGGTTCTGATGCGACGACGGCGTACGACGCTGCGACCGGTCAGCAGCTATGGCAATTGGGCAGAGATGCCGGAACCTTCACGTTGGTCGGCGACGCGCTCTACAGCGCATCGCTCGGCAGGGTGTCGCGGGTCTCCTGATCGCGCCCCTAGGCCAATGCCAGTCGCAGCGCGTTCGCGAAAACGCCTGGCTCGCTGAGGAATCCGCCGTGGTCGCCGGGAAACATGAACGGGGAGGCGCCCAGTAGCTCGGCCAGCGCGACGGTTGTGCGCTGGGTGAGCAGCCGCCCCGAATCCACGCCGAGCCCGAGCACCACCCGCGCGCTGCGCAGCGCCTCAAGGTCGGGTAGGTACCGCGTGGTGGGCCGCAATTCGTGGCCGAAGAAGTGCGCCGCGTTGGCCTCTTCGTTCGGATCCGGTTCCCCGGGCGGACCGGGCTGGGCATCGTCGGGCAGGTCGAACCCGGCGGTGATCATGAACTGCGCGAACGCCGCGTGATGCCCGTCGCGGTGAAACGTCGCGACGATGTCGTCGGTGGCCGCCCGTTGCGCGTCGGCATCGGGCAGCAGTTCGAGCAGCGGTGGCTCGTGGGCGACCAGCGTGCGCACCCGGCCGGGGTGCCGGGCGACCAGCGCGAGGCCCGTCACCGCACCGCCGGACGAGCCGAACACGTCGGCCGTATCCGCGCCGATGTCGTCGATGATGGCCGCGACGTCGTCGGCACGCAGGTCGGGGGTGGAGTCCTGGTGCGGGTCGTCGACGACGCTGGCGGCGACGCCGCGCGGATCAGTGGTCACGACGGTGTGATCGGCAGCCAGCGCGTGCGCCAGCGGTGCGAACTCGGCGGCCGACATCGGGGCGCCGAGGATCACCAGCAGTGGGCCGTCCCCACGCACCTCGTAGTGCAGGCGCGCACCCGGGACGGTGACGGTGCGGGTGGACAGGCGGCTCGTGGAAGTCATGTGCGGATAGACCGCCGGCGGGCCGAGAATTCATCGGCTGCCGGCGGCACCATCCGACGGCTACTCGGGCCGAAGCCGCGATTCCACGAACCGCTCGAGGGTCTCCCACTGTTCGACAGCGTCGGCGTAGGGCGCGGCCGGGGCCTTCACCTTGTCCGGGTCGAGCACGTGGCCGACGAATTTCCCGAGCGGCGTGGTGGCGGCCAGGGTTTCCTCGACGGTCTTGTCCTCGGCGTAGTCGCTGACGTCGCGCAGCAGTTCCACCGCGAGCTCGAGCTGATCGTGGTCGATCGCGTCGGGTCCGTCGGCGATGTCGTCGGAGATGCCGCTGAGCACATAGACGTTCTCGTCGGACACGTCGACCCGCAGAGACCCGTCGGTGGCGGCGGTGCGGATGTCGTCGTAGGTGGCCAGATCGGCCAGATCGTGGTCGTGCTCGTCGGCCAGGTAGCGGGCCAGGGCACGCTCCGAGCTGAACACGCTGATGCGGCCGTTGCGGCCCAGGAAGACCGGCTCGTCGTCGAGGTAGCAGCGCAGCGTGTACACCGTCCCGGACCGCGTCATGAGCCGCACCGGGTCGATGCCCACCTTGACCCAGAAGTCCTCGTCGCCGCCGAGCACGGCGCTGTCGTCGGTGGCCTCTTCGGCCTCGTCCTCGTCCGCGTCGTCGGTGTCCTCGGCTTCGGTCTCCTCGACCTCCGTTTCGTCCTCCTCAGGCTCCGGCGCGGGCTCTTCGAGTTCCTTCTCGGCTTTCTTCACCGCATCGGCGTCGATGCCCTCGGGGATGGTGACGATCTCGTCGATGGCGTCGAGGACCGCGTCCCAGCCGCGGTCGATCACCCCTTCGATGTCGGCCCATCGCTTGCGTCCGCTGCGGCCCGTGAATTCGTCGAGACCGCCGCCGAGGGTGCCGAGCACCGGGTTGCCGTTGAAGAACTTGCTGATCGCGGCCAGTTCACACACCGAGCCGATGGACGACACGATCGCCAAGGTCCGGTGGAGGCTGGCGACGGATTCTTCGGAGGGCTTGTCGGCCACCAGTTCCGGTACCCCGACGATGTCGTATTGCCGGTCCTCGGCGGGATCGAGCTTGTGTGCCGAGGCCTCGGTCAACTTCTCCCACGCGGGATGATCAGCCAGGTCGTTGTCGGTGTTGGTGCGCACGAAAGCGACCAGATCGGCGACCGACTCGAAGGCGAACAGGTCCTCGTCGTCGCCGAGGAACGCCTCCCACTCGTCGCCGGCGTCCCGCCACCGCGGAGCCCACAAGGTGTAGAGGTCGCCCTTGGTCAGTGCCAGCCGAACCGGCACGATGTCAGCAGCCATGCGGCACAGCCTAACGGCGCACCCTGCGCGGCCCGTCACGTCGTCTGGTGTTGGCGGTCGAACTCCGCGGCGAGGTCGTCGAGCAGTCGCCGTCGGCGATTCACCGCGTCGGCCCCGTCGCGCAGTGCGCGCAGGTCGTCACCGGCCCGCTCGAGCGCCGCGAGGCAGTTCCGAGCCCGGGCCATCGTGGCGGCGACGTCAAGCGGTGGGGCGGAAGAAACCATGGAAAGCCTGCCCGGCGTTGGTGGTGCGGATCGGCGAGAGCTGTACCGGATCGCCCGCCTCGATCATGGTCGAATCACCGACGATCATCGCCACGTGGCCGTCCCACACCGCGAGGTCACCGGGCCGCAGCGCGTCCGCAGACACCGCGGCGCCGACATCCTGTTCCTGGGCCAGCCGGGGAATGTCCAGCCCCGCTTCGTGATACGCCCATTGCGTCAGACCGCTGCAGTCCAGGCCGACGCCGGGTGCGGTGCCGCCCCAGCGATAGGGCACACCCAACTGTGTCAACGCGTTGCGCACGGCGTCGGCCGCCACCGCGTTCGGGGCCCGCGCGGTGCTGCCGTCGGGCAGCCGCACCGCCACCCCTTCCCCGAACGTGCCGGGATCGCGGGTGCCGACCGCGGTCTCGGGTGCCGAGCCTGCCGGACCGCCGGGCCGGTGGCGCCCGACGAGCGCTGCCAACGGGCCCGCCATACCCGAGAGCGCGCCGGGGCTCGATGGGGCCGACATCGCGGGCGACGTCGGCAATCCGGGCGCAGCACCCAGGCCTGACGGTGGTGCGAGCCCGGCCGGAACAGTCGGGGCGGGTGCCGCGGCCCCCTCGGTGCCGACGGCCGTGGCATGGTCGCCGAGTTGGGTGCGTAACTCGTCGACGACGGCGATGGCGTCACGCAGCGCGTGTTGTGCCTCGGCCAGCAGCGCCTCGGCCACCCCCGGTTCGTCGAGGCGAGCTTCGAGCGCTGCGGCCCGTTCCTCGAAGCCGGCCACGATGGCCCGCAGCCGCGCAGCGGCCGATTGCACCGCAGCGCCCGCTTGCCGTGCCGCGGCGCCGAGGGTTTCCGCACGGTCGGCAAGGGCATCTGCCGTCGTGGCGGTCACGGTCGCAGCCCGTCCGGCGGCCTCGGCGGCGGCACCCGACCAGTCGCCGACCGCGGCCCATGACCTGCGGGAGGCCGCGGCCACGGCGCTGAGCGCGCCACGCGCCTCGGCGAGTGTCGCCTCCGGACCGCCGGGAGCGGACCAGCCCGGGCCGACCAGCGCCTGCACCTCGCGCAGCGGTGCGACCAACGCGCTGACGAGGGCGCTCGGCATGACTACACCCAGGGCAGCAGGTCGGCGGCCCGCCGGCCTGCGGCGTCGAAATCGGCGGCGGTCCCGGCGGTGGACACCGCGGCGGTCCGGACATCAGCACCCAGCGCGGCAATCGCGGCCGAGTGGTCGGCGAGCGCCGTGCGCAATGCGGCCAGGAAGTCGGCGCCGACCGGCCCGAGTGCCGAGGCGGGCGTGTCGGCCGACCGCAGCAGCGCTGCGGCGGCGGTGAGGTCGGCGGCGTGGGTGCAGTACGCGCTGCCGAGGGCACGAATCAGGGCGGTGTCGGCGAACATGTCCTTATGACGCCCGCCGGCGTTGTTCGGTTCCGTGTCAATTGCCGGTCACGCCACGCATTGCTCCCCGCGGCGCGTTTCGCCCAACGTTGCCAGCGAGACCCGCAGCCGTTCGCGGCTGCGGGCGACCCGCGACATCACGGTACCCATGGGCACACCCAGCAGTGCCGCGGTCTGCGCGTAGGTGAGTCCCTGCATGTCGGCGTAGTACAGGGTGAGGCGGAACGTCTCGGGCAGATCGCTCAGCGCCGCGCGAATCACCTTGTCCGGCAGGGTGTCCAGGGCCTCGTCCTCGGCAGAGCGGTGGACCGCGGACATGTGCACCGAGCTGGCGGCCAGATCGCTGTCGGTGATGTCCTCGACCGTGAACACGTCGGGCCTGCGCTGTTTGGTGCGATGCAAGCTGACCCACCGGTTGTGCATGATGCGGAACAACCACGCGCGCATGTTGGTGCCGGGCTGGAAGCGCCGAAATCCCGCATAGGCGTTCATGAGTGTGTCTTGCAGCAGATCCTCCGCGTCGGCCTCGCTGTGGGTCAACCGCCGTGCCCCGCGCAGCAATACGGCGTGATACTGCATGGCGTTGCGCTCGAACCGGGCCGCCAGCTCTGCTTCTGACTCCACCTCGGAGGTGGACGTCGCGGGCATCTCCGGCGGGGTGCTGGGCCGGCCGTCGGACTGCGGCAGCATGTGGAGCCTCCAGAATGGGTGGGACGGATATAAACAGAGCCTTGCCGTCGGCACCCGGTGGCGGACCCTTGACAGTCCGTGGTCCGTGGCTGCTCAATGTGCCCACGAGGTCCCGCGCAGCTGCCTGCGCGAGGTGATGTGAAGCTTCACGAATACTTTTCGCAGGTGCCACTCCACGGTGTGGGTGCTGATGAACAGTTGCGCCCCGATCTCCTGATTGGTCAGGCCGGCGGCGGCCAGTCCGGCGATCTGGGCTTCCTGTGCGGTCAGCCGGTCGCCGCCGGCGACGGATCGGCTCCGGGTCTTCTGCCCGGCGGCCACCAGCTCTCGGCGGGCCCGCTCGGCGAAGGCGTGCGCGCCCATGCGCGTGAACATGGTGTGGGCGGCGCCGAGTTGCGTGCGCGCGTCGGCACGCCGGTTCATGCGGCGCAGCCACTCGCCGTGCCGCAGCCGGGCCCGCGCTTGGTGCACGACGATGCGCGTGCGGTCGAGCCGCTGGATCGCTTCGACGTACAGCTCCTCGGCAAGCTGATCGTCGGCGAGCAGGGCGCGCGATGCCGCGAGTGTGCCCAGCGCCCAATCGGTTCCGCTGGGCAGGGTGCTTTCCTCCAGTTGACGCAGGGCCCGCTTGGCGGCATCGGGTTCGCCGCACCGCGATGCCGATTCGACGAGCTCGCCGAGCGACCAGCCGAACAGGCCGAGGTCTTGGTATTCGCACGCTTCACGCGCGGCGGCGTACGCCTGGTCGTAGTTGCCGAGACCGTTGTGCAGGAGCGCCCTGGCATATGCGGTCAAACCGAGCAGGCGGCCCGCACCGCGCGACGTGGCTCTCTCCGCGGCCGCTTGGATGAAGGGGTTGGCTTCGGTGGGGTGACCGCGCCAGGCGGCCAGGATCAGTGAGTGGTCGGTCATCGATGGGTATCCCGTTGCGGCGCTGATCGAATCGGCTTCTTCGATGAGCATGGCCGCCGCGGCGAATTCGCCGGCCTGGATGTGTGCTCCGGCCCGATAACCGAGGGCCCGGGGCAGGATGGCCAGGGCTGCGGTGTCCCGTGCCAGCTGGACCGATCGCGTCGCGAGCCGATGCCACGCCTCGTCGTCCCAGAGCTCGTGGACGGCCGATTCCTGAGCGATCGGGAATGCCCCACCCGGCCACTGGAGGTGGCAAGGATCCGTGTGCAGCATGGTGTCCAACAGGGCCACAGCGGCACGCAATTCGGTATGCCCTGTGCCGCTGTCGGTCCCGATCCGTCGCGAGATGCCGCTCACCAACAGGTACGCCGGATGAGTCAGTTCGGCCGCGGGCGTCGCGACGGCCCGCGCAGACCGAGCGGTGTCGTGCAACGTGCCCGCCTCACCGAGCCGGCCGGCGTGCATGGCCGCGGTGAGCGCCTCGAGGTAGGTCTCAGCCGCGCCCGGATCGTCTAAATTCTCCAATTGCCGTGCGGCGTCGAGCAGTTCGTGGACCGCAGGACCCTGGAGGTGGCCGCGAGACAGCAACAGCCGGGCCCGCAGCCGTGTGGCGCGGGCCCGGTCCAGATCAGTCAACGGCCCGAGTTCGGCGATGCCGAGCAGATCCTCGGCCTCGGCTGGGGCCGCCGCATCGCACTTGGCGCGCGCTGCTGCCAGGGCCCGGGCACCGCGACGTACGGGATCTCGGGTCAGTGCGGTGGCCCGCTGCAGAAAGGCGGCCGCGGCCGCCACACCTCCGCGCTGTTGTGCACGCTCGGCCGCTGCTTCCAGGTCGGCGGCGACGGTGTCGTCGGGTCCGGTGGTGGCATACGCCGAATGCCAGGCGCGCCGGTCGGGGTCGACGGCGGGGTCGGTGACCTCGGCCAGGACCGCGTGGATCGCACGCCGCTCGGCCAGATCGGCGCAACGGTAGGCCGCCGATCGCACCAGCGGATGGTTGAAGAGCACGCGCCCTGCGAATTCGATCAGGCCGTCGCGTTCGGCCGGAGCCAGGGCGTCCGCAGGGATACCGAGTCGCTGGGCCGCCCGCATCAACAGCAACGGGTCGCCGACGGGATCCGCGGCGGCGGCCAGCAGCAGCCGGCGTGTCGGGCCGGGCATGGCTGCGATGCGCTGCGCGTAGGTCAATTCGATCTGCAGCGGGGGACCGGGGCGACCGGGGTCTCCGAATCCGCCGGCGAGTTCGGCGGCAGTGCGGTTGCGGGCGGACTCCAACAGTCCGAGGGGGAGGCCGCGGGTCTCCGCCACGATCTGGTCGCGGACCCGGCGGTCGAGACGCCCCGGCACGACGGAGTCGAGGAGCTGTCCGGCGTGTTCGGTGCAGAGCCCGGTGATGGCCAGCACGGGGAGTCCCGCCAGCGCGGTGTCGTGGCCTGCGGTGGCCCGGGCGGCGAAGATCACGCCGACCGGTTCGGCGGTGAGCCGGCGCGCGACGAAGGTGAGTGCCTGCAGCGAGGCCCGGTCGATCCACTGTGCATCGTCGACGAGGCAGAGCAGCGGTTGCGTGCCTGCGACCTCCGAAAGCAGGCTCAGCACCGCGAGACCCACCAGAAAGGCGTCCGGCGCCGGCCCGGCGGCCAGGCCGAAGGCGACGCTCACCGCATCGCGTTGGGGCCGGGTCAGGCGGTCGAGCCGGTCGAGCAGCGGCGCGCACAGCTGCTGCAGACCGGCATACGGCAGTTCCATGTCGGATTCCACCCCGGTGACGCGCAGGACGCGCACATCGGGCTTGCGGTTGTGCAGATAGGTCAGCAGCGCGGTCTTGCCGACACCTGCCTCACCGCGCAGCACCAGCACCCGGCCGCGGCCGGATCGGATGTCGGCGAGGAACTCGTCGAGCGCAGCGCATTCGGCGTCGCGACCGTAGAGGCGTCGGGTTCGGCGCATCGATACTCCTCTTTGCGGGTGGGGGTCTTTCAGATAGACCGGGCCGTCCGCTGATCTGTGACAGTGCGATGTGTCACAGCGCGCGCATGGCATCGCCGGTGGCGGGGTTCGTCGGTGTGTTTGACTACCTCTCATGACCGACCTTGCCGACGCCGAGGAGGTCTTCACGAAAGTCCGCCCGCGGCTGTTCGGCCTGGCCTACCGCATGCTGGGCAGTGTCGCCGAGGCCGAGGACGTACTGCAGGACGCCTGGGTGCGCTGGCAGGCCACCGAACGCGACGAGGTGCGTGAGCCGGCCGCATTCTTGACCACCATGGTGACGCGGATGTGCGTCAACGTGCTGCAGTCAGCCCGGGTCCGGCGCGAAACCTACATCGGCCCTTGGCTTCCCGATCCGGTCGACACCAGTGCAGACCCGGCGTTGGGCGCCGAACGCGGCGAGGCTCTTCAGGTCGCGACACTGATGTTGATGGAGAAACTCGCGCCGCCCGAGCGGGCGGCCTACATCCTGCGCGAGGCGTTCGACTACCCGTACGAATTGATCGGCGAGACCATCGCCGTCAGTGACGTCAACGCCCGTCAGTTGGTGAGCCGGGCCCGTAGGCATCTGGTCGCCCGGCGCGGCGAGCCGGCCAGCACCGACGAACAGCGGCGGTTGTTGACGGCGTTCGTGGCCGCGGCGCAGACCGGCGACATGTCGGAGCTGGAGGAGTTGTTGGCCTCCGACGTGGCCAGCTACACCGACGGGAACGGGATGCGCAACGCCGCGCCCATTCCCGTCGTCGGCAGGCAGCGGGTCGCGAAGTTCGTGCTGGCGTTCCGGCGCCGGTTCTGGCGCAACTCCACGGTCACCTGGATCACCGCGAATGGACAGGCCGCCGCGCTGATTTCGCAGGACGGCACCCTGGCGGCGTTTCTGACGGTCGCGGCGTCGGCGGACGGTATCGATGAGCTGTTGTGGGTGCTCAGCCCGAACAAGTTGACGCACATCGCCACTGCGGTCCCTGATCCGGCGCAGAGCGTTTAAGGTCGGCGCATGGACGTACGTGTCGTCGAGCACCCACTGGCCGCTGCCCGGCTGACCACCTTGCGTGACGAGCGCACCGACAACGCGGGCTTCCGCGCGGCGCTACGTGACTTGACGCTCATGCTGGTCTACGAGGCCACCCGCGACGCACCGTGCGAACAGGTCCCGGTGCGCACACCGTTGACCGAGACCACCGGCTCGCGACTGGCCAACCCACCGCTGCTGGTACCCGTGCTCCGTGCCGGTCTTGGCATGGTCGACCAGGCACACGCGCTGATCCCGGAGGCTCAGGTGGGGTTCGTCGGGATGGCCCGCGACGAGACGACACACCAGCCCACACCGTATTTGGCGTCCCTGCCCGACGACCTGAGTGCCCGGTCGGTGTTTGTGCTCGACCCGATGCTGGCCACCGGAGGGTCGATGGTCTACACCCTCGGCCTGCTGCAGGCCCGCAACGCCCACAACATCACGGCGGTATGTGTGGTGTGCGCGCCGGAAGGCATTGCGGCGCTGGAAAAAGCGGCCCCGGGCATCCGTTTGATCACCGCGACCATCGACGACGGGCTCAACGATATTGCCTACATCGTCCCGGGCCTCGGCGACGCGGGGGACCGTCAGTTCGGGCCGCGCTGAGGCGTCAAAACAGTGCGGCGGCCGTGGCGAGTTCGTCGTTGAGCGTGTTCGCCCGGGCCCGTGCCATGGTCAGGTCGTCGGTCGGCGCGCACCGAACCTCGGTGTAGGACTTCAGTTTTGGCTCGGTCCCGGAGGGCCGCACGACAACCCGCACCGTGGTCCGCTCGTCACCGCCGGTGAGGATCAGCGCATCGGTGCGCTGCTCGCCGGGCCGGTGCAGCAGATCCTCGACGCTCACGGGGAAGCCCGCGAGCTCGGCAGGCGGGGTGGTCCGCAGCCGTGACATCGCGGCCTCGGCGTCCTCGACCGGCCGTGATACCGCACCCGTCACGTGCACGCCGTGCCGCAGGGCCAGGCCGTCGAGCGCATCCTGCACGGTGCGACCCTGATCGCGCAGGGCGACCACGAGATCGCAGAACGCGATCGCGGCACTGATGCCGTCCTTGTCACGCACTGCCGCGGGGTCGACGCAATGCCCGATGGCCTCCTCGTATGCGTATGCCAGCGTGGTGCCGGGGCCTCCGGCGCGCGCCAGCCACTTGAATCCGGTCAGCGTCTCGGCGTGGTGGGCTCCGTGCGCGGCGGCGATCTCGGCCAGCATCCGCGATGACACCACGGTGCTGGCCACCACCGTGGCCTCGCTGACCGGGCCGGGTTCGACCTGCGAAAGGATGTAATCGCCCAGCAGCCAACCGGTTTCATCGCCGGACAACATGCGCCAGCCATCGGCGGTGGGGATGCCGACGGCGCACCGGTCGGCATCGGGATCCAGCGCGATCGCCACGTCGGCCGATGCCTTGGCGGCCAGCGTCAGCAGCGCGTCGGTGGCACCCGGCTCCTCGGGGTTCGGAAAGGCCACGGTCGGGAAGTCCGGATCGGGCGCGAACTGGCTCTCCACCACGTAGACATCGTCGAAGCCGGCCATTGCCAGTGCGTCGAGCGCGAATTCGCCGCCCACTCCGTGCAGCGGGGTCAGTGCCACTCGCAGTGAACCGGTGGTGTGGCGCACGTGCGCAGCCCGCTCCAGATAGTGCCGGATCTCCTTGAGGCCTCCGGTCTGCACGGTGGCGCGGGGTATCTCGTCGGCATGGGGTGCGCGGGCGACGGCCGCCTCGATCTCGCGGTCGGTGGGGGAGATGATCTGCATGCCGCCTTTGCCGAACACCTTGTACCCGTTGTCTGCCGGCGGATTGTGCGACGCGGTGATCTGGATACCTGCCGTGGCGCTGCGGTGCCGCACCGCGAACGCCACCACGGGCGTGGGGACGGCGGCGAGCATCAGCAGCACCTGAAACCCCTGGGCAGCAAGGACTTCCGCGGCCGCGAGGGCGAACTCATCGGACCGGTGCCGGGCGTCGCGCCCCACCACCACCTGTGTCTCGCTGGGAATGAATCCGGTGCTGTCATGGGCGAGCTGGTCTTTGAGCACCTGTGCCACCGCCCAGGTGGTCCGCAGTACGACGGCCATGTTCATCGCGTCAGGTCCACCGCGTACCGGTCCCCGCAGCCCGGCTGTGCCGAACGTCAACGGGTTGTTGAACCGCCGCGCGAGCTCATCTGGGTCACATGCGGACAGCTCTGCCGCGGTGTCCGGATCGGGGTCGTGGGTGATCCACGTCTGAGCCACCGCCGAAATCGCCGATTGGGTCATGGGTCAAGTGTGCCTGCTTTTGCATCGGCGTACGCCAGCTTGCGGAGCACCGGGGCGACGAGCGTCAGCAGGCCGAGTTCCAGATCGGTGAGGTGGTCGCGCATCGCGGTATGCAGCCAGGCATCGCGCTCGGCTCGGTCGCTCTGCAGTAGCTCGGCGCCTTGTGCGGTCAGCTCGATGAGTTGGCGCCGGCGGTCGTGTTCGTCGGGACGGCGGATGATCAGCTCACGGTTCACCAGCTCGTTGATGCCGTCGGTCAGGGACTGCACCCGCACGTGCAGCCTGGCGCCCAGCTCGGCGGGGGTGGTGGTCCCGGCGCGGCTGATCTCGCCCAGTAGTTCGAGTTGGCTGAGTGTCAGGCCGTGATCGGGACGGTGCCTGCGCATCTGCCGAGCGACCGCCATCATCGACTCCCGCAGTTCGGTGGCGGTGCTGACCTGTGTTCTGGCCATAACCAAGTTATACCTTGGAAGTTGTCACATGTCATCGGGAATTAGCCAGGTTGCGACCAAGTATTAACAAGTTAATACTTGGTATTATCGGAATCGGAGGTGGCATGCGACGGATGCTGAGCTGGGTCGTTCTCGTGACGCTGACCGTCGCCGTGACCGTTGCCCTCACCGCCATCGGTGTTCCGTCTGCCGGATTGTTCGCCGCGCTGGTGGTAGGGGTCGCGCTGGCGTTGGCCGCGCTGGCCCCGGCCCGATTGCCGCCGCACACCGGCCTGGCAGCGCAGGGTGTGCTCGGCGTCTACATCGGCACCATGGTTCGGCCGGAGGCCGTCGACGCGCTTCGGCCCGACTGGTTGATCGTGTTGGCCATCGCGGTGGCCACGTTGCTGCTCAGCGTCGTCGCAGGCGCGCTGCTGGGCCTGCATCGCGACGTCAGCCCGCTGACCGGTGCGCTGGCACTGGTTGCAGGCGGTGCCTCCGGGCTGGTGGCCATCGCCCGCGAACTCGGCGGCGACGACCGGGTGGTATCGGTGGTGCAGTATCTGCGGGTGGCCCTGGTCACCGCAACGATTCCGGTGATGGTCACCGTGGTCTATCACGCCGATCGGTCGCACCCCGGCTCATCGCCGACGCAAACCCATTCGGCTCCTTGGTATTTGAGCCTGGCCATGCTGGCAGCACTCGTCGTGGTCGGTGCCGCGGGCGGTCGGCTGATCCGCCTGCCTGGCGCGGGTCTGCTCGGGCCGCTGGCGCTGACGATCACGCTTCAGCTCACTGGCCTGTCGTTCGGCCTCACCGTCCCGATGGTGCTGGTGCAGGCCGCCTACATGCTCATCGGCTGGCAGGCCGGGTTGTCCTTCACCCTGGCTTCGGTGCGGGCGATCGGCCGCATCCTGCCGCTGGCGCTCGGGCTGATCGTGATGCTGGGAGCGGCGACCGCAGGCCTTGGCATCGTGCTCGCGAAAGTCACCGGCATCACCGAACTGGAGGGCTACCTCGCGACCAGCCCGGGCGGCGTCTACGCCGTGCTGGCGACCGCCGTGGAGACGGGTTCGAACGTCACCTTCATCATCGCGGTCCAGGTGGTCCGCATGCTGCTCATGCTGTTCGCGGCGCCGCTGATGGCCCGGGCATTGGCCCGGTTCAGCGCTCAGAGACGCGCGATCACAGCGGCCAGCAGGGAGCCCATCCGGGCCGCGGACTGACGGCCGGCCTCCAACACTTCCGCGTGGCTGAGCGGCTGGCCCGTCATACCCGCCGCCAGATTCGTCACCAGCGACACGCCCAGCACCTGAGCGCCTGCGGCCCGGGCGGCGATGGTCTCGTGCACCGTCGACATGCCGACCAGGTCGGCGCCCAGCGTGCGCAGCATCCGGATCTCGGCCGGGGTCTCGTAGTGCGGGCCGGGTAGCGCCGCGTAGACCCCCTCGGCCAGGGTCGGGTCGATCTCGCGGGCAATGTCGCGCAGCCGCGGCGAATAGGCATCGACCAGGTCGACGAACTGCGCCCCGACCAGAGGCGACCGCGCCGTCAAGTTGAGGTGATCGCTGATCAGCACCGGCTGGCCGACCTGGTAGTCCGCGCGCAGACCGCCTGCGGCGTTGGTCAGCACCACGGTGTGCGCCCCGGTCGCCGCAGCGGTGCGTACCGGGTGCACGACGTGCTGCAGGTCGTGCCCCTCATAGGCGTGGATCCGTCCGACGAGCACGAGGACCCGGTGTGCGCCGATGCGTACCGACAGCACCTGCCCGCCGTGCCCGGCCGCGCTGGGCGGAGTGAATCCGGGCAACTCGGCCATAGGCACCACCGCGACCGGGTCACCCAGCTCGGCGACGGCCGGAGCCCACCCGGAACCCAGCACCACCGCGACGTCGTGGCGGTCGACGCCGGTGCGCTCGGCGATGGCTTCTGCGGACGCGAGGAGCAGTTTGGCTTGTGCGGACGCGAGCTCTCCAACGGTCACGGTGGCCGAGCTTAACCGGCGCAAACAGGCAATGCGATACTGCGATGATGCCCACCGCCGCCGCCTCGCTGAGCGTCGAAGACGCCGTCAACCGGCGCCGTGGCGACCTCATCGAGCTGTCCCACTCCATCCACGCGGAGCCTGAGCTGGCGTTCGCCGAGCATCGCAGCTGCGCCAAAACCCAGGCACTGGTGGCCGAGTACGGCTTCGAGATGACCGCCGCGCCCGGTGGCCTCGACACCGCATTCCGGGCGTCTTACGGCAGTGGCCCGCTCGTGGTGGGGATCTGCGCCGAGTACGACGCCCTGCCCGAGATCGGGCATGCGTGTGGGCACAACATCATCGCGGCCTCCGCGGTCGGCACCGCGCTGGCGCTCGCCGAGGTGGCCGACCAGCTCGGCCTCACAGTGGTGCTGCTCGGCACGCCGGCCGAAGAGCTCGGCGGGGGAAAGGTGTTGATGCTGGGCGCCGGAACCTTCGACGACATCGCCGCCACGGTGATGCTGCACCCCGGTCCGGTGGACATCGCCGCGGCCCGCTCGCTGGCGCTCTCAGAGGTGACGGTCGACTACACCGGCCGGGAATCGCACGCCGCGGTGGCGCCGTACATGGGGGTCAACGCCGGTGACGCGGTCACGGTCGCACAGGTGGCGATCGGGCTGCTGCGGCAACAGCTGCTGCCGGGGCAGATGGTGCACGGCATCGTGACCAACGGCGGCCAGGCCACCAACATCATCCCGGGCCATGCCGAACTGCGCTACACCATGCGCGCGACCGACATGACCGCGCTGCACGAGTTGGAAGGCCGGATGGCCGGCTGTTTCTCGGCCGGGTCGATCGCGACCGGCTGCACGCATCAGGTCAGCGAGACCGCACCCGCCTACGCCGAGCTGTTGCCCGACCCGTGGCTTTCGGAGACCGTCCGCGCGGAGATGGTGAGTCTCGGACGTGAGCCGCTGCCGGCCAGCGTGGAAGCCAGTGTGCCGATGGGCAGTACCGACATGGGCAACGTCACCCACGTGATGCCGGGTATACATCCGGTCATCGGCATCGACTCCGGAGGGGCGGCCATCCACCAGCCCGCGTTCACCGCGGCGGCCGCCGGTCCGAGCGCTGACAAGGCCGTGGTGGAGGGGGCAATCATGTTGGCCCGCACCGTGGTTCGGCTGGCCGAGACTCCCGCCGAACGGGATCGGGTGTTGCAGGCCCAGGAAAGGCGGACGGCATCATGACTGCGGTGAACCTCGCCGAGATCGCCGAGGCCTGGCTGGCTGCCCACTATGACGATCTGGTGGCCTGGCGCAGGCATCTGCACGCCCATCCTGAATTGGGCCGCCAGGAGTTCGCCACCACCGAGTTCGTCGCCAAGCACCTCGCCGAGGCCGGGCTCAACCCGAAAGTTCTGCCTGGCGGGACCGGGCTGACCTGTGACTTCGGCCCCGACGACGGTTTGCGGGTCGCGTTGCGCGCCGACATGGACGCGCTGCCGATGGCTGATCGCACCGGGGCGCCGTACGCGTCGACCGTGCCGAACGTCGCGCACGCCTGCGGACACGACGCGCACACGTCGGTGTTGCTGGGCACCGCCCTGGCACTGGCCTCGGCCCCGGAGCTTCCGGTCGGGGTCCGGCTGATCTTCCAGGCCGCAGAGGAACTGATGCCCGGCGGAGCCATCGACGCCGTCTCCGCCGGGGTGCTCAACGGGGTGTCCCGGATCTACGCGTTGCACTGCGACCCGCGGCTGGCGGTGGGCCGCGTCGCCACCAAGCCCGGGCCGATCACCTCGGCGGCGGATTCCATCGAGATCACCCTGCACTCACCGGGTGGGCACACGTCGCGGCCGCACCTGACCGGCGACCTGGTGTACGGCCTGGGCACGCTCATCACCGGGCTGCCCGGAGTGTTGTCGCGCCGCATCGATCCGCGGCACAACACCGTGATGGTCTGGGGTGCGGTCAACGCAGGCGTCGCCGCCAACGCCATACCGCAGATCGGAACGCTGGCCGGCACCATCCGCACCGCGAGCCGCGATACCTGGCTGACGCTGGAATCGATTGTCGAGGAAGTCGTTTCGACCTTGCTCGCGCCGCTCAACATCGACCACAGCCTCAATTACCGGCGCGGCGTGCCGCCGGTGGTCAACGAGGAAATCTCGACGCGCATCCTCACCCACGCGATCGAGGCCGTCGGCCCCGACGTCCTTGCCGACACCCACCAGTCCGGCGGCGGCGAGGACTTCTCCTGGTATCTGGAGGAAGTGCCCGGCGCGATGGGACGGCTCGGCGTGTGGAGCGGGCAAGGACCCCAACTCGACCTGCACCAACCGACCTTCGATCTCGACGAGCGGGCGCTCGGGGTCGGCGTGCGCACCCTGGTCAACATCGTCGCTGCCTCATCCTGCTGACTTGCACCGCGAGCGTGCGTGTCTGTTGCCCGACACGCCGTATGGCGTCAGCACTTTTGCCGCGCTCGCGGTCGCGTCAGCGCTCCTAAGCTGCTGAGGTGACCGATACTCCCGACGAGCTGCTCACCGCGGCGACCGCAGCATTGCGTGAGGCCGCCTCCTTGCGGCAGCGGTTGGCGACGGCACACAGCAAGGCCGAAGCCTCTGCAACGGCAGCCGAAGTGGCCAGGCAACACATCGCCGAAGAGGCCCGCGACGTCCGGAAGCTGAAATCGCTGTCGCTGACCAAGATCCTGGCGCACCTGAATGGTTCGTACGACGACGCTCTCGCCCGAGAAACCGCTCAGCAGCAGGCCGCCGAGTACACATATGCTGCCCGGCAGGCCGCGGCCGACGCAGACCGGAGCGTCGTCGACGCCCTGCAGCGTCAGCTCGCCGCACTCGGTGACGTCGACGAGGCCTACCACCGGGCGCTGGCGGTCAAGGAGAACTGGTTGCAGCGCAACGGCGGCGCAACGTCATTCAAATTGCTCGAATTCGCCCAGCAGCGTGGCCGATTGATCGCCGAACTCAAGGAGATCAGCGAAGCCCAGGCCGCCGGTGAGGCGGCGCTGCGTGAATTGCACGGTGCCGCCGAGCTGCTGAACGACGCGCGATATCTGTCGTCCTACGACAAGGTGGCCAACGGAGAGTTCCTCGGCGCTGCGATCAAGTGGCAGATGCTCGACGATGCGGCGGACCAACTGCGAGCGGCGGACCTCGCACTCAAGACGTTCACCACGGAGCTGGCCGACATCAGGGCCGACGGTCTGCGGCTGGCTGAATTGGACGATTTCACCACGTATTTCGACACCTGGCTCGGCACCATCTTCTCCGATCGGGCTGTGCGTGAACGCATCAGCGAGGCGCATGCCACCGTCGTGTCGACCATCGATGCCACCAACGGTGTCTGGGTCAACCTCGAGGAACGCAGGCTGCGCCTCGCCAACGAGTTCGCACAGCTCAAGGCTCAGCGCGACGCTTTCGTGCTGCGCGCGTGACAAACGCCCGCAGCCTAATTCGTCTTCTCCAGCCGCGACGCCTCCGCGTGGCCGGGAAGCTGCGTTGCCCCGGCATGCGGCGCGAACCAGCGGCGGGCGACGAGGTACACAACGGCTGCCACGATCGCGGACACGAAGTAACTCAGGTCGGCGCCGCCGAGGCTGACACCGATCGGACCGGTGTAGAACTCGTTGGCCATGAACGGCACTGAGACGACGACACCGATGACCAGTGCGGCCAGGCCCGCGACGTTGAACCGCCCGAACGCCCCGGCAGGAGTGTAGAAGTTCGCGAACGGCAACACATTTCGCCCGCCGCGCTGCACCACGTAGTAGTCGACCAGAAGGATCGCAACCCACGGTGTGATGTAGTACGACAGAACATGCAGGAAGAGCAGGAAATTCGCCTGGAACTGGTCCCCACCGAACACCAACGCAATGACGAGACCGACAAGACCGGCGATTGTCACGGTCACCCACTGCGGCAGCTTCACATCACACGTCAGGGTGTTCATGGCGCCGCTGTAGAGGTTCACGGAGTTGTGCGGGATTGCAGACAGTCCGAGCGTGAGAAGCACGACATAGCGCAGCCAGCCCGGTAGCGCGACGCCGAACGCGTCTATCACGTCGCCTCCGGGCATCAGGGTGATGAGCCCCGCCCCGAGGCACATCATCCAGGTGGTGGAGGCGAACAGGCCGGTGGAGGCTGCGGCGAAAATTGATGAGGGCTTGCTGTTTTCGGGCAGATAGCGGGAGTAGTCCGACGCATACGGGGCCCAACTCGCGGTGTAGCCGAACACCGCGGTGAACAGAACCGACCATGCCAGCCAGTAGTCGACACCGGTGACCGTGGCGGTGGTGCCCGGACCACCGCCGTGGACGATGAGGACTATCGAGACCACGGTGAGTACCACGATGCTCACGTTGGTGATGATCTTGCCCAGCGCATGCAGGATCTTGTAACCGAAAATGCCGATCAGAATGCTCACCGCCGCAACGACAACAACGGTCGGGGCATACGGCGCATTCAGGAGGCTGGCCAGGGATTTGGCACCGAGCACCGTACCGACGCTGTAGTAGCCAATGCACATCAGAAGCGTCAGGAACGCGGGAAGAAAGTTTCCGAAGTAGCCGAACGGAGCCCGACCCATCGGTAGCTGGGGCATGCCGAGCCGGGGCCCCATGACCGCGCACAAACCCGTGACGATCGAACCCAGGATGTTGGCGAGAACGATCGCGGAGATGCTGCCGGTCAGGCCGAGGCCCAGTGGGCCGCCGCTGGCGCCCAGATAGATGCCGGCAAGGTAGATCACCGGCGCGAACCGCACTGTGAACTGGTTTCGTGGGTGGCCATAACGCTGGCTTGTCGGGATATGGGCGATGCCGCGCCGTTCGAGCGTCAACGCGCTGTCAGACGTTTCCGTGCGAGGCGGTTGTCCAACGGGTGGAACCGCTTGCGCGTCGCTGTCTTTCATGCAAGTCCTCATTTCGTGGACAGGAAGACTGTGAGGTCCATCACGCTAGGGACGGGGGCGTCCGAAGCACACATGACCAGGAGCCAATCTTCACAGGAGTTGTTTGGCGGAAGGTGCCAACCCCCGCGGGGCGGGTGGTGACGTCGTCGTTTGCGCGCCTGAAGTCGACGAGGGGAGGCGCCGAGCGACCTTGACTGTGACGCGGCTCTCACCATATTATCGATTATCGATAATGAACCCGCGTTGGGAAGGTGTGGCACATGGTCAATGTCAGGAACGTACGGGGTGGGGCGGGCTTGGAACCCATCAAAGAGGAGGTCGACGAGATCCTCGATTCGATCTTTGCCAATGCGAAGCGCACCAGCGAAGAGTTCTTCGAGTCCTTCGCGTTGGACCCTCAGCCGATCATTCTTGCCGAGTGGCTGGCCACCCGGGCATGGCGCGAGATCGACTACGTCTTCCTGCTCAACGAGGAGATCCGTCGGTACGGGTTGGGTTTCGAACGAAAGCACATCACCCTGTTGGCGAAGCAGGCCTTCCAGGAAGCCGAACACTACGAGGCAGTGAGTGGTGCTGTCGAATCACTCGGTGGCACAGCGCCTACGACTGTTCCCGCGGATTCTCAGGCCTGGAGCGAATTCCTTTGGGAGTGCCTCGACCGCCATCCGCTGGCGGCTGTCGCAGCATGGAATGCCTCGGAGACCTCGGCAACCGGAAGCCTTGAACCGACTTTCCTTGCCGGAGAACGCCATGGCTTCGACGAAGTGGTCCGAGTGCACCGCAAGATCGAGATCGACGAGAAATTCCATGTCGGACTCGGACGGCAGATTCTCTCGCGGTACGCGGAAACCGACGACGATCGGAACGAGATTCTGCGTGCGATGCGCGGCATGCGTGACATCGCCGCAAACATGTTCTCGCCAGACTCGGCGACGCGACTGCTCACAAGCCGGCGATAGGTCATCCGCGGCAGCGAGGTTGGTAATGCCATCACAGTCATCGAATATGGCGGCACGCTTAAAGGTTTCGTCGGTGCGACGAGAAGCAGAAGGCGTTCTGGTCCTCGAACTACGAGCAATGGACGGGTCGTCACTTCCGACGTGGACTCCCGGAGCGCACATCGACGTTGAGTTGGCAGCAGGAATCGTCCGCCAGTACTCGTTGTGCGGCGCCGCTGACGACACTGACACCTGGCGGATCGCCGTCCTACGGGAGCCCGCGAGTCGCGGTGGATCGAAGTTCGTCCACGACAGAATCGAACCCGGAGACCTCGTGTCCGTCCGAGGGCCCCGCAACAACTTCACGCTGGTCGATGCGGATCGATACCTGTTCGTGGCGGGGGGAATCGGCATCACGCCCATCCTGCCGATGGTTCGACAGGTCGCGCGCAGTGACAAGCCGTGGACGCTTGTCTACGGCGGCCGAACAGTCAGGTCCATGGCATTCATCGACGAGCTGAGGGACATACCTGCCGGCGATGTGCGCGTGATCCCTGAAGATGAATATGGCCTACTCGATCTCGACTATTTCCTGGGCACGCCTCGATCGGACACTGCCGTCTATTGTTGTGGTCCGGGCTCCCTGATCGACGCAGTCGAAACCCGCTGCGCCACATGGCAGCCTGGCGCGCTACATCTGGAACGCTTCTCGCCGAAGGCGCCGCCGGACGTAACCGACGATGACGGGTTCGATGTGCAACTCGCCCGGTCGGGGAAGCGTCTGCGGGTGCCCGGAGGTCAGACGCTTCTGGAGGTACTCGAAGCAGCCGGCTACGAGATCGACAACTCCTGCCGCGCAGGCATATGTGGCACGTGCGAGTTGGCCGTTGCCGACGGCGTCCCAGAACACCACGACGACGTTCTCAGCGACGCCGAGCGGGAATCGAATCGAGTCATACTGCCGTGTGTTTCCCGGTCGAAGAGTGCCGTGCTGGTCATCGACCTCTGACCGGAACGCCGTCGGTTCGCCGCGCAGGGTTGTCGGCTGACTATCGTCAGGTGCGTGTCTACTCGGCAATGAGTCCGTATCTTCAGATCATGCCCGCGCACGACCAGACGGATGTTCGCCAGACGCTCAGTCACCGGATCCGCGACACCCTGGTACGCCAAATCGTGTCAGGTGAACTGGAGCCCGGTGAGCGGCTGGTGGAGACCAGGGTTGCGGCGACGTTCGGTACCAGCCAGGCCCCGGTCCGGGAAGCGTTGCGCGAGCTGGAGACGTTCGGGCTTGTCGAGATCAAACCGAGGCGTGGAACCTTCGTGCGCTCGTTCATTCGCGAGACTTTGCGCGAAAGCTACGTTCTTCGTGCCGCGCTTGAGGAGACCGCCACTCGGCTTGTGCTCATGGCGGGCAACGTTCCTTTCGATCAGCTGAAGGATGACGTCAAGAGAATGCATGATGCCGCACGGGAGAACGACACCGAAGCGGTCGGCATGGAAAGCGTGACATTCCATCGACATATTCTCGAAGCCGCAGGCAACGACCTCATCAAACGCTCGTGGGAGAACCTGCACATCGAGGCCCGGACTTCAGTGACCATCATGGCCCGCACGCCGGATCTCGCCGGGATAGCCCGTGACCACGAGGCACTCCTGGATTCCCTGTCTGCCGGTGACGTGGAGGCTGCTTGCGCGCTCGCGCGGCAGCATCAGTGGGATTACGCCGAACTCCCGGACAGCACGCCTTCCGATTGATCAGATTCACGCCAGGGCCGCCCGCTGTTCTGCCCGCGCCTGCAGGTGCGTGACCTGAATACCGGCATGAGTCTTGTGCCGGATGTTGATCCCGATCAGTACCGGGGTGAGCCCTTCGAGAAGTCGGCTCATCTCAAGTGATCCCGCGTCGACGACCCGCAGACCCCGGACGCGTTCCAGCGCCGCGGTCACCGCGACCTTGGCGCGGGAGTCGCCGCAGATCAGAGTGTCCTGATCGAGCGGATGCGTGAGGTCGCGCAGGGCCGCCGCACTGATGGTGTGCAGCCCGGAGGCGAGGCCGATCTCGTCGCCGATCGCCGAACGTGCTTGCTGCGCAGCCGATCCGTGCCACGGCTCGACCAGATGTGTGGGGCGCCCACCGATCGCGGTGGCTAGCGGAACGGTGGTGTCGAGCAGTACCTGACCTGCTCGCCAGTGTGGGGCGACACTCTTCAATGTCGCGACGTGACTCGCGAAGGGGACGGCGATGATCACCAGTTGATCTGCCCGGGTGACGGCTTCGCCGTTGAGGCAGCCGACGAAGGTGCCGTCGTCGACGAGTTCACGAGCCTGCGCCGCGGCGTGGTCGGCCCGGTGCGCGTCGCGCGAGCCGACGCAGACGGCGTATCCCGCTTCGCCGAGTCGTAGGGCAAGGCCGAAGCCCAAACTGCCCGTACCTCCCAGGATGGACACCGTCTCCTTCGCGTCGCATTCAGCAACACGGGATTTCCCACGTCGTGTCACGGTGTTCCTCCTCATCGGGTCGACCGGGCGCTGATGTCCGGGGTGTAGCAACCATACGAAGATGGCCATCGCGCAACCCATGGCTATTTCTGCCAAAGAACCCGGCGGTCGTTGTCGATCAACGCTAAGCTTGCCGCCGATGAACACGCCAGATCCGGCGGGTGCCAGTTCGAGCCAAACTCTCACTCTCCGAGAGTTACTCGACGATGAGGTGCTGGCCGGCGCTGAGTTGATCGCGGGCGGTGCCGGGTTGGACCGGGCCATCAGCGCCGTGAACGTGATGACGGTTCCCGATATCGGCAAATGGGTTCGGCAGGACGAGTTTCTGCTCGCCACCGGGTACCCGTTGCCCCGTGCCGACGCCGATCAAGGGCAGTTGCTGACGGACCTGCACCGGCTGGGCCTGGCGGGGATCGGCATCAAACTCGACCGGTACATGCCCGAGCTCGGGCAGGAGATGATCGACGTCGCCGAACGTCTCGGGCTGCCGCTGGTCGTCATACCCGAACGTATCCGCTTCGACGACATCCTCAGCAGGGCGTTCGCCATCATCGTCAATCGCCAGGCGTCGGCGTTGGCCAAGGCCCAGGAGATTCATCACTCGTTTCTCGCGATCACGTTGTCCGGTGGCGGGCTCAACGAACTGGCGGGCAGCCTCTCGGGTCTGCTCGGAGACGCCAGCGTCGTGATCACCGATCCGCAGGGCACCGTGCTCGGGCTTGCCGGCGACGAAGCTCCGCTGATCGACCTGAATTTCATGAAGGCGGAGTCCGCGGACTTGTTGCGGCTGGGCATCACGGGCCTGCACACCGACAAACGCACCGGCAGGCGGTGGGCGTCCCGGGAGATCCGGGCGGGTCGCCTGCACCACGGTTTCGTCGTCGCGGTCGAAGCCGAAAGGCCCTTCGGCGAATTCAGTCTTGTCGCCGTCGGCCAAGCGGCAATCGTTGCGGCACTGGAGGTTACCCGGGACCTCGCAGTGGGTGCCGTGGAACGCCGGTTCTCCTCCAATGCTCTGTTCGAGCTGATTTCGGGTAGTGAGTTCGAAGCCGCCGAATACGCATCGTTGGGTTCGGGATTCGGGTGGGACCTGGAGCGCGACATCGTCGTGCTGGTCGGCCGCCGGGAGGGCACCGCCGACGACACCCACGACACCCGGCGGCGGTCTCGACTGGCCGATGACCGCGCCATCGAATTCTGGGCGTCCGCGGTCCGCAGCAGGGACCGATTGGCAGCCGCAGCCGGCCTGGGTTCCGAACTGGTCGCGGTCGTCGGAGCCGACCAGGATGTTCTCGCCGTCGCCCGCGCGGTGCAGGACGAGGTGGCGCACTTCACGCACGCTCAATACGCCATCGGAGTAAGCCGCAATTACCCTGGGCCGGCGGGAGTTTCAACGGCCTATCAGGAGGCCCGCACCGCGCTGCGACTCGGGCCGCGGGTGTCCGGCAGCGGCGCGGTAACCGCCTATGGCGACTTGGGTCTGTTTCGGTTGCTCGCGCAGGTCAGTGACGAGGACCTGCGGGCCTTCGCCGAGGAGAAACTCGGGCCGGTGCTGCGTATGAGCGAGCCCGAACGGTCGGAGATGTTCCAGACGTTGGAGACACTGATCGAACACAACATGAACATGGCCGAGGCGGCACGGCATCTGCACTACCACTACAACACGCTGCGGTACCGCCTCGCCAAACTGGAGCGCCTCCTCGGGCCGTTCAGCACCAGCACGCCCGTGGCCATCCAGATCGGGGTGGCGTTGCAGATCAACGAGATGCAGAAGATTCTTGCGACCCGGCCGACATGACCTGGGGGACAAGCGTTCCCTCGTGAATCGACCCGAAGGTGTCCGTCAGACGCCGGCCGCTGCCGCCCCAGCGTTTCGCGATGATCTCGGCGGCAATCGAGACCGCGGTCTCTTCAGGCGTGCGGGCACCGAGGTCAAGGCCGATCGGGCTGCACAGCCGTCCCAGTTCGGCCTCGGTCAATCCGTTGTCGCGCAACTGTTCCAGCCGCTGTCGATGTGTGCGGCGTGAACCCATGGCGCCGACATAGGCGATCTCGGGGATGCGCAGCGCGGTCTGCAGCAGTGGAACGTCGAACTTCGGGTCGTGCGTCAACACCGTGACGACTGTTCGGGAATCGATGCGGCCCGCGCGGTATTCACCGTCCAGGTAGCGGTGCGGCCAGTCGACCACCACGTCGTCGGCGTCGGGAAACCTGCTGCGGGTTGCGAACACCGGCCGCGCGTCGCACACGGTCACGTGATAGCCCAGAAACGTACCCATCCGAGCCACCGCTGCGGCGAAGTCGATGGCCCCGAAGACCAGAAGCCGTGGTTTGGGCGCGAATGCCCATACGAAGACCCGCATGCCCTCGCCACGCCGTTGGCCGTCGGCGCCGTAGGTCAATGTGGCGCTCGTGCCCGTGGCCAGCAGGCCGAGCGCATCGTCGCGGACGGCGTCGTCGGCCCGGGTAGATCCGAGAGTGCCCTGTACAGCGCGGTCTTCGTCGGGACGGATCACCAGGCGCCGACCGACCCAAGCTCGATTGGGATGTTCGACGACGGTGGCCACCGCGACAGGCCGGCCCGCATCGACATCATCGGCGATCTGACCCAACTCGGGAAACGTTGTCCGGTCGACCTTCTCGACATAGACATCCAGAATGCCGCCGCAGGTCAGCCCGACAGCGAACGCGTCGTCGTCGGACACCCCGTAACGCTGCAGCACCGGTCGGCCCGATGCGGTCACCGACTGCGCCAGTTCGTAGACCGCGCCCTCGACGCAACCGCCCGAGACCGATCCGACGGCGCACCCGTCGGGACCGACCATCATCGCCGCCCCAGGGGCACGCGGCGCGGAGCGGAACGTCGCGACGACCGTACCGAGACCGACGCTGTCGCCGCCCTGCCAGCACTTGACCAGCTCGCCCAGCACGTCACGCACGACCGACCTCCAGGCTCAGTTCGGGCGGATCTTGGTGCTCAGGCGCTCCAGGAAGTTGGCGAGACGCTCCCGCGTCACGGCCCAGATCAGTGGCAGCACTTTGATTTCCCCGCCGGTGCTCTTCGTGGGCGGCTCGAGCAATGTCACTGGTGCAGCGGGCGCCGCGGTTTGCGCGGTTGGCGCGGCGGCGGGCCGACCGGGATGTTCGATGCGGTTGCCGAGTTCGCCGGCGAACGAGACGAACATCTGGTTGGATACGTCGCGGATCCCGCGGCCCAGTGACGCGATGCGGCCCGTGAGGTCGATGTCGGAGACCACGTCGATACGACTGCCCGACTCGATGGGCTCGACGCGCAACGCGACATGGGCGACGACTGAACCGGATCCGCGCTTGTCACGGCCGGTGGCGTCCAACACGATCCGCCGCGATGCCGCATCACGCTCGACGACCGACGCCCTTCCCGCGTAGTTCATCTTCAGCGGTCCGATCGCGACGCGCAGCACGCCCTCGTAGCGGTCGTCACCGAGGTCATCGACGAGTTCAGCACCGGGCATGCATTCCACCACGCCTGCGGTGTCCTGCAGGAACTCCCATACGTCGTCGGGGCGGGCCTCGACGACGGTCTGATGCTGAAGCTTCATGCACTCTTTCCCTTCTCGGACTCGCGTTGATCGAGCAGTGCCAGCACCCGTTCGGCGGTGATGGGCAGTTGGGTGGGCCTGACGCCGATGGCGGCCTCCACGGCGCTCGCGAGCGTCGCCGCGGGCGGCCCGATCGGCGGTTCACCGATGCCGCGCGCGTTGAGCGGGCCACGGCCCTCGCCACTTTCGACGACCGAAACCTGAATGTCGGGCAGGTCCATCGCCGTTGGGATGAGGTAGTCGGCGAACAAGGATGACAACGGATGGCCTGCGTCGGTGACGCAGTCTTCGGTCAGCGCATAACCGATTCCCTGGGCGGCGCCGCCGATGATCTGCCCGCGCACGCGGGTCGGGTTGATCGCCCGGCCGACGTCATGGCACGCGGCGTACTTGAGCAGCCGCACCTCGCCGGTTTCGACATCGACCTCGACCTCGGCGGCGTGGGTGCCGAACGTGTAGTCCGGGTAGGTGTGGCCCTGGCCCTTCTGCGGGTCGAACCCGCCCGAGCGGGCGCGCCAGGTGTTGAGCACGGAGGTGTCCACGCGGGCTTCGTTGGCCGCGCGGACCAGCTCGGGCAAACTCAGTCCGGTGCCACCTGATTCGGTGCGCACCATCCCGTCGACCCACACCAGAGCGTCTTCGGGGACCCCGAGTTCTTTCGCGGCGACGGGCGTCAGCTGGTCGCGCAGCTTGCGCGCCGCGCGCAGGATCGCATTGCCGGACATGTAGAGCTGACGGGTGGCGTAGGTGCCGCCGGCAGGGGGAGTGAGCGCGGTGTCGCCGATGTAGACGCTGATGTCCGACAGGGCGACACCCAGGATCTCAGAGGCGATCTGGCACAGGCTCGCCGCCTGTCCGGCTCCCAGATCGGTGACGCCGCTGCGGATGAGCAATGTCCCGTCGGCCTGCAGCGTGACCCACGCGGCGGCGTGGTCGCGGAACCAGATGGAGCGGCCGTACGGCTGCATGCCACACGCGAAGCCCTGGCCGACGACTTTGCCCGGGCCGCTGGGTTGGCTTGGCGCACCGAGCATGTCGAGCGCGGCGCGCCGGGTTTCCCGAACCGCGACGGCTGTCGTGAGCGGCTCGCCGCCGGCCAGCAGATCGCCCTTCTCGATGTAGTTGCGGTCCCTGACCTCTTCGCGGGTGAGGCCCAGTTCCGCTGCGAGCGCGTCCATCTGGGACTCGTATCCCAGGGTCACCTGCATGGCGCCGAACCCGCGGAACGCGCTCGTGGGCACGTTGTTGGTGAACACGGCTCGAGAACGGATCCGCACGACGGGCACCTTGTACGGGCCCGGCGACAGTGCCGCACCCGCGAACAGGACTCGCGCGCTCAGGCACGGGTAGGCGCCCGCATCGCCGATGATGTCGGCGTCGAGGGCGAGGATCTTGCCGTCCCTGGTGGCCGCGGTGCGGTAGTGCATGGTGAACGGGTGGCGTTTGGTGCTCGCCAGGATCGACTCCTGCCGCGACCAGATCATCCGCACGGGCCGTCGGGTCCGCCAGACCAGCAGCGCGATGTAGGGCTCGACGGTCATGTCTTCCTTACCGCCGAAGCCGCCGCCCATATAGGACGCGATCACGCGGACCTGACTCTGCGGCAACCCGAGGATGGCGGCGATCTCGACGGCGTGTTCGATCACCTGGGTCGAGATGCGCAGGGTGACAACGTCGTTCTCGATCCACCCGACTCCGGCCTCGGTTTCGAGGTAGGCGTGCTCGGCATGCTGGCTGCGGTAGGTCCGGTCGATGACAACGTCGGCCTGCTCGAATGCGGCGTCTATGTCACCGCGGTCGAGGTGCCAGTTGACCAGCACGTTGCCCTCGTCGTGCACGAGTGGCGCGCCGTCGGCCAGGGCGTCTTCCGGGCGGTACACACCCGGCAGTGGCTCGTATTCGACCTCGACGAGATCGGCTGCCTCCGCGGCGGTTTCGGGATCGACGGCGGCCACCACCGCGACCGGCTCACCGACATAGCGCACCCGGTCGCGCGCGAGCACCGGTTGCTCGACGGTCAGTTCACCCAGCCCACCACTGGCGTGCTCGATGATCGCGTTGTGCGGCACGTCGGCCGCGGTGAGCACGGCCACCACACCTTCGAGCCGCTCGGCGGCCGAGGTGTCGATCCGGACGATCTTCGCCGGGGCCATGTCCGACCGGACGACTTTCCCGTGGATCATGCCAGGCAGGTTCCAGTCGGCGGCGTACAGCAGGGTGCCGCGGACCTTGTTGACGAAGTCGTGGTGGGCGGGCGACTGCCCGACCACCCGGAAATTGCGTTCGCGCTCCTCGGGGCCCGAATCCGCGTCCGGATCGAATTCTGCTGGGGCGCTGGGTGGTTCCGTGGTGTCCGGAGTGGTCCCCGGTTCGACGGTCGTCATCGGGCACCTCCCATCTCGACGTGCGGGGTGGCCGGCGCGTGCAGGTAGTCCTCGACCGCGTCGACGATGGCCTGGTATCCCGTGCAGCGACACAGGTTTCCGACCAGTTCATGGCGGATCTCTTCGCGCGAGGCGGCCGGGTTGCGTTCGGCCAGTGTCGCCGCGGTGAGCAACATCCCGGGTGTGCAGAAGCCGCACTGGGATGCGCCGCGTTCCAGAAAGCACTTCTGCAGCGGATGCGCGTCCTCCTGCGGATCCGACCACCCGCGCAGCGTGACGATCTCATGCCCCTCGGCCTGAACCGCGTAGATGCAGCAGGCGCTCACCGGGTCGCCGTCCAGCAGAACCGTGCAGGTGCCGCAGACACCTTCGGCGCAGCCGTACCGAACGTCGGGCATCCCGAGGTCGTCGTGCAGGACATCGAGCAGCGTGCGGTCGTTGCGTACCCACACTTCGTGGTCACGGTCGTTGACGCGAAGCAGCACCTGAGTCCGAATCATGCTGTGCCTTCCTCGGTGAGAACCTGCTGCAGTAGCCGGCGGGTGTGCACGGCGACGAGTCGCCGTCGGTAGTCAGCGGTCCCGTGCAGATCGCTGTCCGGGTCGAGCGACGCCGCGATCGCCTGCGCGCTCTCGCGGACCCGGTCCGGGTTACCCGGGTCGGACAGTGCGGGTGCCAGCAGATCCTGATCGACCAGCAGCGGGCGCACGGCCACCCCGCCGAGCACGACGCGAACATCGTGGGCTGCCCGCGCCATGACGGCCACGCTGACCGTCGCGAAATCCGAATAGCGGCGCACGACTTCGTGGAAAGCCCAACGACCACCGCCCCCGACCGGGATGCGGCCACCGATGATCACCTCGTTGGGTTCCATGGCCGTCGTGAGGTAGGTGATGAAGAAGTCCTCGGCGGGGATGGTACGGATGCCGGTCGGGCCCTGCACGATGATCTCGCCGCCCATCGCCATGGTCACGGCAGCGATCTCGCCGGTCGGGTCGGCGTGGGCGAGGGTCCCTCCGAACGTGCCGCGGTTACGCACCCGCACGTTGCCGACGAACTGCACGGCGTGCGCCAACAACGGTGCGTGGGTGCGTATCACCTCGGACGTGGTCAGCGTCCGGTGGCGCGTGTTGGCGTCGACGACGATGTGCCCGCTCTCGATACGTGGCGCAGCGGCGGGGATGGGGTTGATGTCGATCAGGGCGGCCGGCGCGGCCAGGCGCAGGTTCAGCATGGGAATCAGGCTTTGCCCGCCGGCGAGTATCTTGGCTTCGCCGTCCCACAATTCGAGGAGTTCGACTGCGTCGGACCAGGTTTCGGCGCGCTGGTATTCGAAGGACGTCGCCGGCGTGCGTCCCGCGGGCGTCGGCACGGTCTCCTGCACTGTCATGCCATCTCCTCCTCGCCGCGGCCGACGAGACGGCGCAGCAGCGCGAGCTCTGCGGCGTCCACCGGCGGCAGCACGTCGATCTCATCGTGCACAAGCAACTCGAATGCGGTTGCGGCCCTTACCTGGTCGAGGGTAACGCCGGCCTGCAGTGCGCGCACCCGCATCCGGTGGGATTCCGGATGAAAGTCGAGCAAGGCCAGATCGGTGACGACCCACCGCGGTCCGCCGAACAGCAACCCGCTGTCGCGCCGGCTCGTGCCTCCGGTCAAAAACCCTGGGCTCGTGACGAAGTCGACGCGCTCGACGAACCGGCGCGGCTCGTGTTGCGTCACGACCACCACCTGATTGCACATCGAGGCGATGTCGTTGGCGCCGCCCGGGCCGGGCAGCCGCACCGACGGTTTCGCGGGGTCACCGACGACGCTGGTGTTGACGTTGCCATACTGGTCCACCTGGGCGACGCCGATGAACCCGTAATCGAAGAACCCGCGCTGGGCCATCAGAAAGATATCGGTTGCCGTGGTGAGCATTTGGGCACCGACGGCGGCGCGCACCTCATTGGTCGACGCAGGCAGTTCACCGGGTAGCAGCTCGATGCCGATCATGCCGCCTTCCAAGAGCACGGTCAGCGAAGGGGCTTGGCGACGCTTGGCGATCGCCGCGGCCACCAGGGGCTGGCCGATCCCGGCGAACAGCACCTTGCCGTCTTCGAGCAGCCGGCTGGCGGCGATGGTCATGATCTCGTCGGGCTTGGCGGCGCGTACGTGAGGAGCAGAATTGCCAGGGTGCTGGATGCCACGCTCTCGTGTCATGGACTCTGTCATCGGGGAAGCATCTCCTGTGCGGTGCGTCGTACGGCTGCCAGCCGGGTCGGATCGATCGAGGCGAGGTACGCGTCGTGGTCGGGGTGTGCGGTCAGCGCAGCGACGTATGACCGGGCGCCGTCGATGCCATCGCTCTTCACGGCCTGCATGTACGCGGTGAACTCATCGAGGTCGGCTTCGTAGTGCCCGTAGCACTCGTGCGGGTAGGCGCCCATCGGCTGGTGCACGACCGCGTCGACCGCGAATCCCGGGATCGCCGTACGTCCGGGGTCCAGACGGAGTTGGTCGGTGGCGACGATCTCCTCGGCGGTGACGATGACGCGGCGGGCGGCCAGCGCCAGATCGGCGTCCATCAGTTGGTAGCCGTCGATCTGGGCGTTGCCGAGCGCATCGGCACGTTGCACGTGAAGCAGTGCCACGTCGGGGTTGAGGCTGGGGACGGCGTTGAGGAGTTGACCCGTGTAGGGGCAGGTCACCTTCGCCAGTCCCAACTGTGCGTCGATGTCGGAGCCGAGCATGCTCAGCGTGGGCAGGTAGGGCACGCCCATGGCTCCGGCCTTGTAGCGCAAGCCGATTCCGAGATGGCTCCACTCTTCGAAGACCGGACGGCCCTCCTCGACCAGCTTGCGCACCACCGGGGCGAGACCCCAGCCGTGCCCGATGCCGATCCAGCTGGTCATGATGCGTTCAGCGGTACCGGTGGCCAGCATGAGTTCGGCCTCGAAACATGACAGCGGCCGCGTCATCGTCAGCCCGGTGCGGCCCTGGCGCAGAATCTCGATCAGCAGAGCCATGGGGGTGCGGGCGTGGTTGGTGCCACCGACTCCGATCACGGCGTCGTTGCCCACCAGCCGCCGCACCGCTTCGGCTGCAGTGGTGACCTTGTCGCCGCTGTTGCGGTCGTGTCCTTCGAGTTCCCGGCGCGCCGTGGTGACGTCAGCGGTCGTCAACCGGCCGCTCATGCCACCGCCACCAAGCTGCCCAGCAACGGGCGGACCTCCGCGGCGAACCGTTCCACCTGCTCGGGGTCGTAGGCGTGGGGGACCAGGCAGATCTCCTGGACACCGGCGTCGAGGTGTGCGGCGATCTGCTCGGCGCAGTCCTCGGGGGTCCCGCAGATCGCGCTCTCGGGGGTGGCGTTGCTCCATTCCGGCGTATCGAAGTACGACGCCAGCCATGGACCTGTCAGCGCCTGTGCCTGCTCCCGCGACGAGCCGATGCAGATCGGCAGTTGGTTGAGGGAGTGCAGCTGATCGGGGTCGCGGCCGGCCTCCTCGGCGTATCTTCTGATCTTCGACCAGGATTCGGTGAAGGCATCCGCGGTGTAGAAGTACGTCAGCCAGCCGTCGCCCAGGGTCGCAACGCGTTTGAGCACCCGGTCGACGTATCCGCCGATGAGAACCTGCGGCCGTGGCTGCGGCAGGGGGAGCATCCTGACGCGCCGAAACGACAGATCGTCCCAGGTGCCGGTCACGTCGTCCTGAGTCCAGAGGTTCATGCAGATGTCGAGGTTACGCTCGAAGATGCGTCCGCGCCCCTTGAATGGTGTTCCGGTGGCGTCGAATTCGCGTTCATACCAGCCTGCGGCCACGCCGAGGCGCAGGCGCCCGTTCGAGATCGACTGAATGGTCGCGGCGGTCTTGGCGAGCAGCGCGGGGTCGCGGATCGGCAGAACCAGTACCCCGGTCCCGAGTTCGATGGTGGAGGTGTGGCTGGCCAGCACCGCCAACGTGGTGAGCACTTCCAGTTGTGGGAAGGGCTGACGACTGCCGAGGAACAGGTGATCCCACGCCCACAACGAGGAGAACCCGAGCTCTTCGGCTCGACGCGCGGTGCTGAGCAACTCGTCGATCCGCGGTGTCTTCTGAGCTGAGGTGAAATTCTCCACGGCTAACCCGAAAGTTGCGGGCATGGCGGCCGTCCTCTCTGTTACGTGCAGCAGTTACGTCTGAGGGGTGGTCTGCGTCACGTTATGCCACGCAGCCGAGCCCTTCCATGTCAGCACCAGCCAACTCAGAGGCTGCTGTTTGTCACTGATTGACATTCAGCTGCGGGCGCCGCAACGCGAAGCGGATGCGGGTGCCTGGGACAGCCTGGGCCGCCGCGTTCACACCGGGCCCGGGTACGACGCCGACGACGGGATAGCCGCCGGTCACCGGCCGGTCAGCGAGAAACAGCGTCGGTCGTCCCTTGGTCGGCACTTGCAGCGCGCCCAGCACCACGCCTTCGCTGGGGAGCTCACCGTTGCGCCGGCGGGGAAGCTCCGGTCCGTCGAGTCGGATACCGACGCGGTCGGCGTCGGAGGTGACTGTGAACTCGTGGCGGCTCAGCCGGGCCAGTGCCTCGTCGGTGAACCAGTCGTCGCGCGGGCCGAGCGTCAGCGGCAGGGTCATGGAGTTGCGTGGCGGTTCGGCCATCGGTGCGAAATCTGTTGCGGGCCAGTTGGTCACCAGCTCGCCGATCTGCAGCACGTGCCCAGCGCGCAGGGGTGGTGTGCCCAACTGGGCCATGGTGTCCCATGACATCGACCCGAGTACGCACTCGCCGAGCACGCCGCCGCGCACCGCGACGTAGGTCCGGAGTCCGTGAGCGGGCACGCCCAGGGTGATGCGATCTCCGGCGTCCACCGCAAACGCGGCATTGAGGCCCGGCGAGCGCCCACGACAGGACACGGTGACCGACGCGCCGGTGACGGCGATCAGCGCGGGCGCGTCGACGCTGAATGTCATGCGGCCCAACGTCACTTCGATGCACGGCGCCCCGGGCCGATTGCCGACGAGACGGTTGGCCAGGTCGTAGGACGCGCGATCGGCCGCGCCGGACTGCCCTACCCCGAGGTGACCGAGCCCGCGCCTGCCCCGATCCTGCAGCAGCGCAAGCACTCCGACCGACTCGACGGTGAGGTGTTTCATCGGCCCACGTCACGGAACTGAACGACCGCACCCGGGCGCAACACCGCAGGCGGATCGGCCGAGGAATCCCACAGCGGCGCATCGGTATGACCCAACAGTTGCCAACCGCCGGGGGAGACGCGCGGGTAGATCGACGAGAACTGGCCTGCGATGGCGACCGCCCCGGCAGGCACCCGGATGCGGGATTCGTCGCGCCGCGGTACCTGTAACCGAGGGTCGCCGCCGGTCAGGTAGGAGAACCCGGGAGCGAATCCGCAGAACGCGACCCGCCACGGCGTGCCGGTATGGGCGGTGACCACCTCGTCGACGGTCAGTCCGGTCAGCTGTGCCACGTCGGCGAGATCCGCACCGTCGTAACGCACGTCGACGACGTGGTGTTCGTGGTCAAGGACGTCATCAGCGTCCGGAGCGAGTCTTTCCAGGGCGCTGCGCAGCCGGCCTGCGCTCGTCACCTCCGGATCCACGGTGACCAGCAGTGTCGTCAGGCCCGGGACCACCTCCTGCACGCCGGGCAGATCGGCGTCCCGCACGGCCGCCGCCCAACGGTGCACCGATCGGTTGTCGCCGACGTCCAGCAGCCACGCGTTCTCGCCGCACGCCCGCACCGACACAGGGTCGACCGTCACCGAATGGGAAAGAGCTCGACCCCCGCAGCCTCGAGTGCGGCACGGGTCTTGCGTGCGATGTCGACGGCGCCGGGCGTATCGCAGTGCACGAGAAGTGCTTCGGCGGTGACATCGACCTCGCTGCCGTCGTTGGCGGTCAAGTGTCCTTCGGTGACCATCTGCACGGCCCGCGCCGCGGCCGCATCCGCATCGGTCAGCAGCGCGTTGGGCTCGCTGCGCGACTGCAAAAGCCCTTCGGGGGTGTAGGCCCTGTCCACGAACGCCTCGGCGACCATGCGCAGCCCGGCCTCCTTGCCGAGCCGCCACACCTCCGTACCCACGGCCGCGAGAAGCGGGATGTCCCCGCCGAATTCGACCGCCGCGTCGACGAGGGCCTGGGCGTGTTCGGTGTCCTTCGTCGCGACGTTCCAGAGCGCACCGTGGGCACGCACGAAATCGACCTTGCCACCGGCCAACCGCGCGAAGACCTCAAGCGCGCCCATCTGGTAGAGCAGATCGTCCCGCAACTCGGAACCAGGGATCGCGATGTAGCGCCGACCGAAGCCGTGCAAGTCGCGGTAGCTGACCTGAGCGCCGATCGCCACATTGTTCTTCACCGAGATCGCGCATGTACGGCGCATGATGCCCGGGTCCCCGCCGTGGAAGCCGCAGGCGATGTTGGCGCTGGTGACGATCTCGAGCAGGGCGTCGTCATCGCCCAGGCTCCAGCGGCCCAATCCTTCGCCGATGTCGGTGGTCAAAGCTACGCGTGGCGCCATGGTCCTCCTGCCCTCCTTCGGGTCGTCGTGCTCCGAGTATCCCCGGCGGAATGACGTGCGAACAGCGCCGGTCACTGACGTTCATCAGTCAGTGAGACTGCCGATTCGCGAAACTTGCCATGCAGCGACCGCCGCACGGCCCGCACCGATGGATCGCCCGTGCGGGCCCGGCGGCTCAGCGCCACCAACGTCCGCGACCACCCGGTTTCCACTCGCACCAGCGGCGCGGTCTCCCGCTGCGGCGGCAGCACGAGACGCGGCAGCACGCTGGCCGCCGCGCCCTGGCGGACGATGAGCAGGAGCAGTTCGAGGTCATAGGACTCGTATTGCACGGTCGGGGCGAAGCCGAGGCCCAGGCAGTGCTGCACCGCCCAGGTACGCGAGGCGGCGCCGACAGGTTCGAGCGCCCATGGCAGTGCGCCGCCCGTCTGCATGAAGTCGCGCCCCTTCAACACCGATGCCGCGACCACCGCCTCCAGCGGGTCGTCGGCCAGCACTTCGCGGTGCACGTGCCCCGGCAATGTCGGGGCGGCACCGGGATACTCCTCGCTGACCACCAGATCGAATTCGCCGCTGAGCAGCGCGGGAACCGCGACCTCCGGCTCGGATTCGACGAGCTCGACCCGCAGTCCCGGATGTCGGTGCTGGCAGTCCAGCAGTGCCGGGACCAGCGCGCGCGCGGCGCTTCCGAAGGCCGCGACCCGGCAGGTTCCCGTCGGCGGCTCCTCGCCGGAACGCAGTTCGGCCTGCGCGAGTTCGAGTGCCGCGAGAATCTCGGCGCCCCGATCGGCCAGGCGCTGCCCGGCCTCGGTGAGCCGCACGCCGCGGCCGACACGTTCGAGTAGCGGGGCGCCGGCCTCACGTTCGAGCAGCGCCAACTGCTGGGAGATGCCCGACGGGCTCATGTGCAGCGCCTCGGCCACCGCCGCGATCGTGCCGCGATGGTTGAGTTCCACCAGAAACCGCAGACGACGGACATCCAACATCACCCGAGTGTAGGAAATCATCAGTAATGCTGCCGGGTTGACGGCAGCAATCGGTGATGTTGTCCGGCCGTCACAGTGCTTACTGTTCCGAGTCAGGAGGTGTGCCGTGCTGACGACCGAACCGTTTGTGCTCAATCCCGAGTGGGCCCCGGGAGGTGCTGCCGCACCGCGGCAGACCGACGAGATCCGGCGGTTTCACGAAACCCTGCCCGACTATGCCGTGACGCCGTTGGTCGCGTTGCCGACGGTTGCGGACACGCTCGGCGTGGGGGCAGTACTCGTCAAGGACGAATCACTACGACTCGGCCTGCCCGCGTTCAAGATGCTGGGCGCGTCGTGGGCCGTGCACCGCGCACTGCGCTCCACCGCGCACGCCCGACCCCGGCTCGTCACCGCCACCGACGGCAACCACGGCCGCGCGGTGGCCCGCATGGCCGCGCTGATGACACTGCCGGCGACCATCGTCGTCCCCGAGGGCGTATCCGCACGGGCCGTCGACTTGATCCGCGCCGAGGGCGCCGACGTTCGGGTACTCGACATGCCCTATGACCGGGCGGTCGAGCACGCCGCCACGCTCGCCGACACCGACCCGGATTCGCTTCTCATACAAGACACTTCGTGGCCCGGGTACGAAGAAGTGCCGCAGTGGATCGTCGACGGATACGCCACGCTGTTCGACGAGGCTGCCGAACAGGCCGCAGCACTTTCTCGCGGCTTCGACCTCATCGTCGTTCCGGCCGGCGTCGGCTCACTGGCCCACGCCGCTGTGATCTTCGGTCAGTCTCACCCCGACTGCCGCATCGTCGCGGTCGAACCCGATGTCGCCGACTGCGTGCGGTCCAGCCTGTCCGCAGGCACTCTCACCACCGTGCCCACCGGGCAGACCAGCATGGCGGGGCTCAACTGCGGCACGCCGTCCTATCTCGCATGGCCGGACCTGCACAAAGGCTTGGCGGGAGCCGTGGTGGTCGACGACCGGGCGGCTGCCGAAGCCATCGCCGACCTGGCTCCTCTCGGCGTCGACGCCGGTCCCTGCGGGGCGGCGAGCCTGGCCGGGCTCCGCATCCTGGCAGCCGATCCCGTCCGCACACATCTCGGCCTCGGCCCCGATTCCACAGTCCTGCTGCTCAACACCGAGGGTTCCAGCGCTTCCGGCGGGTAGCTGTGCCCCTTGCACCGCGAGCATTTCTCCTATGTCAAGCCGCGGTGGGTTGGGGGTCGTTGAGGCGGGCTTGTTCGTCGAGGTGCAGGCGGCGGTAGACGATGCGGGCGAGGCGGCGTTTGAGGCAGCGCAGGGCTTCGGTGGACGAGTCGCCGTGGGCGAGACGTTTGCGGTAGTAGGTCTGTCCGGGGCTGTCGGCGATGCGGATTTGGGTGATGGCGATGCGGTGCAGGGCGGCGTTGAGTTGGCGGTTGCCTGAGCGGGTCAAGCGGACGCGTCCGGCGGTGTTTCCTGACCACACCGGTATGGGGGCGGTGCCGCTGTGACGGGCGAACGCGGCGTCGCTGGTGAAGCGTTTGACGCCGGCGGTTTCGCCGACGAGTTTGGCTGCGGTCAACGCGCCGCAGCCTTGAAGGGCCAGCAGGTGTGGCGCGACGTCGTGGACGTGCTGGTCGATGCGGGTGGCCAGGGCGTTGATGGTGTCGGTCAGGCGGGTGATGTCATCGAGCTCGTCGCGGGCCAGCTCAGCGAGTAGTCCGTGCAGGGTGTCGAGCCAGTGGGCAAGCTCCGAACGGGTTTTCGCCCGGTCCAGGGCGCCTTTTTTGGGGGTGCGGGCGGGGTCGAGTTCGTGGACACGCCCCAGCAGTCGGTTGATCGTCGAGGTGCGTTGAGCGACAAGGTCTTCGCGTCGATCTACCAGGAGCTTGAGCTCTCGTGACACCTCGTCGTGGGCGGCGACGGGCAGATCGGGATACCGCAACACTGCGTGCGCGGCAGCAAGAGCGTCGATGGGATCGGACTTGCCGCGGGTGCGGGCGCAGGCTCGGGTCTGGGCCATCAACTTGGGGGCCACCCGCACCACACGTTGCCCTGCTGAGAGCAAGTCGCGCTCGAGGCGGGCCGACAGATTGCGGCAGTCCTCGATCCCCCAGATCAGATCGTCGCCGAACTGCGCACGGGCCCAGTGCAACGCCTTCTGATGGCCCGCGCTGGTCGCGGGAACGAGTTTTTCGCCGAGCTTGGCGCCGGCCTCGTTCACCGCAACGAAGGTATGGGTGCGCTTGTGCACATCGGTACCAACAATCACCATGGACAGTGCCTTCTTTCATCAAGAGGTGGATGAGTGAAGGTTGGGCCGGCCGGCGGACACATCTCAGTGGGGGCGGTGCCACGCTCCTATCAAGTCACGCCGGTCGGTCCTTCCCACCTGATATCGGCAGAATGCTCGAAGGCCAACCCCCGCGAGGACGGCAGTGCGTGTCTGAGCCAGACACCAGGTGAAAAGAACCCAACCACCGCAACAGCGGCAATCACCACATTGACACTGAGTGCGTGTCTGTTGCCCGACACGCCCTATAGCGTCAGCATTTTTGCCGCGTTCGCGGTGCCGTGAGCGCTCTTAAGCTGCTGATGTGACCGATACCCCCGACGATGAACTGGCCGCGGCGACCGCAGCATTGCGGGAAGCCGCCTCGCTGCAGCAGCGGCTGTCGACAGCACGCAGCAAGGCCGAAGGTTCTGCAGCTGCCGCCGCGGCGGCCCAGGAACACATTGCGCACGAGGCCGAGGACATCCACAAGCTGGAATCCCTGTCCCTCACGGGCATCCTCTCGCGGCTCAAGGGTTCCCACGCAGACGATCTGGCCCGTGAGACAGCCGAACACGAAGCCGCCCAATACGAATACCGGACACGGGAAGCCCGTGCGGTCGCCGATCAGCGCAACGTCGACCATCTCCAGAACCGGCTCGATCAATTGGGCGACGTGGCGGCGCGTCATACCAAGGCGTTGGCAGCCAAAGAGCAGTGGTTGCGGCAGACCGGCGCTCCGGCCGCGGCGAAGTTGTCTCAAATCGCCGAGCGGCGAGGGCATTTGACGGCGGAGCTCGCCGAGATCGCCGAGGCTAGTGGCGCCGGCAAACGAGCCCTGGCCGATCTGCGCACGGCGGCCGAGCGGATTGGCAGTGCACGGTCGTGGTCTGCCTACGACACGTGGTTCGACGGCGGGATCATCGCGAGCATGATCAAGAACAACAGGCTCGACGACGTGGTGAACTGTCTGCGTTCAGCCGACCGGGAGCTGCGGACTTTCACCACCGAACTGGCCGACGTTCACATGCAAGGCGTGCAAAGCCTCCAAATAAGCTCATTCACACGGACATTGGATGTCTGGTTCGACAACTTCTTCACCGATCTGATGGTGCGGGACCAGATCATCGAGGCTCAGCAGAAGGTCGATCAGGCGATTGAAGGAGTCAAGGCCGTGCTGGCCCGGCTCGATGGACGTAAGCAGAAGCGCGAGGACGAGTTGGCCCAATTGCAGGCCGAGCGGACGGTGCTGCTGACCTCGAGTTGACCCGGCCGCGCGAGCGTGCGTGTCTGTTGCCCGACACGCCGTCCGGCGTCGGCAGTTTGCGCACACTCGCGCTCGGCGAGTTATCCACAACCCGTCGTTCATCCACAATCTGTCCTGACGGTCTCCCGAAGACGCTGCGCTGCAATGACCATCGCTGCATGGACCCACAACTCACCGAGCTTTTCGCGACCCAACGCGGCGTTGCCACAAGCGGACAGATTCTCGGCGTGATGACCCGTCATGCGTTCGACAAAGCCGTCGATACCGGTGTGCTGGAACGGATGTGGCAGGGCATCTACTGCCTGGGCGAGCCGACCGACGATCTCAGGCTGCGCGGGCTGGATCTGTCCTGCGGCCGAAAAGTCGCCGTCTGTCTCGGCACAGCGGCGGCGATGCACGGATTCGACACAGAAGACCCTCCCGACCTGCACATCCTCAATCCGCCAGGTGGTCAGATGCGGTCGACGGATGGATTGGTCGTACACCGACGCGACAACGCGCCATTGGCCTTCATCGACGGCCGATACGCCACCGCCCCGGCATGGACGGCCATCGAGGTGGCGCGGGCGTTGCGACGTCCGCGGGCCCTGGCAACTTTGGACGCCGCGTTGCGCAGCGGCACGTGTAACCGCGCCGACCTGTGGCGCGCGGCCATCGCACAGGCCGGGCGGCGGGGCATCGTCAACGTCCGGAATCTGATCGCATTGGCCGACGCGCGTGCTGAATCACCGATGGAGAGCGAGGCGCGGCTGGTGATGCTCGACGGTGGCCTGCCGACTCCCGAGCTGCAATATGAGGTGGTCGACGGCAATGGTCAGCCGAGAAGGCTCGATTTCGCGTGGCCCGGCCGGCGCGTCGCGGTCGAGTACGACAGCATGGACTGGCACGGCAATCCCGACGCGCTGCGTGACGACCGGAGGCGAACCGCTGCGTTGATGGCAATCGACTGGGTCGTCATCTCGATCGTGTTCGAGGACGTACGTCAGCGGCAAGGGGAGATGGTTGCGCGGATCAATGGGCAGCTGTGTCGCGCTCGCGCGGCGTGAGGGTACGCAGAGTGCTGACGACGCGCGGCGTGTCGGGCAGCAGACACGCACGTTCGCGGGGCCAACGGGCCAACGGGCCCAGAGTGCACGAAGGTGCGCGAAAGCTACGGCCCGATGTTACGAGCAGGGCGGGTCCGCAGGTCGTGCACATACTCCGGCGGAGCCCCGGCGATCTCGGCGGCGTCGGCCATCACCCCGAGGTAGCGAGCGGAGGGCAGGCCGCCTTCCCATGCGTCGACCACGTACAGCCAGGCGAGCACCGGGTCGGTGGTGGTGTCGGAGGACAGCCGGTCGACCCGGCACCGGATCTTCTTGTGGAAGCCGAGCTCGGAGCCCTCCCAGCGGTCCAGCGAGTGCTCGTCGGCCGGGGTCATGTCGTAGAGCACCACGAAGACCTTCGACAGCGGATCTTCGACGACGGTCGCCAGCGCTCCCTCCCAGCCGATGTCCTCCCCGCCGAAGGTCAGCCGCCAGCCGTGCAACCAGCCAGTTCCCGCCATCGGGGAGTGTGGAGCCCGCTCGAGCATCTGCTCTGGATGCATGTTCGACCCGTAGGCGGCGTAAAGCGGCACGGTAAGACAGCTTAATGCGCGAAGTTCGTTAGGTTAGTGCGGTGGCAACGCGCATCGTGATCATCGGCGGTGGCCCCGCCGGCTATGAGGCGGCTCTGGTCGCCGCTGCCCGCGGCCCCAAGGTCGCCCATGTCACCGTCGTCGACAGCGACGGCATCGGTGGCGCCTGCGTGCTGTGGGACTGTGTGCCGTCGAAGACGTTCATCGCGTCGACCGGCGTGCGGACCGAACTGCGTCGGGCACCCAACCTGGGCTATTCGCTGGATCTGGACGACGCCAAGATTTCGTTGACCCAGATCAACGAGCGGGTCAAGACGCTGGCGACGGCCCAGTCCGTCGATATCGCAGAGCGGCTGCGCAGCGAGGGCATCGACCTGATCGAGGGTCGCGGCGAGTTGATCGACGACCGCCCGGGTATGGCCCAGCACCGGGTCAAGGTCACGGGGTCTGACGGACGCGTGAGCCAGTTGACCGCCGACGTGGTGCTGATTGCCACGGGTGCGAGCCCACGTGTGCTGCCTAATGCCGCGCCGGACGGTGAACGCATCCTGAACTGGCGGCAGCTCTACGACCTGGACACCCTGCCCGAGCACCTCATCGTCGTCGGGTCCGGTGTGACCGGTGCCGAGTTCGTGAACGCCTACACCGAGCTCGGTGTCACGGTGACCGTGGTGGCCAGCCGCGATCAGATCCTGCCGCATGAGGACTCCGATGCCGCGGCCGTGCTGGAAGACGTGTTCTCCGAGCGCGGCGTCACGTTGATCAAGAACGCACGGGCCGATTCGGTCACCCGCACCGATACGGGCGTACGGGTCGCGATGGCCGACGGGCGTGCCGTCGAGGGCAGCCACGCGCTGATGACCGTCGGCTCGGTGCCGAACACGGGCGGCCTGGGGCTGGACCGGGTCGGCATCGAACTCGGGCCGGGCAACTACCTCACCGTCGACCGGGTGTCGCGCACATCGGTGCCCGGCATCTACGCGGCGGGGGACTGCACCGGCCTGCTGCCGCTGGCTTCGGTGGCGGCCATGCAGGGCCGTATCGCGATGTACCACGCGCTGGGCGAGGCCGTCGCGCCGATCCGGCTGCGCACGGTGGCCGCCGCGGTGTTCACCCGGCCGGAGATCGCCGCGGTGGGGGTGCCGCAGGGCAAGATCGACGACGGTTCGGTGCCGGCCCGCACCCTGACCCTGCCGTTGAACACCAACGCGCGGGCCAAGATGTCGAGCCTGCAACACGGCTTCGTCAAGATCTTCTGCCGCCCCGCGACCGGTGTGGTGATCGGCGGCGTGGTGGTCGCGCCCATCGCGTCGGAGCTGATCCTGCCGATCGCGCTGGCCGTGCAGAACGGCATCCCGGTCGCGGAACTCGCCCAGACCTTCTCGGTGTATCCGTCGCTGTCCGGCTCGATCACCGAGGCGGCCCGTCAGCTGATGCAACACGACGATCTGGATTAGCCAGGGAGGCGACGCGCGTCACCCTGGTGCCGCGGAACCGCGCAGATCGTTTCGAGCCCACGTAGCCTGGGGACCGTGACTGACCCGATCTCTGCACCGGGCGACGGGCAAACCCTCCTCGGACCTGAACAACGCGCGCAAGCCTGGCAGCAACTGACCGACGAGCAGTTCGACGTCGTCGTCATCGGCGGCGGCGTTGTGGGCGCCGGTGCGGCCTTGGATGCGGCCACCCGAGGGCTGAAGGTTGCTCTGGTCGAGGCCCGGGATTTCGCATCGGGCACGTCCAGCCGCAGCTCCAAGATGTTCCACGGCGGCCTGCGCTACCTCGAACAGCTGGAATTCGGGCTGGTGCGCGAAGCCCTGCACGAGCGCGAGCTGAGCCTGACCACGCTGGCGCCGCATCTGGTCAAGCCGTTGCCGTTTCTGTTCCCGCTGACCAACCGGTGGTGGGAGCGTCCGTACGTGGCAGCCGGGATCTTTCTGTACGACCAGCTCGGTGGCGCGAAATCCGTTCCGGCACAAAAACATCTGACCAAGGCGGGGGCTCTGCGGCTGGCGCCCGGCCTCAAACGCAGCTCACTGATCGGCGGGATCCGGTACTACGACACCGTCGTCGACGACGCCCGGCACACCATGACCGTGGCCCGTACCGCGGCGCATTACGGCGCGGTGGTGCGTACCTCGACCCAGGTCGTCGCCCTGCTCCGCGAGGGCGACCGGGTCACCGGTGTGGTGGTGCGCGATTCGGAGAACGGAGCCGTCACCGAGGTCCGCGGCCACGTGGTGGTCAACGCAACCGGTGTGTGGACCGATGAGATCCAGGCCCTCTCCAAGCAGCGCGGCCGCTTTCGGGTGCGCGCGTCCAAGGGCGTGCACGTCGTGGTGCCCCGCGACCGCATCGTCAGCGAGGTGGCGATCATCCTGCGCACCGAGAAGTCGGTGCTGTTCGTCATCCCGTGGGGCACGCACTGGATCATCGGGACCACCGATACCGATTGGAACCTCGACCTGGCCCATCCGGCGGCCACCAAGGCCGACATCGACTACCTCCTCGGCCACGTCAACACCGTGCTGGCCACTCCGCTCACCCACGACGACATCGACGGTGTGTACGCCGGGCTGCGTCCGCTGCTGGCCGGTGAGAGCGAGGAGACCTCCAAGTTGTCGCGCGAGCATGCGGTCGCGGTGCCCGCCCCCGGGCTGGTGGCGATCGCCGGCGGCAAGTACACCACCTACCGGGTGATGGGGGAGGACGCCATCGATGCGGCGGCCGAGTTCGTCCCGACCCGGGTGGCGACGTCGATCACCGAGAAGGTCCCGCTGATGGGCGCCGACGGATATTTCGCGCTCATCAACCAGACCGAGCATGTCGGCGCGCATTATGGCCTGCATCCCTACCGGGTGCGGCATCTTCTCGACCGGTACGGCTCGCTGATCGGTGAGGTGCTCAAGATGGCCGAGGGCCGGCCCCAGCTCCTCGAGCCGATCTCCGCGGCGCCCGTGTATCTGAAGGTGGAAGCCTGGTACGCCGCGGCCGCCGAGGGTGCTCTGCACCTGGAGGACATCCTGGCCCGGCGCATGCGGATCTCGATCGAATACCCGCACCGCGGCGTGGAGTGTGCGCGCGAGGTCGCCGAAGTCGTTGCGCCGGTGCTGGGTTGGAGCACCGAGGACGTCGACCGCGAGGTCGCCACCTATCTGGCGCGGGTGGAGGCCGAGGTGTTGTCGCAGACGCAGCCCGACGACGAGTCCGCCGATGCGCTGCGCCAGGCCGCGCCCGAGGCGCGCGCCGAGATTCTCGAGCCCGTGCCGCTCAATTGAGGAGGCCCGCCCCGCTGCCGGTGCGCAACGGGCTGGGCCCGGCCCGGTTGCGGTTGTGGGGCGGCAACGTGTTCGACGAGCTGCAGACGCGGTTCGGGCTCGGCGCGAAAGTGCTTGCCGGAGAGGTGGTATGCGCCGACGGTGCGATAGTCGACGCGACGACGACGCTGCCGGCGGGTGCGCACGTGTATTTTTACCGCGACCTGCCCGACGAGATTCCTGTGCCGTTCGACATCCCGGTCCTGCATCGCGACGACGACATCGTCGTGGTCGACAAACCGCACTTCCTGGCCACCATGCCTCGGGGTGGACACGTCGCGCAGACCGCGCTCGTGCGGCTGCGCCGGGAGTTGGATCTGCCGGAGCTGAGCCCCGCGCACCGGCTCGACCGACTCACTGCCGGGGTGCTGCTGCTCACGACACGCCGTGAGTTGCGCGGCCCGTATCAGACGCTGTTTGCCCGCGGCGCGGTACGCAAGACGTACGTGGCCCGCGCGCTCGGGGAACCCAACATCGCGCTGCCCGCCGTGCTGCGCAGTCGGATCATCAAGGAGCGCGGGCGGTTACAGGCTTTCGAGGAACCCGGCGAGCCCAACGCCGAGACCCTCGTCGAGGCGCTCGGTGACGGCCTCTACCGACTGACCCCGCACACCGGGCGCACTCACCAGTTGCGCGTGCACATGACCTCCCTGGGCGTGCCGATCCTCGGTGATCCGTTGTACCCCAACGTACTCGACGTGGCACCGGACAACTTCAGCGTGCCGCTGCAGCTGCTGGCGCAGCGTCTGGAATTCGATGACCCGGTGACCGGCCGGACGCGCGAGTTCATCAGTGGCCGCACCCTGTGAGGTAGGTCAGCTGCGGCCGGGCGCCGGCTCGGTGCCACCCGCAGCGATCACCGCACGATTCTGAGCGGCGACGGCGGCAGCGTCGACCTTCACCAGCCTGCGGTCGTAGCTGAGATAGCCGTTCACCTCGTTCTCGACATCGGTTGTCTGCGTGTAGATCGCGCCCGACAGACCACCGACACGGACCTGCCGTTCCAGGTCGCGGCCGATGTCGAGATATCGCTTGGTCAATTGTGCTTGGTCGCCGGTCATCTCGTAGGCCTCCGGTGGGCCCGGCCACCGATTGTCGGGGAGCACCAGGCCGATACCGCCGTACTCGCCGATCATTGCCGCCCGGCCGTCGTGCACCGCGGTAGCGCCCGGCCCGACGTAGGTGTGGTCGTCGTAGATGTCACCGGCACCGCTGTCCGGGCGTGACTTGCAGCAGTTGACCCCGCTCTCGGCGTCCACCAGCCGCGTCGGGTCTTGGGCCTTGACCTGGTTGGCGATACGCGCGGTGTCGTATTCGCCCCAACCCTCGTTGAACGGTACCCAGCCGACGATCGAGGTGACGTTGTGCAGCTGATCGACGATCTGCGACAGCTCCTTCTCGAACTGCCCTTTCGCGTCGGGCGGCGGGTCGGGGTCAGGGCCCCATGGGCCCCCGATCGGCACACCCAGAGAGGGCATGTCCTGCAACACCATCAAGCCCAGCTTGTCAGCCCAGTAGTACCACCGGGCCGGCTCCACCTTGGCGTGTTTGCGAACGGTGTTGAGCCCCAGCTTCTTTATCTGCTCGAGGTCCGATTTCAGTGCGTCGTCGGTGGGCGCGGTATAGATGCCGTCGGGCCAGTAGCCCTGATCCAGAACGCCTTGCAGGAACATGATCTGGTTGTTCAGTGCGATGCGCGGCCGGCCCTGCGCATCCCTGACGATGCCGATGGTGCGCAGCCCGCCGTAGCTGGAAATCTCGTCGACCATCTTGCCGGACCGGTTGATCAGCCAGACCTTGATGTCGTACAGGTAGGGATCGTCGGGCGTCCAGAGATGTGGCGCCGGTACCGGGACCCGAATTGTGTCGCCGGGCTTGCCGGATGCGCGGGACACCTCCCGGCCGTCGCGCGTGGCGACGGACACCACGACATGCCCGGGATCCGGACCGGCGATCGTGGGTGTGACGGCGAAACTGGTCAGGTCCGGCGTGACGTCCAGCTTGCTGACGTGCGTCGCACGCACCGGCTCCATCCACACGGTCTGCCAGATACCCGACGCACCGGTGTAGGTGAGCCCGTGCGGCTGGTTCCGTTGCTTGCCGACGGCGTACGGGCTGTTCTCGTTGTGGTCCTCGACCCGCACGGCCAGGCTCTGCGGGCCGGGCCATTGCAGGGCATCGGTGATGTCCACGGTGAAACTGGTGTAGCCGCCCTCGTGGTAGCCGACCTGATGGTTGTTGACCCACACGGTGGCAACCTGGTCGACCGCGCCGAAGTGCAACAACACCCGCTGGCCCCACCAGGTGCGCGGGATTTTCAGCGTCTTGTGGTACCACATCTGATCGTCGTGACGCTGGATGCCGGACAGTGCCGACTCCGTGGGGTAGGGCACCAGGATGCGCTCGTGATAGTCGTTGGGGCCCGGAGGATTTGGCGCCGACCATCCGGTGTAGTCCCAACCGCCGTTGAGGTTGCGCCAGTGGGTGCGGGCCATCTGGGGGCGCGGGTATTCGGGCAGCGCGTGGGCCAGGTCGACCAGTTGCGTCCATGGAGTGGACAGCGGTGACTGCCGGTGCTGCCAGCTGTCGACCGCGTGCGCGGGCACCGGGAAGACGACGCCGGCGCCCAGCATGAGTACCGCCACGAGTAGCCGCAGCGCCCATGCCCCGCGCAGATGCCACGCCCGTGCGCCGGCGTCCATGATCGTTCCCCCACAGATCGACGTTCAGTGTCCCCATCAGCAACGCTGCTGTTGTCATGCCGGCCAGATCCCCGCCGCACATACCGAACGAATCGAGCGACCCAATGGTGAGACCGGGACAACACCCGCGGCTCGACCGCCGATAGGTGAATCGACGGCACAGCACCGTTCGTTACAACCTCCACCGTACCGAATGTCACACCGAAGGTTGCCGTCCGACTACAGCCAATCATCAAGGCTGCTAAGCGGTTTCCCGTGGTGAGCGGCGTGAGCACGCGTACCTGGGCTGCGGCCGCCCGACCAGCGGCAGCAGACGCGTCCGACGTCGAACTGGCACGTGTTCTACTGACGGGGTGGACCGTCAGAAATTTGATCAGCTGTTCGACATGACCGACCGCAGCGTCATCGTGACCGGCGGCACCCGCGGCATCGGATTGGCGTTGGCCGAGGGATTCGTGCTGGCGGGCGCGAAAGTCGCGGTGGCCAGTCGGAAAGCCGACGCGTGCGAGGCCGCCGCGGCTCATTTGCGCGAGCTGGGCGGTGATGCCATCGGCGTGCCCACCCACAGCGGCAATATCGACGATCTCGGCTCCCTTGTGGAGCGGACCGTGTCCGAGTTCGGCGGGGTCGACGTAGTGGTCAACAACGCTGCCAACGCATTGGCGCAACCGCTCGGGTCGATGACGCCCGATGCGTGGGCCAAGTCCTATGAGGTCAATCTGCGCGGCCCGGTGTTCCTGGTGCAGCACGCACTGCCGTACCTGAAAGAGAGTTCGCATGCCGCGGTGCTCAACATGGTTTCGGTCGGGGCGTTCAACTTCGCGCCGGCACTGTCCATCTACGCATCCGGCAAGGCGGCGCTGATGTCGGTGACCCGGTCGATGGCTGCGGAGTTCACCCCGTTCAATATCCGGGTCAATGCCATCGCGCCCGGGCCGGTCGATACCGACATGATGCGCAACAACCCGCAGGAAGCCATCGACCACATGGTCGGCGGGACGCTGATGAACCGGCTGGCCACACCCGACGAGATGGTCGGGGCAGCCCTGCTGCTGTGTTCCGACGCCGGTAGCTACATGACCGGCCAGGTGATCATCGTGGACGGCGGCGGAACGCCGCGATGACAGAAGATTTCACGACACCGGTCCAACTGAGCGGGGTTGACAGCACCCGGGTGCGCAGCGGCCGAGCCCAGGAGGTGCTGACACTGGGGCCTGACGGCATCACGTTGGTGCGCGACGGCACCACGGTCACCGTCGCGTGGCGCGACATCACCGGTATTGACCTGGTCCAGGTGATGACGGGGCGCCTGTCGGCCCTCACCAAGGCTTGGACCATCAGTGGAGCAGCCGACCCGATCTACCCGTACGAATTCGACGAACACTGGACGACTGGACCGATCGGACGATGGCTGACGCATTACCGGCCCGACCTGGACCTGCCTGCCGATGGTGCGACGCTGCCGCTCGGCATCCCGCAGCGGATGTATCCGTGGGTGTTTGGGCCGGGGGCGCTGATCGGCATCGTCGTTCTGATGGTCGGGGGCATGTCGCTCTTGTCGGCAGCGCTGTGGACCGCGGCCTGTGTCGGCGGCGTCCTGTTGCTGGTCAGTTCGCCCCGCAAAACCAAGGTCTTCGGTAATGTCGCGGCGACAATCGGGTTCGGCTGCATGCTGCTGGCCGGTATCGCGTGGCTGATCGGCAAGTTCGGACCGCCGTTTTGATGCTCACCCGCGCTTGGTGGCAGCAGCGGGCCCTAACGCTCGCTGTGCCAGCCCTGCACCCCGACTGCGATCATGCGCAATTGTTTGATCGCGGTGCGGTGGATCGCATCCACACTGTGGGCGTCTGCTGCGTCTTCTAGGGCCTCGGCGATCGAGATCATCGCATTGACGAACAGGTTGGCGAGGATGTTGAGATCCTCGCTGCTCCAGTCGGTCAGGCCGGGGAAGCGGGCCAGGTCGATCGCGAGTTCCGAGGTGATGAGCCGGATCTCGGTGCGGATGGCGTAGCGCAGTACTGAGACGCCGCTGTTGCGTTCGCGGGAGATGAACCGCCAGTGCTCGCGGCGCTCGTTGACGCTGCCGATGAGGATTTCGGCCGAAGACTCGATGACGTGGCGCGGGTCGAGCTTGCCTGCGCGGGCGCCGCGCAGCATGTCGCGTAAGGACCGGAAGGACTCGTCGATGAGCACGAGGCCCAGGGCGTCCATCGAATCGAAGTGGCGGTAGAACGCGGCAGGCACGATGCCCGCCTCGCGAGTGACCTCGCGCAGGCTCAGCGAGCTGAAGCTCTGTTCCTCCAGCAGCTTGAGCGCGGCCGCGATGATCGCGCGCCGGGTGGCTTCTTTGCGTTCTTCACGAGACAGGGTGTCGCGCGAGCGCGATGACTCTGAGCTTCGCGCTCGTGACCTTGGTGTTCGTGAAATGGGCGTACGGTTGTTCACTGATGTGAAGCGTACCACAACCTGCATTTTTTCCGTTGACAGCACCCGTGTTACCGGCGGTACTGTGTACACATGTTCACTCAAACTTTGACAGCGGGAGTTCGCCGGCGGGTATCCAGCTCGTCGCTGGTGAACCTGCTGACGGGACCCCACGGGGTCGACCGATACACCGAGCTGGTGGAGCCGACCTGGACGCGCGGCGACGCTCGCGCCAAGGTCATCGCGGTGCGGCGCCAGACGCCGCGCAGCGTCACGCTGACCCTCGAACCGAACGACGCGTTCGCCGGATTCCGGGCCGGCCAGCACATCAACCTCTCCGTCGAGATCAACGGGCGGCGCCGCACGCGCTGCTATTCGCCGGCCAGCGCCGAAGGCGCGGGCTCGATCGAGTTGACCATCGGTCGCCACGACGGAGGGCTGGTGTCGAACTACCTGTGCGACCACGCCTACCCGGGCATGGTGCTGGGCCTGGACTCCGTCGGCGGCGACTTCGTGATGCCCGCCGTGCGGCCCCGCCGCATCCTGTTCGTCTCCGGCGGCAGCGGCATCACCCCGGTGCTGTCGATGCTGAGGACCCTGCGCGCCGAGGGCTTCACCGGTGAGGTGGCTTTCATCCACTACGCACGCACCGCCGATGAGGCCTGCTACCGGTCGGAGCTCGCGGCGATGCGCGGTGTGCGGGTGCTGCGCGGCTACACCCGGGGCGGCGAGGGCAACGTGACCGGTCACTTCGACGCCGGACACCTGGCCACGGCGTTCCCGGGGGCCGCTCCCGATGCGGTCTACGTCTGCGGACCCGCGGCGCTCGTCGACGCCGTGCGCGAGCTGTGCCCCGACGCGCAGTCCGAGAGCTTCGTGCCACCGACGTTCACCGTGCCGGCCGAAGCGACCGGTGGTGCCGTCACCTTCACCAACAGCAACATCACGGTGACCGATGACGGTCAACCGTTGCTCGCACAGGCCGAGGCCGCAGGCCTGACCCCGGAAAGCGGCTGCCGCATGGGCATCTGCCACAGCTGCACGCGGTTCAAAACCCGTGGTGCCGTGCGCAACCTGATCACCGGCGCGGTATCCAGCGCCGACTGCGAAGACATCCAGATCTGCGTCACCGCCCCTGTCGGCGACGTCGACATCGACCTCTGACCCCAGATCTCTCCAACCCGAAAGGACCATCACATGTCCGAGAAGAAGATCTACACCCTGACCCCCGAACAAGCCGACGCGTTCGGCGCCGAACTCGACGCCATCCGCGAGCGCGTGATCGCCGACCTCGGTGAGCGCGACGCCACCTACATCCGCAACATCATCAAGACCCAGCGCAAGCTCGAGGTCGGTGGCCGCGCGCTGCTGTTCGCCTCGATCTTCCCGCCGTTCTGGCTGGCCGGAACCGCCATGCTCGGGATCGCCAAGATCCTCGACAACATGGAGATCGGCCACAACGTCATGCACGGCCAGTACGACTGGATGGGGGATCCGGCCATCTCCAGCAAGGCCTTTGAGTGGGATACCGCGTGCCCGGCCGATCAGTGGAGGCACTCGCACAACTACATGCACCACACCTACACCAACATCGTCGACATGGACCGCGACATCGGCTACGGCATCCTGCGAATGAGCGAGGATCAGAAGTGGTCGCCGTACTACCTCGGCAACCCCGTCTACGCCTTCCTGTTGATGGTGTTCTTCCAGTACGGCGTGGCATTGCACGAACTGGAGACCGAACGCATCCGGTCCGGCGAGATCAGCATCGCCGACAAGAAGGACGTGCTGCGCGGCATCTGGGCGAAGACCAAGCGCCAGACGCTCAAGGACTACGTGGCCTTCCCGCTGCTGGCCGGGCCGTTCGCGCCGTTCGTGTTCGCCGGCAACATGACCGCCAACCTCATGCGCAATGTGTGGTCGTACATGATCATCTTCTGCGGGCACTTCCCCGAGGGCACCCAGGAGTTTTCCATCGAAGAGACCGAGAACGAGTCCCGCGGCATGTGGTACTTCCGGCAGTTGCTCGGCTCGGCGAACCTGACCGGCGGCAGGTGGTTCCACATCCTGAGCGGCAACCTGTCGTTCCAGATCGAGCATCACCTGTTCCCTGACATCCCGGCCCACCGGCACGCGGAGATCGCCGTCGAGGTCCGCGAGATCTGCGAACGTTACGGTCTGCCCTACAACACCGGCCCGCTGCACAAGCAGTTCGCCAGCGTGGTGCGCAAGATCGTCCGGTTGGCGTTCCCCTGGGGCGGCCGCGGCAAGGATTCCGAACCCGCCGACAAGCCGGTCGAGGTGATTGACTCGGTGGCCGAATCGGTGGTCGACGTGACCGAGCCTGCGGGCAACGATGAATCGGCTACGGCAGAGCGCGAACTGGTGCTCGTGCCCTGACGTCATAACCACTTAGCTCTCCTGAAAGGCGGGGCCGGGAAACCGGCCCCGCCTCTCCTGTTTGTGCGGGCTGCACGGCCGCATCGTCTGGAATCGAGCAGTCGATCATCGTGAGCCGCCGCGGCCCAGCACTCACCGTCACCGGTGCTGCCGGTGAGCTGTTGATGGTCGCGGCGGGCGGGTTGCGCTCCGCCCGCCGCGGCCTCTAGGGGTCGTGGGGCCCGTCGCGGTTGCCGGGCCCCTGTGTGGTGTCGGAGCGGCTGCCGGTGTCTTCGGCCTCTTCACTTGATGGATCGGGATTTTCGGGCCGTTCATCGGTCTCTAGTGCGTCGTCATCGGTGTCCTGGTTGCCCGCGATCTGGGTTGCCTGGTCGTCTGGTTGGGCGTGATCGTCCGGCGTTTCATGCCGATTGGAGTCCGTGCCGGTATCGCTGGTCTCGTCTGCGTGCGAGGGCCGCGACACCTCGGCCTGCGGGCCAGGTTCGATGGGCTCCGAGGGCAGTTCGGCAGGCGTCTCATCGGCATCGTGACCGCCGTCGTCCACACCAATGTCCTCACCGCAGTCGTTGCTGAGTGTCGGTTGGTCGGGGTGGAAGAGGTCTTCGGGGTGCCAGTAGTGGTTGAGGCGGTCTTGGCCGGTGTCGAGTAACGGTGGGGGGATCCATTCCACGCGGCCGTCGTCGCGGACGCGGGTGCTCCAGCCCTGTTCGCTGACCAGGCGGTTGTCTTTGGGGCAGGCCAGGGTCAGGTCGGTGATGTCGGTCTGCCCGCCTTGGGCGTAGTCCCTCTCGGCGTGGTGGCCTTGGCAGCGATCCGGCGGGTGCGAGCATCCGGGTTTGGTGCAGCCGCCGTCGCGGGCGTGCAGGGCCAGGCGTTGCCCGACCGAGGCCAGCCGCTTGGCGCGCCCCAGATACAACGGCACTTCCTTGTGGTTGGCGAACACCGCCAGGTACTGCCGGGCGCGTGCCGCCATGTGAATCACCTGCGGGATCGACAAGCGGATCCCGCTGCCGGTGGTGGCCACCCCGGATAACGATTCCAATTCTCGAACCGTGGTCGAGATCACGACGGATACCGGTAATCCGTTGTGTTGGCCCAATTTTCCCGAGGCCAGCAGCGCGCGCCCCATGGCCAGGAACGCGTCGTGGGTGCGTTGCGCGGCGGTACGCGTATCCGCGGCGATGGCCTCGGCGCTGGGCGTGCCATCGACACATGGATGTTCATCGGCGCGGTTGCACATGCCCGGGGCGGAGAGTTTGGCCAGCATCGGCGCCAAGGTGGCCGCGGTTTCGGCGTCGAGGTAGCCGAAGATCTTGCTCGTCCCGTCGAGGCGTTGCGGGGAGATGACGATCCCGCGACGCCGCTCCTGGACAGACTCCTGAGGTTCGGGGCCGTCCTGGTTGAGCAGATAGGCGATGCGTTCGGCGCAGCGCCGCAGGATGTCCGGGGAGTTGCCGGCGCCGATGCGGGCCAAATCCGTGTCGATCTCGGTGTGGGTCGACGCGTCCAGTGGTACCGGGCATTTGTCGAAGAACTTCTTGATGACCGCGACATGCTCGGTGTTGATCTGGCCGGCGGCTTGGGCGGTGGCGGTGGCCGGCAGCACCGGGGGCAGGGGTTCGCCCGACACCGCGGTGCGCGGGCCGAGCAGGGCTGCCTCGGTGACGCGGCGTTTAGCTTCCGTCGGGCTGATCCGCAGCCGGATCGCCAACGCGTCGGCCCAGCTTTTCGCGCCGATCTCACGCGCGGTGACCCGTGTTTGTGCTTCGGCGAGCAACCGGTGATCGACCGTGGGGGCGCGGCGGGCCTGGGTTTCACGGCGGGACGCCAGCTCCAAGAGCTCGGGCAGGCTCAGCGCGTCGAAGTTCAACCCCGCCAGCTTGTCGCACACCGCGTCGTACTCGTCGAACACCGCCAGGACCGCGTCCCGGTCCACCACGGTGTTCGCAAGCATGTTCGAATTCTACCGCCGCCGCACCCACCCCAAACCAGTTATCCACAACCTGCACTTCATCCACAGGCCCTATGACGCAACACAATTGGCTCGTGCGTTGTCCGTATAATGGCAACCTACTTCAAGCGACGCCTGACGTCCGGCGGGCCTTTACGTCTGGCAGCTGGGACACCAGTACGTCACACGATCGCCGCCGCTGTCCGTCTCGATGAGCGTGCCGCAGCGTCGGCACGGTGAACCGGCCCGGCCGTAGACCCACAGTTGGCGGCCGTTCCTGGTGTCGCCGGTCGTGGTTCGATTCCAGCGGGACCGGTTGAGCCACAGCATGTCTCGTGCTCGCTGCACCACCCGAAGTGGATCGTTCAGGGCGCTGACGGGGGTGGTGGGGCGACGACCGAACACGAAGCAGAGCTCGTTGCAATAGACATTGCCGACGCCAGCCATCACCCGCTGATCGAGCAAGGTCTGAGCGAGCGCCCGGTCCGGGTCGGCCGTGAGGTTGGTGGCCGCGGTACGCGGATCCCAGTCGGTGCCCAGCAGGTCGGGACCGAGGTGCGCGACGGCCTCCATGTCCCGGTCGCGGTCCAGCACTTCGAGGAGGCCGAGGTCGATTCCGGTGGCCCGGTTGTCGTTTGTTTCCAGCACAATTCGTATCCGATGCGGTGCGCCGCCGCCGGTCCAGCCGATCCGCCAGCTGCCTTCCATCTTCAGATGCGAGTGGATGCTGGCCGTGCCGACCCGGATGAACAGATGCTTGCCTCGGCTGACGACTTCGTCGACGACGTCGCCGCTCAGATCGACCGCGGCATACTGCGGCACACGGATATCGCAGCGGGTCAACGTCTTTCCGGCCAGAGCGCTGCGCAGTATGGCGGCGGTGTGAAAAACGGTGTCGCCTTCGGGCATCTCCTTATTGAACAGCTTCTCTGCCCGCGGCTTCAACATTCCCGTCGATGGGTATGTGATGGAGATGATCCGACCTGTGCACCATCGGCGGATCGCCGTCGATGGTATTGATGTGTTCTATCGGGAAGCGGGGCCGCCCGAAGCGCCGGTGGTGTTGTTGCCGCACGGCTACCCGTGCTCGTCCTATGCGTACCGCAACCTCATGCCGGCCCTGGCTCATCGATGGCGATTGGTGGCTCCCGATATGCCTGGATTCGGTTACAGCGCAACTCCTTCGCCTGACGAGTTCGCCTACACCTTCGACTCGTACGCAGGCTTCCTGCAGTCGTTCGTCGACGCCGTGGGCTTGTCGCGCTACGTGGTGTGGCTGCATGACTACGGTTCGCAGTTCGGCTTCCGGTTGGCCCTGAGCCGTCCGGATCAGATTGCCGGCCTCATCATCCAGAACGGTGATATCTACGCCGATGCATTCGGGCCCAAATACGATTTCCTCAAGAAGTTGTGGGACGAGCCGGGTGCGACGTCGAGGCGGCGGATCGCCGAACACGTCACCCTCGACGGGTTCAAAAGCGAGTTCGTAGGAGAGTTACCGCCCGACATCGCCGATCAGATCAGCCCTGACCTGTGGGTCCTGCACTGGTCGTTGATGTCGACGCCGGAGCGCCTGGCCAACGCCGTCCGGCTTCTTGAGGATCAGCCGTCGACGCTCGAATGGTTTCCGCGTGAGCAGGCCTACCTACGCGAGCAGCGACCGCCCACGCTCATCGTTTGGGGTCCGTACGACGGCTACATGCCGGAGAAGTCCGCCAGGGCCTATCTGCGTGACCTCCCGGATGCGGCACTGCATGTGCTCGGCGGTGGCCACTGGTTGTTGGAAACGCACCTCGGCGAGGTGATCCCACTCGTCGATGATTTCCTCACCGCAGTCGAAGGCCTCGTGGTGTCCGGCTGAAGCCGGCGGTCGTCAGCGCGTCTTGCACGACGCTCCGTTCGTCGTCGGCGCCCGGGTCGAGCACGGCAGTGCCGTTGACGCGCTCCACCAACAGTGATGGCACGCGACCGGAGCCGACCAGATCGGCCAGCGCTGCCGCGGCGGCCCGCTGTGCATCAGCGTCGGAGCCGAAGCTGAGCAGCGACTTGCCGCCACGCTCGAGGAACCACACGAGCTGCCCGTCCACCAGCGCCACCAACGCACCGGCCTTACGGCCGGGACGGTGGCCAGATTCGCCGTCATCGGGCCAGCCCAGCGCGGCACCGTACGGATTCGCAGGATCTGTGGCGGCGAGTACCACGGCGTGGTACTCGGGCCGCTGCGGGTCGACACTGTCCAGATAGGACCGCAACCGATCGACGGTCGACGCCGCGGCGAACTGCGCGCCACCAAGTGATTCGACGAAATATCCGCGTTGACACTGCCCGGCGTCCTCAAATGCGCTGAGCACCTTGTAGAGAGTGGCGAAGCCGCCAGGCACCCCTTCGGCGTTGACCGCGCCCTTGGTGAGCACACCGTGCCGGCCGAGCAGCAGTTCGGCATGGAAATGTGCGCGCACTGTCGAATCGGGTTCGGGGCCGGGCAGCGCCGACCACCGTCCGGACACGGTCGGATCGGCGGCGCGAGCCTGCGGGCGGGCCACGCTGTAGCGGCTCAGCCGTGGCGGTCGTTGCCGCTGTCGGTGCGCGGGGGTGCCGGTGCGGCGCGGGCCCGCCAGCACGGCCCGCACCGGAGCGAAGGTGTCGCCGGTGACCCATCCGGCCCAGATGAGTTCCCACAACGCGGCTTTGAGCTCATCTGGGGCGAGTCCTTCGGCGAGCTGACGGAAGAAATACGCTCCGCCGGCGCCCAGGGTTTCCATGATCGTGCGGTGGGTGTCGGTGAACTCGATCTCGGTGGGTGCGGCCAACGTCAACGGCACGGTGTCGGCCTGGTGGAATGCGATCCAGCCGTCGCTGCCACCGATCTGCCCGATGCCCGACCAGATGACCTCACCGGAGGCCAGCAGTTCGTCGAGCATGGCGGGCTGGTAGTCGCGCACGCGCTGGCCGAAGACGAGCGATTCCACGGCCGAGGCCGGTATGGGTACACCGGCGAGTTGATCGATCACCGCAGCGAGCCCGTCGATACCGGTACTGTGCGACGACCCGACATGCTGCCAGGACGGTAGGAACCTTGCGTACGCCGTGGTGGACACCGGTTCCACCTGAGCCCGCAGCGCCGCCAGCGACCGCCGGCGCAGGATCTTGAGCACTTCGGCGTCGCACCACTGATCGCCGGCCAGGTCCGCGACGAACTCGCCCCGCACCATGCGATGGTCGACCGCCATGCGGCCCAGCACGTCAGCGGTCACGCGGAGTCCCAATCCGAACCGCGCCGCCGCGTCGGCCGTGGTGAACGGACCACGCGTGCGGGCGTAGCGACCGAGCAGATCGCCGAGCGGATCGGCGACCGATTCGGTGAAAGCGACGGGCACGCCGATCGGCACCGGCACCCCCACGCCATCACGGAGCAGACCGATGTCTTCGACGGCCACCCACCACGTCTGCCCTGCGAAGCTGACCGGAAGCGCCCGTTTGGCGGCGTGCAGACCGTCGAGCCAACCCCCGACGGCCTCGGCCGTGCAGCGCTCGGCGATCTCTGCCTCGGTGAGCGGGCCGAGCAGCCGCAGCAGATCGGCCACGCCCTCGGCATCGCGTGCCGCCCGCTCCGCGGTGAGGTGCTGCAGTTGCGCGGCGGTCGACGCGATCACCGCCGGGTCGAGCAGCTCCCGCAGTTCCACGCGGCCCAACAGCTCCGAGAGCAGGACCGTGTCCAGCGCCAGCGCCGCGGCCCGTCGTTCGGCCAGCGGGCTGTCGCCTTCGTACATGAAGGCGCCGACGTACCCGAACAACAGCGACGCCGCGAATGGCGACGGGGTGGCGGTCTCGACATCGACCACCCGCAGCCGACGCTGGGCGACCTTGCGCATGAGCTCGGTCAGCGCCGGCACGTCGTAGACGTCCTGCAGGCATTCCCGGACCGCCTCCAGCACGATCGGGAAGTCGGGGTACTTGCGTGCGATGTCGAGCAGTTGCGCGGCGCGCTGGCGCTGATGCCACAGCGGTGAGCGTTTCCCGGGGTGGCGCCGCGGCAGCAACAGGGCTCGGGCGGCGCATTCCCGGAACCGGGAGGCGAACAGCGCCGAACCGCCCACCTCGGCGGTGACGATCGATTCGATCTCGTCGGCATCGAAGACGAAAAGGTCGGCTCCTGGCGGGTTTTCACCGCCATCGGGCAATCGCACGATGATGCCGTCGTCCGATGCGGTGGGCTTCTCGTCGATGCCGTACCGCTCCCGCAGCCGCCGCCCGACCGCCAGTGCGAGCGGGCCGTGCACCCGCAGCCCGTACGGCGAATGCAGGATCACGCGCCAGTCGCCGAGTTCGTCGCGGAATCGCTCGACCAGCAGGGAGGTGTCGCTGGGGACGATACCGGTGGCCTCCCGCTGCTCACGCAACAGCTGATGCAGATTGTCGGTCGCATATCCTGCGAAACCCATTGCCCGGCAACGAACATCGAACGTCGCACGGTCCAGTGCGGCGAGTTCACCGGTGAAGGCGCCGACCGCCGCCCCCAGTTCAGCCGGGCGGCCCACACTGTCACCGCGCCAGAACGGCAGCCGCGCGGGTTGTCCGGGCGCCGGGATCACCAGCACCCGGTCGTGGGTGATCTCGGTGATCCGCCAACTCGTGGCGCCCAGCGAGATGACGTCGCCGGGCCGCGACTCGTAGACCATCTCCTCGTCGAGTTCGCCGACCCTGGAGGGCTTTTCGGAGTCGGTGGCCAGGTACACGGTGAACAGCCCGCGGTCGGGGATGGCGCCGCCGGAAGTCACCGCCAGCCGTTGCGCACCGGGGCGCGCGGTCAGCGTGCCGGAGTCGCGGTCGTAGACCAGTCGCGGCCGCAGCTCGGCGAACTCGGTGGACGGGTACTTGCCGGACAGCAGGTCCAGCGTTGCCTCGAAGGCGCTACGAGGCAGGGTGGCGAACGGTGCACTGCGTCGTACCGCGTCGAACCAGCCCTCGACATCGAGCGGTTCGAGCGCGGCCGCCGCAACGGTGTGCTGGGCCAGCACGTCGAGCGGGTTAGCCGGCACCTTCATGGTCTCGATCTCGCCCGCCCGCATACGCTGCACCGTCACCGCACAGCCGATCAGATCGGTGCGGTGTTTGGGGAACAGCACGCCCTGGGAGATTTCGCCGACCTGATGCCCGGCGCGGCCGATGCGCTGCAGTCCGCTGGCCACCGACGGCGGTGCCTCGACCTGGATGACCAGGTCCACCGCACCCATGTCGATGCCGAGTTCCAGGCTCGAGGTGGCGACGACGGCACGCAGCCGGCCGCTCTTCAGATCGTCTTCGACCTGGGCGCGCTGCTCCTTGCTGACCGACCCGTGGTGAGCCTTGGCGAGCAGAGCCGGTGCGCCGTTGGCCTGGCCGCTGGCCATCAGCTGCGCCGGGGCGCCACCACCCACTTGCGGGTTTCGGTCGAGCGTGAGTTCGATGCCGGCGCGCTCGGCGTGAATTTCGTTGAGCCGCGAGGTGAGTCGCTCGGCGAGGCGGCGGGAATTGGCGAACACGATCGAGGAGCGGTGCGCCTCGATGAGGTCGACGATGCGTTCCTCGACGTCGGGCCAGATGCTGTTGTTGTCGAGATTGGCCATGTCGGGCACAGGCACCTGCACCGTCAGGTCAAACGTCTTGCTGGCAGGGGGAGCAACGATGGTGGTCGGCGCGGGCCCCGACAGGAACCGGGCCACTTCCTCGGGCGGCCGAACCGTCGCCGACAGCCCGATCCGCTGCGCAGGCGTGTCCAGCAGCTGATCCAGACGTTCCAGGGACAGCGCCAGGTGCGCCCCGCGTTTGGTGGCCGCAACGGCATGCACTTCGTCGACGATGACGGTCTGCACGGTGGCCAGCGTTTCCCGGGCCGCCGAGGTGAGCATCAAGAAGAGCGACTCGGGGGTGGTGATCAGGATGTCGGGTGGTTTGGCGATCAGGGCGCGCCGCTGGTTGGGCGGGGTGTCCCCGGAGCGCAGGCCGACGCTGATGGACGGTGCGGGCAGACCCTGGCGTTCGGCGACGCGGGTGATGCCGGTCAGCGGTGTCCGCAGGTTGCGTTCGACGTCGACGGCCAACGCTTTCAGCGGCGACACATAGAGCACCCGGGTGCCTGTGCCTGCGGAGCCCGCCTGCTGTTCGAAGGCCAGCCGGTCGATCGCCCACAGGAATGCCGCCAGGGTCTTGCCCGACCCCGTCGGTGCGATGACCAGGGTGTTATCGCCCTTGGCGATGGCAGCCCAGGCCTGCGCCTGCGCGGGCGTCGGCTCCGGGAACGCGGTCGCGAACCACTCCCGGGTCAGCGCGCTGAACCGGGCCAGTGGATCGGGTGGAGCCATCCGTCCATACTGCCGCGTGGCACCGACAAGTAGCCGGCGTGAGAGGCCGACCGACTGCTAGCGGTTCTCCTGAGAGGCGGCGCAGACCAGTTCGGTGGGCAGTCCGGGAACCCGGCCGACGGCGTCGAGCAGGGCGTGCGCGCACGAATCGGCGACGAAACCGGCATCGATCGAGGGGTCGACGAGGCGTTGGCGGCACATCTCGAAGGTGAACGCCAGCCAGCCGTAGATCGTGGCCCGCAGGTCGCGCTCCAGTTTCGCGTCCAATGGCTGCGACGCCGCCTCGGCGATGCGGCCCATGATCCGATTGGCCTGCCGGTCGTTGTCGATGTCGTCGATGCCCCGCAACACGGGGTCGGCCCGCCCCATGCCCATGTAAGCGGCCCATGCACCGTGCGGATGTTCCTCGTCGTAACGCAGGTAGGCCATGACACCGGCGCGTAATTGGCCGAAGAGGCTCTGGCCGGGTTCGGGGGCGGTGTCGGTGGCGGCGAACAGGCGCTCGCCCTCGGCGCGGACAACGGCGGCGAAGAACGCCCGCTTGTCGGGGAAATAGTGGTACATCAGGGCGCGAGACACCCCGGCGCGCTCGGCGATCTCGTCGATGCGGACCTCGTCGTAGGGGCGCTGGCCGAACACCTCGGCTCCCAACGCCAACAGCTCACTGCGCCGATCGGCGGGGGAGAGACGTCGTCTCGCCTCGGCACCCACCCGGCCAGCTTAACTTCGGCGGCCGGTCTGCCGTCGTAAGGTCGGCCAGTTGACGCAAGGAAGGGGCCGGCGACATCGCACAGCGACTGTCCGTGCCGGGCCCGGGTTGCGTGGGCGAAGGACGCCCCCACGGCAGTCGGGGGCGAGCGTTGGGTAGCCCAGACGTTCATGGAGCGCCGTCGCGTCGGTTGAGCATGTCTGCGGGGGAATGCCATGTCCGACAGGTCCTTTCGACGTTGCGCGGTGAGCGCACCGAGACGAGTCGGCACGGTCCGTGCGGCGGGCAGCTCCAGGTACGACGCTGCAGCCCGGCCCGACTGTTCGTCGGCCATGAGGCGCATCCACTCGGCCTGCACAATCGCCGCCGCCTCATCGATCACGGCAGAAGGCTCGAGCCCGACGGCTGTGGTCTCATACATCTCGCACCCCCTCTCGCTTCAGAACCTCGGTGTCGCACAACGTGTCATGCCCTGACGGCGCGCAATCTGACAGTGGTGCCAGGGTGGGCACGGGTGCGCATCTCCCGCGCCCACCCTGGCTCGATAACTGCCGCGCGGTCCACGTGGAGCGGGCCACGATCAGTGGCGGTGCGTGCGCGTTGGGCGCGTCAGCCGCTGGCTTGTCGTCGCAATCGGTGTGGACGGCACGGCGTTACCGAAGGTCTGTACTACTGCGGAATTCTCGATGTTTGATATCCGGGTATTGAGGCATCACCTCCTCGCGCTGACGCTTGGGCATCGGGTGGCAGGGCCGCGGCCGGGGTCGGTGCCGGGCGACAATGCCGCGGCCCTGACGATCTCAGGCGTTGATCGCCGTCTGTTGACCGTCGCGGCTGATCGCGATGCGCCGTGGCTTCGCCTTCTCGGCGACCGGGATGGTCAACCGCAGGACCCCGTCGTGGTAGCCGGCCTCGATCTTGTCCGTGTCGAGATTCTCGCCGAGGAACACTTGGCGGGTGAAGACGCCTCGTGGTCTCTCGGCACTGAGCATCTCCCGGTTTTCATCCACGTCGGGGCGCTCGGCGCGCACGGTCAGCACATTGCGTTCGACGTCGAGGTGCAGCGAGTTCGCCTGTACCCCTGGTAGATCGAACTCGATGATGAACTGTTCGCCATCGCGCCAGGCGTCCATCGGCATGATCGCAGGCCGAGCGGCGGTACCGAGTGCCTGCTGGGTCAGTCGATCCAGTTCACGGAACGGATCTGTGCGCATCAACATCATGGTTCACCTCCCAAGTTGCGGAAGATAATCTATGTAAGTCGATATAGCTTTGTGATACCACTAGATGCATGTGTGCGCAAGGTTCACGACGGAGATTTTTGGCCGTGTCCGGTCGGCGCCCCGTGTGGATCTGCTGAAGCGCCCATCATATTTTGCGTGTCCACAGGCTTGGAAAACCTGTAGGCGAACGCATAGCCTTGTCATATCGGCGGTTTCGCCTTTGCTGGGATGGACATGGGTGCAGGAGGTTTGGTGATCGGGAACGGAGACACGGCGTGACCGGGGAGCAAAAAGCGTCGCGGTCCGCGCGCGGCGTCTACGGCATCTCGGTCGCCGCCGAGCTGTCCGGGATCGGACCGCAGACGCTCCGCCTGTACGAACGCTCCGGGCTGCTCAGCCCGGCACGCACGGCCGGGGGCACGCGCCGTTACAGCGACGACGACATCGAGCAACTGCGGCGGATCACCGAGCTGGTCGAGCAGGGCGTCAACCTGGCCGGCATCATGCAGATCCTTGATCTACAGGACAAGAACAGTCAGCTGGAGTCCGACAACAACAAGTTGGAAGAGCGCAACGCGGCGCTCGAAGCAGAACAACCCTCCGAGCCGCAGCAGGACGCGGCAGCACGCCAGCGCCGCAGCCGTGGCCCTGGACGCCATCCCGGCACGTCGAAGCACCCTGCTCAGTAGGCCGACTTCCACCATCGAATTCCGGTTGGCCGCATGATGTTTGCGGAAAGAACCATCGGGCGCCCGCCGCGGCGGCAGGCGGGCAGACATTGCCGCCGCGACGGCTGGGTGCTTAGCATGGAAAGAGCCCCTCGACAGGCCCACACATGCAATGGTTTACCGCACCCGAATACTGGTTGGCCAGACAGGTGTTGCAGCGGGGGATCGCGGCGATCTACCTGATCGCGTTCGTCGCGGCCGCTCGGCAGTTCCGCGCGCTCATCGGTGAGCGGGGCATGCTGCCGGTTCCCCGCTATCTGGCCCGAACCCCATTCCGCGCCGCGCCCAGCATCTTCCAACTCCATTACTCCGACCGATTTTTCGCGCTGACATGCTGGGTGGGGGCGCTGTTGTCGGCAGTGCTTCTCGCCGGTGGCGGAGATGTGGTGCCGCTGTGGGCGGCCCTGCCGGTGTGGTTGCTGATCTGGGTGCTCTATCTGTCGATCGTCAACGTCGGGCAGACGTGGTACTCGTTCGGCTGGGAATCGCTGCTGCTCGAAGCCGGGTTTCTGGTGATGTTCCTGGGCAACGACGACATCGCACCTCCGGTACTGGTGCTGTGGCTGGCACGGTGGTTGGTGTTCCGGGTCGAGTTCGGTGCCGGCCTGATCAAGATTCGCGGTGACAGCTGCTGGCGCAATCTGACGTGCCTGTACTACCACCATGAGACGCAGCCGATTCCGGGCCCGCTCAGCTGGTACTTCCACCACCTGCCCAAACCGCTGCACCGCGTCGAAGTCGCGGGTAATCACGTCTCTCAGCTGGTGGTGCCGTTCCTGTTGTTCGCGCCGCAGCCGGTGGCCGGTGCCGCAGGCGTCGTGGTGGTGGTGACGCAGCTGTGGCTCGTGCTGTCCGGGAACTTCGCCTGGCTCAACTGGGTGACGATCGTGCTGGCGTGCAGTGCCATCCCGGATCGCTTCGTGGGGATCGCATGTCCGTCGCTGCCCGATCCGCCGGTCTGGTTCGTGGTCGTGGTCGTGGTATTCGCCGTAGCGGTGATCGTCCTCAGCTACCGCCCGGTGCACAACCTGCTGTCGCGCAGGCAGCGAATGAACGCCTCCTTCAATCGATATCACCTTGTGAACACCTACGGGGCGTTCGGCGTCGTCGGCCGCGCTCGTGACGAGGTGGTGATCGAAGGCACCGCGGACACCCGGCTGACCGAACACACGGTGTGGCTGGAATACGAATTCAAGGGCAAACCAGGCGATGTGCACCGTCGGCCCCCGCAGATCGCGCCCTACCATCTGCGCCTCGACTGGTTGATGTGGTTTGTCGCAATATCCCCGGCGTATGCCAAAGACTGGCTGCCCGCCTTCCTGCGGCTGCTGCTGGACAACGACGCCGACACCGTTCGGCTGTTGCGGCGCAACCCGTTTCCCGAGTCACCCCCGCATTATGTGCGCGCTCGGCTCTACCGGTACCGCTTCAGCAGTTGGCACGAGCTCAGACGCGAGCACGTCTGGTGGCACCGCACGCTGCTCGGTGAATACATCCCGCCTGTCGCGCGCCGGGCCGCGCACGACCAGACGACGGGCGGATGACTGCGTGGTGCCGAAGAGGGTCACGACCAGATGAGCAGATCCTGCACGCCGTTGTTGTAGACGACGCTGGTGGGCGGCGGGCCGACGACATCGAAATACACGGCACCCGTTGCCGAGCCGCCCTGGCGCAGCGGGGACGGGTTCAGCGCCGGCGGGCTGGGCGCCTTGTCCAGTGCGGGATAGTTCTGCCCGTCCGCGGCGCGCGCGGAGAAGTCCGACACGATCGGCGTGGTCACACCGTGAACCGCGGTCACCGTCGCGACCACCTTCCACAGCCAGCCGGTCACAGGGAACGGCATCGCGTCGTCGCTGGGCTGAGGGTCGCTGACGCTCCATTCGGTGCCCACCGTCCCGTCAGCGCTGCACAGGGGTTGCTCACTGCCGAATGTGCTCATGGTCGGGTAGGCGGACGCAGGAGCCGGGGTGAACACACCCGCGACCGTCGTGGCCAGCGATTCCGCAGCGCTCACGGCCGCCTTGCGTAGATCCATGAGGTGTCTCCTCCTGCCGCGGTGACGGCCACCGCTGTGGGGTGCGTGCTGCCCACTTGCGCTACCCACTATCGGCGCACGCTAATCTTCGGACGCCTGGGTACTGCGGAGTGTCCGCTGGTAGCGGCGCATACCCGAGATCCACCGGTCGTAGTCACTGCCCTTGTGGCGGTACATGTCGAGCACTTCCGGGTGCGGGAGCACCAGGAACCGGTCGGCGCGAATGGCGTCCACCGTGGCCGTCGCCACCTCGTCGGCTGTGATCACCGCACCGGACCGCACCACGGCTTCGGCGCTGGCGTGGGTGTCGGAGTCGGCTGCCGCACGGACTGCGTTGAGAAGCGGGGTGTCAACTCCCAGCGGGCAGACGCAGCTCACTCCGATGCCGTCGTCGCCGTAGGTGATGGCGAGCCATTCGGCGAACCCCACGGCGGCGTGCTTGGTGACGGTGTAGCCGGCGGCGCCGATCTGCGACAAGAGCCCGGCCGCCGAGGCGACCGAGACGAAGTAGCCGGTGCCGCGGGATACCCACTGGGGCACAACGATGTTCGCTGCCCGGATGTGCGCGCGCAGATTGACGTCGAGGATGACGTCCCAGTCCGCGTCGGCGCCCAGCCCCGGTGCCCCCATGATCCCGGCGTTGGCGACGTAGATGTCGACCGGCCCGAAGTCACTCTCGGCCAGACCGACCAGATTCTCGATGTCGGCGGCCGCCGCGGCGTCGGCACGGGCCGCCAGCGCCGCACCACCGGACCCGGTGATGAGCTCCACGGTCTCGACGGCTCCCGGATGGTCGATGTCAGCGACCACCACGCGGGCTCCCGCCGCGCTCAGTGCCTGTGCCAATGCCCGCCCGATGCCCGAGCCTGCGCCGGTGACTATCGCTACCCGGTCTTCGATGTGCATCCCATCTGCTTACCGGACTTTCTGCCGGAATGGGTTATCTGCCGGGATCTCGACGAGTTCACGCAATGACCATCCGGCCAACACCACGACGACCACCTCGGAGACCAGGCTGATCAGCGCGTGCGGCGCCGGTTCCAGGCCGTACTCGACGAAACCGAACAGGCCCGTCGAGCGGGACAGCCCGAACGCGCCGATCGCGCCGACCGCCCCGACCAGGGCGGCCAGCCGCAGCCAGGCCGGTCCGCCGACCGCGATGAGGATCGCGAACGCACCGAAAACCGATGACAGGACGAGAAACCCGGGGCCGATCGCTGGGATGTGTTGGTAGCCGTGCAGGTACAGGTAGGCGTGGCTGGCCGCGCTGGCCAGCAGCGCGGTGGCGATACCGAGGTTGATTGCAACTTTGGCGACGACATTATCCAATTTCATTGCAGCTTCTCCTCTTTGAGTGCCAGCGCGGTGTTGCCTTTGGTGTAGGTGACTTCCCGGATGCCCAGGGCATCCTGTAGCCGGCCGGCGGGCAGCGTCACCGGTTTGGGTGCCGGGCCGTCGCCGGGATGCGGTAGCGGATACGCCGTGGTGGTCCCGCTGTAGAACGTCACATTGCCCTCGGTCTTCGAGAACAGTTGGTGGACATGCCCGTTGAGGCAGGTCACCGAGGAGAACCGGCGCAGGTAGCTCAGCGCCTGGGTGGCATCGTCGGTGCCCCAGCCCCAGTCCGGGTACATCGCGAACAACGGGATGTGGCTGAATACCACGATCGGGGTGTCTGCCGACAACGATGCGACGTCCTTCTCGACGAACTCGAGCTGGTCGGGCCCTAGGTGGCCGAGCTTCTTCAGGTTGAGCGTGTTGACCAGGCCGATGACATGCACGCCCGCGATGTCGAAGCTGTACCAGCCGTCGCCGCGGGTGCCCGCTCCGAACACCGACCGGTACTTCTGGCCGGCGTCGTCGACGGAATCGTGTTCGCCTGGCACGGTGAACACGTGCGGTGTCTTGAGGCCCTGCATCATCTGCTTGACCTGGTCGAATTGAGCCGGGGTGGCCAGGTGCGTCAGGTCGCCGGTGTGGATGACGAAATCCGGTGTGTAGCCGAGCCCGTTGATCTGGTCGACGGCCCGGCCGAAGGAGCCGACGACGTCGGTGTTGGCACTGCCGGTGAATCCGATGTGGCTGTCGCTGACCTGGGCGAAGCGCAGTGTCGGCCGGGCGACATTGGCGGTGGGCGTAGCGGCGGCATGGGAGATCACCTCACCGCCGACGACGGCGAGCCCGACCGCAGCGCCGAACCAGGCGCCGTGCCGGATCAGTTGCCGACGGGTCATGCCCTGCGGGTCAGAGTTGGTGTCCTGCTGGTTGTTCATGGCGTCACCACCACGGTTCCGTGCATGAACGGATGGATGCCGCAGATGTAGTCATAATTGCCTGCGTTCGTGAAGGTGTAGGTGTAAGTGGCATTGGCGTCCATGCCCGGGGAGTGGAACGAGCCGTCGTTGGCGGCGATGGTGTGCGGTTCCTCGTCGTGATTGGTCCACGTGACGGTGTCACCGCGGTGCACCGTCAGGGTGGCCGGTACGAAGGCGAAGTTGTTGATGCTCACCGCCGTACCCGACACCGGTGCCGACGGCGTGTCTGCCGGTGTCCCCGCGGTGGCCGCGGGTGCCGCCGGGCTCATCGGTGCCATGCCCTGCATCGGGGCCATACCGACCGAGGTACCTCCGTTGGGTCCGAAGTTCACCGTCGGCGGCGCCGCCGACGGTGTCGCCGACGGCGTAATCGAGCACGCCGCCAGTGCGGCCGCCGTCATCACCGCGGCGGCGACGACGGCGCTTGTTCGGAATCGTCGGAACATGACGGAACCTCCGGTTGGAAAGCGGTGCAGAACGGTCACCACGAGATAGCGAGCCGGGTTACACGGGGCCGGCGGCGGCGCGGTGGTTTTCCGCTCTTTGAGACGGCACCAGGTGGATGCTTGAGGCGTGTGGTGCGCGGCCGGATGTAACCCGCCCTCCTACCTAGGTGTGCGGAGCTCCCGCACGACGAAAGGTGGCAGGCCGGTGACGGCGCAGAAATCGATACAGGGACATCCGGAGAAACTCGATGTCGGCCCAACGTGACCGACCCGAGCTGCGGTTGGTACCGGAAGCCTGTTACCCGAGCTGGGAATCGGTGTATGACGACAACGTGACGTGGGTGTACCGGATGCTCTATGCCCGGCTGGGCAGCCGGGCCGACGCTGAGGATCTCACCTCGGAAGTGTTCCTGGCCGCGTTGCGGCCGCTGCGGCTCACGGCCAGCGTGGCCGAGGTCCGGTCATATCTGCGCGCGACCGCCCGGACGGTGCTGGCCGCGCACTGGCGGGCCACCATGGGCCGGGAGATCACCGCAATCGATGACATCGCCGCCTTGGAAGCGGCCACCGGCGATGAAGCGGTCAGCACCGCGCCGCAACGCGTGGCCGGCGTGCTGGCCCAACTACCGCCGCAGTACCGGCGGGTGCTGGAATTGCGGTTCCTGCAAGGGCGCTCGGTCCGAGAGTCGGCGAACGACATGGGGGTCAGTGTCGCCAACGCAAAGGTCCTGCAACACCGCGCGCTGCGACTGGCAGCTCAGATCAACGAGGGAGGGGCACCGTGACCAGGCGCGGGGTACGCAAATACGTCGACGATCTGCTCGCCGGCCGGCGACCGGAATCCTTCCCCGCCGACGACTTCGAAGCCGCGCAGATCCGCACCGCGATCGAGCTGCGGGCAGCCCGGCCCGGTGCCGACGAGCCCCGCCCGGAGTTCGTCGACGGCCTCAAGAACCGTATCGCCCAACAGCTTTCCCATGAGCAGCCGGAGGAACCGGCCCCCGCTCGGCAGGGGGCGTCGACCACGCGTCGGCAGGTCATCGTCGGTACCGCCGCGGCGGCCACGGCAGCCGTCGCCGCCGTATCCATCGATCATGTGGTCACCGGTAGGCGCGCGCCGACCGACTCGCACGAGGCCGACAGCTCCCAGCTGGTTCCCAACGACGGTGCCTGGCTGCCGGTGGCAAAAAGCGCCGAGCTGAACGAGGGGTCGGTTCTGCCGTTCGATCTGGGTACCGTGTCGGGATTCGTGCGGCGGGCTGCCGGGGGCCGCGTGGAAGCGGTGTCAGGGGTGTGCACGCACCAGGGATGCAAATTGTGGTTCGACGACTCCGCTGACAGTCTGCGGTGCCCGTGCCACGTCACCTCGTTCTCGCCTGCCGGGCAGGTGCTCACCCACCAATTGCCGATTGCTCCGAAACCGCTGCCGCACTTCGATGTTCGAGAGCATGACGGTGTCATCGAGGTGTTGGCGCCCGCCCCTCCGGCCCAGCCGGCATGAGGACGCTGTAACCGTCGCACATATCGATTGTCGCAGGACTCATGCAGGAGGTCCGGAGATGAACAGATCGATATGCGCACTGGCTGCGACCGCATTCGCCGCGGTGGGCTTGGCGGGGGTGGCGGTGGCCGCACCGACCGGGGGCATGAAGGCCCCGGATGTGGTGCGGGACTTGACCGAAGCCGGTTACTCGGTTCAGGTCAACGGCGCCAACGGGGTGCCGCTGTCACAGTGCACGGTGACCGGGGTGCACGGGGTGCCGGTCGGCACTCAGGTGACCGCGCAGCGGTTCACCACCGTCTACGTCGACGTCGAGTGTGAACCCGACGGCTGACCTGGCGCTAACCGAAGTGCACGCCTTGGGCCAGGGGAAGCTCTGACGAGTAGTTGACGGTGTTGGTGGCGCGGCGCATGTAGGCCTTCCAGGCGTCCGATCCGGATTCCCGGCCGCCGCCGGTCTGTTTCTCGCCGCCGAATGCGCCGCCGATCTCGGCGCCGGACGTGCCGATGTTCACGTTGGCGATACCGCAGTCTGATCCGTCGGCGCCAAGGAACCGTTCGGCCTCGCGGACATCGGTGGTGAAGATCGCCGATGAAAGACCTTGCGGCACCTCGTTGTTCAGGGCGATGGCTTCGTCGAGAGAGTCGTAGGTCAGCACGTAGAGAATCGGTGCGAACGTCTCGTTGTGCACCACGGCCGTCTGGGCCGGCATGCGCACCACCGCGGGCGCCACGTAGTACGCGGCTTCGTCACCCATGTCGTTGCGCTCGCCACCGAACACCTCGCCACCGTCGGCGCGAGCCTGGTCCAGCGCACCCACCATGTCGCGGTAGGCACGTGCGTGGATGAGCGGGCCGACGAGCGTGCCGTCCGCTCCGGGCACACCGATCGGCAGACTCCGGTAGGCCGCGACGATCCGCGACACCAATTCGTCGGCGACGCTTGAGTGCGCGATCAGCCGGCGAAGGGTGGTGCATCGTTGCCCGGCCGTGCCCGCGGCCGAAAAGACAATGGCGCGCACCGCGAGGTCGAGATCGGCCGATGGGGTGACCACCGCCGCGTTGTTGCCGCCCAACTCCAGCAGGACCTTGCCGAACCGGGCCGCCACCCGTGGGCCGACCTCCCGGCCCATCCGCACCGAGCCGGTCGCGCTGAGCAGCGCCACCCGCGGGTCGTCGACCAGGCGTTCGCCGAGTTCCCGGCCGCCGAGCACCAATCGGCTCACCGACGCCGGGGCGCCCACATCTGAGGCGGCCCGTTCGATCAGGGCCTGGCAGGCGATGGCGGTCAGCGGCGTCAGCTCGGAAGGCTTCCACACCACGGTGTCGCCACACACCAGCGCGACGGCGGTATTCCATGCCCATACCGCGACGGGGAAATTGAAGGCGGTGATGACGCCGACGACGCCCAGCGGATGCCAGGTTTCCATGAGTCGGTGACCCGGGCGCTCGGAGGCGATGGTGCGCCCGTAGAGCTGCCGGGACAGCCCGACGGCGAACTGGCAGATGTCGATCATCTCCTGCACCTCGCCGAGGGCCTCCGAGACGATCTTGCCGGCTTCTATGGTGACCAGTGCCGCCAGTGCGGCCTTGTGTTCGACGAGCAGTTCACCGAGCCGGGCCACCAGCGCGCCGCGTACCGGTGCGGGTGTGGTCCGCCAGATCGAAAAGGCTTGGGTGGCTTCAGCTATGGCGGTATCGACTTGTTCTGGGCTGTCTTCGGCGATGGTGAACAGCACGTCCCCGGTGATCGGGGTACTGGCGGGCACGCCGGCCGGATGGGCTCCGGGCGGGCCCAGCGTGACCGTTGCGCCAACGGACTCGAAGGCCTGACGCACCTGCACGCGCAGGTCATCGGCGGTGGGCAACTCGGTGCGTTCGGTCGTGGTCATCGTGCGCCTTTCTGATCTGCCCGGAATCGGATCGGGGTCAAGGGGTTACAGTTCGGGCCATGGGCGAACCGGACGAACAACCTCTGGATGGGATCGACCGGATCCTGGTTCGTGAGCTCGTGGCCGACGGCCGAGCGACCCTGGCGCATCTGGCTTCGGTCGCCGGATTGTCGGTGTCGGCGGTCCAGGCGCGGGTGCGGCGGCTGGAGGCGCGGGGCGTGGTGACCGGGTATTCGGTGCGGCTCAACCCCGAGGCGCTGGGCAACATGCTCTCGGCGTTCGTGGCCATCACTCCTCTCGATCCCTCTCAACCCGATGATGCGCCCGCCCGCTTGGAGAGCATCCCCGAAATCGAATCGTGCCACTCGGTCGCCGGCGAGGAGAGCTACATCCTGCAGGTGCGGGTCGCGTCAGCGCGGGCGCTTGAGGACTTGCTGCAACGGATCAGGACAGCGGCCAACGTGCGTACCCGGAGCACCGTGATCCTGCAGACATTTTACACCGGACGGAACTACATTCCGTAACTATTCCGGTTGTCAACCTACTCGAACGTAAAAATCGCGTTAAAATGGCGCTATGACTGCCGTGCTGACCTCCATCACGCCCGGTCGTGTGCGCGAAGTGCTCGCTCGCAGCATCCTGACCGACGGCTACGACTTCGTGCTCGACCTGGACCGGTCGGTGGGTTCCTATCTGGTGGATGCCACCACCGGTGAGCGCTACCTGGACATGTTCACGTTCTTCGCGTCGTCGGCACTGGGGATGAACCATCCGGCCCTGGCCGACGATGCGACGTTCCATGCCGAGTTGCTGCAGGCCGCGCTGAACAAGCCGAGCAACTCCGACATCTACAGCGTCCCGATGGCACGCTTCGTCGATACTTTCCGCCGGGTGCTCGGCGACCCGGCCCTGCCGCACCTGTTCTTCGTCGACGGTGGCGCACTGGCCGTCGAGAACGCACTCAAGGTGGCGTTCGACTGGAAGAGCAGGCACAACGAGGCGCGCGGTATCGATCCGGCGTTGGGCGGCAAGGTATTACATCTGCGCGGGGCGTTCCACGGGCGCAGCGGCTACACGTTGTCGCTGACCAACACCGATCCCAACAAGGTCGCCCGCTTCCCGAAGTTCGACTGGCCGCGCATCGACGCTCCCTACCTCAGGCCGGACGCGGACATGGACGAGCTCGAAGCCGAATCGTTGCGTCAGGCCAGGGCGGCCTTCGAGTCGGCTCCGCACGACATCGCGTGTTTCCTGGCCGAGCCGATCCAGGGGGAAGGTGGCGACCGGCATTTCCGGCCCCAGTTCTTCGCCGCGATGCGCGATCTGTGCGACGAGTTCGACGCCTTGCTGATATTCGACGAGGTGCAGACGGGGTGCGGGATCACCGGGACCGCTTGGGCCTACCAGCAATTGGGCGTGGTTCCCGATGTCGTGGCGTTCGGTAAGAAGACGCAGGTGTGTGGCGTCATGGCGGGCGGCCGCGCACGCGAGGAGCGAATAAGGCCCGGCGCACGCGAGGAGCGAATAAGGCCCGGCGCACGCGAGGAGCGAATAAGGCCCGGCGCACGCGAGGAGCGAATGAAGACCCGCGTGGACGAAGTCGCCGACAACGTGTTCGCCGTGAGTTCGCGGATCAACTCCACGTGGGGCGGCAACCTGGCCGACATGGTCCGCTCGCGGCGCATCCTGGAGGTCATCGAGACCGACGGGCTGCTGGGCCGTGCCGCGTCGACCGGCCGGTATCTGCTCGGCCGACTGCATGAGCTGGCGCATGACTTCCCGGATCTGGTGCTCGATCCGCGCGGGCGCGGGCTGATGTGTGCGTTCAGCCTGCCGACGCCCGCCGATCGGGATGCGCTGATCGGCCGGCTGTGGGACCGGCACGTCATCATGCTGCCGAGCGGCAGTCACAGTGTGCGGTTCCGGCCCGCATTGACGGTGTCGCACAGGGAAATCGACGCCGCGGTGCAGGAAGTGCGCGCCGCGCTCCGGTAGCGGCGACGTCGAGCTGGACGGCCCGTAGGGCTGCTGTTATGACGCACTGCGTATCAAACGCGTCGCGCTGTTTCCGTTGCGTCCCGCGAGGGGGCTTCGTGGCGATGAAGAGGCGTTGTTCCAGGTAATGCGGATTTTTGAGTCCGGTTTTGGCCCATCTGGTTGGTTTGCGGATGGTGTTTTACGCACCGAGTAACGGTGGTGTACATCACAACGCATTGCGTAAAATTTCTGCGGCGCGTAATTTTTGTGGTGCGTAAGGAAACGCAAACAAGACCGAAAACCCGATCAGAAAGCGAGCCGACCATGGCCACCAAGACCGCCACCAAGACCGCCTCGAAGAAGTCCTCCGCCACGGAGTCGGCCGTCACCGAAGCCCACCTGACCAGCTATCTGTCCAGCGTTATCGACAGCGCCAAGAACATCGTCGACGACCTGCTCGATACCGCGGGTGACGTCGAGAAGTCCGCTCGCGACCGCGTCGGTGACGTGCGCGACCGGATCGTGCCGGACAGTGACAGCATCGACAGCCTGCGCGGCAAGGTTGCCGACCTGACCGATCAGGTCGAGAAGCTCGCGCGGATCCGCAAGGGTAAGTGACAAGACGTATCTTGGCGTAGGGGCTGACGCGCCCCTGCGCCAATGATGCGTTCGGGACACGACTATGAGTCAGGATGAGATCCATGTCCGATGACCACGTGATCAAGCGCTACGCGAACCGCAAGCTCTATGACACCGTGCGGCGCCGGTTCACCACGCTCGACGAGTTGGCGCAGCTGCTCGAGTCCGGCGTGCGTGTAGTGGTGCGTGATCACAACACCGGGGCCGACCGAACCGACGAGGTGCTCGCACAGGTGGTCAGCCGTCAGGTCAAGAACATCCCCGGCGGCATCGACATGCTCGCCGGTGTCCTGCGCGCTCCGGTCAACGTCGCTCTGGGTGTGGCCGGGTCGGTCGCAGCATCGACGCCCGCGGCGCAGCCCGCCGCGACGCCGACGCCGGAGCCGGCCGAGGAGCCCGCCAAGCCCAGCGCCGAGGAAGAGATCGACCGCCAGCAGGCCGAGATCCGCGAACTGCGCGAACAGGTTTCACAACTCACCCAGGCGGTGACCATGTTGCTACAGGACAAGGTGCGTGACACCGAGCAGAAGCCCGCGGACTGACGACGGGCCGGGCTATGGCACGGTGGCCCGGCGGATCACCGATTTCAGCCTGGGCAGGTCGGCCCCGCCGACCAGTTCGCAGCCGTGCAGCTCGGCCAGTTTGCGTGCTGCCGGGGTGAACTCGTGATTGGTCACCACCATCGTTCTGGCGCAGTCCTGCATAGGCGCGCCCGCGACCACCTCCTGGACAGCGCCCGCGCCGACCGGGCGGGACTGCCGTTTGCATTGAACGGCAAGCCGATTGGGCCGGTGTCCGACGATCAGATCGACGCCCCAGTCTCCGCTGAGAGGCGTCATGATGACCGGAACACCGCAGGATCGAGCGACGCGCGCCACGTAGTCCTCGAACTCCAGCCCGCTCATCTCGCCGGTCGTGTCCTCGCGCTTACCCGGGGTGCTCGCGCCTGCCACGGCGGCGATGAGGAAGCGAGGCGCAATCGTGAGCGCGAGCGGCAGGCACACTCCTGCCCCGATGCTCACGCCGGGACTGACACCGTACACGTGGAGTGCGGCGGCGCACGCCACCCCTGCCACCAGATAGAGCTTGAACCTCAGCCGCCTCACGCACCGCACGCTAGTTGCCGGCACCGACAGATCGACGCCGTTCAGACCTGCCGGTGAACGGGTAATTTCGTCATATGACGGATGATCCAAATCCGATTGGCGTCGAGTCGCCCATCGAGCATGCGCTCGCGGGCGGCGAACCGCAGCGCGTCGGCTGGTTCCGTTTTTATTTCGCCGACGAACGCTGGGAGTGGTCGCCGCAGGTCGAGCGGATGCACGGATACTCACCCGGTACGGCACAGCCGACGACCGAGCTGGTGCTGTCGCACAAGCACCCGGAGGATTACGGGCAGGTGGCGGCCACCCTCGACCAGATCCGCCGGACCGGCGGCGCGTTCAGTACACGCCACCGGATTCTCGACACCGACGGCAACGTCCACTATGTCGTCGTCGTGGGAGATCAACTGTTCGACGACGACGGCACGGTTGTCGGCACCCACGGCTTCTACGTCGACGTCACCAAGTCGATCGCGGCGGCGCGGGAACGACTGGTCACCGAAACCGTGGCCGAACTCGCCGAAGCCCGCGGCGCCATCGAACAGGCCAAGGGCATGTTGATGGTGCTGTACCGGATCGACGCCGATGCCGCGTTCGAGCTGTTGAAATGGCGATCACAGGAGACCAACACCAAGCTGCGCGTGTTGTCCGAACAGATTGCGCACGACTTTCTTCATCTCGACTACAGCGAGACGTTTCCCAACCGCATCGTCTTCGACCGACTCCTGCTCACCGCCCACCTACGGGCCGTGGATCGGGAGGTTTAGCCCGCCGCGTTTCGGGGAAGTCGCTTCGGCGACATGCGCGCGGATTTCCGGGAGGCGATATGGCGATTTGCGCCACCTGCGGCAACGACTACGACAAGGCGTTCACGGTCAGCTGGAACGGACTGACCGAGACGTTTGACAGTCTCGAATGCGCGGCCGTCCGGGTGGCACCGGAGTGCACGGCGTGCGGATGCCGGATCCTGGGACATGGTGTCGAGGCGTCGGGAATCATGTACTGCTGCGCGCACTGTGCGCGGCAAGCCGGACATCCCGCGATGGTCGACCGGCAGAGCGCGATCGGCGACTGAGATGCTCCACAATTCGGCCCATCTCGGGCCGCGCGACATGCATGGCGATTCGGATTCGCACGCCGCGACGCGGTTTGGGTTCGCGGCCGCAGGCGTCGGGGCGGTGTTGCTGGTCGCGGCGGCCGCATGGATCAGTACCTGTGCCGGGGCGACGGCCGGCGGTTTGGCATGCGGCGCGCCAGAGCGTTCCCTGTTGGCTTTGGCGGCGCCTGCCGTGCTGTTGGTCGCCGGCATCCGTGCGTTCGCGCGGGCTTACCATGCGTCCCGGCAACGCGAGAACTGGCGCAACTGGCAGTGCGCCGCTTTGGCGTTGATGGCCCTGACCCTGCTGGCGCTCACCCTGGCGCTGTCAATGCTGGCCAGGACGTGACCGCTCGCCACGAACTGACGACACGAAAAATGGCTTGTCACAATGGCGATGGCCCAGCCGTACCGGCTGGGCCATCGTCGCGACTACTACGGCCGTTGATGGGCCTGTTCGCGCTCTTCGGCCGCCTTCGCACCTGCTCGGGCGGAATCGGCCTGCGCCTCCTTCTTGGCGGCGTCCTGCTGGGCATCAGCCTTGTCCTGCTGGGCCTTACCCTCTCGGACCATGTCATCGCGCCCGGTTACCGTGCCGACGGCTTCCTTGGCCTTGCCCTTGGCGTCTTCGACGACGCCCCTGACTGCTTCCTGAGGACCTGACTTCTTCTCGGTCATACTTACCTTTCCGCTACTGGAGTGGATTGGTCACTGCACGCGCCGTTGCGTGCACGGCCCGTATTCCCGGATGCCCCCGCGATCAAACGTGGGGCCCGATCGTGGCGGCCAAAGCGGTTATCAGCCGGTCTATCTGGGTCATCGGCGTTTGTGGTCGGCTGCGCGCGGGTACCGGAGGTAAGGCCACGCGAAAGGAATGAGATGACAGCTTTTGCCCTCGACGGTGTGTACCCGCCGCAGGAGGATTCCCAGCTGCTGATCGACGTGCTCGCCGGAGGCGCTCCGCTCAAGGGACGCAGCGTCGTTGATCTCGGCACGGGCAGCGGAGTGGTAGCGGTGGCGGCGGCCCAACTGGGCGCACGGTCGGTCACCGCGTTCGACATCTGCCCGACCGCCGTGCGCTGCGCCCGCGGGAATGCGTTGGCCGCTGGCGTGGAGGTCCATGTTCGGCTGGGTTCTTGGAGTCAGGCCCTGGAATGCGAGCCGTTCGATGTGGTGGTGTGCAATCCGCCCTACGTCCCGTCCGGCGCCGAGGTTGACACCGGTTCGATCCCGCCATGGGCGGGCCCGATGACTGCGTGGGATGGGGGAGAGGACGGACGTCTCGTCCTGGATCCATTGTGTGCGACAGTGCCGCAGATGTTGAGCGATGACGGAGCCCTGCTGCTGGTCCAATCCGAGTTCTCGGACATCGGGAAGTCGGTGACACTGCTGCGCGAGGCCGGTCTGGAAACGAAAATCGCTGCTGTGCAATCTATTCCGTTTGGTCCGGTGCTGTCGGCGCATGCCAGGGAGTTGGAGGCGTCCGGTCGGCTCACCGCTGGCCGACGCCACGAGCTGTTGGCGGTCATCAGGGCGGAAAAACGATGAGCGAGTTCCGGACCGTGCGGGTGGTGGCCGGCGGGCCGATCTTGGTCGAGGGGCCGGTCAAGATCGAGACGCCCGACGGCCGCGTGGTCGAGTCTTCCCGGTTCATGGTCGCGATCTGCGCGTGCCGGCGGTCGAAGAACTACCCACTGTGTGATACCAGCCATCGCAAGGCGCGACGTTCAGTCGAGCGGCCGAAGTAGCGAACTACGCCCGCACGTCCAGCATTTCATCATCCAGTAGGCGAGCCGGTCCTCGACGACTTCCCAGGCGCGGATCCCGAACACCACGTCGTCGGCCAGAGTCGGTTCGCTGCACAGCAAGCTGTTGATCACCTCGGTGCGGACCACCTGCTCGTGCACGGCGTCGGCTTCGACATGCTCACGGTAGAACTTGATGCATGCCTCGGGCGCCTGCATCCGTTGCAGCGCGGCCACCAGCCGCTGTGAGCCCGGGGACGACGTGATCTCCGTCGCCGCGAAATGCCCGACCGCCGCACCCCGCAACCGTCGGTGCAGGCCGAACAGCGACATGAGGTTCACCGCGATCAACGCCTCCGCCGGCACCGCCCCCAGGTAGGCCAGGTAACCGCTGTCCAGTTCTGCGGCCGCCATCAGATCGGCGAACAACTGTTGGTGCACTTGGCTTCCCGAGCCGGCCCCGAACTCGTCGTATTCGACGGCCACGAACGACGCCTTCGCCTGCCCTCCCAACCGCGGGATCAACCACGCGTGCGGGTCGCCCTCCTTGAGGTGGTACACCGAGCGGTGCGCGAAGTATTCGCGCATCTGCTGCCAGGTCCCGTGATCGCGCAGATGGTAGCTGGGCCCGGTGCCGTCCGCCGGTTCGGTCGACAACCGGTCCATCTCGGTCGCCGGCGTGGCGTCCGCCTCGATCGTCCCGACCTCGCGGCGAATCGCCGCGAGGAAGGCATGTTCCATACGCGAGCGCAGGTGCAGCAGACCGGCGTTCCACTCCCATGCCGGGTCGACACCGGCGAAGTCCCGGTAGTGCAGTTCGTAGCACACATAGAGCGCCAGTTGAAGGTCGAGCCCCAACGGGTCGGAGTCGTGCAGTCGTGCTTCGACCGGTTCGAGGTGGGTATGCGGTGCGCAATGAGCGAGCAGTTCGATGACCGCAGCCGAAACGGGTCCGCGGGCGTCGGGCAGCTTGGGCTGTGCGGCGATGGGCAGTGTTGTCATATCGCCGGGGGGTATTCCCAGCGGCGGGCGTGTCAAAACGTCGGTGGGTTGCCGAGCCGACGACGGGGTATCACTGAGGTACCAGACGTCGTCAAACCTGTCGGTCGTCGCGGAACCTCGATCGACAGGTTTGACGCTCGACAGCCGGGTATCGCGTCGGCATGGGATTTCAAGTGACGGAAGTACAGCGGTACCTCGGCGGATTCGACTACCCCGGATCGCCGAAAGACCTTGTGGCCCATGCCCGTCCTCAGCTCTAGGCGTGCCGCAGGCCGTCCAGGTGCGGCCTGCCGCCCAGATGCCCGACTGTGGACCTCGCGGCGGCGGTGGCGAGGTGGCCGGCCTGCACGGGATCGGCGTCTCGGCGTAGCGCCGCGATCAGCCCTGCCATGAACGCGTCGCCGGCACCGGTACGGTCGACCACCGGGGCATCCGAGAGCGGAAACAACTGGCTGCCGCCCCGCCAGACCAACAGGTCGCCGACACCGGATATCGCGAGCGCGACGAGCACCGGGCCTTTGCGCAGGATCCGGTCGGCCAGCACCCTGGCCGCGGCGGGCGTCTTCACAGGTTCGCCGGCGAGCAGTTCGGCTTCGTCCGCGTCCGCGCGAAACACGTGCACGAGCTCGAACAGCTCGTCGGCATGGTCCGGATAGACCGCACCGTCGGCGACAACGAGGGCACCGGCTTGCCTGCCTTGCCGCGCCGCACGCAGGGTCGAGGAGATGGGCTGCTGCAGCTGCACGGAGACGGTGTCGGCGGCGAGCAGACCCGCCCGCCCCCGGTCGATGTCATCCGGCGTGAGCAGCGCGTGCTGCGGAACATGTTCGAGCAACAGCCGATTCGCCGCGTCGTCGATCACGCTCACCAGCAGCGCGGTGGTGCCGCGTCGGACCACGTGGACGGTGTCGATGCCGTCGGACGCTGCCTGCTGCAGTGCTGCGGCACCCGGTTCGTCGGCACCGACCACGCCGATCAGGCCCACCGGAACGCCGAGCTGGGCCAGCCCGACGGCCTGGTTGGCGCCTTTACCGCCTAGCATCTCCCTGCGCTCTTTGACCGGGTGGGTGCCGCCGGTCCCCGACAGTTCCGGTGTCTGCAGCACCACGTCGCGGCCGATCTGGCCGACCACCATCACGCTCACCGCACACCTCCTGTGTGCACTTAGCGCTACCCGGTGGCCGAGCCGCGCAAACTGCCGGGGCGCCGCGTTTGGATGTGCCGGATCCCGGGAAACCGCATCCTGACGAACGGAGTTCGCGATGACGGCTGACGCCCTCGCCCCACCGAAACTCGCGCCGCACCGCCCATTCCCGGCGCGCCTCGGGCCACGTGGCAATCTGGTCTACAAGCTGATCACCACCACCGATCACAAGCTGATCGGCATCATGTACTGCGTCGCCTGCTTCGTCTTCTTTTTCATCGGCGGACTGATGGCGCTGCTGATGCGAACGGAGCTGGCCGAGCCCGGCCTGCAGTTCCTGTCGAACGAGCAGTACAACCAGTTGTTCACGATGCACGGCACGGTGATGCTGCTGTTCTACGCGACGCCGATCGTGTTCGGCTTCGCCAACCTGGTTCTCCCATTGCAGATCGGCGCTCCGGACGTGGCGTTCCCGCGCCTGAACGCACTGTCGTTCTGGTTGTTCGTGTTCGGCGCGCTGATCGCGCTTGCGGGATTCATCTGCCCGGGCGGCGCCGCGGACTTCGGTTGGACGGCGTATTCGCCGCTGACCGACGCGATCCACTCGCCCGGTCCGGGCGGTGACCTGTGGATTCTCGGACTGGCCGTGGGTGGTCTCGGCACCATTCTGGGTGGGGTCAACATGATCACCACCGTGGTCTGCATGCGGGCCCCCGGCATGACGATGTTCCGGATGCCGATCTTCACCTGGAACGTCTTCGTCACCAGCATCCTGGTGCTGCTGGCCTTCCCGATCCTGACCGCGGCCCTGTTCGGGCTGGCGGCCGACCGCCACCTGGGCGCTCACATCTACGACCCCGCCAACGGGGGACCGATTCTGTGGCAGCACCTGTTCTGGTTCTTCGGCCACCCCGAGGTGTACATCGTCGCGTTGCCGTTCTTCGGCATCGTCACCGAGATCATCCCGGTGTTCAGCCGTAAGCCGGTCTTCGGCTACACGACGTTGGTCTATGCCACCGTCTCGATCGCGGCGCTCTCGGTAGCGGTCTGGGCGCACCACATGTTCGCGACCGGCGCTGTGCTCCTGCCGTTCTTCTCCTTCATGACGTACCTGATCGCGGTGCCGACCGGCATCAAGTTCTTCAACTGGATCGGCACCATGTGGAAGGGGCAGTTGACGTTCGAGACGCCGATGCTGTTTTCAGTAGGTTTCCTCGTCACGTTCCTGCTCGGCGGTCTGACCGGGGTGATGCTGGCCAGCCCGCCGCTGGACTTCCACGTCACCGACAGCTATTTCGTGGTGGCGCACTTCCATTACGTGCTGTTCGGCACCATCGTGTTCGCGACGTTTGCGGGCGTGTACTTCTGGTTCCCCAAGATGACGGGTCGACTGCTCGACGAACGTTTGGGCAAGTTGCATTTCTGGTTGACCTTCATCGGGTTCCACACCACGTTCCTGGTGCAGCACTGGCTCGGGAACCAGGGCATGCCGCGGCGCTACGCCGACTATCTGCCGTCCGACGGGTTCACCGCGCTCAACGTCGTCTCGACCATCGGCGCATTCATCTTGGGCGTCTCGATGCTGCCGTTCGTCTGGAACGTCTTCAAGAGCTGGCGTTACGGCGAACCGGTCACTGTCGATGATCCGTGGGGTTACGGCAATTCACTCGAGTGGGCAACGAGTTGCCCACCGCCGCGGCACAACTTCACCGAGCTGCCCCGGATCCGTTCGGAGCGACCCGCATTCGAGCTGCATTACCCGCATATGGTCGAGCGGATGCGCACGGAATCTCACGTCGGGCGTGACCATCGGACCGCGGTGGAACAGGCAGATGCCGCCAGCTGACCCGTCGACCAGCGTGTCGTTTCGGAATGACGCGAGGCGGGTAGCTCCTATGCCAACGACCGAGCCGAGAGGAGCAGTGATGGGGGACACCGCCAAGGACCCAGTGGATCACGCTCGTACCACCCGACCGCACGCCGGCGAGACGATGAAAGACACCAAGAACATGCCGGCGATCGTTCTTCTGTTCGTTGGCGTCGTGTCCTTCGTCGCATGCCTCGCCGCATTCGCCACCTCGCACGGTGACGTCGGCACGTGGTTGGCAGTACTCGCCGCCGTCTTGTTCGTGGCCTGCGCAGTGTGGTTCGGCGTGGAGCATTGGCGCGTGCGCCGCAGGGAAGTCGAGTGGCACGCCGACCATCGCGAGACCGGAGAGGGATCCGCGGAACGCGAGCGGTGATCGACGAAATCCGGTCAGCCGGGCAGTGTTTCGCCGCCAAGCGGTGCGAGCACCTCGCCGCTGTAGTACGAGGACAGCTGGTTGGCAGCGAAGAAGACATACGACGGCGCGATCTCGTCGGGTTGCGCGGGGCGCCCGAAAGGCGGGTTGCCGCCGGAGGATTCGACATGTTCGCGGCTCATCGTCAGGCTTCGCGGTCGTCGAGATCGGGGTCGAGATCCACTTCGTCCCGTTGTTCCTGCCAGTCGCTTTCAGTACTTTCCAAGGGAGGGCTGGAACTCGGTTCGATCGCTTCATCGTCGCCTGGCGGTGGTGGTTTGACGTCGCGCTGCTGCTCGACGGCGTCGGCGATCGGCACTTCGTCGTCTTGGGGTTGCATGCCATGGGGAGTACCCGGAGCTGCCCGGCGCCAAAACTCTTCGCGTGTTTAAGAGTGGATCGCCAGGGTACTTCCGCCCAATGGATTCAGACCCCCCGCGCACGGTGCTCGCGTGGCATGTGCACGGCTCATGGATGGAGTCGTTTGTCGCCGGGCGGCACCGTTATCTGATACCCGTCAACGAGGCGGGTGATGCAGACGGGAAAGGTCTGCTTGGCCGTGATTGGCCACGCGCACAAGAAATTTCGACAGACCAGTTGAGAGATCAGGACATCGACCTGATCGTGCTGCAGCGGCCGAGGGAGATCGAGCTGGCGGCAGAGTTGCTGGGCCGGCGCCCCGGCATCGACATTCCGGCGGTCTACGTCGAGCACAACGCCCCGCGGCCGGATGCGGTCGACAGTGACCATGTGCTGGCCGGGCGCATGGACATCCCGCTGATCCACGTCACCGAATTCAACAGGCTGATGTGGGACAACGGCATAGCCCCGACCAAGGTGATCACCCACGGCATCGCCGACCCCGGCAATCTCTACACCGGTGACGTGGCGGCTGCGGCGACCATGATCAACGAACCGCTGCGCCGGTGGCGCACCGTGGGAGCCGACCTGCTGGCCGAGCTCAGCAGCCAGGTCCCGATCGACGTGTGGGGCATCGGTTCTCGGGAACTCAACCGCAAAGGTGCACTCGCGGCGGTGCGCGGTAAGGGCGACGTCCCGCATCCGCGTGTGCTGTATCAGATCGCCCGCCGTCGGGTGTACCTGCACACCGCACGCTGGACGTCGTTGGGCATGTCGCTGGTCGAGGCGATGTTCCTCGGCATGCCGATCGTCGCTGTCGGCTCGACGATGGCTCCGATGACGGTGCTCGCCGAGGCGGGCGTGGTGAGCGCGGACGTCAAGACACTCGCATACGCGCTGCAGGGGTTCGTGACTGACGCATCCGCGGCTGCGATCGCGGGCAAGGCGGCGCGAGCGTACGCGCTGGCGCACTTCGGCCTCGACCGGTTCCTCAAGGACTGGGACCGGGTGATCGCCGAATGCTGCCGATGAATTCTCCGAAGGAGTTGCGAATGAAGATTGCAATGGTCTCCGAGCATGCCAGCCCACTGGCCGCACTTGGGGGCGTCGATGCAGGCGGCCAGAACGTCCATGTGGCAGCGCTTTCCGCCGCCTTGAGCCGGCGCGGCCACGAAGTCGTCGTCTATACCCGACGCGACGACCGAGCCCTGCCCGAGCGCGTGACCACCCCGGACGGATACACCGTTGTACATGTTCCGGCCGGCCCTTCCGAACACATTCCGAAAGACGAACTGCTGCAATACATGGGGGAGTTCGCCCGGTTTCTCGACGGCGATTGGACCGCTCACCGCCCGGACGTCGTGCACGCACACTTCTGGATGTCGGGAGTGGCCAGCCAACTGGCCGCACGCCACCTGAATCTCCCTGCGGTGCAGACTTTTCACGCACTCGGTGTGGTCAAGCGCAGGCATCAGGGTGCCGACGACACCAGCCCACCGGAGCGGCTCAAGCTGGAAAGCATGGTGGCGCGTTGTGCCACCTGGGTCGCCGCGACGTGCACCGACGAAGTGTTCGAACTCATGCGCCTGGGCCGGTCACGCAGCCGGACGTCAGTGGTGCCCTGCGGAGTCGATCTGGACCTGTTCACCCCGGATGGCCCGAAGTCGCGCCGTGGTGCGGCGCACCGCATCGTCAGTGTCGGTAGGTTCGTGCCTCGCAAAGGTTTTGATCTCGCCATCCGTGCGTTGGCCAGTATCCCTGACACGGAATTGGTGATCGTGGGTGGGCCCGACCGAGCTGCGCTCAGGCGTGATCCCGAGGCCCGTCGGTTGAAGGCGTTGGCCCGCGAACTCGGCGTCGACGACCGGGTCAAGTTGTGCGGATCGGTGGCCCGGGCGAACATGCCTGCCGTATTGCGCTCCGCCGACGTCGTCGCGTGCACACCGTGGTACGAACCGTTCGGCATCGTGCCACTGGAGGCGATGGCCTGCGGTGTGCCTGTCGTGGCGTCGGCCGTCGGCGGCATGCTCGACACTGTTGTGCACGATGTGACGGGGCGGCTGGTCCCCCCGAAGCGCCCGGATCTGTTGGCTGACACGCTGAACAGCCTGCTACGCGACGACTTCCTGCGGCGCAGCCTCGGGGCGGCGGGCCGGGACCGCGCTCGGTCACGGTACTCGTGGGACCGGATCGCAGCCGACACCCTGCGGGTATATGACCGCGTCGGTCCTGCGGCGTACGTACCGCCGGTGGTATCCGCTGATGCCTCCGAGAGTGCTGTTCAGTGATGAGATTTCGCACCGTCCAGCAGTGCGACCGCGTGCTCGACCGCGGCAGGCAGCCGTCGACGGGATGCGATCACGGCGGGCAGCCGCAGCAACGCTTCTGCGGCTGCCCGGGCGTGTGCGGTGTCGTTGGACGCGGCTCGCGCCAACGTAGCGGCTCCACCGAAACACGGCCCGATGGGCCGGCGCAGCCAGGTGGTGAGCACGGCGTTGCGCAGGCTGCGGGCGTCCTGCGCCGCGGTCGTGGCCCGCAGAGCCGACGGCTGATGTATGGCCGTCAGCTCGGGGCAGTAGCACAGGTCCCAGCCACGCGCAGCCAAATCCATTGCCAGCAACTGCTCCTCGCCGCGGAAGTGCAGAATCGGGCTGAATCCTCCGGCCGCTTCGAACGCTGTCTTGCGGACGACGGCAGAGCAGGACAGAAAGCCCAGGATCGACGGCCCCGGCAGATCGGGTCGCCGCCCCAGCGGACTGTTCGCGAGCTGCTCGACCACCGGATCGTCACGTCGCTGCGGCCACACCTCGGTGCGTGCCGCGACCAGGGCGACGCTCGGATGACGGTCGAAGATGTCCGCGGCGAGGGCCGGGGATTCCGGTGTCCACCACGAGTCGTCGTCGCAGAAGGCGATGTACGGAGTGCGGCACGCGGCGACGCCGACGTTGCGCCCCACCGCGCCGAGGTTGGACCGCAGGCCCAGCACGGTGACCCGGCCGGCCGATTGCGCGGCGACCTGTCGGATGCCATCGACGGCTCCGTGATCAGAACCGTTGTCCACCACCATGATCGGACACGGTGTCGTGTCCAGGAGCCTGCTCACCACGGTGGCGAGTTCGGCCGGGCGATTGCGGCTGGCGATGACGAACGAGATCTTGCCTGCATATTCCATAGCGCAGGCGGCTACCCGCGACGGCGAGGGGCAAACCCTCATGCGTGAACTGAACCGAGTGTTGGTGACGGGCGGCGCAGGGTTTGTGGGCAGCCATCTGTGTGATCGACTGCTGGACTCCGGCGTCGAGGTGGTGTGCGTGGACAACGGGGTGACCAGCATGCTGGATGCGCCGACCCGGCTGGCGGAGCGGCCCGGCTACCGGTTCGTGCTTCACGACATCGTTCATCCCCTGCCGACACTGCCCAGCGTCGACACGGTCTTTCACCTCGCGTCGCCTGCGTCACCCGTCGACTATCAGCGGCTACCGGTGCAGACCTTGACCACGAACTCCGTCGGCACCGCCAACGCACTGGATTACGCCGAGCGGTACGGCGCGCGTTTCGTGCTGGCGTCGACGAGCGAGGTGTACGGCGACCCGTTGCAACATCCGCAGCGCGAAGACTATTGGGGCAACGTCAACCCGGTTGGTCCGAGAAGTGTCTACGACGAGGGCAAACGATATGCCGAAGCCCTGACGTTCGCCTACGGGCGCGCGCGTTGCGCCGACATCGCCGTGGCTCGGCTGTTCAACACATACGGTCCCCGGATGCGCCGTGCGGACGGCCGCATCGTCCCCACGTTCTGCGAACAGGCACTCGCCGACAAGCCGATCACGGTACACGGCAGTGGACGGCAGACCCGGTCGCTGTGCTACGTCGACGACACCGTCGACGCGCTCTTGGCGTTGGCCCGGGCCGAATGCCAGGGGCCGATCAACATCGGCAATCCGGACGAACTGACCGTACTGGCGATCGCGGAACTCATCCGGGAGCTGGCCGGCAGCGAATCGCCGATCTGCCGGGTGCCCGGAGTCGACGACGATCCGCAACGCCGCTGCCCGGACATCACCGAGGCGGGCAGGCGGCTCGGCTGGAAGCCGCAGGTGGATTGCCGCAACGGGCTGGCGAGGACCATCGAATGGTTTGTCCAACAAGGCTTGTCAGAAAGCGACTGAGGAGGAGTCGGTGCGAGTACTGGGAATCAACGCGGTGTTTCACGATCCGGCCGCCGCACTAGTGGTGGACGGTCGGATCGTCGCGGCCGCCGAGGAGGAACGGTTCAGCCGCCGCAAACACGGCAAGGACGCCGTCGCGTTCTCGACCTGGGAACTGCCGGTGGCCTCGGCGCGGTGGTGCCTGGAACAAGCTGGTCTCGAACCCGCCGACCTGGACGCGGTCGGTTACTCCTACGATCCCGGACTGCTCCACGGCAGTGAGACTGATCTGATCGGTCATGACGGACAGTGGGAGAGCCTGCGGACGCTGTACGCCGAACGCGCGCCCAAGTTTCTGCAATCGGCCTTGCCGGGCCTTGATCCGGGCATCGTCCGCTACGTCCGCCACCATGTCGCCCACGCCGCATCCACCGCGTTGGCCTCACCGCACCCGGACTGCGCTGTTCTCGTGGTCGACGGGCGGGGTGAGACCAGCTCGATGCTGGCCGGCGCCTACACCGACAACAAGTTGGATGTGCTCGCGACTCAACAGCTTCCGCACTCACTCGGCCTGCTCTACGAAGAGCTCACCGAGCATCTTGGGTTCAAACGCTCCAGCGACGAGTACAAGGTCATGGCGATGTCGTCGTATGGTGAACCGCGTTTCGCCGACCGGTTCCGAGAACTCGTGTACAGCTGCGGGGAAGGCGGATTCCGCACCGAACCGGTGGACTGGCAGTCGTTCGGCACCAGCTGGCAGGACAGGGTGGATCTGGCCTGCAGCGTGCAGCGGGTCCTCGAAGAGGTGCTGCTCGAGCTCGTGGCGTGGCTGCGTGACCACACCGAACACCGCAACCTCTGCCTGGCGGGGGGAGTGGCGCTCAATTGCGTCGCCAACTCGAAGATCCACCAGCACAGCGGATTCGACGAGGTGTGGATCCAGCCCGCCGCGGGCGATGCGGGTACCGCGCTGGGCGCTGCGCTCGCCCTGGCCGCCGAGGCGCACGATCCGATCACACCGATGCCGTCGGCCGCACTGGGCCGCGGTTGGACCGAGGCTCAGATCGCCGAGGTACTCGACACCGCGGCGGTCCGGTATGAACGTCCCGATGATCTTGCCGCAACGGTCGGTGACGCACTGGCCGATGACCAGTTGGTGGGCTGGTTCCACGGCCGCGCCGAATTCGGCCCGCGGGCGCTGGGCGGGCGGTCCCTGCTGGCCGATCCACGCAGTGCGGCCAATGTCGAGCGCCTCAACGCGGTGAAGGGCCGTGAGCAATTCCGGCCCGTTGCGCCCATGGTGCTGGCCGAACGCGCGCACGAGATCTTCTCGGGCGGGCCGATTCCCAGCCCCTACATGCTGTTCGTGCACGACGTAGCAGCCGAATGGCAGCCGCGGATCCCGGCCGTCACGCACGTCGACGGTACCGCTCGGATCCAGACGGTCGACGGGACCGATCCGTTGTTGTACGGCACCATCAGTCGGTTCTGCGATCGCACCGGGGTGCCGGTGATCGTCAATACCAGCTTCAACACCGCCGGTCGGCCGATGGTCGATTCGCCGCGGGACGCCCTCGAATGTTTCGGCAGCGCACCGATCGACCTGCTGGCGATCGGGCCGTTCGTGGTCCGGAGGCGACTGTGAGCTTCGCGATCGTGATACCGACGATCGGGCGAGCGACGTTGCAGCGGTTGCTGTTGGCGTTGGAGCACTCCGCGGGCCCGGCGCCGGACGCGGTGGTCGTCGTGGACGATCGCGTCGATCCTGACCCGCCGCTGCTGACCACCGCGACACTGCCGGTCAAGCTGCTGCGCTCCGGCGGGCGTGGTCCCGCAGCGGCGCGCAATGTCGGCTGGCGCAGCTGCGCGACGGACTGGATCTGTTTCCTCGACGACGACGTTCTTCCGCAAATCGATTGGCTCACTGCGCTTTACCAGGACCTGCTCGATGCCGAGGCGGCCGGGGCCGTCGGCTCGCAGGCGGTCATCGAAGTGCCCGCGCCGTACGGGCGGCGCAGCACCGATGACCAACGCCGAACCCAGCGGCTCGCCGACGCTCAATGGATCACCGCCGATATGGCATATCGGCGTAGCGCACTGGTGGCCGTGGGCGGGTTCGACGAGCGATTTCCCCGGGCCTATCGCGAAGACTCGGATCTCGCTCTGCGCATCACACTGACCGGCGAGTCGATTGCGCGTGGTGCCCGGCGCTCGCGCCATTCGTTGTCCCGCGCCTCGTGGGGAGCCAGTGTGCGTGCGCAGCGGGGCAATCGAGACGACGCACTGATGCGCCGCAAGCATGGGCGCGGTTGGCGTTCGGCGGTGGGCGAGGGACGCGGACGCTTGCCGTTGCATACGGCGACGACGATCGCGGCGGTCCTCTCGCTCGCGACACCACCGCCGGTGTCGTGGCTCGCGCGCGCCTCGTGGTGTTCACTGACAACCGATTTCGCCGTGCGCCGGTTCCTTGCGGGACGACGCACGCCCGTCGAGGCGGTCAAGATGCTGGTCACCAGCATCGTGATTCCTCCTGTCGCAGTGGCGCAACGGCTGCGCGGCGAGTGGGAATTCCTTGACTCGCACCGGGATCCGTGGCTTGCCGTACTGTTCGACCGCGACGACACCATCATCAAGGACATCCCGTATCTCAACGATCCTGCCGGTGTGCAGCCGGTGGCCGGCGCTGTGGAGGCGATCGAGCGTCTTCGGCAACGCGGACTGCTCCTGGCTGTGGTGTCCAATCAGTCCGGTGTGGCACGCGGACTGATCAGCACCGACCAACTCGACGCGGTCAACGCGCGGGTCAACGAACTTATGGGCCCGTTCGATTCTTGGCAGGTGTGTGTGCATGCAGAGCAGGCCGGATGTGGTTGCCGCAAGCCCGAGCCAGGGATGGTACGAGCGGCTGCCGAAGTGCTCGGCATCGAGCCGCGCCGATGCGTGCTGATCGGCGATACCGGAGGCGACGTGCGTGCCGCGCTCGCAGCCGGGGCCGCCGCGATTCTGGTTCCCACTGAACGCACATTGCCCGACGAGGTCACCGAGGCACGTGCCGTCGCGCGGGTCGCGGCGACTCTTCAGGATGCGGTTGAGCTCGTTCTGCAGGGGGCGCGATGACCGCGGTGGTGGCCCGGCTCGACAGTGCGGGCGACGTCTTGATCACCGGCCCCGCCGTGCGTGCGGTCGCGAGCCGCCACGGCCCCGTCGTCTTCGTGGCGGGACCGCGCGGCAGCGAGGCCGCACGGTTGCTGCCCGCCGTTGCCGACGTCATCGAATGGCAGGCGCCCTGGGTGGATTTCGACTCCCCGGAGCTCACCTCCGGCCATGTCGAGTCACTGGTCAAACAATTGCGTGACGTCGGGCCCGATCGGATGTTCATCTTCACGTCGTTCCACCAGTCACCGCTGCCACTGGCCCTGATCGGTCGCATGGCCGGGGTGCCGTGGATCGGTGCCATCAGCGAGGACTATCCGGGCACGCTGCTGGATCTTCGGCATCACGCCGAACCGGGGGTGCCGGAACCGGAGCGGGCGTTGTCCTTGGTCAACGCCGCCGGATGCGCCTTGCCGAGCGGCGACGACGGCGCGCTGAGGGTCGACGTCGCCTCGGCATTGCCGCCCGATCTCGATGAAATCACCCGGGTGGCACCGTATGTGGTGTTTCACCCCGGTGCGGCGGTGCCCGCTCGGCGCCCGACAGTCGGCCGCAGCGCGGCAATGGTGCACGCACTCACCGCCGCCGGCTACCGGGTGCTGGTCACCGGCGACCACTCCGAACACGCCCTGACCGCCCGGGTGGCCGGTGACGCCGCAGTCGATCTCGGCGGAAGAACCTCACTGGCGACGCTGGCCACGGTATACGCCAGATCCCGGGTCGTCGTGGTACCCAACACGGGCCCGGCGCATCTGGCCGCGGCCGTCGGAACACCGGTCGTGTCGCTGTTCGCGCCGGTAGTGCCCGCATCGCAGTGGCTTCCGTACGGCCGCAACGTGATCCGGCTTGGCGACCAAACGGCCCCGTGTCGGCTGACCCGGGCGCGGCAGTGCCCGGTACCCGGGCATCCGTGCCTCGATGGCATCACCGATGCCGAGATGTTGGCCGCTGTCGATCAATACGGAGGTAGGACAACATGATTGCTTCGCACATGCACGCTCTGACCAATGCGGTGGATCGCATCGACTGCGAGACCGCGCGACTGACCCGGTGGGGAGAGCACCTCGCAGCCGTACTGACGGGCGGCGGTCGGCTGCTGGCCTGCGGCAACGGTGGAAGCGCCGCGGAAGCGCAGCATCTCACCGCAGAGCTCGTGGGCCGATTCAAGGATGAACGAATCCCGTTGTCGGCCATTTCTCTACACGCCGAGACGTCCGCGCTGACCGCGATCTGCAACGACTACGGCATCGAAGACATGTTCGCCCGCGGCGTGCGGGCACACGGCCGACCCGGCGACGTGCTGGTGGCACTGTCGACCAGCGGCACCAGCCCGAACGTGCTCTCGGCGGTCAAGGCGGCACATGACATCGGCCTGACCACGTGGGCGCTGACCGGGCCCGCGCCCAATCCGTTGGCGTCCATGTGCGACGACGCGATCTGTGTCGAGGCGCCGAGCACCGCGACCGTTCAGGAGATCCATCTGCTGCTCGTGCATTCGTTGTGCATCGCGCTCGACGATGTCGTGTTGGGCACCTCTGGCGTGCCGGGGGGTGTCTGATGGCCAGGCCCATCGTCGTGGTGGGGGACTGCATGCTCGACATCGACATCGATGGCAGTGCGACCCGGTTGAGCCCCGAGGCGCCGGTTCCGGTCGTCGATGCGGAGCGGGTCTGGCATCGTCCCGGTGGGGCGGGCCTGGCGGCTGTGCTGGCAGCTCGCACGGATTCGGACGTGATTCTGGTGACCGCGATCGCCGACGACGCCGAGGGGCACGAACTCACCGAACTGCTCGAGTCGGCGGGCGTGACGGTGGCTCGGCTGCGGCTGAGCGGCACGACTGCGTGTAAGACCCGAATCCGCGCCACCGGACAGTCCGTGCTGCGGCTGGACCACGGCGACGGTACGGTGCCTGCGGGGACCCTTCCCGCACCCGTCGTCGAAGCGTTCGACGACGCGGCTGCGGTGTGTGTGGCCGACTACGGGCGCGGGGTGACTGCGCATCCGGCGTTGCGCACGCTGATCGAGTCGGCCGCGCAGCGCGTACCCGTGGTGTGGGATCCGCATCCGCGCGGCGCCGATCCCGTCGCTGGATGCCGACTCGTGACTCCAAACCAGGGTGAGGCGCAGTCGTGTTCGGCGGATGCGCTGAGGCAGAAATGGCAAGCCCACGGCGTCTGCGTGACGCTCGGCTCCGACGGCGCCGTGCTGTCCACCGACACCGGTGACACCACGCATGTGCCGGTGCCACCGTCGGCCCGAGCGGGCACCGGCCGTACCGACGCCTGTGGCGCGGGAGATCGGTTCGCGGTCGCGGCAACGCGCGCGTTGGCCGACGGTGCCGACATCGTCACGGCGGTTCAGGCCGCGGTCACCGCCGCCAGCCGGTTCGTCGCCACCGGTGGCGCCGTGGCGGTTTCCACTCCGGTGGCCGTGGGTACGCCGGGTCGCGGGACCGACGGGCCGGCGATGATCACCACGGACGCCGCCCAGGTTCGCGACCACCTGCGGGCCAGACCGGGCAAGTTGGTGGCCACGGGAGGCTGCTTCGACCTACTGCACACCGGCCACGTACGACTTTTGCACCAGGCCGGCCAGCTCGGCGACTCGCTGGTGGTCCTGCTGAACTCCGATGCTTCGGTACGGCGGCTCAAAGGGCCGGGACGGCCCGTGACGACCGCGTTGGACCGGGCGAGAGTGCTTGCGGCACTGGCCTGTGTCGATGCCGTACTGATATTCGACGAGTCCTCGCCCGAATCTCAGCTGGAGACACTACGTCCGGATGTGTGGGTGAAGGGCGGCGACTACACCGAAGCCGATCTGCCGGAGGCGGCTGTCGTCCGTGGCAACGGCGGTGAGGTGGTTTTGCTGCCGACCGTCGCCGGTTACTCGTCATCGAAGTTGATCCGCGACGCAGCCATGACCGAAAGGGGTAATTCGTGAACTTGGGGAACGTCATCATCACCGGCGGTGCATCCGGTCTAGGTGCGGCAACGGTCGAAGCCGTTGCGCGCCATGGTGGGACACCGATGGTCATCGACCGTAAGCGGCCACAGGCCGACGTCCCATATCAGGCTGCCGACCTCGCTGATACCGAAGCGGTCGATTCCGCGGTGTGCCTGCTGGCCGATCAGGCCGACAGAAGGATCGACGGACTGTTCACCGCCGCGGGCATCGATTCCTGCGGCAAGCTGGCCGATGTCAGCGCGAAGGACTGGGAACGGGTGATCCACGTCAATCTGCTCGGCACGGCGGCCGTCGTCCGCTCTGCGCTACCCTTCCTCAAGGCCAGTGGCGGCCGCATCGTGACGTGCGCGTCGACCCTGGGCATCAAGGCGGTCAGCGATGCAACCGCATACTGCGCATCGAAATTCGGCGTCGTCGGGTTCAGCCGCGCGTTGGCGGCCGAACTCGCCGGAGAGGTCGGGGTCACGATGCTGATACCCGGCGGCATGTACACGCCGTTCTTCGACGGCCGGTCCGACCAGTACAAGCCGCCGACCGACGCCGTGCTGAACAAACCGGAAAACGTCGCGGAGACAGTAGTTTTCGCGCTATCGCAGCCCGCCGGCTGTGAGATCCGCGAACTCGTGGTCTGTGCCTCGACGGAATCGTCATGGCCGTGAGTTCGGCGGACTCGCCGCATGTCCTCGTCCTGCGGGCGCTGGGCCTCGGCGACCTGCTGACGGGGTTTCCGGCACTGCGTGGGTTGCGGCGAGCGTATCCGGACGCACGCATCGTACTTGCCGCGCCGGAGCGGTTCTCTCGGCTGGCCATGCTGTCGGGGGCGATCGACGAACTCGATCCCACACCGGGTCTGGGACGCCTGCATCCCCGGCAGCGGGTACCTGACATCGCGGTGAACCTGCACGGCAGCGGGCCCGAGAGCATCGCAGACCTCACGTCGCTGCAACCGAAATCGATGCTCAGCCATCGTCACGCTGATCATCCCGATGTGCAGGGACCGCCATGGCGCGCCGACCTGCACGAGGTCGACCGCTGGTGCGCCCTGCTTCAGTGGTACGGGATCGCTTGCGATCCAGAGGATCTGGCGATCAGTCGGCCGCCAGGCTACCCCGACCGCTCCGGCGTGGTGGTCATCCACCCAGGTGCCACGACGGCGGCCCGCCGGTGGCCCGTGGACCGATTCGCCACGGTGGCCGCGGCGTTGCGCAATTCCGGCTACGACGTAGTCCTCACCGGCGACAGCAACGAGATCGAACTCGCCCGGGCGGTGGCCGATCAGGCGGGACTGCCCCAATCGGCCGTTTTGGCAGGCACTCTCGGGCTCCTCGGCCTGGTTGCGTTGATCAGCGATTGCCGCCTGTTGATCTGCGGCGACACGGGGGTCGGGCACATCGCCACCGCGACGGGTACCCCGTCGGTGCTGTTGTTCGGCCCGACCCCGCCGAAGCTCTGGGGACCGCGCGGCCCCGGCGAGCATGTCGCGCTGTGGGCGGGGGACAGAGGCGATCCGCACGGTGACGAGCCCCATCGCGGGCTGCTGCTGATCACCCCGCAGCGGGTCCTCGAAGCGGTCGAGGGCGTCCTGGGGGTGAAGACATGAGGATCGGAGTTGTCGGCGCCGGATATGTCGGGCTCACCTCCGCGGTATGTCTTGCCGAACGCGGGCACGCCACTGTCTGCGTCGACGTCGACGCACAGCGGGTGCGTACATTGACGGCCGGCGAGGCGCCGATCGACGAACCGGGCCTTCCGCAGCTGCTGGCTTCGACGCTGCGCGACGGGACCCTGAGATTCAGTGGGCGTTTCGAGGACTTGGCCGAGTGCGAGGTGGTGTTCGTCTGCGTACCCACCCCGAGCCGGCCAGATGGATCCGCAGACATCACTGCTGTCGATGCGGCCGTCGGCCAGCTGAACCGGACCTTGCACCCCGGGGCGGTGGTGGTGATGAAATCCACTGTGCCGGTGGGCACGACCCGCATGGTGATCGACCGATTGCACGGCACCGGCATCTCGGCGGTGTCCAACCCCGAGTTCTTGCGGGAGAGCCACGCGATCTACGACTTCCGCCATCCCGATCGGATCCTGATCGGAGCGGCCGATGACCGGGCCGCAGACGTGCTGCAGACGGTCTACGGCGTGGGAGACACCGAGGTGCTGCGGATGAGCCCGGAGAGCGCCGAACTCGCCAAGTACGCCAGCAACGCGTTTCTGGCAGTGAAGATCTCGTACGCGAACTCGCTGGCGCAGCTGTGCTCGCGCGTCGGCGCCGATGTCGCAGATGTGGCCCGGTGTATGGGTGCCGATGTCCGGATCGGTAAGCACTTCCTGCAGCCCGGCCCAGGCTGGGGCGGCTCCTGTCTGCCCAAAGACACTGCAGCGCTGTTGGATACCGGGCGCCGCAACGGGGTCGAACTGGCCGAGGTGGCCTCGGCCCGCGATACGAACCTGGGCCAGGCCGACCGCATCGTGGCGGCCCTGTCGCAATCGATGGCCGGTCCGCTCGCGACAGCGCGGATCGCGGCGTTCGGTCTGACCTTCAAGGCGGGCACCTGCGATGTGCGAGATTCGCCCGCGCTCTTCATCAGCGACCGGCTGGCAAGTCTGGGCGCGCAGGTGAGTGGTTACGACCCACGGCTGGCGATGATCGACCAAGATACGTTGCGCCGGTCGTCTATCGGCGCTGTCGACGACGCATACCTCGCCGCCAAGGCGGCGGACGCGATCGTCGTCTTCACCGAGTGGCCGGAGTTCCGCGACCTGGACTGGTTCCGGATTGCCGGGCAGGCACCGGCTGCTGTGGTGCTGGACACGCGAAACCTTCTCGACCCCACCGAGATCAGGCATGCCGGGCTCAGGTACCTCGGCAACGGAAAAGTACCTGGATTCTGACGAGGTGGGTGGGTTCTGCGACGGTCACCTCATTGGTGCCCAAGGGCTAGTGCGCCACCTTGCGGATCAGTCGTGCTGTGCCGCGCCCCAGAATGGCCTGGCGTTTGTCGGCGTCCTTGGTGTGCGCTGATCGCCGGACACTCGTCGCGATCGTGAGGCCATCCCGATAGGCCTTCGGCACGCGCGGGTCGACATAGGCGCTGCGCGCAACGGCCGGCGTGTTGCCGAGTTCCTCGGCGACCTCGCGCATCACCGCAGCCTCGACCCGCTTGATCACTTTCTCGTGGACCGGGGGATCGGCGTCGGCGAATGCCGCAGCCGCCAAAACCGTTCCGTGCCAAGTGCGTAGGTCCTTGACCGTGTATTCGTCACCGACCATCTGCTTGAACCGAGCGTTGAGATCGTCGGCGTGAACCGTGCTGAACCCGTCCCCGTTCCGGTACGACAGCAGGCGATGATCAGATCCGGCCGCGCGTCGCAGACTGCGGACGGCGCGGACCGTGTCCGGGTCTTTGATGTCGAGGACGCGACGCACACCACTTTTCGCGGGATAGTCGAATTCGACTGAGCCCGAATGTACGGTGACGTGTTCGCCCATCAGCGTCGCGATGCCGAAAGAATTGTTTTCCTCCGCGTATTGATCACCGCCGGCACGGAAATAGCCGAGATCCAGCAGCCGCAGGCCGACAGCGAGCACCCGCTCCATCGACAGTCCCGGCCGCCGCAGGTCCGCCGCCACGGCGGCACGCCAGTCCGGTAGCCGCGCAGACATTTCCAGGACGCGATCGAACTTCTCTTCGCTCCGGTCCTCATGCCACTGCGGGTGGTAGAGATACTGACGGCGGCCCGCCGCGTCGGTCCCGACGGCCTGGATGTGACCGTCGGGACGCTGACAGATCCATACGTTGTTCCAGGCCGGCGGGATCACCAGCTCCTCTATACGTTGCAGCACCTTCGGCGAGGTCACCCGTTGGCCGTCGTCGGTGTGGTAGCTGAAACCACGACCACGACGTACCCGGTGTAGACCTGGACCGCCGACTACGCTGCGGCGCAGGCGCATCTCGACCGACGTCGGCCTGGATGCGGCCGATCAGACAGCAAAGATGGCATTCGTTGCGATGCTCCCGTACGGAGCGCTGGGCGGGAACCCGTTGCGCAGCCTCGACAAGGCAATCTTGATCGTTGGTGCGGCGGGTAATTGTTCATCGGGATCGCAGATTCGGAGGACCCGCAACACTGCGGCGCTCGGTACGAACGCCCAGCCGACACCTTCCCGCGCGCAGCGCATGTTCAGGTTGTGAAGCGTGGGAACGCAGGACACCGAGAAGAATTGCACGGATTGCAGGTCGAGGATGAGCTCTTTGCTGCGGCTGATGTGCCCCATCGCATACTCGGCGAATTGGCGGGCGTTGGCGGCGTCGAGTTCGCCGCCGACGGTCACCAGTGCCGTCGATGGCCGGACCCAGCGGGTGCTGAAGCCTGCCATCTGGTCGCCACGGTGAGCGGACTGCCCAGCGGCAGTGGGGGGCGCCACGTTGACTATTGACACGTTGCCTCCATCAATCGAAAAACGTCGATTCATACATGGCACGCAAACGAGCTCTGGGTTTTCAAAGCAATGGGCGCAGGGAGTCACGTAGCTCTGCGCGCCAACGCGCGTGTTTGGCTGCTAACTCAACCTGATCATGACTCTACGTCGCGGCGGCGTTATGGACAATCGGCATAAGGGATTTCTCATGGTTGCTTGCGCAAATTCGGGCGGTAAAAGCCCAGGTCATCCCTAATTGACGAGAGTGTTTGCAGAATTGTCACAGACAAGTGGGACGGCGATTCTCAGGCAGGAATCATGTCGGTCACGCGGTCCCATACCCGATGACGTTCGACCGCTCCGACGAGTGCGCCGATGAACGCATCGTCGAGGTCGTCGCCGCTCGTGCGCGACGTGATGACCCCGTCGTCCGACACGGCTCCGGATCCGTTGGCCACCCGAGTTCTCACACCGGCCGCCTGCAGCACATCGATGCCGGCGCCGAATGCGGCGATGGGCTTGAGGTGCTTGTACGCCTCGCTCACGAAGTGAATCATCGACCCGTCTTGTGTCAGCTGTTCGACGGATTCCGCTCCGCCGGGTACGAGGACCGCGTCGTAGAGGGCCGACGAGGTGGTGTTGATGCCCAGGTCCACGGCGAGTTCGTGGCCGGTGTCGCACCACACCGTGCCGCCGCCGACCGTGCTGATGATGTCGACCGTCGCACCGAGCCGGCGCAGCGCCGCAGCTGCGCGCTCGATCCCACGGACATCGACCCCGCCTGCCGCCAGGACGGCGATGCGTCGGGTGTCTATCGTGTGCGGGACCGCATTGAGCTGGGACAAGGCGGGTGACGGTGCGTGACGGACGTCGATGGATACTTCTGCCGGTGCGGTCAGGCCCAGCTTCGCCGCGACCCGCGCGGCGAGATCGTGGTCGATCAGGTTGAGTTGTTCGACCACCCGCGGCCGTATGCCGGTCTCGGGCCCGACTTTGCCGAGTTCGAATGCGAACGCGGCGACAATGTGCTCGGCCTCGACCGCGGACATGCTGTCCCAGAACAACCGTGGTTGGCTGTAGTAGTCCTTGAAACTCTCCGCGCGCCGGCGGATCTTGTGGCCGTCGACGCGTTCGGTGTAGTGCCGGAAGACATCCTCGTCGGCAAGGGCAGGACAGCCGCCGCCGAGGGTGTTCTTGTAGTAGCTCGTCGGTCCCTGGGCGATCGTGTGCTGGCTGTAGCCATCGCGCTGGTTGTTGCGGACATCGGCGATCGGACGGTTGACGGGAAGATGGGCGAAGTTCGGACCGCCCAACCGAATGAGCTGCGTGTCGAGGTACGAGAAGTTGCGGAACTGCAGCAGCGGATCGTTGGTGAAATCGATTCCCGGCACCAGGTTGGCCGTGTGGAACGCCACCTGTTCGGTCTCGGCGAAAAAGTTGTCCGGATTGCGATCCAGCACCATCCGTCCCACCGGAAGCACCGGCACCCGTTCCTCCGGAACGATCTTGGTGGCGTCGAGCAAGTCGAAGGGGAAGTCGAATTCGTCGGACTCGGGAATCAGTTGCACCCCGAGCTCCCATTCCGGATAGTGCCCGGCCTCGATGGCCTCCCACAGATCGCGTCGGTTGAAATCGGGGTCCTTGCCGGCGATCTGCTGGCATTCCTCCCATATGAGCGAATGCACGCCGAGCAGCGGCTTCCAGTGGAACTTGACGAAAACCCCTTGGCCGGAGGCGTTCACGAGGCGGAACGTGTGCACGCCGAACCCCTGCATCATCCGGTAGCTGCGGGGAAGCGCGCGGTCGGACATCAACCACATGATCGCGTGCAGCGTCTCCGGCTGCAGCGACACGAAATCCCACAGGGTGTTGTGCGCCGATGCGGCCTGCGGAATCTCGTTGTGCGGCTCGGGTTTGACCGCGTGGACGAAGTCGGGGAATTTGATGCCGTCCTGGATGAAGAAGACGGGGAAGTTGTTGCCGACAAGGTCGTAGTTGCCTTGTTCGGTATAGAACTTCGTGGCGAACCCGCGAACGTCACGGACGGTGTCGGCCGAGCCGCGTGAGCCTGCCACGGTGGAGAACCGGACGAACACCGGCGTTCGCAAGCCCGGTGTGGTGAGGAACTTCGCTGCGGTGAAATCCGCCAGGCCATCGTCATACGGCTCGAAATAGCCATATGCACCAGCACCTCTGGCGTGCACGACCCGTTCCGGAATGCGCTCGTGGTCGAAGTGGGTCACCTTCTCCCTGGCGTGGAAGTCTTCCAGCAGGGTCGGCCCGCGTTCACCGGCTGTCAGGGCGTCATCGGTGTGGTCGATCCGCACGCCCTGTTGGGTGGTCAAATACCCCTTGCCGTTGTCGACTCGGGCGCCTTCGAGTTGTTGTTGCTTCGGGTTTGGGGTGTTGTTCACCGCGATTCCTCTCATGGTGGGACCTCCGCGCTGAGTACCCGAGGCGGACGAAGGCAAACCGGTGAATCGGCGGTCAGAGAGAGGCGGCCCTCGCGTAATCCCGGGCTACCGCGTCCTCGACTGACGCGGGCGTAACTCGCTTCACGAAATCGCCGACGTAACGAAGTGCCCGCCGTCCTTCCGGCAGGATGTCTGCGGCCAGTGGGAAGTCGTGGATCTGACCGTCCCACAGGTGCAGGTCGCACTGCGCGCCCGCATCGACCATCCGCCGATACATCAATTCCGCGTCGGACAGCAGGAATTCATCCGTGCTCACGTGGATCGACACCGGCGGCATGTTCTCCAGGTCCGCATCGACGGGTGAGACGATCCGCCGGTTGAAGCGGCCCCGACGTTGCGCGGTGAGATAGCGAGAGAATGCCGTCATCGCGCGGGCGGTGAACATCGAGCATCGCGAATGAGGCTGTGCCAGCCGGTGCGCCGAATCGAGATCGGTCAACGGCGAGATCGCGACCACGCCGGCCGTGGGGGTGCGCCCGCGGTGTAGGAGTTCGAGCGCGGTCGCCAGCGCGAGGTATCCGCCGGCCGAGTCGCCCGCGAGTACGATTTCGTGGTCACGGTATCCGCGGCGTAGGAGCCAGCGCAGCCCGTCGAGCGCATCGGCAACAGCGGCCGACGGTCCGTACGAAGGGAACATGCGGTAGCCGACGTTGAGAATCTCGGCGTCGGCCGCACTCGACAACCTGGCGACGAGTGATCTGTGCGTGTTGAGGCCACAGGTCAAAAACGCCCCGCCGTGCAGGTACAGCACCGCGCGACGCGCGGACGTCCCTGGCGCGCACACCAACTCAGCGGGGCAGGTGGGTAGTTCGACCCGGCGTATCGATACCGCAGGCGGGTGCGGGGCCCAGCCGGCGATGCGGTCGATGGAGTCGAACGGCCAGTGCAGATTCGGCTGCAGTGCCCACAGCCGCACGGCGTTCTTGACGATGATTCGGCAGCCGGCTGTCAATGCCATCGACTGCGGGCTGCGGCCGCGATGGTGGTGTCGCGTTCCCGAGTGCACGACGTTGTCTTTGCCCTGCGTTTTCCTCATGGCGCTCAACTCCTGTCGCGGGTGGGATACCCGCAGGTGACGGCGTCAAAACGCGACGATGCGTCAAACTTGTTCCGCACGTGATGGTTTCGCCACCAGGGTTACTCGTAGGGCGGATACTGCGAGGCCTTGAGCGCGCGAGCCAGGTGTGCGGCGTTGCGTGCCGCCGCTTGGGTCGCGGCCGCGACCGCGCTGGGAACGGTGTCGAGTTCGTTGTAGTCGGTGGACTCCATCGCGGCGCCGTTCCAGTAGGTACAGCCTTGCGCGGGAATGGTGTAGCCGACGTCGTTGAGACCCTGGAACAGGTCGGCCACCGTCTTGTGAGCTCCGTCCTCGTTGCCCACGACGCTCACGATCGCCACTTTGCCTGCGAGTATCGGTCGCCCGCCGTCGCCCTTCTCGGAGAGCTCGGCGTCGAGGCGCTCCAGGACGCGCTGTGCCACGCTCGACGGATGTCCGAGCCAGACCGGAGTGCTGATGAGCAGGATGTCGGCGTCGAGCACCTGCCGGCGCAAGGTCGGCCACTCGTCGCCGTCGCCCATATCCGCCGCGACACCCGGAGCGATGTGGTAATCGGCACACCGCTCCAACCCGTAGGTGACACCCCACGGCGCGAACGCATCCATGACGTGCTGAGCCATCAGCGCGCTGCTGGAGTCCGCCGGGCCGGGTTTGAGTGTGCAGATCAGTCCCAGTACTTGCAACGGTGTTTCAGCCATGGCGCTGACGTACCCGGAGGCGATTGCATCAAACGCCTGGCGGCGACCTGCGTCGCGTCAGCCGCTCGTCGCCTGCCACGGTCACCGCGTCGTCGGGGCTCTTGTCGTAGAAGCTGAACACGCCGGCGCCCTCGCCGGCAACCACCTGGATCTCGTTCACGGTGAACCACCGGGCGGCTGCCGGATCCCTGATGACATCGCCTTCTCTGACCTCGTCAGGAAGGACCGTCTCAACCGCGCCGTCAGCAGTCATGTCTGCGGATTACCCAGCGGTTGCGGCGGTTACTCCTGCAGGCAGGCGGGTACTCGGCGAACGGAGCGCGACAGACCAGGAGGCGGCATGACGACGAGCGTCGGTGACTACTTGATCGAACGACTGCGGGATTGGGGCATCAAGCACGTCTTTGCCTATCCGGGTGACGGGATCAACGGGATCGTGGCGGCGTTCGGCCGGGCCAAGGATGCCCCGCAGTTCGTCCAGGCCAGGCACGAAGAGATGGCGGCGTTCGAGGCAACGGGCTATGCGAAGTTCACCGGCGATGTCGGCGTGTGTATGGCGACCTCGGGGCCCGGCGCCATTCACCTGCTCAACGGGCTCTACGACGCCAAGCTCGACTGGGTCCCCGTCGTGGCCATCGTCGGTCAGACCGCCCGCAGCGCCATGGGCGGTAGTTACCAGCAAGAGGTCGACCTTCAAAGTTTGTACAAGGACGTCGCCAGCGATTACCTGGTGGAGGTCAACGTCGCCAGTCAGCTGCCGAATGCCTTGGATCGGGCCATTCGTACAGCGCTGGCGCGGCGCGCACCCACGGCCCTCGTGATCCCGTCGGATCTGCAGGAGCAGCCGTATTCGGCGCCCGGCCACGAGTTCAAGCAGGTCCCGTCGAGCGACGCGATGTATGTGCGTCCCGTGGTGGATCCGCAGAGCGACCAGATTCGCAGGGCCGCAGACATACTCAACGCGGGGTCGCGGGTGGCCATCCTGATCGGCCAGGGCGCGCGGTCGGCCGCGGCGCAGGTACGCGAGCTCGCCGAGCTCACCGGCGCGGGGGTGGCAAAGGCGCTGCTCGGCAAGGACGTGCTGTCCGATGACCTGCCCTATGTCACCGGATCGATCGGGTTGCTCGGTACCCGACCCAGCTACGAGATGATGCGCGAGTGCGACACGCTGGTGATCATCGGCTCGAATTTCCCCTACAGCCAGTTCCTTCCGGATTTCGGCCAGGCCCGCGCCATCCAGATCGACATCGACGGCGCGGCGATCGGCATGCGTTATCCCACCGAGGTGAACATCGTCGCCGATGCCGAAAGCGCACTGAGGGCATTGCTTCCGCTGGTCGAACCGAAGCAGGACAGGTCGTGGCGGGAGGGTATCGAACGTGGTGTGGCCCGGTGGTGGGAAACCCTGGAGCGCCAGAGCATGCTTTCGGCCAAGCCGGTGAACCCCATGCGCATCGCGTGGGAACTCTCAGAGCGGTTGCCGGACAACGCCATCGTGACCGCCGACTCGGGGTCGTCGACCAACTGGTATGCCCGCTGCCTGAAGTTCCGGGACGGAATGAGGGGATCGCTGTCGGGGACGTTGGCGACGATGGGCCCGGGTGTGCCGTATGCGATCGGGGCGAAGTTCGCGCATCCGGACCGGCCGGTGATCGCGCTGGTCGGTGACGGCGCCATGCAGATGAACGGCATGGCCGAACTTCTCACGATCCTGCGCTACCGGTCGGAGTGGTCCGACCCGCGGCTGGTGGTCTGCGTGTTCCACAACAACGACCTCAACCAGGTCACCTGGGAATTGCGCGCCATGGGTGGCTCTCCGAAATTCGTTGACTCTCAATCTCTTCCCGATGTTTCGTACGCAGACATCGCGTGCACCATGGGGTTGAACGGTGTTGCGGTGACAGATGGGGATTCAGTCGGGGCGGCCTGGGACCAGGCCTTGTCGAGCGACGTGCCGACCGTGCTGGACGTCCACTGCGACCCCGAAGTGCCGCCGATTCCGCCGCATGCCACCTACGAGCAGATCAAGGACATGGTGTCCGCTGTGCTCAAGGGTGACCCCAACGGCTGGCACCTGGTGTACCAGGGGGCCAAAACCAAGGCCCAGGAGCTGATTCCACACTAGGGACAACGAGATGAACAGCAACGCACCGGCAGAGCAGTCGGACACCATCGGTGACGACTCGCGGCCCACTGTGGTCGTGACGGGCGCCAGCGCTGGAATCGGGCGTGCGGTCGTGCGTGAGTACGCCGCTGCCGGTGCCCGCATCGGGATGATCGCACGTGGTCGGGCCGGTCTTCAGGCAGGCGCAGAGGAGGTCGAAAAGCTCGGTGGCACAGCGCTCGTCGTACCTACCGACGTCTCCGATTACGCCGCGGTGGACCGGGCCGCCGACATGATCGAGAAGGAGCTCGGTCCGATCGACATCTGGGTCAACGGGGCCTTTGCGACGATTTTCGCACCGTTCCGTGAAATCACTGCGGAGGAGTTTCGCCGCGCCACCGAGGTCACCTATCTCGGAGCCGTACACGGAACGATGGCAGCGCTCAAGCGGATGAGGCCGCGAGACCGTGGCACGATCGTCCAGATCGGTTCGGCCCTGGCCAAGCGGGCCATCCCGCTGCAGTCCGCCTATTGCGGGGCCAAACACGGCATCGACGGGTTCAGCGAATCGCTGCGCACCGAGCTGCTCCACGATCACAGTGGTGTCCACGTCACCGTGGTGCGGATGCCGGGTGTCAATACACCGCAGTTCTCGTGGGTACGTTCGCGCCTGGCGCGGCAGCCGCGTCCTGTTGCGCCCGTCTACCAACCCGAGGTGGCGGCACGGGCCGTACGCTATGCCGCCGAACACCCTACGCGTAAACAGTATTGGGTCGGCGGAAGCACTGTGCTCACCCTGCTGGGGCAGCGCGCCGTTCCGGCGGTGCTGGACCGTTATCTGGGCCGTACCGGCGTCGATTCACAACAGACGGCTCCCGACATCGGACATGAGGCGGGTAATCTCTTCGTCCCGCTGGATGAACACCCCGGTACCGACCGTGGTGCGCACGGCATCTTCGACGACGAGGCCCACGACCGCAGCCCGACATGGTGGCTGCGCAGTCATGCGCGAGGCCTCACTGCCGCCGCTGCCGCAGGCACGGCCGCCATCATCGCCGGCGGCGCCGCGCGAACCCGACTACGCCATATGTGACGACCAAAGCGCCCGTACAGAAAGGAAATCCGGTGCCGACCAAAACCAGCAGGACGGACAACCAGTTCGAGATCGACGTGACCGCCATCCGTGACGACGCCCGTAAACACATGGACGCCGGAGCGGTCACCAGTGGGAACACCATCGACGTCAAGCGGCTGATCGACGTGCTCAACGAGGTCGTCGCCACGGAGGTGGTGTGCTACCTGCGCTACACCCAGCATGCGATCGCCGCGACCGGGATCGATCGGGCCCAGGTGGCCGCGGAGTTCACCGAACATGCCGCCGAGGAGCTGCAGCACGGAAAGTGGGCCGCCGAGCGGGTCAGCCAGCTCGGCGGTGAACCCGACTTTGACCCGACCACCCTGGCCCAACGCAGCCACACCGAATATGTGACGGTCGAAGATGCCGACCTCAACCGGATGCTGCAGGAGAATCTGGTCGCGGAGCGGATCGTCATCACCAGCTATCAGGAGATCATCCGGTGGATCGGAGATGCCGACCCCACCACCCGACGCCTGATGGAGAAAATTCTGGAACAAGAAGAGGAGCACGCCGACGACCTCAACGATCTGCTGGGCAACTAGCGGACAACAGCGGCGGCGCACGGTGAGATCATGGACGTCGATCACCCGGAGGAGGACCAGCGGTGGGACACCCGGCAACGAAACGAGACGGAAACCGAACGCCTGGACCGTAATTGGGCCAGTCTGCTGCAGGAACTGAGAGTTACCCAGACCGGTGTGCAGCTGTTGACGGGATTCTTGCTGACCCTGCCTTTCCAGCAGCGATTCGGAGTGCTCGACGAGCGGATGCGGATTGTCTATCTGGCAACGGTGGGCGCGTCGGTCGCGGCCACGGTGCTGTTGATCGCGCCGGTCGGTATGCACCGGTTGTTGTTCCGCCGGCACCGGCTGGCAGTTCTCGTGGCCGCGGCGCACCGGTGCGCGTATACAGGACTGATTCTGCTCGGGGTGGCGCTCGTGGGTGTCACGGTGATCGTCTTCGATTCGGTGGCCGGTACCGCGGTCGCCTTGATCGCCGGTGCCGTCGCGTTGATGTTGTTCGCGTTGTTCTGGCTGGCGCTACCGCTTTTCATGAGAACAGGCGAAGTGCAACCGCCGACGCCGTGACTGCCGCTCACACGGTCAGGCCGAGTCGTTCGGTCAGCACAAGAAACGCGACGGCGTAGTCGTTGTCCGCGGTCTCCTTGCGAATGCGATCCCAGTCCAACACCTCTCGCGTGGCCCGCACAGCCGGCAGCAGCGATGTGAAATCGCATCGGTGTTCCTCGAGGGCCCGCAGTTTCTGAATCATGACGGTGGTCGGTGGCAGGACCGGCATGCGGACCGCGAGCACATCGCGGTACTCGGCGGCCTGCAGAATCGCCGGCTCGACGGCCACTCCGTTGACGTGGTGCAGTACATCGACCACCACATCGCCGACGCGGGCTTTGAACAACCAATCCTCGGGCGGCTGTTCGATGACGAATCCCGCGGCGGCCAGCGTGAGCGCCGCGGACTGCGCGTCGGCTTGGGCGACCATCAGATCGACATCGTGGTCCGGTTCCGGGGCCCCGTAGACCCACAGCGCGTAGCTGCCCGCCAGTGCGAAAGACGGGCCGTGGTCCCGCAGCGCGGCCGCCGACGTCTTCATCGCCGTCCGCAGCCGCTCGCGCCGGGCGATGTGGTCGATCGCATCCATGCAGGCTTGATACCCAAGACATCGGCACCGCAATCGGAATTCAGTCGTGGGTCGTGAAGCACGGGCCCACAACGGGTACGCCGAGATCATGCGACTGGCTACCTTCAACATCCTGCACGGCCGCACCGTCGATGACGGTGTGCATATGGACCGACTGCGGTCGTGTGTGACCACCTTGGAGCCCGATGTGCTGGCGCTGCAGGAGGTGGACCGGGACCAGGAGCGGTCGGGACGGGCCGATCTCACGGCGGTGGCGGCCGAGGCGATGGGAGCCGCCGAACACCGGTTCGTGGCCGCGATCTCCGGCACACCCGGAGCGACGTGGATGGCCGCCACCGGACGGGAACAGCCCGGTACCGCGGCGTATGGCATCGCGCTGTTGTCCCGGTACCCGGTGAGCAGCTGGCAGGTACTGCGGCTGCCGCGTATCCCGGTGCGGTTCCCGATGTACCTGCCGGGACCCAGGCGCGTGCTCATGGTCCATGAAGAGCCGCGCACGGCCGTCGTCGCCCGGATCGAGACTCCGCTCGGTGCGATCACCGTCGCGTCGACCCATCTGTCCTTCGTCCCCGGGTGGAACCGGCTGCAGTTACGCCGGCTGGTCCACGATCTGGCGGGTTTCCCAGGCCCGCGGATCCTCGCCGGTGACCTCAACCTGCTGGCCCCCGCCGCGCATCGCTGGTCCGGCATGAGGCCATTGGCTCACGGGGCCACGTTCCCTGCACCGGAGCCGACGCGCCAGCTCGACCACATCCTCACCGACGATCGACGACTGTATGCCCGCACCTCCGATGCTCCGCAGATGCCGATTTCGGATCATCGCGCGCTGGTGGCAGATATTGCCCGCACGTGAGGTCGGTCCGGTTCGCACGTCGCCTGGCGGACGTGGCGCGTTGAGGAAGCCGGCAAACGGGGTAACCGGCAGGTATGGCTGCCGAACACAAGCCGCGACACCTCGGACTGCCTGAACGCGTGCGCGCCTGCCTGTTCGACCTGGACGGTGTGCTCACCGAGACGGCGAGCATCCACGAGCGGGCGTGGAAATCGATGTTCGACGAATATCTGCGCCGACATGGCGACGGTCTCGCGTTCAGCGAACACGATTACCTCCGGTACGTCGATGGGCGTACCCGCGAAGACGGCGTACGCGACTTTTTGGCCAGCCGGGGCATCGAACTGCCCGAAGGCGATGCGGACGACAGCGCCGACGCCGACACCGTGCACGGTTTGGCCGCGCGGAAGAACGCGCTGTTCCGGCAGTTCCTGCATCGCGACGGCGTCACCGCTTTCGAGGGCTCCCGGCGTTATCTCCAGGCGGTGCGGGAGGCCGGGCTAGAGATCGCGGTCGTCTCGTCGAGCATGAACACCCGCGAGGTACTCGACATCACCGGTATCAGCACGTACGTGGCCTGCCGGGTCGATGGCATCACGGTGGGCGAGCAGCATCTGCTGGGCAAGCCGGCACCGGATTCATATCTGTATGCGGCCCGGCAACTCGGTGTGACGCCGGCGCAGGCCGCGGTGTTCGAGGACGCGGTGGCCGGTGTACAGGCGGGCCGGGCCGGAAACTTCGGTTGCGTGGTCGGGGTGGACCGGACCGGGTCCGCAGCTGAATTGCGCAGCAACGGTGCCGATGTCGTCGTGCGTGATCTGGCCGAGTTGCTGGTGGCGCAATGATCACCGACACTGCTTTTCCGGTCGAGCCCTGGCAGCTGTGCGAGACCCAACTCCAGTTGAATCTCATCGCGCAGACCGAATCGGTGTTCGCCCTGTCCAACGGGCACATCGGGTTTCGCGGAAATCTCGACGAAGGGGAGCCGCACGGGCTTCCCGGCACCTACCTGAATTCGTTCTTCGAACTGCGCCCGCTGCCGTATGCCGAAGCCGGCTACGGCTATCCGGAAGAAGGCCAGTCACTGATCAACGTGACCAACGGAAAGGTGCTGCGGCTGCTGGTCGACGACGAACCGTTCGACGTCCGCTACGGCGAACTGCTCGAACACCAACGAACCTTGGATTTCCGGGCGGGTACGTTGACACGACGGGCGCGCTGGTGTTCGCCGGCAGGCAAGCAGGTACTCATGCAGTGGACCAGGCTCGTGTCCCTGCAGCATCGCAGCGTTGCCGCGATCGAGTTCTGCATCGAACCGGTCGATGAATTTGCGCGTATCACAGTGCAATCCGAACTCGTTGCCAATGAGGACCAGCCGATCACATACCGGATCCGCGGGCCGCGGCGGTGCTCAGCCATCCCCTGAAGTCGATCACCCACGAAGGCCGCGGCCAGCAGGCGCTGTTGATGCACCGCACCCGCTCAAGCGAATTGACCATGGCTGCGGCCATGGATCATGTCATCGAGGTTCCCGGCAGGGTCGACGTGTCCACCGAGACCACCGCAGACCTGGCTCGCACCACCGTGATCTGTGGGCTGCGGGCGGGTCAACGGCTGCGCATCGTCAAATTCCTCGCCTACGGCTGGTCCAGGCTGCGCTCGCGCCCGGCCCTGCACGATCAGGTCGCGGGCGCCATCGCCGGCGCTCGTTATTCTGGATGGCAAGGGCTGCTCGACTCGCAGCGGGCGTACCTCGACGACTTCTGGGACAGCGCCGACGTGGAAATCGAAGGCAATCCACGCTGCCAGCAAGCCGTGCGTTTCGGGCTCTTTCACGTGTTGCAGGCCGGGGCCCGCGCAGAGCGCCGGGCGATACCCTCAAAAGGATTGACGGGCCCGGGGTATGACGGTCATGCCTTCTGGGACACCGAAGGTTTCGTGCTGCCGGTGCTGACCTACACCTGGCCGCAGGCCGCCGCCGACGCGCTGCGGTGGCGGGCTTCGACCCTGAATCTCGCCCGCGAGCGCGCCCGGGAGCTGGACCTGGCCGGGGCCACCTTCCCCTGGCGGACCATCGGCGGTGAGGAATGCTCGGCATACTGGCCGGCCGGGACCGCCGCGTGGCATGTGAACGCCGACATCGCAATGGCTTTCGAGCGCTACCGGGTCGTCACCGGTGACGGATCACTCGAATCCGAATGCGGTCTGCCCGTTCTGGTCGAAACGGCTCGGCTCTGGTACTCCCTCGGACACTACGACCGCCACGGGGAATGGCACATCGACGGCGTCACCGGTCCCGACGAGTACACAGCGGTCGTGCGCGACAACGTCTTCACCAATCTGATGGCCGCAGAGAACTTGCGTATCGCCGCGGCCGCCTGCGAGCGCCATCCCGATCTGGCCGCGGCTGCGGAAGTCACGGCCGACGAGATGGCGAGGTGGCGGGAGGCCGCCGACACCGTCCATGTGCCCTACGACAAGGAGCTGGAGGTGCATCAACAGTGTGAGGGGTTCACCCGGCTGCGCGAATGGCAGTTCACCGACGACACCACCTATCCGCTGTTGCTCAGCCAGCCGTATGTGCGGCTTTATCCGTCACAGGTGATCAAGCAGGCCGACCTGGTGCTGGCCATGCACTGGCTGGGACACTGCTTCACCGACGAGGAGAAGGCCCGCAACGTCGACTACTACGAGTCGCGCACCACGCGGGACTCGTCGTTGTCAGCGTGTACGCAGGCCGTGCTCTGCGCCGAAGTCGGCCATCTTGAGCTCGCCCATGATTACGCGGCCGAAGCCGCTCTGATGGACCTGCGCGACCTGGAGCACAACACGCGCGACGGACTGCACATGGCGTCGCTCGCCGGTGCCTGGACCGCATTTCTCGCGGGGTTCGGCGGGCTACGCGACGGGGAGGGCATCCTCACGCTGGACCCGCAGCTACCCGAGGACATCACGCGTTTGCGGTTTCGCCTGCGGTGGCGGGGCTGTCGGGTCACCGTCGACATCACCCGGGACACCGCGACGTACACCTTGCGCGACGAGACCCACGGGCGGTTGCGACTACGCCATGCCAACCGTGACCTCGAACTGACCACGGAATCACCGATTTCCGTCCCGCTGCGGCGGCGCACCCCGCTACTGGCGCGGCCACGCCAGCCACCGGGACGCGAACCCGGCCGGTGGGACAGCCAGCCGGAGTGAACCTGCGTCTCCACGCACACAGCACATCCCCAGATTGAGCTGCGGCCAGACGGGCAACTCTGTGTGAATCCGTGACGACCATCGGTGGAACTTGAGATGTGGAGCTGACATGAACGTCCTGAACACCGCCGCAGACGTTGTGACGCGCACCGCTGAGGCAGCCGGGGCGGTCACGGAAACTGCCGCGTGGCCGCCGGCCAGGCGTAGATCCCGCACCGCGGCCACGGCACGGAAAGCCAAGGCGCCCGCCGGAAAGTAAGGCCACCCGTGCATCTTCCGCGAACATTGCAGGGCGCGGCGCTCCTCCCATTCCGCATGGCGAACGCCGGCATCTGCACGGCGATGTCGCTGACCGTGGCCAGTGCAGCACTGCTCGAGCGGCCGGTCCGCGCCGGCGACGGGATGCTGCGGTCCGTGGCCGGTGCCGTGTCAGAAGTAGTCGGCGCCAGCGCCTCCCGCCGATGCCGGCAAGCCGGCGATCGGTGCTGGATCGAGGTGCGCGGGCTCGGCGAGACCGAGCCCGGAGGTGATCTCGGCACCGCGGTGATACGGCTGCTCGAGCGCAGGCCCGGGGTCTTGGCGGTGAAACTGAACTACCCGCTGTCCCGGGCCATCGTGCGGGTGGACCCGGATTCAGCTGTGCTGAGCGAACTCTGCGCAGCGGTGGCCACAGCTGAGCGCCAGGCGGGATCACCAGGAGCGCACCGGACGCCGACCGATCTGCCCGGCGACGGCGCAACCTACGCGGGTGCGCTCGCGGTGGCGGCCGTGAACGCGTGTGGGCTCGCAGTGGCGGTGACCGGTCGGCTACTTCCGTTGCCCCGGGTGCCCAGCGCACTCAACGCGGTGGTCAACGTGGTCGATTATCAGCCCCGCCTGCGCCGCGCGCTCGAAGACCGGTTCGGCGCCACCGCCGCAGACACCGGACTGGGGCTGGTCACTGCCTTGAGTTACGCCCTCACCCAGGCGCCCGGGTCGCTCGCGGTCGATTTCCTGGTAAAGGCGCTGAGAGCGGCTGAAATTCGGGCCGCCGCACAGGCTTGGTCGCGACGTGAACCGCTGATGGCCGAGCGCGTCGAATGCGTCGACGGCGTGCGGCCCGCGCCCCGGCCGTGCCCACGGCCCCCGGGTCCGGTCGAACGGTACAGCGACCGGGCGGCAGCCGCCCAAGTGTGCGGAGGCCTCGCGGCCGGAGTGATCGCCACAGACGTGGGCGCCATGGCCACCGCGGCGGTCATCGCCGCGCCCAAAGCGGCCCGCAACTGTCGCGAGTCGTTCGCCGCTACGCTCGGCCGCGGGCTCACCGACCGAGGTGTGCTGACGCTGCGGCCCGCCGCGCTGCGCAGCCTCGACCGCATCGACGCCGTCGTGCTCGACCCGCGCGCCCTCGAAGGGGACGAACTGCGGGTAGGTCGCATCCGCGATGTCGAAGAGGACGACCGGCGACCGGTATGGCGTTGGGCGCAGGAAGCATTGGGCCGCGGTGCACTCCAGCCCGGATGGCAGCGGGTCCGCGACGGCGCGGCACCGGGTGAGGTACTGGTGCGCCCGGCCCACCATCCGCTGGCCGGCGCGCTCATCGGCGAACTGCAGGGCGACGAGACGCTTGCGGTCTCCCTCGATGTCGAGCGCCTCGACGAACTGCGCGCCGGGTTCGACGACCTGGCCGACTGTGTGTCGTCCCTCGACGAAGCGTTGGCAGCCGCGGTGGCCGCGCTGCAGCGCAACGGACATACGGTGGCGGTGGTGTCAGCCGTCGCAGCCCAGGCTCTCGCCGACGCCGATGTGGCCATCGGCATCGCCAACGGGGATACCGGCGTATGGCATGCCGATCTGTTGTGCGACGACCTGGCCGGCGTCTGGCATGTACTGCATGCCCTGCCCGCCGCGCGCCGGGCCAGTCATCGTGGCGTCGAGCTGGCCGTCGGAGGATCGCTGCTCGGTGCGTTGTTGATGATCCCCGGTGTCCGCGGCCGCGGACCCGGGCCGGTCACCGCGGGTGCGGGTGCCGGAGCGTGGACCGGTCTGACGCTGGCGCGCAACGCACTGAAATGCGAAACCCCCTCTGCGGCAACGGTCCATGAGTGGCACGCGATGACACCGCAGCAGGTCCGTTCGCTGCTGCCGGCTCCGCCCGATCCGCTTCGAAGGCCGCGCGCGCGGATGAGCGGCAGCGCAGTGGCGATGCTGCGCGGCACCCGCTCGGTTGCGGGCCCGTTGGTACGCGCGGTCACCGACTTCACCGAGGCGGTCCGCGACGAGTTGTCCGACCCGCTGACCCCCGTGCTCGCCGTAGGGGCCGCGGCCAGTGCGGTCCTCGGATCCCCGGTCGATGCGGTCCTGGTGGGGTCGGTGCTGGGCGGCAATGCGGTGCTGGCCGCCGCCCAGCGCGTTCGTGCCGAACGGCTCCTCAGAAGGCTGATCACGGGGCAAGATCCGGTGGCGCGCAGGATGTCTGCCGACGGACAGGTACACAACGTCGGCAGCGCCGAGCTCCGTCCGGGCGACGTGATCGTGGTCGCAGCGGGCGAAGTGGTGCCTGCCGATGCCCGGCTCACCGAGGCTGTCGATGTCGAGGTCGACGAGTCCGCGTTGACCGGTGAATCGCTGCCCGTGGTCAAACACGTCCATGAGACACCGGCCGCCCCGCTGGCCGAACGGGCCTGCATGCTGCATGCGACCACGACCGTGGTCGCGGGATACGCAGTCGCCATCGTCACCGCGGTGGGCGCCGACACCCAGGCACACCGTGCGGTCCACGGCATTCGCACGCGAGCGCCCGACGTCGGATTGCAGAGCCAGCTGCGCACTTTGACGAACAAGGCCTGGCCGTTCAGTCTCTTCGGCGGTGCGTTGGTCAGCGGGCTCGGGTTGCTGCGGCGCACCGGTCTGCGCGAGGCCGTGAGCAGCGGGGTGGCGGTCGGCGTGGCGGCGGTGCCCGAAGGCCTGCCACTGGTGGCGACCCTGGCGCAGCAGGCTTCGGCGCGGCGGCTCACTCGTTGCGGTGTGCTGGTCCGCGCACCACGCTCCGTGGAAGCCCTCGGTCGCGTCGATGTCGTCTGCTTCGACAAGACCGGCACGCTGAGCGAAAACCGGTTGCGCGTCGTACAGGTCCACCGGGCAACCGGGGTCTCCACTGAACACGTTCTCGCGCAAGCAGGTTCGGCCACACCGCCGCCGAACGGCGACCGCCACGAACACGCGACCGACCTTGCAGTCGCCGAAGCGGCGCGCGGCACGGGGATGGCCGAAATGGACACCGACGCAATACATCTGCCGTTTCGTTCGGGTCGGCCGTTCTCGGCGTCCATCAGCGGAATGCGGCTGTGCGTGAAGGGCGCCCCCGAGGTGGTGCTCGCCGGGTGCGACGGCAAAACAACGGCCGACGTGTGGCAGCAGGTCCAGGCCATGGCGGCCGACGGTTTGCGCGTCATCGCGGTCGCGCATCGGGAACTCTCGCAGCGTCAGGCGGCGGCAGCCCGCGGGGACTCCGAGCTGTTCGCGGCGTTGTGCGTCGAGAATCTGTGCTACAGCGGGCTGCTCGGGTTGTCCGACACCCCGCGGCCGGATGCCGAGCAGGTCCTGGCGAGCCTCACCGATCGTGGTATCGGGATCCGGTTGATCACCGGCGACCATCCGGTGACCGCCGCAGCGATTGCCACCCGGCTGGGGTTGTCCGTATCCGTCGACGATGTGATCAGTGGCTCGCAGTGGGAGTCGATGCCGCGCCGACTGCGGGAGCGGGCGGTGTGCGAGGGAGTTGTCTTCGCCCGCATGTCTCCCGAGCACAAGATGCAAGTGGTGGAGATGCTGGAGAAGTCCGGCCTGGTGTGCGCCATGGTCGGCGACGGCGCCAACGATGCCGCCGCGATCAGAACCGCGACGGTCGGCATCGGAGTCGCCTCGCGGGGCAGCGATCCCGCCCGTACCGCAGCCGATGTGATGCTGCTCGACGGCCGCATCTGCTCACTGTTGGATGCGCTGGACGAAGGGCGTCAGCTGTGGGACCGGGTCCAGGCCGCAGTGTCGATCCTGTTGGGCGGCAACGCCGGTGAGGTGGCGTTCGCGGTGGCGGGGACCGCGCTCACCGGGCGGGCGCCGCTGAACACCAGGCAACTGCTCCTGGTGAACATGCTGACCGACGCGTTGCCGGCAGCGGCTCTGGCGGTGGCTCCGCCCGATGCCGGGTCGCAGTCTGGGGCTGGCGGACCAGATCAGGCCGCGTTGTGGCGCACAGTCGGGATACGTGGTGCGACCACGGCCAGTGCCGCGACCGCGGCGTGGATGGTGGGCCTGATGACCGGGCGCCGCAGCCGGGCATCGACGATCGCGCTGATCGCGTTGGTCGCAGCGCAACTGGGTCAGACGCTGATCGACTCACGCAGTGCGTTGGTGATCGGCACAGCGGCGGGTTCCCTGCTGGCGCTCGGCGTCGTCATCAGCACGCCCGGATTGAGCCATCTGCTGGGCAACACACCGCTGGGTCCACTGGGTTGGGCACAAGCTCTGAGCTGTGCGGCCGTCGCGACCGGTATTGCCGCGCTCGCGACGCGGTTTATGCGCGCTCACGGCACGAGAGGGGAATGAGATGGAGCAGAAGTCGTCCACGAAGCATCACCTGACCGTCAACGAGCGGGTGCGTGACGTCGACAGCGTGGAGATCGGCCTGCCCGTAGTGGGCAAAGTGCGCATCCGGCAACCCGAGCGGCTGGTCTACTACGGCGCCGTCGCCGTCCTGGCCGCCGCCGAGATCATCGAGTGGCCGGTGGCGCTGGTGCTCGGCGTGGGGCATGCGCTGGCCGACAATCACCACAGCAAGGTCGCGCAAGAACTCGGGTCAGCCCTCGAAGAAGCGTGACGGGCAGCGTCATTCGACGACGTCGTAGAACGAATCGCCGTCCTCCGGCGTGCCGTCGATCTGTCCCTTGGTGCGCGCCTGCTCGTTGCGCGTGAGCGCGTCCGGCTCCGATTCGGATCCGCGCAGCGGCGTTTCGGCATCCGGATCGGTCCCCACGTCGTCGGGCGACACCTCAGGGGCTTCCTCGGAGAGCCGATCGTCCAGCGACTCGTTTTCCTTCGGTTCGATCCATTGTTCGGGTGGATCCACCGTCTGGTCCCCGTCGTCGTTGCGCACCTCGTCGGAGTCGAGGCTTTCCTGCTGGTCGAGCATGTTGTCGTCTTCTCGTGCCATCACCGAAGATTGCCCGTCGCCGTGGTCGGCCAAACCGGACGCCCCGGCTTGTGGGTTACCGGTTTCGAGTGGTCCGGTCACGGCAACCCCACGGGCATGCCGTTGTCGGGGCCTCGTGGAGATGACGCGGCGGTGACACCGGTTGTGCGGCGGACCGCGGCGTGGGCGTGGCGTCTGCTCGTGATCGCGGCGGCCGCGGTGGTGTTGCTCGAGGTGTTGCGTCGCCTCGGCGTGGTGGTGGTGCCGGTGGCGCTGGCGCTGCTCGTCACGGCGCTGCTGCTGCCCGTGGTGGATCTACTCGACCGGTTCGGCGCACCACGCGGAGTGGCGGTCGCATTGGTGATGGTGGCCGGGCTGGCCGTGGTGAGCGGAATACTGGCGTTCGTCATCACCCAATTCATCGACGGCGTCCCCGGTTTGGTCGAGCAGGTCACCCACAGCATCGATTCGACACGCGACTGGCTGATCAATGGACCGGCTCACCTCAGCCCCGACCAGATCAACCATGCCGGCGACACGGCGATCCAGTCTTTGCGCAACCACCAGGAACAACTCACCACCGGGGCGTTGTCCACCGCGGGCACGTTGTCGGAGATCCTCACCGGCGCGTTGCTGGGGCTTTTCACCGTGATCTTCTTCCTCCTCGACGGCCGGAACATCTGGCGATTCGTCACGCTGATCGTGCCGTTGAACGTGCGCGACGGGATTCGCAAGGCCGGCAACGCCGGATTCCACTCATTGATCGGCTACATCCGTGCGACGTCCCTCGTCGCGCTCGTCGACGCCGCGGGCATCGGGACCGCGCTGGCCATCATGGGCATACCGCTTGCGTTGCCGCTGGCATCGGTGGTGTTCCTCGGTGCGTTCATCCCATTGATCGGGGCATTGGTGTCCGGATTTCTGGCGATCGTGGTGGCACTGCTGGCCAAAGGGCTGCTGTACGCACTCATCACGCTCGGGGTCATCGTGGCCGTCATGCAGATCGAGGCGCACGTTCTGCAGCCCCTCGTGATGGGTCGCGCGGTCTCCATCCATCCGCTGGCCGTAGTCCTCGGTATCACCGCGGGCGGGGTTTTGGCCGGGGTGGTGGGGGCGCTGGTGGCGGTGCCGACCATTGCGTTCGTCAACAGCGCCGTACGGGTGCTGATGAACCAGAGGCCTGCGGCGCAGGGCAGTGCCGTCGACGGCGACACGTCCGACCATGCGGTGACCAAGCTCGGACGTTCAGTTGGAGGAGCCAGATCATGACGGCCAGACATGTCGAAGGCGCAGCCGCGTACGTTCCCGAGACCGTGGACCTCGGTCGCCTCGCCGGCGCAGTGCAGGGCTGTCGGGGGTGCGATCTGTTCCAGGGCACGACGCAGGCCGTGTTCGGCGCCGGGCCCGCGGCCGCCACCATGATGCTGGTCGGCGAGCAGCCCGGTGATCACGAGGACCGCGACGGTAAGCCTTTCGTCGGACCGGCCGGTCGAGTTCTCGACGACGCTCTGCTGGCCGCCGAGATCACCAGGGAGCAGGTCTATCTGACCAACGCCGTCAAACATTTCAAGTTCACCCGGGCGGCCGGTCAGAAGCGCCGCATCCACAAGACGCCGAGCCGCACCGAGGTCGTCGCCTGCCGGCCATGGTTGTTCGCCGAACTCGGCGCCGTACAGCCCGACGTACTGGTGCTGCTCGGTGCCACGGCGGCAAAAGCGTTGATGGGAAACGACTTCCGTCTTTCTGCGCACCGCGGCGAGGTGTTGCGGCCACCGGATCCGGGCGTGCCTGACAACGATCTGCAGGTGGTGGTGAGCATCCACCCGTCCGCGGTACTGCGCACGCCGCGAGAGGGACGTGACGCGGCCTATGACGGGCTGGTGGCCGACCTGCGGTTGGCCGCGTCGCTGCTCGTATGACTGCCCTGCTCACGTGGCGGCCGATGTCACGCGGCGGGAATTTCACGCGTCATGCCCGGGATCGAGATCCGCGACGTCGGTCAGGGTGACCAGTTGACCGAGCGCGGCCGGTGCCTGTCCCGCCACCGGCTCCAGCAGATGGCCGACATGATCACCGGTGTCGACGCGGGTGAGTATCTTGCCGACGAACCATGCCGCCGCATCATCGAGGATCGGCATGTTCTGCGTCCCGACGTGCCAGCTGCAGCGAGCGAACTTGTCACACGTGTCTCCGGTCTGGCCGCCGAACAACCGAGCCAGCTCCGCGTGTTGACGGCTCACTACATGCACCGCCAAATGATCCGCATCGCGAGCGATGCGGTAGGTGTAGTTGCGCTTGGACAGCCCGACCAGAAACCGCGGTGGCTGGATGCTGCATTGACTCGCAAAGCCGACGAGGCAGCCCGCGCGGCGACCCTGGACCGCGGTGGTGACGACGAACATGGGGTAATCCAGCTGGCCGACCAGCCGCTCAAAAGCATCCGATCCCGACACGACACTGCCTCTCTGCACGCCTTGAAAGTCAACGTGCGGATACCCGCATTCCGCGAACGTCTGACAACCCCGGGACTGAGCGCTACCCGCGATGCATCTTTGCGCGCACTTCGATCGAGGCCTGCCGTGCACCGGCGGCGCGCTCACGGGCCGCGCGGGCTTTCGAACGGGTTTGCCGGGCGACGGCGATCGCATCGGCAAGGGCGGGTGTCGGCAGCGTGTCCGTCGCGGCTTGCCGGTGAGCGCGTTCTCGGTACGCCTTCTGTCGGCATGAGCCGGTGCAGTAGCGCGCGTCGGCCCGACCGTAGAACGACGCGCCGCATTGCCAACAGTGCTTGCGTGTGGCCGCCATGGCGCCATGTTACGGATATCCGTAACGGGGAAAACAAGATCATTGAAAGGCGAAGGGCGGCAGCGGAAATCAAACGACCGATCCACAGCTCTGGTCAACAGACAGTTGCGCCGGGCGACGGTATCGTCGTGGCATCGCTGTCCGTCAGAACGGACGGCCGCGAATAGGGCGCCGGAGATACGTGGCCCCGCCTGCGACCGCGAACGTCCGCTCGCGATGTGGCAGGTCAATGTGCAGCCAGGGGTCGGGCGAGAAACGGGGTTTGCGATGACTGTCGCCGTCGCGACCGTCCTGTGTACTTCATTCAGCGACGCCCTGGAACGCACCCGCGAATCCTTGGCGCAGAACGGCTTCCGTGTCACCAACGAAGTGGACGTGACAGAGACGATAAGGCAGAAGCATGCCGTCGGCATGGAGCGTTACCTGATTCTCGACGCGTGCCACCCGCAGTTCGTGACCCGACAAGACGGTGAGGGTGATCCGTCCGGCGAGTTGCGGCTGGTGTGCAACGTCGTAGTCCGGGTTGATCCGGCCACCGCGGGCAACGTCATCGTCGAGGTGATGAATCCGTGTGTCGTGTCGGGCGGCGGCGACGGCATCGCCCACAGTGACATTGCCGGTCAGGTCGGCGTCGCCTTGCGGGCCGTGATCGACGGGCTCGCGGCACGGGATGAGGGCGTGACGAATCTTCCCGGCTGAGAGGTGTCCTCGGCTGGTTTGACGCGGTCTGCCTGCGGGTACGTGAAGCCTCCATGTGGTTGAGCAGATCTGTGACGACAGCACTGGATTTTCTGCGAGCTGACAACCCGTTCCCGCACGGACACATCGCGGCGGTCGTGCTGCTGCGCCACACCGGAGGACAGGCGCCGACCGGCACCGTCAGGAAGAGTGGCCAGTAATCTCGGTGGGGCGAGGCAAGGGATTGAGCAGTTCCTGCGGCGAGCACCCATAGTGTTCCCGGTGATACGCGGCGAATCGGCCGGCGTGCGCGAAGCCCCACCGGCGGGCGACTTCGCCGACCATTGTCGTCTCATCGGCCGCAAGCAGGTCGAGATGAGCGTTGTGCAGCCGGACACGGCGCAGATACTCCATCGGCGTGCTGTCGCGGTGGCGGCGGAACAGGTACTGCAGGGCCCTGGGTGTCACGTAGACAGCGGCAGCGATATCGGCAAGTGAAATATCGGTGTGGGCGTTGTCATCGATGAATGCGATGGCCCGCCGCAACAGGACCGGGGTGCTGTCGCGACGATCCTGTGCAGTCGGTTGCAGGGTCGAGTCATTGGGCAGAGTGGCCAGCAGTACGGCGGCTACATGCTGTTCCAACATCCCGGCCAGCAGAGGGTTGCCGTGCAGCTGTGGATTGGTGGCGCAACGACGCAGGTAACCGATGAGGTTGGCCAGCTGCTGGTTGGCCGCGGCCGAGACGGGGGCGGCGCCGGTGATGTGCACGGCATCATGTGCGCCCGTGATATCGGTCAAGGTGCTCGGGTCGACCACGAGCACGTGATAGCGGCCGCGCAGGACCCGTCCCTCGAACGAGGGTGCGTCACGCGGTCCGAACGCGGTGACGTCGCCCGGGCCGGAGCGGGTGCCGCGCGAATGGGGCGCGCGTTGCTCGACGCCGCCACTGACCACATGGCACACCAGAATCTGGGCAGGCGGGTCCATCTCGTAACCAAAGGCGCAACCGTAATCGGCGGTGTCGATGCCGAGCGACCCGATGACAGAGCGTTCGAGGCGCATCGGGACGGGAGCGCCGCGGTGCGGCGTCCGAATCCGAATCTTTGAAAAGATCGTGCTCAACGTGGCCTCGGCAGCACCGACATCGTCGGTGTCGAGCAGAACGGCGGACATCGCACTCACCCCTGGACAGCACAAAACGACCAACGGCATCGCTCTGAGCCGACCTAGCTTGTCCAGGCTATCCGAACATCACGACAAGCCTGGTCACGGTGGTCTTGCGAGGCCACCGAACGAATATCGACATCCGAAAAACGAACGGCCTCCGTGCCGCCCCTGATAAGTAGACCTGCTGCGCGGGCGGCGCCGGTGGGCGCCCAAGGTCACGATTCATTAAGAAGAACGCTGAATTTCTGTGGTCCGATTCAATTTTCTGGCGAATTTCGCGGGAAATGCGGTCAATGTCACGGCGGTTGGGCGTAACGGCACGGTGGTGTTCGCTCAGTGCGAACTGGCTACCGGGCGTCGAAGCCGCGGGTACGGCAAACCGCGTACCACCGAAGCGCTTTCGGTCCGCGCTACCGTGGATTTCGGGGTTGGGGAAATCCATGACAATTCGCAGTCAAAGAAAGAATGATCATGAAAATTAGCAGCAGAACTGCGCGCCGGGGTGTTGCCGGTATTGGCGTGGGATTTCTGTTCGGCGGGGTATGTGCGGCCACCATCGCCACGCCCGTCGCCTCCGCCGCGCCCGACCAGTGCAGCGCACAAGCGCTGTCGGGCACGGTCAGCTCTGTGACCGGTGCGGCGCACCAGTACCTCGCCGCGCATCCCGGTGCCAACAACGCGGTGACGGCTGCCTACGGCAAGCCGCGTGATCAGGCCGCGGCCGACCTGCGCGGGTACTTCACCGCCAACCCTGGGGAGTACTACGACCTGCGCAACATCCTGGCGCCGATCGGCGACGCGCAGCGGCAGTGCAACGTCACGGTGCTCCCTGCCGACCTGGCCTCGGCCTACGAACAGTTCATGGCCGGCTGAGTGGTGAAGCTCCGGCCCGCCGAGCCCTGGCGGGCCGGAGCCTCACGCCTGTGCGGCGGTTGGCTGCCGGAGAAACGCCGTGAGCACGTCGGCCAGCTGCGGGATCGATTCCCGCGCGATCACTTCGTACCCGTGGGTGCTCATCGTCGGCAGGCACAACAGGCCAGCCTTGGGGGTGAGACCGCCGGCCTTGGCATGCGAGGCGTCGGATCGGAACGCTCCGAGCACAGCGGCCTGCGGGTGTAGGCCCAATTGCCGCGATACGTCCATCAGCCGGTCGGCGACGGACTTGTCGTAAACACAGACGGCGTCGCTGTAGGCCACGATCGGACCACCCGTCACGGTGGTGCCGTACTCGGGCTCGGTGGGCCCGACCTCCACGGCGAGAGCGAGCTCCGCGGGCAGCGCCCGGTTGGCGTACGCGGCTCCCACCGCGCCGATCTCCTCGTTCGTGGTGAACACGAAATACACATCTCCGGCCGGACGCGTTGCACCGGAATGTAATTCGCGAGCACTTCGCAAGAGTGCCAGCACCGCGGCCCGGTCGTCCATGAAATAGCAACCCAGATAGTCGCCGATTTCGATCAGCGTGCGCTTGCTGCGATCGATGCACACACGGGTGCCCGGCCCGATGCCCGCTGCCTCGAGTTCGGATGTGCTGCGGCCGGTGAACACATACACGTCAGGCCAGTCCAGCGCCCGGTCGCCTTGATCGGGTTTCGTCTGCCAGATCCGGGCACTTTCCTGCGTCGTGTGCTCGGAACCCAGGGCAAGGACACCGCAGAGCGTTTCGTGGTCGCCCAGGATGGTGACCGGGCCGAGGCCGAAGTTCGCCGGATACATGGTGCCCAGCGGTGTGAGATGCAGAGTTCCGTCGGGCTCCACCCGTTTCACCAGCATCGACAGCTCGTCCAGGTGGGCCATCACCGTGGTGGCAGGACCGTCGCCACCGCGGATCACCCCGATCAGGTTGCCTGCCGGGTCGATCCAGATGTGGTCGGCGACGGGTGTCAGTTCTCGCCGGCAGATATCACGCACGGCGTCTTCCTGACCGGCCGGGCCATAGGCGGCCAACAGTTCCTGCAGAAGTTCGACAAGCTGCTGATCGTTCGGACGCGACGGGTCTGCGCCGGTAGGTGCGATGGTCCGGCTCATTGCCCACCCGACCGCGAATCACCCCTGAGACGGTCTACGTCGGCACGGGATAACCCATGCGTCGCAGGCCCTTCCAGCAACGCGCCGTCGGGTGCGAAGCGCGAGCCGTGCAGCGGGCACTCCCAAGCACGGTCCGCATCATTGAACGTCACGATGCCGCCAAGATGCGGGCACACCGGCGAGACGGCATGGGTGACCCCGTCGACCACGCATTCCGCGCGCAACCGCCACGGCGGACCGCTGACCGCGCCGTGGCCTTCGGACGGGGCGACCGCAGGCCTGGTCAGCGGTGCCAACCAGCCTTTGGCGAGATTGAGACCGACCTCCAGATTCGCCCGCAGCGCGGTCGGTGTGCCGCTCACATCGTGTGGGCTCCAACTGGCAAAGGCATCGGCCCAGTCCATGCGGCCACCGAGTAGCCGCGCCGAGAGGGCCAATGCCGCGGCCACGCCATTGGACATGCCCCATTTGTCGAAACCTGTTGCGACCTGGATGCTCTCGAGCTTGGGCAGCAGCGGACCGACGTACGGGAGATCCCCGGCCGGCGTGTAGTCCTGCGCTGACCAGAAGTGCGTTCGTGTCGCGCCCGGGTAATGCTGCTGCACCCAGTCGGTGAGTTCGGCGATGCCCTTGGCCGGTGACTGTGCTCGGCCTACGACGTGACCGGCGCCACCGACGATCAGCCGGTCTCCGGCCGGCGTGGGTGCGTGGCGCACCGAGCGGGTGGGGGAGTCGACCGAGATGAACATCGAGCGAGTGATGTCACCCGGTGCGTCGAACGCCATGCAATAGGAACGCTGGGGCGTCAGCCGGGCGAAGAACAGGCCGCGGTCGAGAATCGGCGTCCCGGTGGCCAGGATGCACTGCCGGGCCGAGATGGACCACCCTTCGTCGTCGGGCACTGCCGGACGACGAACGTGCACCTGCAGCGGACCCAGGCCCGTCACCGATACGGCACGCGTGCCCTGCAGCACCGATCCGCCGTGCAACTCCAGCTCGACCACCAGGCTGTTCAGCAGCGGCATCGGATCCAACTGGGCCTGAGCGGGCAGTTGCACTCCGCCCACGAACGGGAAGGGCACGTCGGCGCGCTGGACCCAACGGGCGTCGTGGAGGCCCGCGGTGCGGCACGCGGCCAGCGTCGCCTTCGCCGTGGCCAGGCCGTGCCGATCTTGCGCGTATGCGTGATCGTCGGCACGCTGCACATCCAGCCCGTGATCGTCGCAGTGCCGCAACAACCAATCCCGCCCTTCGACGTTGCCCGTCACGTAGGCCGTCAAGACGTCATGGCCGTGCTTGGCAGCGATGCGCGCCAGCTTGGTGCCTTGCAGGGCACTGACTTTGCCGGTGGTATTGCCGGTCGTCCCGGCACCTACCCATCGCGCCTCCACGACCACGACACGCTTGCCGGCGCGGGCAAGGAGTACTGCCGACGTGAGACCGGTGATACCCGCACCGATGATCACGACGTCGGCCGAGTCCACAGCGTTGTCCGCGCCCGGGGGTGTGGCAGATTCGATCCGGTCGGCGTTCCACAGTGAGGGCATGAAGTGCTGTTACCCGGGCACCGGCAGACCAAACGTGACGTGCCGCGCCCGGCTTCAGCCGGTTTCGGCGGGTACCGCGGGGCGAACCGCGCGCTTTGCCTCGAGGAAGGTGGTCACGACGTGCAACGGCTGGCCTGGGCAGACGATGCTGATCAGGCGGGGAATCGCCGGGTCCGCCAACAACACCCAAGTGGTGCCGGAGCGGGAGCATTTGTCATCGAAACACTGCAGTCCGCGAAGCCCCAGCGTGCCGATGAAGCTCATCGGACGCAGATCGACGATCACCGCGCGCGGTCCCGCGGCGAAGCGGGTGAGCGATGTGACGAAGATGTCGGCGTTGGCCGCGTCGACCTCGCCGGTGGCGGTCAGGATGATGCAATCGTTTTGGTGGCGCGCCTCGATGTCCGCGCCACCACAGTTGATGTGATGACGAAATGTCGCGGCCTTGGACTGTCTGTCCGCAGTAGTCACGGGGTACCCCCTCGCTGAATGCAAGCACTCAGACGGGTTGGTTGCTCAACCCGCCGAGTTTCTGGACAGGCTGTCGACTCAACCGATCCCAAGACTAGATCAGCCCCGTCTGCCTGGGTCCGAAATCATCCGGATGCCGCTGCGGTCCGGCACGGGCAGTGTCGTCAAAAGGGCTGCTGGGCAGGGGGTTTTGGCGCTCCGGGCGGCCTTCTCCGGGCGGGTCAGCTTTTCGTTTTCTGGATATGCCGCCACGTGTCCCGGACACTGGGTACCCGGCAGGTTTGACCCCGCAGTAGTCGGGCTACGCCCAAACCATGCAACACGGAAATGCCCCGATCCTGGACGCATTGGTCGACTACCGGGCGCGCAACCGGTACGGCTTCACTCCACCGGGACACCGACAGGGGCGCGGCGTCGACGAGCGCGTCACCGCCGTGTTGGGCCTCGACCCGTTCCGCGCCGACGTCCTGGCCAACGGCGGTCTCGACGATCGCCGGTCGCGTGGGGCCTATCTGGCCTGCGCCGAGGAGTTGATGGCAGATGCTGTCGGCGCCTCCTACGCCTATTTCTCGACCTGCGGAAGCTCGTTGTCGGTCAAGGCGGCCATGATGGCCGTGGCCGGTGGTGGTGACGGTGGCCTGCTGGTCAGCCGAGACAGCCACAAGTCGATCGTGGCCGGCTTGGTGTTCGGCGGTCTGCAGCCACGCTGGATCACCCCGCGCTGGGACGCGGACCGGCACTTTTCGCACCCGCCGTCGCCCCAGCAGGTCCAAGAGGCGTGGCAGCGGTACCCGGATGCCGACGGTGCGCTGGTCGTCAGCCCGAGCCCGTATGGCACGTGCGCCGACCTGCGCGGGATAGCCGAGGTCTGTCATCGGCGGGGCAAGCCGCTGATCGTCGACGAGGCATGGGGCGCGCACCTGCCCTTCCACTCCGACCTTCCGACGTGGGCCATGGACGCCGGGGCTGACATCTGTGTGGTCAGCGTGCACAAGATGGGAATGGGTTTCGAGCAGGGCTCGGTCTTTCATGTGCAAGGCGAACTCATCGACCGCAACCGGTTGACGGCGTGCGCCGATCTGCTGATGACCACGAGCCCCAATGTGCTGGTGTACGCCGCCATCGACGGGTGGCGACGCCAGATGGTAGAGCGCGGTGAGGAGTTGCTGGACGCGGCACTGGGTACCGCGGAATCGGTTCGTGCTGCCCTCGGGCGGTTGCCCCAGGTGTCGGTGATGGAACAGGAACTGCTCGGTGTGCAGGCCTCACACGACCTCGACCGCTTGCAGGTGTTGGTCGATGTATCGGCAACCGGGACATCGGGATATCAAGCGGCCGACTGGCTTCGCGAGCACTGCAGCGTCGACATGGGCATGTCCGACCACCGCCGGGTGCTGGCCACCATGTCGATGGCCGACGACGAGGACACCGCGGGACGGCTGCTCGACGCGTTCGGTGCCTGGCGGTCGGCCGCGAGCGATTTCGACCCCCCGCCGCAGATCCAGTTGCCCGACCCGGGTCAGCTTCTGCTGGAGACAGTCATGCTGCCGCGGGACGCGTTCTTCGGCGACACCGAGATGGTCTCGGCGGCCGACGCCGTGGGCCGCGTATCCGCCGAGCAGATCACGCCCTATCCGCCCGGCATCCCGGCCGTGGTGCCGGGCGAGCGCCTCGACACCGCCGTCATCGAATATCTGCGCACCGGTATCGAGGCCGGCATGAACGTGCCGGATCCCGCCGACCCTTCGCTCAAAGAATTCCGCGTCGTCGTCTGACGCCTGCGCCGCGATGTCAGCACTGGGCGGCATCGGGAGGGCACGCCGTGGGCAGACAGTGCGCCGATTCGACGATGCGAGCGTCCATGTTGCGTCTCATCATCTCCAGGGCCGCAGTGCCGAGATTTTCGTCGATATGCGCCACGGCATCAGCGGGGATGACGACGTCGAAATGACGCAGATAGGCGTCCAGCGCGCTGTAGAGAATGCACTGCTCGGTGACCTGCCCGGCCAGGACCAAGGTCTTGGTGCCCAACCGTTGCAGGAGATAGTCCAGGGCCGTGGCGTAGAAAACGCTGTGCCTGACCTTCGTGAGAAACGCGCATCCGTCAGTGGGCAGCAGCGGTTCGACCAATTCGGGATGGCGCCCACGCTGCGCCGAGCGGACGATGTCGTGGCCGCTGGCGTTGAAATTTCCGTGGTTGTCGTTGACGTAGACGATGTCGACCGCCCGGTGTTCCCGCGCAGCGTTCTGCAGCCGCTGCAGCGGCCCGAGAATCTGGGCGACGTTGGCGGCGAGTTGGTCGGCATCCTCGTGCCGGTAGTCGTTGAACATGTCGATGATCAGCAGTGCGGCGTCACTCATCAGCGCGTGGCGCCTCCGGTGGCGCCGGCCGCACGCGCCTGCTCGGATGCGCGGAGTGCAGCAGCGAGGAGCTGAACGGTGTGTCGTGGCTGTGAGTGCGTCGTCAACTCACGGATCTGGGTGCGGCAACTGAACCCGTCTGCGATAAGCACGGTTTCCGGATCGGCCTGCCTGATCGCGGGGAGCAACTGGTCCTCGGCGCATGCGACAGATACGTCGTAGTGGCCCTTCTCGAATCCGAAATTGCCTGCCAGGCCGCAGCATCCCGCATCGAGGACCTCGACCGAGATTCCGGCCTTTTCGAGGAGCTGCTTCTCGTGCGCATAGTGCAGGACGGCATGCTGGTGGCAGTGCGGTTGCGCCATCGCGCTAGCCGGGTGACGGGGAGGCTGCCAGTCTGCGGCCTTGCGTTGCAACACTTCTCCAATCGTGTAGGTCTGTGCGGCAAGTCGGTGGGCATCCTGATCTCCGTAGAGCAGATTGGGTGCGTCGGACTTGAAGACCGCGGCACAGCTCGGTTCCAGTACCACGATCGGCGTACCGGCACGCAGCGCCGGTCGCAACATCCGCAGTGTGCGGCGCAGCACGCGTTTGGCGACCCCGAGTTGGCCGGTGGATATCCAGGTCAGCCCACAGCATGCGGCGCGTTGTGGCACCTCGACGTCGAATCCGGCGGCTTCGAGCACCTCGACGGCGTCGTGGGCGATGTCGGGATCGAAGTTGTTCGTGAAGGTGTCAGGCCACAGCACGACGGTGCCGCGCGTGGCGGCGGATCTGGCCGGACAGGCCTGCGGTGAATCGGTGAACCGCGCGGACGCGAACTCGGGAAGGGCACGCCGCTCGTCGATCCCGCCCAGGCGCTTGAGCATGGTCGAGGTGCCACGGGCATGTGCCACGGCGTTGACCGGCCCGGGCATGGTCGAGGCCAGCCGGGCCAACAGGGGCAGCCAGCCCATCGAGTAGTGCGCCATCGGCCGCAACCGGTGGCGGTAGTGGTGATGCAGGAATTCCGCTTTGTACGTGGCCATGTCGACATTGACCGGGCAATCCGAGAGGCATCCCTTGCAGGCCAGGCACAGGTCGAGAGCATCCCGCACGGCGGTCGAGCGCCATCCGTCGGTGATGACATCGCCCTGCAGCATCTCGAACAACAGCCGTGATCTGCCTCGTGTCGAATGCTCCTCTTCTCTGGTGGCCCGGTAGCTGGGGCACATCACCCCCGACTTCTCACTGCGGCATTTCCCCACTCCCACACAGCGATTCGCGGCGTTGCTGAAGCGGTGCGCCACGTCGGGATAGGCGAAAGCCGTCTTGGGTTCCAACGGCAGGTAATCCGTTCCCAGCCGTAGATTGTCGATGTTGCGGTGTGGCCTGACGATCTTGCCGGGATTCATCTTGTCGCCCGGGTCGAAGAGTGCCTTGGTCTCTTCGAAGGCGTGGACAACGTTGTCGCCGAACATGATCGGCAGCAATTCCGCCCGCGACTGGCCGTCACCGTGTTCGCCGGACAGCGACCCGCCGTAGCGGGTGACGAGCCGGGCGGCATCGACGGTGAACCGGTGGTAGGTGTCGATGCCCGCCGCGGTACGGAGATCGAACGGAATCCGGGTGTGTACACACCCTTGGCCGAAATGGCCGTAGAGCGAGGACGACCCGTAGTCATAACGGTCGAGCAATGCGCGGAAGTCACGAAGATAGTCGCCCAGCCGCTCCGGCGGTACAGCGGCATCCTCCCAGCCCTCGTGGGTCTCCGGGCCGTCCGGCGGGAACGCGGTGGCCCCAAGCCCTGCCTCGCGTGCTGCCCAGAGTTGTTTCATGTGCTGGGCGTCGTCGACGATGAACGAGTGTGCTGATGCGCAGGATTGGAGCTCTTGGGCAAGGATTTTCGCCTTGCGATCAGCGTCGCGCTGGTCGTCGCCGTTCATCTGGACCATCAGCCAGCCAGAGCCTTCGGGCAGATCGCGCAGCGCGCGCTCGGCGAGGCGCTGACTGTGTTCCAGTGACACCAGTCGGTGATCGATGGCCTCCAATGCGGCCGGATGGTGTGAGAGGACGGCGGGCACCGCGTCGGCAGCGGCGATGACATCGTCGAAGCCGAGGACTGTCAGCGATGTGGCCGCAGGAACTTTCACGAGATCGATCTCGGCCCGCAGCACAGTGACCAGGGTGCTCTCGCTGCCCACCAACGCCTTGGCGAGGTGAAAGCCGTTCTCCGGCAACAAGGAATCGAGGTTGTAACCTGACACCCGCCGGGGGATGTGCGGGTACCGCGACCGGATGTCGTCGCGGTGCCGATCGACAATCGAGCGCAGACCGTCGTAGATCTGCGCCGCCCGGTCGCTGCCGGCCGCGATACGCTCCACCTCTGCGTCATCGGAACACCCCACCCACATGCGTGTGCCGTCGTAGGTGAGGATCTCCAGGCGCCGGACGGCGTCGACCATCTTGCCGTAGGCCTGAGCGGTCGACCCGCAGGAGTTGTTCCCGATCATGCCGCCGATCGTGCAGCTCACATGGGTGGACGGTTTCGGCCCGACCATCAGGCCGTAGCGCGCCAGGTGCCGGCTCAACGCATCGAGCTTGATGCCCGGTTCGACGATCGCCGTGGCGGCGTCGGCGTCGACGGAATCGACCCGGGTGCAGTATTTGCTCCAGTCGATCACGGTGCCGACATTGCAGCATTGCCCGGCAAGGCTGGTACCGCCGCCGCGCGACAACACCGGAACATCGTGCCGGCGGCACACGGCGACGGCTTCGGCCGCTGCCTCGGGCGTGCGCGGCACGACGACGCCGATCGGCACCTGTCGGTAGTTCGACGAATCGGTCGAATAGGCGCTGCGCGAACCGGGGTCGAAGCGCACCTCGCCGTGGACCGTTGTGCTCAGATCCTCGGCCAGGGACGCGAAGGGAAATGAGCTGGCGCCCCGTCGCTGCTGGCTCATGTCGACTCCTCGTAGATCTCAGCTGCCGCGGTGGCGCCTCGTATCGAGGGCACGCATCAGGCCGACGGTCGCGGCGGGACCGATGTCCAACCTGTCCCGTTGCGACCGCCGGCCTGCGCTGCCACCACGAAGTTCGTGGTGGCATCCCATTCGAGCGCGCCGTCGGACTGAGGCCCGTCGATGGGAGTTCTGTACGCCGCAGCCGAGATGGCGGTTATCGTCGCGTCATCGTGCATGCGGCGTTGTCGTCCGCGTCATCCCGCGGGGAGCCGCACGTCAGCCGTGACCGGACCCGCAGCCCATGCCCGGCACGCAGCCGCCGCCTCCGGGAACGCCGCCGGGCCCGCCGTTGACCCCGCCGGAGCCGCAGATCGGGCCGTTCGGGCCAGGCACGCAGCCGCTGCCGCCAGGGCCGCCACCAGGTCCGTCATTGGTGCCGCCGGAGCCGCACTCACCGTTGATACAGCCACCGCCACCCGGGTCGAGCGGGACGAACTGGACAGTTGCGATGCCGCCCGACACCTGCCCGGGGACCTCCGCGGCCGCGAACGGTGCGGCGGCCAATGCCGATGCGACGGCACCCGCGAACACCAGCGGTGCGACGCCGCGCTTCATCCTGGTTCCTAGGTTCAGTTTCATCATGATTTCGGGGTATCCGCATCACGCGGACACGAAACCCGTATTACCGATCTCATCGGTTCCGGGACGGCCGGTGGCCGAACTCCAGGCGCAGCAGGACGAACAGAGCCGGGAGCAGTTGAGTCAGTGAGATGAGCACGTATCGGCGTTCGCCCAAGGCGTCGAACTTCCGCAGATACCGGTAGAGCGACTCCAGCTTGATGAGCCGGTCACCGGTATGCGCGAGCAGGTATAAGGCGCGGACCACGATGCCGGTGCTCGGATCCTTGGAAAACAGCTCGGGGAACGGCGCGAAGGCTAGCGAAACCCGTTGAACTCCAGTGTGTCTCGCCCACTCGATCATATCGACGCTGAGGCGTTCGTCGATTCCGTTCGGGGCGCCTCTGCGGCGCCACGGCAATTCGAGGCTGAGATCTGTTCCACGACCGGTGCCTGCGTACCGGTGAAAGGCCTGAGCCTGCCCCGAGCGGTCGCGCGCGATGATCAGCCACACGTCGGGGTAGTGGCCGGACAAGGTGTCGCCCAGCATCATTGCGAAGCCGCGTTCGCCGGCCCCAGCCCTACCGGATGCCTGCATGACGTCGTCGAGTTCGGCACGCAATGGGGCATCGAGCGCCTGCTCGGCGATGACCTCGGTGCTGATGCCTGCGTTGTGGGTGCGTTTGACGGCCTGGCGCAGGTTGCGTTTGCCGCGACCCGACAGACTGAACGTGCCGACGTCGACGACGACGTCGCGTCCGATCGGGATGGCCTTGAGTCCGGTGACCCCGCCACTTTCCTGCCACAGTGTCAGCCGGGATTCCGAGGCGCCCAGGACCACGATCCGCCAGCCGCGGGACCGGCACAGCGCCGCGAACCGGGAAACCACCTCCGGGTAACGAGGCGCGTCGCCTATCGGATCGCCACTGACCACCGCCAGCCCGCCCAGTGCCCGGTACGCCAAGCCTGCGCTCGCGTCGGCACTGAAGACGTAACTTTTGTTGGCCGCCATGGCAAATGGGGCCAAGGGATCGTCATGTGTCCGGTCGACCAGCCGGTGTACCTGCGGCAGCTCCTCCGGCTCGGCGCGTGACCGACACGGCAACAGCAGCAGAAGGCCGGCGGCCAGGACCAAGGCCGCGAAGACGTCGGCTTCGCCATGGTCACCGGCCAGGATCGCCAGCAGCACAGCGGCCGCCGCGAGCGCGCCGTGAAACCAGGTGACGGGCCGGCCCTGGGCCAATCCGTGTCCGACGATCGTGACGGCCACCGCGGCCGCAGCAGCCTCCACCGACGCCCCTTCCAAGCTGACGTGGACGAGGCCGAACCACGCCGTGAAGACGACCACCACACCTCCGGCGACCATCAGCGCAGGCATGCTGCGGCAGAACTGATTTCGTCCGGAATCCACCGAGCCGGACGCACCGGTGACCCGCGGGTGCACCCCTCGTGCACGATCGCTTTCGAGCATCGCCGGAGACCTCCTCGATGGCATGTGACCTGCGTGGTGACCCACTCGAGGGTTACCCCGCACGCGACCTGCCGCAACCCGTTGATCGTGACACGTTTCGACTTAGCTCGAACGGGTATTCCGCGAGTCATGAGACTCGGTGGTTCTCTTGGACTGATCGTCCTGATCTGGTTGCTGATCGGGGTATTCGCGGCCTGGCAGCGCGATTACTTCCAGACTGGCTCGGCGAGTTGTGCGACTGCCGGCAGCGTTGCGCTGACAGTCGTGGCGGGGCCGCTCAACTATGCGGGTGTGAACCCGAAGGTTGCCCAGTGCCATCTGCCTGAACCGTCGCAATGATCCGATATCCATCCCAACATCCATTGGAAACGAGGTCCCGATGATCGTCTTCGGAGCGATACTGCTCATTCTCGGTTTGGTGTTCAACGTCTACCTGCTCTGGGTGATCGGGGTCATCCTGATGGTCGTAGGTGCCGTGTTCTGGTTACTGGGCTCGATCGGTCGCCCGGTCGGCGGCCGACGCGTTTGGTATTGACCTGCGCGGCATTGCGTTGATTTCGCCGGGCTGACGGATTGGTCGTCGGCCCGGCGAAATCGTTCTACTGTGGATACAGCCCCGCGCAGGGGCAGCAGGGCCAGCAGTTATGGCGGGAAGGAGTAGCCATGAAGGGTCCGAAAGATCCGGTGGATCACGCCAGGACGACACGGCCACACGCCGGTGAGTCGATGAAGGACAACGCGATCATGCCCGCGCTTGTCGTGATCGGTCTCGCGCTGGTGTTGTTCGTCGCTTGCCTGTCCGCCTTCGCGACAGGCCATTCCGATGTCGGATTCACCGTGGGCAGCCTGTCCGCGGCCGGGTTCCTCGTCGGGTCGCTATGGCTGGCGTTCGAACACATCAGGGTCAGACGCATCGAGGAGCGTTGGTACGCCGACCATCCCAGCGTGATGAAGCAACGCCCCAGCAGCTGACCACGTTGCCACAACCGCACAAGGCCACCAGCCGCAAGCCGGCCGGACGGGGAATCGCGCCGGCCGTCAAGGCCGGAACGTCAGCGCGAGCACGGCGAAATCGATGGCCAGAAGTGCCAACGCGACCAGGGGAACCACGATGCCGCGGCGCAGTCGCGCGGTGAAAGCCGACACCACGATGGTCACGATGGGGACCACGAGCGCGCCGTAAAACAGGATCCCGAACCAGAATTCATTCGGCCCTTTGTGGGCGCACGTCTGGTCGGTGCAGCCGGCCAGGCTCATTACGGCCGCCATGCCGTACAGAAAGACCGCGATGGCCGCGGGAACCGTCAGAATCGCAAGCACCCAGGTCACGGACAGCCGACGCTTTTGCTCCGTGCGCGCAATGTCTGTGTGTGATTCGGTCATGGCGGCTGGGTACCCAGTTTCGCCAAGACATGCACGGGTATCCGGTCGGCATGACGCGATTCGGATACACGTTGATGACCGAACAGAGCGGCCCCCGCGATCTCGTCGACTACGCGGTTGCCGCGGAGCAGGCAGGCTTCGATTTCGAGGTGTGCAGTGATCACTTCTCGCCCTGGCTGGCCGCGCAGGGCCACGCGCCCAACGCTTGGCCGGTGCTTGGCGCTGTCGCCCACGCGACCGATTCGGTGCACCTCTACTCGTACGTGACCTGCCCGACCATCCGGTATCACCCGGCGGTGGTCGCCCAGCAGGCCGCGACAGTCCAGATCCTTGCCGACGGACGGTTCACCCTCGGTCTGGGCACCGGCGAAAATCTCAACGAACACGTCGTGGGACGGGGCTGGCCCACCATCGAACGGCGGTTCGACATGCTCGCCGAGGCAATCAAGATCATCAGAGAGTTGCTCGGGGGAGACCTGATCGACTTTCGCGGTGAGTACTTCGAAGTCGACTCCGCCCGGATCTGGGACATCCCGGACGAGCCGGTGACCATCGGCGTCTCCATGACCGGCGAGAAGGCTGTCGACAAGCTTGCACTGCTTGCCGACCACCTGATCGACGTCGCTCCCGACCGCGCGATCGTCGACGAATGGCGCGACAGGCGTCATGCGACCGGCGTGCTACCCGAGGGCAGAGTCATCGGGCAGATCCCGGTGTGCTGGGACACCGACCGGGACCGCGCGGTCAAGAGAGCCCACGAGCAATTCCGGTGGTTCGCCGGGGGCTGGTCGGTGAACGCGGACTTGCCCACCCCCGCGGGATTCGCTGCGGCCACGCAATTCGTCAGGCCTGAGGATGTCGCCTCGGCCATCCCGTGTGGCCCCGACCTCGACGCCATCATCGAATCTGTGGACGAGTACCGCAAAGCCGGTTTCACCGACATCGCCCTCGTTCAGATCGGCGGCGAGAGCCAAGAGCACTTCTTGACCGAGGCAGCCAAACCGCTGTTGGCCGCGTTGCGCGCCGAGCTCGACTGAACAGTCCGGGCACCCGAACAGTTTCCACGGCAGAACCGACGGGTACCCATGAGCGTGTCGGGGAGGCATGCACACCGCGAAAAGTCTCGCCCGGCAAGGTAATCGAACACGAAAAATCGAACTGTACCGGTGCTGGCGCTCATCGCCAGAGCGGTAGCTCTCATTGCTGCAAACGGAAGAACCGGGAAAGTCACGTTTGGACTGCCCGGTTCGGGGGCACTAAGACCTGAGGAGTTACCCATCCTGCGGTCGAAATCTCGAACGCGCTGATATCGCCGAGAGGAGTCGGAACGTTGCCGAAGACCACCAGGCAGGGCGAGGCAAAGCAAAGTGAACTGCCGAGTACGTTGAAGAAATCGGATGCCAAGGCGCAGAGGACGTTCGCGAAGGCGCATGACTCGGCCGTGGAGTCCTACGGCGAGGGCCGGCGTGCGCATCGCGTCGCGTACTCGGCACTCAAACACAGCTACGAGAAGGTCGGCGACCACTGGGAAGCCAAGGACCACAAGGGGCCATCCGATGCACGGGCCCGCAGCGGTGGCCCGAATGCGAAGGGCGCGACCGCCGAAGGTGTCGACGCGAATGCCAGCAAGAAGCACTTGCTCGAGGTGGCCCGCAGGCTCGACATCCGGGGCCGCTCCACGATGGACAAAAAAGAGCTCGTCAACGCAATCGAGAAAGAGAATCGCAAGGAAACCCGCAAACGGTGAAATGTTGTCTCAATCCATCCGCCGGCGCCGCATGGAAGCGGTGAAACCGATCGCCGGGAGTATCGTGGGCACGAAAATGCCTGGAGGTTACATGGCCCAAGACAATCCACCCGGCGCAGGCGCGCGGTCCGTCGAATTGAGGGTCGCGGCCAGAGTGGAAAACCTCGCTGTCGTGAGGACATTGGTCGGCGCCGCTGCCACATTCGAGGATCTCGACTTCGATATGGTCGCCGACCTACGACTGGCAGTGGACGAAGCCTGCACCGCGTTGATCCGGTCGGCACTGCCGGATTCGACGCTCGTCGTGGTGATCGATCCGCGTGACGACCAGGTGATCATCACGGTATCGACCACCTGCCGGGGCGACCACGTCGTGGAGCCCGGTAGCTTCAGCTGGCATGTCTTGACGTCATTGGCGCACGAGGTACGGACCTTTACCAACGGCCAAGGTGTAGACGCCGGCGCGGTCTTCGGTATCTCGCTGACAGCAAGGCGAGCGAGCCTATTGCAGTGACCTCGGAATATGCGGACGTACTCGACATGTTCCGGGTGCTCGGCGAGTTGGACGAACATTCGCCGACCTATGCGGAACAACGCGAAAAGATCGTCAGCCGGTGTCTGCCGCTGGCGGACCACATCGCTCGTCGCTTCGACGGACGAGGCGAATCGCGAGAAGATCTCGTACAAGTAGCCCGAGTCGGGCTGGTCAATGCCGTCAACCGATTCGATGTCGAAACCGGCTCGGACTTCGTGTCCTTCGCCGTACCGACGATCATGGGGGAGGTCCGGCGACACTTCCGGGACAACAGCTGGTCGGTCAAGGTGCCACGCCGGCTCAAGGAACTGCACCTGCGGCTCGGAACCGCGACATCCGAACTCTCGCAACGGTTGGGCCGGGCGCCGACCGCGTCCGAATTGGCCGCCGAGTTGGACATCGACCGCGACGAGATCGTCGAGGGGCTGGTCGCGGGAAGTTCGTACAACACGCTGTCCATCGACAGCGGGGGAAGCGGAGACGAGGATGCGCCTGCCATCGTCGACACTCTCGGCGACGTCGACACGGCCTTGGAACGGATCGAGAATCGCGAGACGCTCAGGCCACTGTTGGCGGCGTTGCCCGAGCGGGAACGCACCGTGCTGATCTTGCGATTCTTCGAATCGCAAACTCAGACGCAGATCGCCGAACGCGTCGGTGTCTCGCAGATGCACGTGTCGCGGTTGCTCGCGAAATCGCTAGCGCGGTTGCGGGACCAGTTGCAGTGACCGCGCGGCCTTCGCGTCGAGTTCGGTGAGGGCCTTGGACACTGTCGGGTACACCGGCAGCGTAGCGGTGCTGAGTCTCAGCAGACGATCGACCGCCGGGCAGGACGTGAGGCCCCAGGCCACACTCTTGGCGCTGCACCTGCCGTCGAGATCTTCGAGCGCTGCGAGCCCCGCAGTGCCGAAGAACTCGACCCCGGTCAGGTCGATCACCAGCCTGCGGGTGTGAAAGGTGTGGCGCATCGCGTAGGTCGCGAACGCAGGTGCCGAGGCGGCATCCAATTCGCCATGGACGGTGATCACGGCCGCTGACTGAGGTAGCCAGCGCGTCGCGAACGAAGCTGTATGGCCGCGGCCGGCTGTCATGGGTGCGGTCGGTGAGGTGACGTGCATTGTGACTCCATCAGTCGGAATACATGTATTCGTTCTGTGGCGCATGTAACGGGGAAGGACGGGAGTTCCGCCTGTTACGTCGTGGACGCCGCAGCGGCTGTGAACTCAACCTGCTTCGAACACTACGCCCCCCGCCATGGGGCGACAACCAATCTCGGCTTGGTCCAGACTGTGCGTATGCCGAAACCCGGATCAGTGGCCGCGGTGGTACTCGCCGCGGGCGGCGGAACCCGATTCGGGATGCCGAAAGTTCTTGCTGCGCAAGGTGATTGGCTGCGCATCGCAGTCGAGGCGCTGAGCGACGGAGGTTGCGGGGACATCGTGGTGGTGCTGGGCGCCGCCGTGGTCGACGTGCCGGAGCCTGCTCGCGCCGTGGTGACGCCGGACTGGCAAGACGGTCTCGCGGCCTCGCTGCGGGCCGGCATCCTCGCCGTCGACGCCGGCCCGGTCGACGCCGTGATGCTGCACCTCGTCGACACCCCCGACGTCGGGGCTGACGTGGTGCGACGGGTCCTTGCCAGCGCTCCGCACTCCGGCCTGGTCCGCGCCGTCTACGACGGTCGTCCGGGGCATCCGGTGCTGATCGCGCGCAGGCACTGGCCTGCCTTGCTGGCGTCACTGCACGGTGATGAGGGCGCCAGGACCTTTCTGCGCGGCCGCGACGACGTCGAGGTGGTGGAGTGCGGTGACCTGGCCACCGGTGCCGATATCGACGTCAGGCGGTGATGCGGAGGCGGTCGTGCGCACCGCACGTCACGTGTGCACCTCCAAGCCCAATACCGCCTCCGCATACCGCCGCACGGTGTCCTCCGAGATCGCGGCGGCGTCCTCGAAGCCGGGACGGCCCCGACTGCTCATGAACCCGGTGACGGGATCGAGCACGACCTCGGCGAGCAGTTCGCCGGTGGTGGGCTCGCATACGGCCCACGTGTAGCGGGTGTCGTCGGCCCAGCCGTCCTCGGCGTCGTGCACGTAGTCCAGATCCGTCTCGCCCAGATCGGCGAGTGCGGGCCGGTCGTCGACGCGGTCATCGGCACGCAACCCGCGCAGGTACCACTGGCCGTTGTTGATCTCGACAGGTTCCACATGCCCTCCCAGAAAGCCGAGTGGCCACTTATGACACAGGATCTGCGTCATAGGTGGCCACTCGGCGCGAAAGTTTTACTTGATCTCGGCGATCACGGTGCCCTGGGTGATGGCGGCGCCCGCCTCGACGGCCAGGCCGGTGACCACACCGTCCTTGTGCGCGGTCACCGGGTTCTCCATCTTCATCGCCTCAAGCACCACCACCAGATCGCCCGCGGAGACCTCCTGGCCTTCCGCGACGGCGACCTTGACCACGGTGCCCTGCATCGGCGCGGTCACCGCGTCGCCCGAGGCGGCAGACGCGCCGCCGGCGCCACGCTTGCGCGGCTTGGGCTTCTTGCGGATCACGCCGGCGGGGGCACCGCCGCCACCGCCACCGAGTGCCAGATCGCCCGGCAGCGACACCTCGAGGCGGCGTCCGCCGACCTCGACCACGACGGTCTGCCGCGGGACGGTGTCCTCTTCCTCGATCGGGTCGCCGCCGGTGAACGGCTCGACGGTGTTGTTCCACTCGGTCTCGATCCAGCGGGTGTGGACGTCGAACTTCTCGCCGTCACCGATGAAGGCCGGATCGCTGACCACGGCGCGGTGGAACGGGATGACGGTCGCGAGGCCCTCGACCTTGAACTCGTCCAGTGCCCGGCGGGACCGCGCCAGTGCCTCCTCTCGGGTGGCGCCGTAGACGATCAGCTTGGACAGCATCGAGTCGAACTGGCCGCCGATCACCGAGCCTGCCTCCACGCCGGAGTCCAGTCGGACGCCGGGGCCGGTGGGGATGTCGTAGCGGGTGACCGGGCCGGGGGCGGGCAGGAAGCCGCGGCCGGCGTCCTCGCCGTTGATGCGGAACTCGATGGCGTGCCCGCGCGGTTCGGGATCTTCGGTGATGTCCAGTTTCTCGCCGTTGGCGATCTTGAACTGCTGCTGGACCAGGTCGATGCCCGCGGTCTCCTCGGTGACCGGATGCTCGACCTGCAGACGGGTGTTGACCTCGAGGAAGCTGATCAGGCCGTCCTGACCGACCAGGTACTCGACGGTGCCTGCACCGTAGTAGCCGGCCTCCTTGCAGATGCGCTTGGCAGACTCGTGGATCTCCTTGCGCTGCGCGTCGGTGAGGAACGGCGCCGGGGCCTCCTCGACCAGCTTCTGGAAGCGGCGCTGCAGCGAGCAGTCGCGGGTACCCGCGACGACGACGTTGCCGTGGGTGTCGGCGATGACCTGGGCTTCGACGTGGCGCGGCTTGTCCAGGTAGCGCTCGACGAAGCACTCTCCGCGGCCGAACGCGGCGACGGCCTCACGGGTCGCCGACTCGAACAGCTCGGGAATCTCCTCGATGGTGCGGGCCACCTTCATGCCACGGCCGCCGCCGCCGAATGCGGCCTTGATCGCGACCGGAACGCCGTACTCCTTGGCGAACGCGACGACCTCGTCGGCGTCCTTGACCGGGTCCGGGGTGCCCGGGACCAGCGGCGCCTGCGCGCGGGCCGCGATGTGCCGCGCGGTGACCTTGTCACCGAGGTCACGGATGGACTGCGGGCTGGGCCCGATCCAGATCAGCCCGGCGTCGATGACGGCCTGCGCGAAGTCGGCGTTCTCACTCAGGAAGCCGTAGCCAGGGTGGATGGCGTTGGCGCCGGACTTCGCGGCGGCGTCCAGGATCTTCTCGAAGACCAGGTAGGACTCGGCCGAGGTCTGTCCACCGAGGGCGAACGCCTCGTCGGCGAGCCGTACGTGGGGCGCGTCGGCGTCAGGCTCGGCGTACACGGCCACGCTGGCCAGTCCGGCGTCCTTGGCGGCACGGATCACCCGTACCGCGATCTCCCCGCGATTGGCGACAAGCACCTTGGAGATCTTTGAGCTGGCGTGGTTGGCCACGGTGCCTCCTCGGCAGGTTCTCTAAGAATCGTCTTTAAGAATGTATCGCGGGAAGTTTAAGCGGCGCTCCTTAAGGCTCGGTGAGCCGGTCCGGTTACCGACAAGTAAGTTTCCGCAGGGCGCAAAGACCGCCTGTCAGAACGGTAGCGCGTCGTGCCGTCGATGTGGCCACGGCCACATTTTTCGTCAGCCGATGAGGCCCGTGCGGGTGGCCAACCACGGCAGTTCCTTCGTCAGGGCCGACCGGGCGGCGCCCCAGTCATGTCGCCCGGGCACCTCTGTGTAGTGGGTGTCCATGCCGCCGGCCCGGGTCGCCTGCAGGACGAGGTGAGCAGTCGTCTTGGCGTCGTCGTCGCTGGATCCGGCCACGATGGCGCCGGCCGAGCCCGCGAAGGTGCGGGTGCGCAGCAGATCGAGGGGGTCGACCCGGGCGAGTGCGGCGGCATCTCCGCCGAAGGCTGCATCGATCGTCGTCTGCAGGTCGCCCAGGCTCGGCTCGGCGTCGCCGGAGATGTCCAGGAATGTGGGATACACCTGCGGATAATTGGTCGCCAGCTGCAATGCGCACGTGCCTCCGTAGGAGAACCCGCCGACCGCCCACGCGCTGGGATCGCTGTCGACGTTGAGGTGCGTCTTGATCCACGCGGGCAGATCGACGCCGAGATAGGTCGCCGACTTGCCAAGTTTGGAATCCAGGCACAATGGATTGGCGAAATGGCTGCCGGTGGCGTCGGCGACCACCACAACAGGGGCGAGACCGCGATGCGCGGAGGCGAAATCGTCCATCAATGCCGCGAGCCGTCCGGCGGTGAGCCAGTCCCGAGGGCCGCCCGGCTGACCCGGTACCAGGACCAGCACCGGCAGCACCGGTCTCGGATCGGCGAAATACGCTGGGGGAAGGTAGATCTCAGCGGGACGGGTGGCGAATCCCGACGTTGGTGCCGGTATCACCGTGGAGGTCAGCTGTCCGTGAGCCGGTGCGGGAACCCTTGGCTGCCAATACTTTTCGATGGGACGCAGGGTATGGTGCACCGGCGCGGGTGGCGGTATCTCGGCGAACGGCATCTGGTGGCGGTTGTCGATTCCGAGAGTGTCACGCACCGCGGGATACGCCTCGTAGAAACGGTTGATCTGATTGGCGCAGCAGGCTGTGACCAACACCACAGCCGTTACCGCGGCGATCGAGGGCGACAAGCGGCGATCGCGGCTGACGACGACCACGGCGAGGGCGAGCGCGAGCACCGCGGTGGCGATCCACGCATACACCGGAGGTGTCAACTGATCCGGGAACAGGCGCAGGACGCGGCGCGCGAGATAGACCAGCACGACCGTTGCCGCCGCCGACGACAAGACGCACAGCGCCAGGACCCGAAGCGGTGCCGGTCGTCGTACCCGCCACAGCAGCCAGCCACCTGAACCGGCTGCAAGCACTCCCAGCACCGGCGGAATCGGCCCTGACAACAGCGACCAGTCCAAAACCTCCACCGCTGTTGTCGACTCCGTTCCAGCCCCCATGGCGACACATCCGCGATGACTTATAGCTAGCGGACGGCGTGATGTTACCGCCGGAAACTGTGCACAGCCTTGCGTCGAGCAAGAGTGTCGGCGTCAGGCAGGAGTTGCTGACGACCTGCTGTCAGCCGAGCGGGCCGGGCTCAGCGCAGACGGCGCTTGATCCGGGAGAGCATCGCCGACATGCCGCGTAACCGCAGCGGGCTGATCAGTGCCGCCAGGCCTAGGTCGCTGTAGAAGTCGTCGGGCACCGCCAGGATGTCGGCCGCGGACTGTCCGTCGAGCCCGGCGGCGAGGATCGCCGCGAAGCCCCGCGTCGTGGGGGCCTCGGCGGGCGCGCTGAAGTACAGCCGGACGTGGTCGGGGTCGGACGCGTCGACGTCGAGGAACAACGGTGACTGGCACTCCGGCACCGGCTCCATCGCGGCTTCTTCGAGCTCAGGCGGCAGCGACGGCAACTCGTTGGCGAACTCCAGCAGTAGCTGCAGCTTGTCCTGGCCGGCCACTTCCTGGAAGTCCGAAACCACCTCCGCGAGAGCGGCCGGCATGCTCACTGTGCCGACCCCGGAGCTTCACCTGCATCGGGGCCGACCGCGACCGGTACCCGTACCGCGTTGCCCCACTCGGTCCACGAGCCGTCGTAGTTGCGGACGCCGGGCAGGCCGAGCAGATGCGTCAGGACGAACCAGGTGTGGCTGGAGCGTTCACCGATGCGGCAGTAGACGACCGTCTTGTCCTCGGGCGTGAGGAACCCGTAGAGCTCGGCGAGTTCGTCGCGACTGCGGAATTGACCGTTGTCCCTGGCTGCCTTGGCCCAGGGGATGGAGCGAGCCGTCGGGATGTGCCCGCCGCGCAACGCGCCTTCCTCCGGATAGTCGGGCATATGCGTGCGCTCGCCGGTGTATTCCTGCGGCGAGCGGACGTCGATCAGCGGCTGTTTGCCGAGGATGTCGAGCACGTCCTGCTTGTAGGCGCGGATCGGGGCGTCGTTGCGCTCGACCACCGGGTAGCCCGAGGTCTGCCGGTTGGGGACGTCCAGCGTCGTGTCGCGGCCGTGGGACACCCACAGGTCGCGGCCGCCGTCGAGCAGTCGCACGTCGGGATGACCGAACAGCGTGAACACCCACAGGGCGTAGGCCGCCCACCAGTTGCTCTTGTCGCCGTAGATCACCACGGTGTCATCGCGACCGATGCCCTTGCGGTCCATCAACTCGGCGAACTGTTCGCCCGTGATGTAGTCGCGGACATGGGGGTCGTTGAGGTCGGTGTGCCAGTCGATCTTCACCGCGCCCGGAATGTGGCCGGTGTCGTAGAGCAGCACGTCCTCGTCGGACTCGACGATGGCGAGCCCGGGCCTGCCCAGATTGCTGGCCAGCCAGTCGGCGGTGACCAAGCGTTCGGGGTGGGCGTAGTCGGTCAATGTGGGGCTGGGATCTGCAGGCAGCGGCACAACCATGAGCGTACCGCCGAGTGGGAAACCGCTGCTCGGCGGTGTGCCGGACGCCATTACGATCCGTCCATGGGGGTCGCGGTTCTGTGTCTGCTCATCGGTATCCCGCTCGGGCTGGTCATGCTGTGCAGGCCGAAGCAGATGTGACGGGCGACCCAGTCGTGGAAATACAAGAACCCCGAAGCCAACGAGCCCAGCGAGACCGGCTACGCGATGTCGGCCCTTGGCGGCCTCGCCGTGATCGCCGTCGCGATCGGCATGGCATCGCTGCTACCCCCGCCGGGTCTGGCAACGCCGTGCCGCATCTCGGTGCGACTCCGCGCCGCTAGCGCTGATCGGACAGCGTTGGGGTGCAGCCTATTACGGTGTTATCAGGCGGTGTACACGAATTCGTAGGCGACGGCGTAACGGCGCATGGCCTGGCCGGTGCGGCTGGTCATCTGAGAGGACCGGGTGCGGAACAGCGACCCGCCGTCCTGGCACCATGTGACCACCCGCAGCAGGCGTTTGCCCGGTGCGAGCTGCTTGGCGATGACGTCGGCGAATGCGGCGCGCAGCCGCTCCAGATCATAGGTCCCGATGTCGCGTGTCACGCGTACGTCCCACATCGTCTCTTCGACTGGCATGCGGCCAAGTGTCGACCCGCCGGAGCGCTTATCGGAGTCAACGCCCCGGCGCGCCGCCGCTGAAAAAGGTTGCAATTTGGTCACTGCGGATCGGCGTAATAGGCCCGGCGCCGTCTGCTCGGGACTGATTTGTCTGCTCCGGTGGTGAATCATGTTGGTACGCAAAGGTATTGCTCTTTCCACTGTCATCGCCAACTGTTGTCCAGATGGCGCAATGCGAAATCGACCGCTTGACTGTCCATCCCGTCCGACGCGTAGAGAACGTGAGCCGCGTTGTCGTTGCCGTCTACCGAGCAGATGGGGTCTCCGTTGGCGCACACGTCGACGGTCTTGTCCTTGTACAGCCGACCGATGGTGATCGGCGGCGCGCCAAACCGATTCAGGAAGTCGTTGGACGGCCTGCCGAACAGTGCCACCGCCGCGACGTGGTCGGCTACGCCGGCCGGCATCGGGCCGGTGATACCCGGCGGCGGGATGTATCCGGCGGGCACGGCATCGGAGGTGATGTAACCGATCACCGCTGCGCCTTGGGAGTAACCGCCGAGCACCATCTCGGTGGCCGGGCAGTTCGCGGCCATGTTCTGAACATGCGCGCTGGCATCGATGACGCCGTCGGCCGCGGTGGGGAAGTCCAAACTCGCGGGATAGTTCACCGCATAGACACCGAGGGAGCGTCCGCCCAGGCGCGTACGGAGCGAATCGACGAACGCCTGTCCGGTGTCGCCGACGCCCGGTGGTTCGTTGGTGCCCCGGGCGAACACGACCTCCACGTCGGGGCATGGCGCCGCGGCGGCCGTGGGCGTGCCGACCGGCAATCCCAGGATGGCCGAGGACGTCGCGGTGAGCACTGCGAGGGTGCGGCCAGATCGGGTCAGCTGAGTCTTGTTCATCGTGATGCCGGTCATGTCCGTCGCACCCGCCTTATGTCACTGCTGCATCCGCTCGAATCGCAATACCCGCTGGTGAGGCTGTCGAAACCAGTTCCATGTTTCCTTCGGCGGCATGCGGGTAATGGCGTCGTCGGCCCCGGAGTTTGACGCAGCCTGCCGTGGGTATCCACGTCCCAAAAAGAGGAGAGAGGCCCGATGAGTGCGGCGACATCCCGTCGAGCGGGAACGAGAGTTCGACTGTCCCACCACGTGATTCGGCTCGATGACGGACACCAGGTCGGTGTTTCCGTCGGCGGCAGGGGGGTACCGTTGGTTTTTCTGCACGGCTTGGGACTGAGCCGTCGGGCGTATCTCCGCATGCTCAGTCGTGTCGCCGGTCTCGGCTTCCTGGTTGTCGCCGTCGATACCGCCGGCCACGGGGATACGCATGATTTACCCTGTGACGCAGGGGAACTCAGCGACCGTACCGATCTGGTGATCCGAACCCTGGATGCGCTCGGCATCGACCGCGCGGTGTTTGCGGGGCATTCGATGGGTGGCAGGATGACGATCCACCTCGCGGCCACCGCGCCTGACCGGGTGATCGCGGCCATCCTCTTCGACGCTGCCGCGGGGTCTTCCTTCGACGCGGCCGTCGCGGCCGCGGTGCATTCACCGCGGCAGATATGGCGCGCCGTGTCCGGAGCTTTGACCGACTTGTACCGGGACCCGTTCTGGATGCAGATCGCGTCCGCCAGCAGGTACCTGCGGCTGCTGACCGCAGTCGCGATGGGCAGGCTGCTACCCCCGACGGGCCTTACCGGCGCGGCGCGGGCGATCCTGCAGTCGGGGGAATGTACTCCACTACTGCAGGTGATGCGCGAGCGTCGCATTCCGACGATGGTGGTGCACGGGGATGCCGACGCGATCGTGCCCTTCGAAAGTGCCTGCGACGTCGCGGATGACGCCAACGCCACGCTCTACCGGGTGCGCGACGCATGCCACTCCTGGCTGATCGCCAACCCCCGGCAGGCAGCCGATTCGATGCGTCGACTGCTCGAGGGTGCGTTGGGCGACGTCCTTCGCCAGTCCGGCGGCGAGTTGGGCATCAACGACTGGCGCGACGTCGAGGCGTGGGACCGGGCCCTGGTCGCACCGGACGCCCGGGTGCGGAAACTCAACGCGGACAACAACTTACTCGGTATCGACGTGCGTGAGCAGGTCGACATGGAACTGGTGCGCCGAGCCGAGAGACCCAGCGCTTCCCGGCGAAACGTTGCGGCGGTGGGCGAGTTGCTGAGACCGCGCGACGCCCGTACCGCGTGAGGTCATGCTGCCCGGCGTGCTCGCTCGCGCTGCCATCGGCCTGCGCCTCTCCTGACATGTCGAGCCAGCACCAGCCGGCCTGCGGCGGAGGTGATACCTCGGACGGCCCGCCCGAAACGCACGGTTTTGTTCGTCGAGGCCCGGGTATCCGCCGTCCTGATCGACAGAAGGGTTCGCATGGGTGTTCTCGCTACGCTCGCCGTGCCGCTGCAATGGGGTGCGGCCATCCGTCATCGGCGCGTGTTTCACCCTGACGGGATCCTGACGACCGGTTCGATCGCGCGGCTGGCACCCCACGGTGAGGGTCTCCCGATCGAAGACACAGAGCACGTCGTGGCCCGAATCTCGAAGGGAGTCGGCACCCCGGGACCCCTGCCCGACGTCATCGGACTGGCGATGCGGTTGCCTGCGCTACCCTTCGCGGCGACACCGTGGGACATTCTGCTGGCCTCGGCCGGAACCGGCACGGCCGCCAGGGTGCTGGGGGTCCGGCCGGTGCTCCGGTGGACGGGGCAGTCGATGTCCAGCCTCATGCCGCTGCGGTACGACGGTGGTGTCTGGTGGATCAGCGCTCGGATGGCCACGGGCGTAGGTACTTTCGGTGTGTCGCTGGCCAGTGTGCGGGAGCGCTTGCGCACCGACGGCATCGAGTTCGACATCGCCCAGGCTCGTGGTGCCGCGGCATTCCGGCCGTTGGCGAGGCTCACGGTGCGAGGAGTGACCGAAGCGGCCGAATCACGTGATGTCGCCTTTGATCCTGTCCGCCACACCACACCCGGGGTGCGGTTGATGCCGACGTGGCTGTCGACGTTCCGCGAGCAGGCCTACGAACGCAGTCGGCGCGGTAGGCACGCCGACTGAGAACGGTCGGCGGCCGTGACCGATGAACCGCGAAGGGGCCGGCGCTGCGCCGGCCCCCTGGGCTACGGTTACGTTGTCGCCGAATGCTGTTCGTGGGTGAACGGTTTGTCGCTGTGCACGGCGGGCGCGCCGTCGGGGTTGTTCTCGACGCCCTTGTTCGCCCGCATGGAGCTCCCCAGCCATTCTTCTGCCGGAGACTTGATGTATTTCCACTTCATGCCCTCGGGCCACGGCCCTTGACCCTGGTTCCACGGCCCCCGGACATCCCCGTCGCCGTTGGACATGTTGAAGGCCACGTTCTGGAAGCGGTCGTCGCCGGCCAGCGTGCCGGGCGGGAAGTTCACCGGCAGTTCGTTGAGTGCCGCAGTGAACTGCTGGAAGTGCGCGACTTCGCGAGTCATCAAGAACGTCAATGTGTCCTGTACGCCAGGGTCATCCGTGAACTGCTTGAGGTACTCATAGACGATCTTTGCGCGCGACTCCGCAGCGAGGTTGCTGCGCAGGTCCACTGAGGGATCGCCGTTGGCATTCACGTACGCACCCGACCACGGCACCCCGGCCGAGTTGCTCACATCGGGGCCGCCACCTGTGAGGGCAAAGTAGAGCGGGTTCACGGCAACCTGATGAATCGCCTGCTCTTTCCCGTCGGCACTGGCCACCGCCGGCATCCAGTCGCAGCGTTCGTTGGCCAACTTGAGGTCGTCGTTGCAACCGTCGAGCAACATCGTGATGGTGGCACCGACCATTTCGAGGTGACTCAGCTCCTCGGTGGCGATATCCATGAACAGGTCGTACATCTTGGGATTTTTCTGCCGGAGGATGAACGCCTGGGTGAAATACTGCATGGCAGCTTTCAATTCACCGTTTGCGCCGCCGAACTGCTCCTGCAAGATCGTGGCGAACCGCGGATCGGGCTGACTCACCCGCACTTCGAACTGCAGGTCTTTGTTGTGAACGAACACCGGTACTCCTTGGGCTGGCTCGGATTGATCCCGCTCGCATACCACGCGATATGCCGCACCAAACCCGGGACCGCCAAGTAGCCGGTCGCGATCAGACCGAAGCCGACGCCTTCCACAGCTCGGCGACCGACACCCCCGCCGCCGCCAACATGCGCCGCAGCAACGGCAGGCTCAGGCCGATCACGTTCGACGGATCACCTTCGATGCGGTCGATGAACCAGCCGCCCAGCCCGTCGAGCGTGAAACCGCCTGCCACGCCGAGAGGTTCCCCGGTGGCCAGGTAAGCCTCCAGATCCTCAGCCGTCGGAGTCGCGAAATGCACTGTGGTTACTGCAGTTTCGATGAGGCGATGGCTGACCGAGCCATTGCGCACCGTGATGACGGCGTGTCCGGTGTGCAGCTGGCCCGACTGCCCGGACATCGCCAGCCACTGCTCACGGGCCACCTCGGGCGTACCCGGCTTACCGCTCAGCCGGCCGCCCAGGAACAGCATGGAATCGCATCCGATCACCACACAGTCGGTGGCGACCGTGGCGGGCAGTCGGGTCACGACGTCGTCGGCCTTGGCTGCGGCCAGCTCACCCACCACCAGTCCCGGTGCGGCATCGCCCAACCCGGCGATGATCGCATCCTCATCGACACCCGAGACCACCACGAGCGGGGCGATGCCGGCTTGGCGCAGCACGCCCAGCCGGCCCGTCGACGCGGAACCCAGGACGACCCGGGTCATCGGTACCGCTTCTTCTTCGCGCAACCGCTCATCATCAGGCTGTTTGGCTCAGTGCCGGATGTGGGTCCGCTCCAACAACGTCACCCTCTGCCAGCTGAAGATCGAATACCGCAGCTTGTCCACCGGGTGGCCCCACAGATTGCGGTCACGCCGCACCGGTTCGGTGCCGCCACCACCGGCGGCACCCAGCACGGCCATCAACGCGGCCATGTCCTCGTCGGTCGGGTTGCCGCTCAGCACCTTGATGTGGGCTTCGTGGTCGACCTTGGCTTCCTCGGCCGGAGCTTCCACGGCCACTTCGTCCCCGCTCACAGTGGAATGTTCCCGTGCTTCTTCGGCGGCGTCTGGACGATCTTGCGCTCCAGCAGTCGCAGGGCGGTTCCGATGTATCCGCGGGTGTGCGACGGCGGGATCACCGCGTCTACGTAACCCCGCTCGGCGGCGATGTACGGGTTGACCAAGGTGTCCTCGTAGGTCTGCTGCAGTTCGAGGCGCAGGGCGTCAACATCCTTGCCCTCCTTGGCGGCCTCCTTGAGCTGCCCGCGGTAGACGAATCCGACCGCGCCGGACGCGCCCATGACCGCGATCTGCGCCGTCGGCCACGCCACGTTCACATCGCAGCCCATGTCCTTCGACCCCATCACGCAGTACGCGCCGCCGTAAGCCTTGCGGGTGATGACGGTGATCTTGGCGACCGTGGCTTCGCCGTAGGCGTAGAGCAGCTTGGCGCCGCGGCGGATGATGCCGTTGTATTCCTGATCGGTGCCGGGCAGGAAGCCGGGAACGTCGACCAGCATGACGATCGGGATGTTGAAGCAGTCGCAGGTGCGGACGAACCGCGCCGCCTTCTCCGAGGCGTTGATGTCGAGGCAGCCGGCGAACTGGGTGGGCTGGTTGGCGACGATGCCGACCGGGCGGCCCTCGATGCGACCGAACCCGATGATGATGTTCTGCGCGTAGCCGGCCTGGACCTCGAGGAACTCGTCGTCGTCGAGGATGCGCGAGATGACCTCGTGCATGTCGTACGGCTGGTTCGGGGAGTCCGGGATCAGGGTGTCGAGCTCTAGGTCCTCTTCGGTGAGGTTGTCCTCGATGGCCCCTTCCGGTGCCGGAGCCGGGTAGTGCGGCGGCTCCGCGTAGTTGTTCGGGGGCAGGTAGCTCAGCAGGTCACGGACGTAGTCGAAGGCGTCCTGTTCGCCCGAGGCGACGTAGTGCGCGGTACCCGACTTGGCCTCGTGCGTATGCGCACCGCCGAGCTCCTCCATGGTGACGTCCTCGCCGGTGACGGTCTTGATGACGTCAGGGCCGGTGATGAACATCTGGCTGGTCTGATCGACCATGACGATGAAGTCGGTCAGCGCGGGGGAGTAGACGTGGCCACCGGCAGCGGCGCCCATGATCAGCGAGATCTGCGGGATGACGCCCGAGGCCAGGATGTTGTTGCGGAAGATCTGGCTGTACAGGCCGAGGGAGACCACACCCTCCTGGATGCGGGCACCGGCGCCGTCGTTGATGCCGATCAGTGGCCGGCCGGTCTTGATGGCCAGCTCCTGCACCTTGACGATCTTCTCGCCGTAGACCTCACCGAGGCTGCCGCCGAACACCGTCGCGTCCTGGCTGAAGATGCAGACGTCGCGGCCGTCGATGGTGCCGTAGCCGGTCACCACGCCGTCGCCGAGCGGGCGGTTCTCGGCCAGGCCGAAATTGGTGCTGCGGTGCCGGGCCAGGGCGTCCAGCTCGACGAACGACCCCTCGTCGAGCAGCGCGTAGATGCGCTCCCGCGCCGTCAGCTTGCCCTTGGCGTGCACCTTCTCCACGGCGGCCTCGCCGACGGGGTGCAGCGTCTCTTCGGTGCGCTTGCGCAGGTCGGCAAGCTTGCCTGCGGTGGTGTGGATGTCCACCTGGTGCTCGGCTTGGGCTTCCGGCGGCTCGGTAACGCTCGTCATGGGTCACGATGCTATCGGTAACCCTAAGATACGTCTAAGAGAGGTGGACGTGGCGCGCGTCACTCTGTCCGGCTGTGTGTGCTGCGTGGGGACTGCCCGCAGTGCGCTGGGCATACGCTCTGGAGCATGACCACGGGGCCGGTTCTGCTGTCGGACCTGGGCACCGATCCCGCATCGGTGCTGCGTCTCGTCGCGCAGTTCGACGCGCTTGAGGAAGAAGAGGCCACCGCCGACGCGGCCGTGCGGTTTGCCGCGCTCGTCGCGCAGTGCCCGGTGGGCGTGCGGTGGCCGGGCGGGACCGTCGTCCGTTACGACGCGTCCGGACGGCCGGACCCCGTCGACCGCGGCGGACCACCCGTGTCAGATGGACTCGAGGCGGTCGTCTGGCTGGAACGTGACGGATCCGGACACCCCCTCGACGACGTACTGCTCGACCGGCTGCGCCGGGTGGTCCGTCGGGTCGCCGCCCGAACCGGCGTGAGTGGAACCCCGCATCTGGGCGACCCGGCCTTGCTCGAGGTCGTGCTGTCGGGCAAGGAGCACCGCGAAGACCGCGCTCGGGCCATCCGGCTGCTGGGACTCGACGAGAGCAGGCCGACATGCGTGCTGGCGACGTCGGGGCATTCGCCGCCCGAGACCGTGCGCCTCATCACCGGCGAGCTGCCCGTGCCGACGGTGCGCTCGGCGGTCATCGGGAATGCGACAGCCATCCTCTGCCAAGGGTCCTTCGACATGCGAGAGCTCTCGGATCGTCTCGAGCGCGTCGTCGTCGAGCATTTTCCGGCGGTGGTGAACACGCACACCGCAGCGGGGCCCTGGGTGGGAATCGGCTCCGTGGGAAACGCATTCGGCGCGTCGACCTCGTGGCACGAAGCCGTGCGCGCGTTGCGGTTCGCGTCGTCGACGGGATTCGGCAGGCGCGTGGTCGCCTACGAACGGCTCAGCTCGCTCGAGCTCTTGGCCGACCTTCCGATCGACCGGGTGCGGCGTAATCGAGATGTGGCCCGGATCAACGAGATTGCGTCAACGCCCGCGGGCGAGCTGGACGTGGAGACCACCGAGGCCTTCTTCGTCTACGGGTCACTGCGACGGACCGCCACCGAACTGCACGTGCACCACAGCACGGTCGCGGCCCGGTTGGCGAGGATCCAGGCCAGGATGGGATGGGATTTCGAAGATCCGGTGGACCGCTTCCGGGGCACGTTGGTGCTCATGGTTCGGCGGATCGCGCTGTCGTCGGCCGAGCTCGCCGACGCCGACCTGCTCTAGACGCGACTGTCGGGCGGATTGGCCGAATCGGCCGACACACGTCTGGTGACCCCCGTCACCGTATTGACCAAGATTGCGGTGCAGCCCAGTACAGCTCACCCAACAAGGAGGCCTCGTGGCCATCATCGATCCGACCCGCACCTGGGAACCCCTTGAGAAGCGTCTCGCCGCGACCACCAACGAACGCCACCGGGTCGTCCTGCAGACCGTCATCGACCACATGAAGGCCGAGCGCAACGCCGACCTCGACGCGTTGATGGCGACCGTAGCCCCGAACCCCGAATACCACTTCTGGAGCTCCGGCACCGACGATTTCGGCCCCAAGGGCTTCGACGTGGTCCGCGGCTACTACGCCGATTTCGTCGCCAGCCGCACCAATGTCCTGGAGTTCGAGGTGACCCGGCTGATCGTCGACGACAATTCCCTGGTGACCGAGGGCCTGCTCAAGCAGATCTACCCCGGCGCCGCAGCGGCGGCCATCGGCATCCCCGTCGACGACGAATCCGCCGATTACCTCGTGGTGTTCCGCCAGCTGCTGGTGTGGCCGATCGACGAGAACGGACTGGTGCTGGGCGAGGACTCCTACTGCCCGGGTGTGATCAGCGTGACCAAGCTCTCCGCCGAGGATCTGCCGCAGGCCTACGTCGACATGATGGCTGCCCCGGCCTGATGACAGAGCCGATGCGTGACAACGTGGCGGACATGCTGCTCGACCGGGTGGGCGATGAGCGGCTCGGCCTGCGCACCCGGGAACAGGACTGGACCTGGGACCAGGTCGTGGCCGAATCGGCCGCTCGCGGCGCCCTGGCCCAGTCGCTGCGCCGCGACGGGCCCTTTCACATCGGTGTGCTGCTGGAGAACGTGCCCGACTTTCTGTTCTGGCTGGGTGGCGCCGCGCTCGTCGGGGCCACCGTCGTCGGTATCAACCCGACTCGCGGCGCCGCCGAGCTGCAAGCCGAAATCCGGTTTGCCGATTGCCAATTGATCGTCACCGACACCGCGGGTGGGCAGCGGCTGAGTGGCCTGGACCTCGGCTTGGACACCGGCCGGTTCCTGGTCGTCGACACCGACGAGTACCGCGACGCCGTCGCCGCGCATCACGTGGTGCCCACGGTCGCCGCAGGCGTCGATGCGGGAACGCTGATGCTGCTGCTGTTCACCTCCGGCACCACAGGGGCATCCAAGGCGGTCAAGTGCAGCCAGGGCCGGCTGGCGATGATCGCCTACGCCGCGGCAGACAAGTTCGGCCATGTCCGCGACGACGTCGAGTACTGCTGCATGCCGCTGTTCCATGGCAACGCGATCATGGCGCTGTGGGCGCCTGCGCTGTCCGTAGGCGCCACGATATGCCTGACTCGGGCGTTCTCGGCGTCGGGATTCCTGCCCGACGTCCGGTACTTCGGCGCGACGTTCTTCACCTACGTCGGAAAGGCCCTTGGCTACCTCATGGCGACCGAGGAACAGCCCGACGACGCCGACAACACGCTGCAGCGCGGCTTCGGCACCGAGGCATCACCTGACGACCAGGCCGAGTTCCGGCGTCGCTTCGACGCCGAACTCTTCGAGGGATACGGATCGAGCGAGGGCGGCGGTGCGGTCGCGATCGCGCCCGACGCGCCCGCCGGAGCGTTGGGCAGGCCCGCGCATCCCGGTGTCGCGATCGTCGATCCCGAAACGCTCAACGATTGCGCGCCGGCAGTTTTCGATGAGCACGGCCGAGTGCTCAATCCGGATGACGCGGTCGGCGAGATCGTCGACAAATTCGGCACCCGCACCTTCGAGGGCTACTACAAGAACGACGAAGCCAACGCCGAACGCATCCGCAACGGTTGGTACTGGACCGGCGATCTCGGGTATCTCGACGAGCAGGGCTTCATCTACTTCGCCGGCAGGCGCGGTGACTGGATCCGGGTCGACGGCGAGAACACCTCGGCCTTGACCATCGAGCGGGTGCTGCGCCGGCACTCCGACGTGGTGGCCGCCGGCGTGTACGCCGTGCCAGATCCGCGCTCGGGAGACCAGGTGATGGCGGCCGTCGAGGTGGCCGATCCGTCGACGTTCGATACCGCCGAATTCGCCGCGTACCTCACCGGGCAGGCCGACCTCGGGGTCAAGGGCGTGCCGCGGTTCCTGCGGCTGTCGAAGAACCTGCCCGTCACGGGATCCAACAAAGTTCTCAAACGCGAACTGCAACAACAGCGTTGGCACACCGACGAGCCGGTGTACCGGTGGGTGGGACGGGGCGCGCCGGTGTATGAGGCCATGAGCGACGATGCCAAGCGCGCGCTGGACGCCGAGTTCGCGCAGTACGGGAGGCAGCGTTACCTATGACGACGTGGGACGAAGACTGTGATGTGCTGGTCGCCGGATCCGGTGGCGGAGGGGTCACCGGCGCGTACACCGCTGCGCGCGAGGGCCTCGACGTGATCCTGGTGGAGGCCACCGACAAATTCGGTGGCACCACAGCGTATTCCGGCGGCGGGGGAGTCTGGTTCCCGCGCAACCCGGTACTGCAGCGGGACGGCACCGACGACACCATCGAGGACGCGCTGGAGTACTACCACGCCGTCGTCGGGGACCGCACCCCACGGGAGCTGCAGGATGTATACGTACGCGGCGGCGCCGGCCTCATCGAATACCTCGAGGCCGACGACAACCTGAAATTCGCGGCGTTGCCGTGGCCCGACTACTTCGGCAAGGCGCCGAAGGCACGTGCCGACGGGCAGCGGCACATCGCGGCACGCCCACTCAAGGTGGCCAAGGCGCCGCACCTGCGGGAGTTGGTGCGCGGCCCGCTGGACGCCGACCGCCTGGGCGCCACGCAGCCCGACGACTATTTCATCGGTGGGCGCGCTCTGATCGCCCGGTTCCTGAAAGCCATCGAGCAGCACCCGAACGCGGTGTTGCGGCTCAACACGGCCCTGGTCGAACTGGTCCGGTCCGACGGCCGCGTGACCGGCGCCGTCGTCGAGTCCGACGGCGTGCGCCGGGCTATCCGGGCGCGCCGCGGTGTGCTGCTCGCCGCGGGCGGATTCGAGAGCAACGATGCATTGCGGGCCCGCTACGGCGTGCCCGGTACCGCGCGGGACACCATGGGGCCGTGGGGAAATCGCGGCCAGGCCCACGAAGCAGGCATCGCCGTGGGCGCCGACGTCGACCTGATGGACCAGGCCTGGTGGTCACCTGGACTGACCCACCCGGACGGCCGGTCGGCGTTCGCCCTGTGGTTCACCGGCGGCATCTTCGTCGACCAGAACGGATGTCGGTTCGTCAACGAGTCGGCGGCCTATGACCGGATCGGTCGCGCCGTGCTGCAGCGGCTCGCCGACGGCGCGATGACGCTGCCGTTCTGGATGGTCTACGACGACAAAGAAGGACTCGTGCCGCCCATCAAGGCCACCAATGTCTCACTGCTCCAACAGAATCGCTACGTCGAGGCCGGGCTGTGGCACACCGCGGACACGCTCGCCGAGCTCGCCGAGAAGATCGGCGTGCCGGGCGAGGCGCTCACCGCCACCGTCGAGCGGTTCAACACGTTCGTCGCCAGTGGCGTCGACGAGGACTTCGGCCGCGGCGACGAACCGTATGACCGGGCCTTCTCCGGAGGTGCTTCGCCACTGGTGGCCATCGACCGAGGACCGTTTCACGCCGCCGCGTTCGGAGTGTCCGATCTGGGCACCAAAGGCGGGTTGCGCACCGACACCGCCGCGCGGGTGCTCGACACCACGGGCGCTGTGATCGACGGTCTGTACGCGGCGGGCAACACGATGGCCGCTCCCAGCGGCACCGCCTACCCGGGCGGCGGAAATCCGATCGGCACCAGCATGCTGTTCAGCCACCTGGCGGTCAAAGACATGCTAGGCAGGAATGTGGGAGATGCGATGAGCGCTTGCGCGAAGAACCGAGGAATCTGCCATGAGTGACATCCGTGAAATCGATGCAGGCACACCGATGACCCGGTACGCCCGAGGTTGGCACTGCCTGGGCCTGGCCGAGAATTTCCGCGACGGGCAGCCGCACGGTATCGAGGCATTCGGCACCAAGCTCGTGGTGTACGCCGACTCGGCCGGTGCACTGCACGTACTCGATTCGTACTGCCGGCACATGGGCGGTGACCTGTCGATGGGAACGGTCAAGGACGACAACCTGGCCTGCCCGTTCCACGACTGGCGGTGGGGTGGCGACGGCAAGTGCAAGCTGGTGCCCTATGCCAAACGCACGCCGCGCCTGGCACGTACGCGCAGCTGGCCGGTCCACGAGGTCAACGGTCAGTTGCTGGTGTGGCACGACCCCGAGGGGTCGACCCCGCCGACGGAGCTGCTTCCACCGACCATCGATGGCTACCACGAGGGCATCTGGTCGCCGTGGCAATGGAATTCGATCCTCATCGAGGGATCGAACTGCCGCGAGATCGTGGACAACAACGTCGACATGGCGCACTTCTTCTACATCCACCACGCCTACCCGACGTTCTTCAAGAACGTCATCGAAGGCCACACCGCCAGTCAGTTCATGGAATCGAAGCCACGTCCCGACTACGCCACCCGAGAACTCTGGGACGGCACCTACTTGCGTTCCGAGGCAACGTATTTCGGGCCCGCTTACATGATCAACTGGCTGCACAACGATCTCGCACCGCAATTCACGGTCGAGATCGCCCTCATCAACTGCCACTACCCGGTCACCCACGACTCGTTCGTGCTGCAGTGGGGCGTCGCGGTCCAGCGCAATCCCGGACTGCCACCGGAGAAGGCCGAGAAGCTCGCGGCCACGATGAGCCGCACCTTCGGCGACGGCTTCATGGAGGACGTCGAGATCTGGAAGAACAAGACCCGCATCGAGAATCCACTGCTCACCGAGGAGGACGGCCCGGTCTATCAGCATCGCCGTTGGTACGAGCAGTTTTACGTCGACCTCGCCGACGTCCAGCCGGACATGACAGCGCGCTTCGAGCAGGAGGTCGACACCACCCACGCCAACGACCTCTGGCAGCAGGAAGTCGCCGAGAACATGGCGGCGAAGGCGAGTACTACCGCCGGTTGACGTCGGCTTGGCCGTAAGCTGACCGCGATGAACACCAGGCCACCACTGGACGTGACGGTGCTGCGCGACGGGCTGGCCGGCCTGCCGTGGCGGCGCGTCGACGTCGTCGAGGAAACCGGATCCACCAACGCCGACCTGCTGGCCAGGGCTGCTGCCGGTGAGGACATCGCAGGCAGCGTGTTGTTCGCCGAATATCAGAGCGAAGGCCGCGGCAGGCACGGCAGACACTGGTCGGCGCCGGCGCGCTCACAACTGTCGGTGTCGGTCGGCGTGGACGCCTCCGGGTTCCCCGTCGAAACGTGGGGCTGGCTGCCGCTGGCGACCGGCGTCGCCGTCGTCGACGCGGTCGCCGAGGTCACCGGCGTGCGCGTCGGCCTCAAATGGCCCAACGATGTGCTGGTCGGTCCCGACGGCGGCAAACTGGCAGGCATCCTGTCCGAGGTGGCGTCGCCGTCCCAGGTCATCGTGGTCGGACTCGGCCTGAACGCGACCATGACCGCCGAAGAGGCCCCCGACCCACGGGCCACGTCGCTGACGCAACTCGGTGCCGCCACGGTGGATCGCAACCCGTTGGCACAGGTGCTGCTTCGGCACCTGGCTGCACGCATCGATGCGTGGCGCCGCGGCGATTCCACCTTGGCCGGCGACTATCTGAGTCGCAGCGTGACCGTCGGCACCCGGGTCCGTGCCATCATGCCCGGCGATCAGACCGTGGTCGGCGTCGCCGAGGCGATCGACGAGCTGGGCCGGCTGGTCATCGACACGGGCAGCGAGCAGGTGACGGTGTCCGCCGGTGACATCACCCATCTCCGTCCCGACGAACCGTAGGGTGCTGCCGTGGGTTACCCGCACAACGTGCTGGCCAACGACGAGCAGGTGGTCCTGCACCGACACCCGCACTGGAAGCGCCTGATCGGCGCGGTGGTGGTGCTGGTGCTCGCCAGCGCGGTCGCTGCGTTCGCGGCCGCGGTGGTCAACACCACCGACTGGCAGTCGACCGCCAAGAATGTGTTGTTCATCGTGATCGGCGCGATCTGGTTGATCGTCGTCGGCTGGCTGACGGTCTGGCCGTTTCTGAACTGGTGGACCACCCACTTCGTCATCACCGATCGACGGGTGATGTATCGCCACGGCGTACTGACCCGCGCAGGCATCGACATTCCGCTGGCACGGATCAACAGTGTCGAATTCCGGCACGGCCTGAGCGATCGGCTGCTGCGCACCGGAACGCTGATCATCGAATCGGCGTCACAGGATCCGCTGGAGTTCCACGACATTCCCCGCGTGGAGCGGGTGCACTCACTGCTGTATCACGAAGTTTTCGACACCCTGGGCTCCGAGGAGTCCCCGAGCTGACGGTTGCGCCGGCCGGGCCGACGTAACGGAGTGACAGTGCTCGTCTGTCGCTGATGCTCCGCGTGATCTTCGAACGCTTCGGCGATACCACCACCGGTGAAGGTGGACTCCAGCGCCAGTTCGGGGTTGTCGACGAACTCGTCGGGGAACACCCAGCGACGGAACGCCCAGAAACGGAAGGCCATCTGCAGCAGGTTGCCCAGGATGTAGGCCGAGATGAAGTCGGCGATGTTCTCGACCGTCAAGGAGACTTCCGGCACCCGCAACCCCAGCACGTAACTGGAGAAATACAGCGGGAGCATCGACAACAGGACGCCAACACCACTGAACGCGAAGAACAGCAGCGCTTCGTGGTGGCGTTCCCGGCCGCCGCGGTTCTGGAAGCTCCATTCGCGGTTGAGAATGTAGGACGCGATCACCGCGACGATGCCCGCGATGATCTTCGCAGTGACCGGTTTGGGCTCCAACACCGTGAGCTTGAGGGTGTAGAAAATCGCCGAGTCGATGACGAACGTCGTCGCCCCGACGATCGCGAACTTGATCAGTTCGTGATGACGTTCGGCGAACGGACGGACGAATCGCGGTAGTCGTGCGATCGTCGCATCGGCAAAGGACACAACTACGCAGTGTACGTAAACAACCTGTCACTTGCCGCATCGTTGCCTGCCGCCAAGCCTTAACAGCAGGTCAATGCGGTGGCCGTGACGAACACGTGAATGCCACATGACACGATGTACACCGTGCCGAATACACCTAACAGCCCGGTCGTCGTGATGATCGGCGGTGGTCAGCTCGCCCGGATGACACACCAGGCGGCCATCGCGCTGGGCCAGACCCTGCGGGTCCTGGCCCACGGGACCGACGAACCCGCCGCCCAGGTCACACCCGACGTCGTCCTCGGGTCGCACACCGACCTCGATGCGCTGCGCCAGGCCGCCAAGGGCGCCTCGGTGCTGACTTTCGACCACGAGCATGTGCCCACCGAGCACCTGGAAAAGCTGGTTGCCGAGGGTGTCACCGTGGCGCCCCCGCCGCAGGCGCTGGTCCACGCACAGGACAAGTTGTTGATGCGTCGCCGCCTCGAGGCCCTCGGTGCCCCGGTGCCGCGGTACACCGAGATCACCTCGGTCGAGGACGTCGAGGCGTTCGTGCGCCGGATCGACGGTCCTGTGGTGATCAAGACCATCCGCGGCGGCTACGACGGCAAGGGCGTGTCGATGGCCGACGACATGGAGAAGGCCCGCGAGATCGTGGCGGGCTATCTGGCCGACGGGGTGCCCGTGCTTGCCGAGGAACGGGTGGAGATGCGCCGGGAGCTCGCGGCGCTGGTCGCGCGTTCGCCGTTCGGGCAAGGTGCTGCGTGGCCGGTCGTGGAGACCGTGCAGCGCAACGGCATCTGTGTCGAGGCCTACGCCCCGGCACCCGGCTTGTCCGACGAGCTGGGCGCCGAGGCGCAGGAACTCGGCCTGCGACTGGCCAACGAACTCGGTGTCGTCGGTGTGCTTGCCGTCGAGTTGTTCGAGACGGTCGACGGCAAGCTGCTGGTCAACGAGCTCGCGATGCGACCGCACAACTCCGGGCACTGGACCATGGACGGCGCCGTCACCAGCCAGTTCGAGCAGCATCTGCGTGCGGTACTGGACTACCCCCTCGGCGACACCTCGGCCATCGCACCCGTGACGGTGATGGCCAACGTGCTCGGCGCCCCGGAGACACCGGCCATGTCGATGGATGAGCGCATGCATCACCTGTTCGCCCGGATGCCCGAGGCCAAGGTGCACCTGTACGGCAAGGGGGAGCGGCCCGGCCGCAAGATCGGGCACGTCAACATGCTCGGTTCCGACGTGACCGACCTGCGGGAGCGGGCGGTCCGCGCAGCGCATTGGCTGTCGCACGCGGAGTGGACCGATGGATGGGATTCACATGCCGAGTGAGGCGAATCAGCCCCGCGTCGGGCTCATCATGGGCAGCGACAGCGACTGGTCGGTGATGTCCGACGCGGCCACCGCGCTGGCCGAGTTCGAGGTCCCGTTCGAGGTCGGGGTCGTCTCGGCACATCGCACGCCGGGGCGGATGCTCGACTACGCCAAAGGTGCGGCCGACCGCGGCATCGAGGTGATCATCGCCGGGGCCGGCGGGGCAGCTCATCTGCCCGGCATGGTGGCCTCGGCCACACCGCTGCCCGTGATCGGTGTTCCGGTGCCGCTGGCCAGGCTCGACGGCATGGATTCGTTGCTGTCCATCGTCCAGATGCCCGCCGGTGTGCCGGTCGCCACGGTCTCGATCGGCGGCGCCCGCAACGCGGGGCTGCTGGCCGTGCGCATCCTCGGTGCCGCGGACACCGCACTGCGGGCGCGCATGTCGGCATTCCAGGCCGATCTGGAGGCCATGGTGCTGGCCAAAGACGCTGCACTGCGCGAGCGCCTGCTCGGCGACAGCTGACCAAGGCGCGGGGGTCAGCCCCCGCGCCGGTCGTCAATCACTGATCAGCCCGCGAATGCGGGGTGTCAGAGACTCGATCGGTTCATCGGTCGACATCACCACAACCGCCGTGCGGCCGCCGCCGCCCCGATAGATCGGCCATGTCGCGGCCAGCGCCTCGGCCAGGTCGGACCGCGGATTGGGCACGTCCCCGCGCAGCCATCGGCGCAGAACGTGGTTGTGTGCAGCCACCACGGCGTTGGCGAATAGTTCGGCGCGCAGGTCCGCCGTCCAGTCCCCGGTTTGCGCCGCCCTCAGGTGCTTGGTGAACAACCGCGCATACCGCGACACCACCGCCGTTTCGAAGTCGCGCAGGGCAGGTACCGAGCGGGTGAGCCGATACCGCGTCCGGGCCCGATCGCCCTCGGCGAGATAGTGCTCGAATACCGAGGTTGCCACCGCGATGACTTCGGCCGGGAGTGCTTCGGCCGGCACCGTCGACAATCTCTCGTCGGCGCGGCGCAGCAACGCCTCGTGATCAGGAAAGATCAACGCCTCTTTCGATCCGAACTGACGAAATGCGGTGGTGCGTCCCACCCGTGCCCGGGCCGCGATCTCATCGACGCTGGCGGCTTCGTACCCGCGTTCTTCGAACAGTTCGAATGCCGCGCTCACCAGGCGCTCTCGGGTGTTGGGCTGGCCGGCCATGCGCGCACCTCTTTCGGGTACTGAGTTCCGATGATATGGTACTGAGTACCAAAAGTAGCAGGGCGATGTACTCGATGTGCAGCCCGGGCAACGATGGAATCAAGCGAGCCACGAGCTGAACATGAAGGAGAAGATCATGGCTGCATGGGGCGGTAACCCGTCTTTTGATCTGTTTCAGCTGCCGGAGGAGCATCAGGAGCTTCGCGCGGCGATCAGGGCGCTGGCGGAGAAGGAAATTGCCCCGCACGCCGCCGACGTCGACGAGAACGCGCGCTTCCCGGAGGAAGCTCTGCAGGCGCTGAACGCCTCGGGGTTCAACGCGGTGCATGTGCCCGAGGAGTACGGCGGGCAGGGCGCCGATTCGGTTGCGGCGTGCATCGTCATCGAGGAAGTCGCCCGGGTGGACTGCTCGGCGTCGCTGATCCCGGCGGTCAACAAGCTAGGCACCATGGGGTTGATCCTGCGCGGCAGCGAGGACCTCAAGAAGCAGGTGCTGCCGTCGCTGGCCGACGGGACGGCAATGGCGTCGTATGCCTTGTCCGAGCGGGAGGCCGGCTCGGATGCGGCGTCGATGCGCACCCGCGCCAAGGCCGATGGCGATGACTGGATTCTCAACGGAACCAAGTGCTGGATCACCAACGGCGGCAAGTCCACCTGGTACACGGTGATGGCGGTGACCGATCCGGACAAGGGCGCCAACGGCATTTCGGCGTTCATCGTGCACAAGGACGACGAGGGCTTCAGCGTGGGTCCCAAGGAACGCAAACTGGGCATCAAGGGATCCCCGACGACCGAGTTGTATTTCGAGAACTGCCGAATCCCGGGAGACCGCATCATCGGAGATCCGGGCACGGGGTTCAAGACGGCGTTGGCCACCCTGGACCACACCCGCCCGACCATCGGCGCCCAAGCGGTGGGCGTCGCGCAGGGGGCCTTGGATGCGGCGATCGCATATACGAAGGACCGCAAGCAGTTCGGACAGTCGATCAGCGATTTCCAGGCCGTGCAATTCATGTTGGCCGATATGGCGATGAAGCTGGAGGCCGCCCGGTTGATGGTGTATCACGCTGCCGCGCGCGCCGAGCGCGGTGAGACCAATCTCGGGTTCATCTCGGCGGCGTCGAAATGTTTCGCCTCAGACGTTGCCATGGAGGTGACCACCGATGCGGTGCAGCTGTTCGGCGGCGCGGGCTACACGGTGGATTTCCCGGTCGAGCGAATGATGCGCGATGCCAAGATCACCCAGATCTACGAAGGCACCAACCAGGTCCAACGCGTGGTCATGAGCCGCGCCCTGCTCAAGTAATCTGCGCGCCACCTTCTCTGCGCGAGCAGACACGGAGGTCCGCGACACGCCGCGGTTCCGGTACCCCCCTGTCTGCTCGGCGGGAAAGGCGATCAGTGCGAGCCGAGGTGCTGTTCGTGGCGGCGGGCCGAGGTGATGGTGCGATGCCCACTGAGATGGCGAGCGGTGTTGATGAGCCCGACCAGACTGAAAGCCTGTGGCGTGTTGCCGATCTGACGCTGGGCAACAGTGTCGTATTCCTCGCTGAGCAGCCCGACATCGTTGCGCAACGTCAGCAGCCGCTCGAACAGTTCAGTGGCCTCGTCGGTGCGCCCGATACCTGCCAATGCGTCGGCGAGCCAGAAGCTGCACGCCAGGAACACCCCCTCGCGACCGGGCAGGCCGTCGTCGCTCTTGCCCGGGCGGTAACGCAGCACGAAACCGTCGTGACACAACTCGTCACGCACAGCCTCCACCGTGCCGATCACCCGCGGGTCGTCCCATGGTAGAAAGCCGACCCGGCCGATCAGCAGCAGTGCCGCGTCCAGATCCGGCTCGCCGTAGGACTGTGTGAACGTATTGCGTTCAGCGTCATAGCCGTTGGCGCACACGTCGCGGTGGATCTCATCACGCAACGCGCGCCAGCGGTCGACGGGCCCGTCGAGATGGTGGTTGACGACCGTGCGCACCGCGCGGTCCACGCCGGCCCAGGCCATCACCTTCGAATGGACGAACTGCCGTCGCGGGCCGCGCATCTCCCACAGGGAGCTGTCGGCGTCGCGCCAATGTCCTTCCAGATAGTCCAGCAGCGCGCACTGCACGTCCCAAGCTGTCTCGTCCACCTTCATGCCGGCTTCCCGCGCGAGATGCAGGCCGTCGAGGATCTCGCCCCACACGTCGAGCTGGAACTGCTCAGCGGCCGCGTTGCCCACCCGCACCGGCTGCGAATTCTCGTAGCCGCCAAGCCAATCCAGCTCGTATTCGGACAGTCGGCGCCTGCCGTCCAGGCCGTACATGATCTGCAGTTCGGCAGGGTCGCCGGCCACCGCCCGCACGAGCCACTCGCGCCACGCCTGCGCCTCCTCGACAAAGCCGGTGCCCAGCAGCGCCTGCAGCGTGAACGTCGCATCGCGCAGCCAGCAGTAGCGGTAGTCCCAGTTGCGTGGTCCGCCAAGCTGTTCGGGCAGCGACGTGGTGGCCGCCGCGAGGATCCCTCCGGTGGGCGCATATGTCAACGCTTTGAGCAGTAGCAGCGAACGCTTCACCTCGGACTTCCAGCGGCCGTTGTAGGTGCACCGCTGCACCCACTGCGTCCAGTACTGCTCGGTCTTGTCCAGTGCGTCCTCGGCGTCGACCGGCTCGGGCCGGGGCAGGTGCGACAACTGGTAGGTGAGAACAAAGGGAATCCGTTGTCCCGCAGACACGTCGAACTCCGCGACCGTCGACAAATCCTCTCCGCGGGTGGCTATCGGGGTGCGCAGCCACACCGCGTCGGGTCCGGCGACCGCGGTGAGATCCTCGCCGCGGCGGCGTACCCAGGGCACGATGTGTCCATAGTCGAATCGCAACCGCAGGTTCATCCGCATCGGTACGCGCCCGCGGACACCTTCCACGATCCGCACCACGTCGGCGGCGATCCCACGCGGCGGCATGAAGTCGATGATCCGCACTGTGCCGTCGTCGGTCTCCCACACACTCTCGAGCACCAGGGAATCGTCGAGGTACTGCCGGGAGGTAGCGGCCCGGCCCGCAGCCGGCGCCAATTCCCAACTCCCGGCGTGCTTGTCGCCCGAATCACCGTCCTTGCCGCCATCCGCCAGCAGTGCCGCGAAGCACGCCGGTGAATCGAAGCGGGGCAGGCACAGCCAGTCGACCGAGCCGTATCGACTCACGAGGGCGGCGGTCTGCAGATCGCCCAGCAGGGCGTAGTCCTCGATCCGGGCCATCGTCAGTTTCCGGAATCCAGTTCGATGACGACCTTGACATCCGTGGGGTGTGCGGTGAATGCCTCTGTGGCGCGGTCCAGCGGTACGCGCCGGGTGATGAGGCCGGCGAGCCAGTCGACGTCGGCCTTGGCCAGTGCGGCGGCGGCCTGGTGATAGTGGCGCAGGTTGGCGTTCACCGAGCCGACGACGGCGTCGTTCTCCAACACGATCTCGCGGTTCACGTCGCCCGCGTCGATGCGTAGCGTCCGTCCGGACGGTGACACGCCGGTCAGGCAGACGATGCCGTATGCGCCGGTGTTTTCGATGGCCCCGAACACCACCGGTCCCGCGCCGGTGGCCTCGATCACCACATCGGGTTGCAACTTGCCGGCGACCTCGCAGACGTCGTCATGGTGATACGTGGCGCCGAGGGCCTTGACGATGCCCGGTTTGGGGCCGTCGACGACGCGGTCCAGGACATGGGTATCCAAGCCCTTCTGCACGGCCAGCAGTGCGGCGAGCAGACCGATCGGGCCGGCCCCGGTGACCAACACCCGCTCGGGTTCGAACCAGGCGCGTTCGCCCACCCGCTGCGCCTGTTCCCAGGCCTTGCAGACCACCGTGGTGGGCTCCATCAGCATGCCGACGTGCTCGAGTCGCGGGTCCAGGCGCACGGCGAAATCGGTTTCCACACACCATCGCTGACTGCCGTAGCCGTCGATCTCCTTGATGCCGCGCTCGGTATAGCGGCCATTGCGACACATGTCGAACTCCCCGTGGGCACATGCGCCGCATGGCACCGGGTCGGGGCGTCGAACGACGCCGACCACGAGATCACCGGATTCGAAATCACTGTCGCGCGGGGCACGCACCACCCGGCCCAAGGATTCGTGTCCCAGGATGAGCCGGTCCCGCTGCGGCGGGGCCCAGCCGTATTCGCCGCGCGCGATCTCCCTGTCGGTGCCGCACACACCAAGGGCCAGGGCGTCGACCAGCAGCTCGTCGGCTGCGGGTTCCGGGTCGGGCACCTCGGAAACCTCAAGTGAACCAGACTGTTTCGGTGCAACGGTCAGGGCACGCATATCCACCGTCACTCCCTTCATGGTCACGTTGAAGGCGCATGGTGCTGAGTGAATAGTTACCGTAACGCGGGAAAATCAAACACTCGGGCGGAGCGGGCCCTGCTGGCGCGACGCGCGATACCCGTCAGCCCCGAGTGACCTTCTCCATCGCACGGCGACGCTCCAGCGCCGCCGGATCTGGATTCGCGACCTGCACCAGCGACGCGCCCGCGACGAACACCGACAGCAGGTGGTTCACGAGGTCGTCGGCGGTGTCCCAGGTCGCGGTGGAGAGCACCCTGTCCCGCGCGGTGAAACCCTGTACAGCTGCGGCGTTTCGGGCGGCGTCGAGAACCTCGGTGACGGACCGGCCGGCCAGCGCCGGGCCGGGCTGACGTTCCGGAACGATCTGGTCGCCGTGCACCCGCACCGCGGTCGCGTAATCGGTCACGCCGATCGGCAGATCCGCGGCGGGCTTGCCGAACGGATCCAGCGACAGCACCGCCACCTCACCGCCGCTCACGGCGTCGTCGGCCTCGTCGAGTCGGTCCCGCGTGCACAGGGCGACGTCGGCGGGCTGGTCGGAACTACCGTTAAATACCACTTCACTGCCGATCCACCACGCGCCGAACAGCACCGCGGCGGTCTGCCAGTGCGCGGGCAACAGGACCGAGACTCGCGTCCCCGGGCCTGCACCCAGCTCATCGCGTAACAGGTTGGCGGTCTTGGCCGCCCAGTTGGCCAACGTCACCGCGGACAACTCGATGCGCTCACCGGTGGCATCGTCGTAATACGTGATCCGCGGCCCCGCCGGATCGGATGCCAACAGGGGATCGAGGACGGCCGCGCTCAGCGTGCTCAATTCACGCACGCCGGATCATCCGAACCCGCGGTGAGGATGGGCGAGGGCGGTGGCGGTGCTTCACCGGTGTCGGTGCTGGTGGAAGCCGCACCGGTGGTGGCCGATTCGGCGTCCAGGGTGGCATCGCGACCGTCGAGACCCGAGCCGGGGCCGGTGTAGTCCGCGGTCAGCACCACGCGCACCGTTCCCGGCGGGACCGAGGCGTCCTCGGTGACCGGGAGTCCGCCGAGATCCTTCGAAACCGCTTGGGCGCCAAGGTCGTCGGTCTTGGCTACCTGCACCTGGCTGCCGGAAACCGTGCCGCCCTGGTGATTGCCGGTATCGCCGGGAGTGAAGCCCTTGGTGGTCAGCACATGTGACACCGCGGCGGCCAGTCCGTTGATGTCGCTCGCGTTGACCACCTGCACGGTGGTCTTGTCCGGTGAATACGCGACCTGTTCGGTCTTGCCCTCACTCTGGTCCTGCAGCAGGCTGGACACCCACTCGTGCACCTGGGTCGGGTCGACCCGAACCACACTCTGCATACCGTCGTCGCTCCAGCCGTCCTCCTGCAGCACGGGGATGGTCGCGAACGCCACATTGCCCGCCGCCAGCTTCTGCAGCTGATCGATGAAATCCATGACGTCCCACCCGCTGGACATCACCACCGAGCGCTGCACGGCTTCGCGCAGCTTGCCCAGCGTGGACGGGCTGGACAGAGTCTTGCCCGAGATCACGTCGTGAGCCAGCGCAGCCATCACGGCCTGCTGTCGCGTGACGCGGTCCAGGTCGCCGCGCGGAAGGTCGTGGCGCTGCCGCACGAAGCTCAACGCCTGCGGGCCGTTGAGCTTCTGCCAGCCGGCCGGGAAATCCGCACCCGAAAGTGGTTCATCGACGGCATTTTTCAGGCATACGTTCACGCCGCCGAGCGCATCGGTGATCAATGCGAAGCCCAGCAGCCCGATTTCGGCGTAGTGATCGACAGTGACCCCGGTCAGATTGGCGACCGTCTTGATCAGCTCTTCACGTCCGGCCTCGACGGCCTGCGGCTCGGCGACGGCGGGATCCTCGCCCTGGACCTCGACGAGCTGTTTCATCTTGTCGAGCTTGACGTCGCCGAACACACCGTTGATCTTCATCTTTCCCCAGCCCGGCGCCTCGACGTAAGAGTCGCGCGGGATGGAGATCGCGGTGGCGGACTTCCCGTTGTTCGGGATGCGCACCAGGATGATCGTGTCGGTATTGGTCGACACGTCGTCGCCCGCACGCAACGTCTCCAGTTCCTGCTCGGACAACGGGTTGCCGTGCGCATCGGTGCGACTGTCCATCCCGACCAGCAGGATGTCGATGGCACCGTCGTCGCCACCCCCGCCGAGCGCGGCGGAACTGATGTGGTTGATGCCCGATTCGAACGAACGGATCTGGCTCCAGGCCACTCCCGTCCCGAGGACCACGGCGGACGCTGTGGTCACAGCGAGCGCGCGGATGAGGCGGTTAGGCACCTGCCCAGGCTACTTGCGGGGTACGCGTGAGCCGGGTAACGCCGACCGGCGTGCCAGACTCGGCGTATGTCGCAGCGCATTGTCGTCACCGGGGCCGGTGGCATGCTTGGCCGTGTTTTGACTGATCAGGCCCGTCGCGCCGGGCGTCAGGTGCTGGCCTTGACGTCGTCGGAATGTGACATCACCGATCTTGAATCGGTGCGTCGGCACGTCGCGAGCGGCGACGTGGTGATCAACTGCGCGGCATACACCCAGGTCGATGCTGCCGAAGCCGACGAGGCCCGGGCCTACGAGGTCAATGGGGTCGGCGCGGGCAACATCGCCAAGGTCTGCGCGCAGACCGGTGCCGACCTGGTCCACGTCTCGACCGACTACGTGTTCAACGGTGTGTTCGACGGGGATCGGCGCCCCTACGAGATCGACGACGAAACCAAGCCGATCAACGCCTACGGTCGCACCAAACTGGCAGGTGAGCAGGCTGTGCTCGCGGCCAAACCGGATGCGCACGTGGTCCGCACGGCCTGGGTGTACAAGGGTGGCGACGGCACCGACTTCGTCGCCACCATGCGGCGGCTGGCCGCGGGGGACAAGGCGATCGACGTCGTGGACGATCAGATCGGCTCGCCGACATATGTGGACGACCTGGCGACGGCGTTGCTCGAGGTTGCCGGCGGCGGGGTCGGCGGGCCCGTGTTGCATGCCGTCAACTCCGGAGTGGCCAGCCGTTTCGAACTCGCGCAGGCCACGTTCACCGCGGTGGGCGCCGATCCCGGGCGGGTGCGCCCGGTGGGCAGTGACCGGCATCCACGCCCGGCGACCCGGCCCAACTACACAGTGCTCTCCCAGCAGCGTTCGGTGGCCGCCGGGCTGACCGGTCTGCGGGACTGGCGCGATGCGCTGATCGCGGCGGTCGCAGACGCTGGCAGGAACAGTGCCGCCGGACCGCTACCCTCTACGCCGTGACACAGGAAGCCCTGCGCCCACTTGTCGTGGTGACGGTGACGTACTCGCCGGGGCCGCACCTGGAGCGGTTCTTGGCGTCGCTCTCGCTGGCCACCGACCGCCCTGTGACCGTGGTGATGGCCGACAACGGCTCCGTCGACGGCGCCCCCGAAGAGGCCGAACAGCGGTACCCGAACGTGCGGCTGCTGCGTATCGGCGCCAATCTCGGCTACGGCAGCGCGGTGAACCGCGGCGTGGCGGCCTACCACAACGACGACTTCGATCCCGAGTTCTTCGTGGTGGCCAACCCGGATGTGCAGTGGGGTCCCGGCTCGATCGACGTGCTGCTGGAGGCCGCGGCACGCTGGCCAAAGGCCGGCGCGCTGGGGCCGCTGATCCGCGATCCCGACGGCTCGGTGTATCCGTCGGCGCGCCAGCAGCCCAGCCTGGTCCGCGGTGGCATGCACGCCGTCGTCGGGCCGTTCTGGAAATCCAACCCGTGGACCGCGACCTACCGGCAGGATCACGAGCAGCCCAGCGAACGCCCCGTCGGGTGGTTGTCGGGATCGTGCCTGTTGCTGCGCCATGCCGCGTTCGATCAGATCAACGGCTTCGACGAGCGCTACTTCATGTATATGGAGGACGTCGACCTGGGAGATCGGCTCGGGCGGACGGGTTGGCAGAACATCTACGTCCCGGCCGCCGAGGTGTTGCACTACAAGGGCCACTCGACCGGGCGTGACCCCGCCCGCAATTTGGCCGCCCATCACCGCAGTACCTACACTTTTCTGGCCGATCGATACCCAGCGTCCTGGCAGGCTCCGTTACGGTGGACGATCCGGGGCGCGCTCGCGGTGCGTGCGGGCCTCGTGGTCGGCAGTTCTCGGCGTAAACAGGCGAAAGGGCGGCGTTGAGGTGACCAATCCTGCGGAGGTCGATGCCGTCATCCTGGTCGGCGGGCAAGGCACCCGGCTGCGTCCGTTGACGCTCTCGGCGCCCAAACCCATGCTGCCGACCGCGGGGTTGCCGTTTCTGACGCACCTGCTGTCGCGCATCGCCGCGGCGGGCGTCACCCACGTCGTGATGGGGACCTCATACAAGGCCGAGGTGTTCGAGTCCGAGTTCGGCGACGGATCCAAGCTGGGCCTGCAGATCGACTACGTCACCGAAACCGACGCGCTGGGCACCGGAGGTGCCATCGCCAACGTCGCCGGGCATCTGCGCCACGACACCGCGCTGGTGTTCAACGGCGACGTGCTGTCGGGAGCCGACCTCGGTGCGCTGCTGGATTCGCACGACAATCATCAGGCCGACGTGACGTTGCATCTGGTCCGCGTCGGGGATCCGCGTGCCTTCGGTTGTGTGCCGACCGACCCCGACGGCGTCGTGACCGCGTTCCTGGAGAAGACGCAGGATCCGCCGACCGATCAGATCAACGCCGGCTGCTACGTGTTCAAGCGCGACGTGATCGACCGCATCCCCAAGGGCCGGGCCCTGTCGGTGGAGCGGGAGGTGTTCCCCGGTCTGCTTGCCGACGGGCACCGCGTGTGCGGATACGTCGACGCCTCCTACTGGCGGGACATGGGTACGCCCGAGGACTTCGTCCGCGGCTCGGCGGACCTGGTTCGGGGCATCGCCCCGTCGCCGGCGCTGCACGGCCAGCGCGGCGAGTCACTCGTGCACGACGGTGCCGGGGTGGCGCCGGGCGCGCTGCTGATCGGCGGCACGGTGGTGGGCCGCGGGGCCGAGATCGGTGCCGGCGCGCGCCTCGACGGCGCAGTGATCTTCGACGGCGTGCGGGTCGAGGCCGGTGCGGTGATCGAACGCTCGATCATCGGCTTCGGCGCCCGCATCGGGCCGCGGGCCCTGATCCGCGACGGCGTCATCGGCGACGGGGCCGACATCGGTGCCCGTTGCGAACTGCTGCGCGGGGCCCGGGTCTGGCCCGGGGTGTCGATTCCCGACGGCGGCCTGCGCTTCTCCACCGACGTCTGAGGCGTCAGGCCTCGCCGAGACTACGCTTCTTGGCGCGAATCGGCGGAAACCGCAACAGAAACCGTAGTTTCGGCGAGTTGGCGCAAGCCGAAGTCGGTGCCTGCCGGTAACCCGTCCAGCGGCCACCACTGCAGATCCAGCGACTCGTCGCTGCGGATGATCTCGGCGTCGGCCGGGGCCCGCACCACGAATTGCAGATCGAGGTGCCGTGTCGGGACTCCCAGCGAGCAGGTCACCGGATGGACATGCAGCGCAGCAAGTTCCGGGTCGATGGTGAGCCCGGCGATACCCGATTCCTCGGTGGCCTCGCGCAGTGCGGCCGAGCGGATGTCGGGATCGGTGTCCTCGCAGTGCCCGCCGAGTTGCAGCCACCGGCCGAAGCGCGGATGCAGGGTGAGCAGGGTGTGGGTGCCGGTGTGGTCGAGCACCAGGGCCGACGCGGTGATATGGCCTGGGACACAAGCCCGTTGGCAGGCGTCGGGCCGGGCCGCCAGAAACGCCAGCACCGCGTGCCGCAACGTGTCCTGCGCGGGATCGGTTGTCTGCCAAGCTGTGAGAATCCCGACGACGGAAGTATGCAGACTCAACTCAAGCCATCTTTCTTCGCGCAAGCGCTCATCGCAATATCAGCAGGTCGGTGGTCGCCACCGGGTCACGGGGCGGCTGCGGCTCCTCGGGATAGCCGATCGCGATGGCGCCCAACGGCTCCCAGTCGGACGGCAGGTCCAGCTCGGTACGCACCAGATCGGCGGCGAAGATCGTCGAACCGATCCAGCAGCTACCCACGTCGCGCACGGCCAGCGCGACCAGCAGAGCCTGTACGGCGGCGCCTACGGCCACGGTGAACATGGTGTGCTCTGCCGCGGTGCGAGCGGCGTCGGGGTAGCTGTGCGCACCGTCGGGCACCATGAAGGGGATCACCAGTTCCGGTGCGGCGTAGAGGATGTCGCCGCGGGCGACGCGGCGTTCGACGGATTCGGCGGACCTGCCGTCGCCGGTGAGGTCAGCACGCCACTGGTCTTTCATCCGATCGAGCAGCCGCGCGCGCGTGTCCCGGTCGCGGACCCAGACGAACCGGACCGGGCGGGTGTGGTGTGGGGCCGGCGCGGTCAGCGCCTCGCCGACTGCGGCTTCGATGAGTTCGGCGGGCACGGGTTCGGTCGAGAACCGGCGCACCGATCGGCGCAGCAGTTGAGCCTGCTTGCGTCCCAAGTCGATCGACTCGGCAGTGCCCAGCCAGAACAGATCGTCCTCGCCGGAGCGCAGCAGGGTGCGCGCGGTGGATCCGTCATCGGGCAGTCCCAGCCCACGAACCACGGCCACCGGGATCGCGGTCAGCTTGCCCTTCACCAGATCGGCGGCGGCCGCGATTTCGTCGGCCACCGCCACCTCGGTGACGACGAGTTCGTTGCCGTGCCGGTCCATCGCCCCGGCGTAACCGTGCAGCACCGTCAATCCCGATGCGCCGATGGCGAAATCGGTCTGGCCGTTGCGCCAGGCGCGGCCCATGGTGTCGGTGATCACCACTGCCACGGTGACGCCGAGTCGGTCACGTAGGCCGTCGCGCAGTGCCGCGGCGCTACCGTCCGGGTCGACGGGCAGCAGGGCCAGCTCGGTGGACCCGACGTTGGAACCGTCGACCCCGGCGGCGGCCTGGACCAGCCCGATGGCGTTCTCGGTGATCAAGGTCCGGCCCTTGCGGGCCAGCACCCGCACCGCCTCGCTGTCGATCAACTTGCGCCGCAGGGTATCCCGCTCATCGGGATCGGCAGGCGCGTCGACGATGCGGCCCTCGCACTTGGACACGACCTTGCTGGTGACCACCAGCACGTCGCCGTCCCGCAACCAGGGTGCCGCGGTGGCGAGTGCACCCACCAGGTCGTCCCCGGGCCGGAACTCGGGCAGGCCCGGCACCGGCAGGATCTCCACCCGGTCGGCAGAACCGTGCTCGGTCCTCACAGCCGAACCCCCGCGAGATCGAGGCCGGCACGCACCATTTCGGCGGTGGTCGCAGGATCGGTCATCAACAGCGGCACTGCGCGCACAGCGACGCCCTCGATGTCGGCGTGGTCACCGGTGTCCACCAACCAGCCGTCCAGCAGGCCGGTGGCCGATCGGGCCCCGAAATGGCGACCGACGGCTTCGGAGGTGGACTCCACCCCGATGATCGACAGGCACTCATCTGCCATGCCACGCAACGGTTTTCCCGCCACGATGGGAGAGTAGCCGATGACCGGCGCCGCGGTGGAGCGAAGTGCGCCGCGGATGCCGCCGATCTGCAGGATCGATCCGATGCTCACGACGGGGTTCGACGGTGCCAGCAACACCGCGTCGGCCTCGGCGATGGCCTCGGCGACACCCGGTGCGGCGGTAGCTTGTTCGGCGCCGACGTACGCGAAGCTGTGTGAGGGCACCTGAGCGCGGTAGCGCACCCACCACTCCTGGAAGTGGATCGCGCGCCGCTCGCCCTCGTGTTCGCCGGGGCCCGGGTCGGTGATCACCACATGCGTCTCGCAGCGGTCGTCGCTGGCGGGCAGCAGTCGAGCACCGGGTGCCCAACGCTTGCACAACGCCTCTGTGACCTGCGACAACGGGTAGCCGGCCCGCAGCATCTGGCTGCGGACCAAGTGGGTGGCGAGGTCGCGGTCGCCCAGGCCGAACCAGTCGGGCTGCACGCCATAAGCGGCGAGTTCCTCCTTGGCGTGCCAGGTTTCGTTACGATGCCCCCAGCCGCGCTCGGGGTCGATGCCGCCTCCGAGCGTGTACATACACGTGTCGAGGTCGGGGCAGATCCGCACGCCATACATCCACGCGTCGTCGCCCACATTGACGATCGCGGTGAGTTCATGCTCCTGTGTCTGGTTGCCAGAGCCGTCGGCAAAGGCGCCGAGTCGCAACAGTTTCTGGACGCCCAGCAAAAACCGAGCGCCGCCGACGCCGCCGACCAAAACGGTGATCTTCACAACGGTCGACATTAGGCGCACAGGGGTCTCGCATGGAAACGACGTCGTCACGACCAGGACACGCCGATGTTGCGACGCGCCGAATTGATATCACGGGATGGTATGAATTCCCGCCGATCCGCTTGACCCTGGCAGCTAACACGTGTGTAATCACAGCAGTGTCATTTCCCGGTTAGCGACTGATTCCGGTGTTGCAAACCGAGATTCGATCAAATGTTCGAATGAAATGGCCTATATCACAATAGTGGGGCTCCACTGTGGATCTACGAGACCGAGTGAGGAGGCGGGGGAGATGTCTTATGAGAGCGGCGATTTCGATCGTGTTGTCCGGTTTGACAACCGGCTGCTCGGCTCGGTAGACAACGCACCGCACATCAACACCGGGCCGACACCGATGGGGGCGACCGGACGTCCTCAACTGAGTTTGGTTCCCGATCAAATTGATGTTGATCCGGCAACTGAAGATGACCAATGGCAGGAACGCGCATTGTGCGCGCAGACCGATCCTGAGGCATTCTTCCCGGAAAAGGGCGGGTCTACCCGTGAGGCCAAACGCATCTGCCAGGGCTGCGAAGTCAAGGATGCGTGCCTCGATTATGCGCTGGCGCATGACGAACGCTTCGGGATCTGGGGCGGGCTGTCGGAGCGTGAGCGTCGTCGGCTCAAGCGCGGCATTATCTGAAGCTCTGCGCGAAGCGCTTCAGAATGCACTCTGAGCCGCTTTGCGAAGCGCTCGTGGCGTTCTGAGGCGCTTCGCGTGAGGGTCCGGTGCGGTTGCTCTGCTACCGCCGGCGACACTCAGTCGTCATCGATCGTCGGATCGATGACCGACGGTTCTACCCCCAGATAGGTGGCCACCTGAGCCACCAGGATTTCATGCAACAGCTCCGCGAGGTCGTCGGCACTCTTCGCCCGACGCTCGATCGGCTTGCGAAACAACACAATTCGGGCCCGGGTGGTATTTCCCCGGACATCTACCCCCGCCGGTATCAACCGGGCCAACGCGATCGGACCATCCGCGATGACTTCCGGTGGCCACTGCACCGTCTCGGGATCCCGCGGTGACATCCGGGGTATCTCGTCGACAGCGACGTCGAGCACACTGACCCGAGAAGCCCACCGCCGCTCGATCGGCTCATAGGCCTCCAGCACTGCCATGTCGAACCGTTCGGCGCGGCTGCGCCAGCCGGGAACGGATCGGGGAAGCAGCGGCCCGCGGACATCGCGACCGCGACGCGATCGCCAAAGGTTCCGCTGAGCCACGCAGGAGATCGTAACGGTTCGAGATCGGCCGCTCGGCGGCTGCGCGTGTCCGAACGCGTCCAGCGACCGTCCAAGATAATCTCTGGTGCGTGAATGTTCCCCGTCGCTGCTGCCGGCCCGGGTGCCCGCATTATGCCGTGGCGACGCTGACCTTCGTCTACTCCGACTCGACAGCCGTCGTCGGACCGCTCGCCACGGTCTCCGAACCGCATTCGTGGGACCTGTGCGTAGGGCATGCCAGCCGGATCACCGCACCGCGCGGCTGGGAGTTGGTACGCCACGCCGGGCCGCTGCCGACGCATCCCGATGAAGACGATCTGGTGGCGCTCGCCGACGCGGTACGCGAGGGCCACGACGGCGCCGCGATGCGCGGTGGGGTGACGGCCGGTTTTTCCGATCCCACCCCCGGGGTAACCGGCGGTGCGGTGATGGCACCGGCCGTGCGTCGGCCCGAACAGAACGGCAGACGCCGGGGTCATCTACGGGTGTTGCCTGACCTCGACGATTAGACAACTGTTAAGGCAGCGTGGTGGGCTCAAGCTAGTGCCCGTGTGGTCGTCTTACGGCGGTTAGGCTGGCGCCAACGATCCCGTTTGCAAGGAGTTCCTAATGTCTCGGCCAGCTGCTGCTGTTCAGCGTGTCATCAAGGCGTATGACGTACGTGGTTTGGTCGGCTCGGAGCTCGACGAGCACCTCGTCGCCGAGGTGGGCGGGGCCTTCGCCCGTCTCGTTCGCGGTGAGGGCGCGTCCCAGGTCGTCATCGGACACGACATGCGGTCGAGCTCGCCTGCACTGGTCGCGGCGTTTGCCGAGGGTGTGCGCGGGCAGGGGCTTGACGTCGTCCGGATCGGGCTGGCCTCCACCGATCAGCTCTACTTCGCCTCCGGTCTGCTGGACTGCCCGGGAGCGATGTTCACCGCCAGCCACAATCCGGCCGCCTACAACGGCATCAAACTGTGCCGGGCCGGGGCCAAGCCCGTCGGCAAGGACACCGGGCTCGGAACCATCTCCGACGAGGTGATCGCCGGGGTGCCCGCATTTGATGGCGCGGCAGGCACCATCACCGATCGTGACGTGCTCGTCGAGTACGGCGAGTTCCTGCGCTCGCTGGTGGATCTGAGCGGGCTGCGGCCGCTGCGCATCGCGGTCGACGCGGGCAACGGCATGGCCGGGCACACCACCCCTGCGGTGCTCGGCCCGATCACCGGAGCCACCGTGCTGCCGCTCTACTTCGAGCTGGACGGCACCTTCCCGAACCATGAGGCCAACCCGCTGGACCCGGCGAACCTGGTGGACCTGCAGGCCCATGTGCTGGCGACGGGGGCCGACATCGGCCTGGCCTTCGACGGCGACGCCGACCGGTGTTTCGTCGTCGACGAACTCGGCCGTCCGGTCTCGCCGTCGGCCGTGACCGCACTGGTCGCGGGACGCGAACTCGGCCGCGAGATCGGCGCGACCATCATCCACAACCTGATCACCTCGCGGGCGGTGCCGGAACTGGTCGTCGAACGCGGCGGCACACCTGTGCGCTCGCGGGTCGGGCATTCCTACATCAAGGCCCTGATGGCCGACACGGGCGCGATCTTCGGCGGCGAGCATTCGGCCCACTACTACTTCCGTGACTTCTGGGGTGCCGACTCCGGCATGCTCGCCGCGATGCACGTGTTGGCCGCGCTCGGTGAGCAGGACCGCCCGCTTTCCGAGCTGATGGCCGACTACCAGCGTTACGAGTCCTCCGGTGAGATCAACTTCACCGTCAGTGATGCCGCCAAATGCGTCGACGCGGTGCTGGAGACCTACGGTGCCGGCATCCAGAGCATCGACCACCTCGACGGCGTCACCGTGGACCTCGGGGAGGGCAGCTGGTTCAACCTGCGTACGTCGAACACCGAGCCGCTGCTGCGACTCAACGTGGAGGCCCGCACCACCGAGGACGTCGACGCGATCGTGAAGACCGTGGCCGACCGGATCAGCACGGTGAGTGAGGCGGCGAGGTGAACGCCGTCGACTCGACGGTGGACCTCGACGACGGCGACGGTCTGCTCGCCGCTGACCGCAACGGTCTGCTGCGGGCCGCGGCGATGGCCGGCGCGCAGGTTCGTGCGACGGCCGCGGCACTGGCCGAAGGCGTGCTGGAACCGCTGAGGTCGGACCTGCCGCCGCGCACGGTGGTCTGGGTGGCCGGTCGCGGGGTGGCGCAGAGCGCGGGCACGATGCTGGCCGCCGCGCTCGGCGGAACCGTGGCCGCCCCCATCGTCATCGCGTCCGAGGCACCGCCGTGGATCGGCGCTCTGGACGTGGTGATCGTGGCCGGCGACGATCCGGGGGACCCGACGCTGGTGAATTCCGCGGCCACCGCGGTGTACCGCGGTGCGCGGGTTTTGGTGGTGGCCCCGCAGGAAGGACCGCTGCGCGACGTGACGGCGGGCCGCGCCGTGGCACTGCCGCCGCGCCTGTGGGTGCCCGACGACTTCGGGCTCACCCGCTATCTGGCCGCCGGGCTGGCGGCGCTGCATGTGGTGGATCCCGGTACCCGGGTGGACCTCTCGGCGTTGGCCGACGAACTGGACGCCGAGGCGTTGCGCAACAGCACGGCGCGCGAACTGTTCACCAACCCCGCCAAGACGCTGGCCGAGCGGATGTCGGGTGCCGACGTGGTGCTGGCGGGGGACACTGCGGCGACGCTCGCGCTGGCCCGGCACGGTGCGGATGTCATCTTGCGACTGGCCGGGGAGGTGATGGCCGCCGCGGGTCTCGGTGATGTGCTCGCCGCCGTCGCCAACCGGGCGTCCGACCGCAGCGGCGCCGAGCGGTCGCTGTTCCACGACGAACAGATCGACGGGCCGTTGCCCAGCCGACTGCGGACATTTGTTCTCACCACGGACACCGAACGGCCCGCGGTGTCCGCGCGCATCGCCGGGTTCGACGACATCACCGCGATCGGTGCCGAAGACGTGCCCGACGCGGGGCCGGCCATCCCGGTCGGGCGGGCGGAACAACAATTGGCGATCCTCGCCGTGCGGTTGGAGATGACGGCCGTCTACCTGAAACTGGTTCGAGGTTAAGCGAGTGCATCTGCTACGGGGAGCGGTGCGGACCTATGCCTGGGGTTCGCGGACCGCCATTGCCGATTTCACCGGAAGACCCAGCCCGACAACTCATCCGGAGGCCGAACTGTGGTTCGGCGCGCATCCCGGTGACCCCGCGTGGCTGCAGACCGAAGACGGCGAGGAGTCGCTGCTGCAAGCCGTAGCCGACGATCCCGAGGGTCAACTCGGCGCCTCGACCATCGGACGCTTCGGCGACACCCTGCCGTTCCTGGTCAAGGTGTTGGCCGCCGGGGAACCGCTGTCCCTGCAGGCACATCCGAGCGCGCAGCAGGCCCGTGAGGGCTACGACCGCGAGGACCGCCTCGAGATCCCTGTCTCGGCACCGACCCGCAATTACCGCGACCGCAGCCACAAACCCGAACTGCTCGTCGCGCTCGAACAGTTCGACGCGCTGGCAGGCTTTCGCCCGGTGGTGCAGACGGTCGAATTGATGCGGGCATTGGCGGTCTCCGACCTCGACCCCTACATCAACCTGTTGTCCGACCAGTCCGATGCCGACGGACTGCGGGCCTTGTTCACCACCTGGATCACCGCCCCGCAGCCCGACCTCGACGTGCTGGTGCCCGCGGTGTTGGACGGCGCGATCAACTACATCCGTTCGGGGCAAAAGACTTTCGCCGCCGAGGCCAAGACGGTGCTGGAGCTCGGTGAGCGCTACCCGGGCGATGCGGGCGTGTTGGCGGCGTTGCTGCTCAACCGGATCAGTTTGCAATCGGGTGACGGCATGTATATCGCCGCCGGCAGTTTGCACGCCTATCTGCACGGCATCGGGGTCGAGGTGATGGCCAACTCCGACAACGTATTGCGCGGTGGCCTGACCCCCAAACACGTCGACGTTCCCGAACTGCTGCGGGTGTTGAATTTCACGCCGACCCCGCAGGATCAGTTGCGCCCCAAGATCATCAGGGACGGACGCGAACGGATCTACAAGACGCCGGCATCGGAGTTCGCCGTCTCGGTGCTGGAAGTCGACGGGGATCAGCTCGGCCACGAGATCGACGCGCCGTGCCGTCACGATGGTCCGCAGGTGCTGCTCTGCACCGAGGGGGCCGCGGTGGTGCACGCCAAGAGCGGCACGCTGACGCTGGAACGCGGGTCGGCGGCGTGGGTGCCTGCCGACGACGGGCCGATCCGGCTGACCGCCCAGCGGCCGACCCACCTGTTCCGGGTCACGGTCGGGCTGTAGCGCCCGACCGGTCCGTCACTCCGCCGGAGTGCTCAGCGTGGGCTCGGTACGTTCGGCAGCCGGGACCACGGCCGAGTGTGCAGCGGCGGAACCGCCGGTGTGCATCCGCTGCCGCTCCGCCCGCCACAGCCGCACGTTGTTACGGATGGCGCGGCCGACGAGCCGCGGCGGCGGCACGACCCAGAGGCTGTCGAGCAGGCTGGTGCGCCGCAGGAACCATTCGGCCAGCACCGGATCCGTTTCCGCGGCGCCGACGAACTGTTTGAACAAGCCGAACAGCGGCCCGTACCACCATGGCCTCGGGCCCTGGGCGCCGTGCTCCTCGATATCGGCGACGGCGTTCATCAGCCACACCGGGAGCGTGGTCCGCGCGGTCGCCTTCGCCAGCCGGGCAACCAGGTTGTCCGTACCGTCGTCGAGCACGGCACGCAGATTGTTGGCCTGCAGCGCCGCCATCGTCACGCCCTGCCCGAAGGTGGGGTTGAGGCTGGCGACGGCGTCGCCGAAGGGGATGATCCCGCTCGGCAACTCGGCCATCTTGTCGTAGCGGCGCCACTTTCTGGTGGGGTAGCGATGGAAGTTCATCTTGCCCACCGGGTCGCCTGCCCGCAGGGCGGCACTGATGTGCGGCGGTAACAGGGTCTCGGCCAGCGCGCAGATGCCGGCGAAGTCCCGTGGCGGTTCGGTCTTGGCGACCCCGAACGCGGTGACGATCCAGATGCCGTCCTCGTGGAACAGCATGCCCATGCCGCGCGGGCGGTCGAGCGCGGCACCGCACACCACCATCTTCTCCGCGATCAGGCCCTCGGGGATGTGTACGCGTTGCGATGCGTAGGTGACGCCGACCTGAATCTGATCTTCCCTGGGCCTGCCGAATCCCCACTCCTCCAGCCAGACCGGCAGGCGGCTGCCACGGCCGGAGGCCTCGACCACCAGATCGGCTGCCACGGTTTCACCGTCGTCGAGCACCACGCCCGTCACGCTCCGGGTCGCGGGGTCGAACCGGGGTTGGGACACCACCTGCCGCGCGACGCTGACGTTCGGGATGCTCAGGACGCGGTTGCGGATCTGCCATTCCAGGTGTCCGCGGCTCGGCACGTAGGCGGTGAACTCGCCGAGCATCTGCTGGCCGGTGCCAAGCACATGGCCGGCCGCGGAGAAGTGAATCGACTCGGGCCGGTTCTCGATCACCGGAACGCCGGCGTCGACCATGTCCGCGAGCAACCCGGGGAACACCGATTCGAGCTCCTGGGCCCCGCGGGCCATCAGGAGATGGACATGCAGACCCTGCGGAATCGCACTGCGGTTGACGGGTTCGTCGGGCAGTTCGTCACGTTCGTAAATCGTGACGCGATCAAAGTGATCGGATAGCACCCGGGCGGCGCACAGGCCTGCAATGCTGCCACCGATGACAACTGCATGGTGGGAACGGGACTGAAGATTACGACGCATCGGTGTCGACAGTAATGGATTCAATCCCCAGATCGGGTCAACGATGAGAGGTGGCGTCAATTATGGCCTCACGGTGGCGGACCAAGTCCGTCGAACAGTCGATAGCTGACACCGACGAGCCGTCGACGCGATTACGCAAAGACTTGACCTGGTGGGATCTGACCGTGTTCGGCGTCTCGGTGGTGATCGGGGCAGGCATCTTCACCATCACGGCGTCGACCGCGGGTAGCCTCACGGGTCCGGCGATTTCGATCTCATTCATCATCGCCGCAATCGCATGTGGATTGGCTGCGCTGTGTTACGCCGAGTTCGCATCGACCCTTCCGGTTGCCGGCAGCGCGTACACGTTTTCCTATGCCACCTTCGGTGAATTCATCGCGTGGGTGATCGGCTGGGATCTCATCCTGGAATTCGCGGTGGCCGCGGCGGTGGTAGCCAAAGGCTGGTCCAGTTACCTCGGGACGGTGTTCGGCTTCGGCGGCGGCACGCTGAGCATCGGCGGATTCGAGGTGGACTGGGGCGCCCTGCTGATCGTCGCCGTGGTGACACTGCTGCTGGCACGCGGCACCAAACTGTCGGCGGAAGTGAGTCTGGTGATCACCGTCATCAAGGTGGCGGTGGTGTTGCTGGTGGTCGTCGTCGGAGCGTTCTACATCAAGCCGCAAAATTATTCGCCGTTCATCCCGCCCGCGGAGACCGGTACCGGCGGCAGCGGTGCCGACCAGTCGCTGTTCTCCTTGATCACCGGTGCGACCGGCAGCCACTTCGGCTGGTACGGCGTGCTGGCTGGGGCGTCGATCGTGTTCTTTGCCTTCATCGGCTTCGACATCGTCGCCACCACGGCGGAGGAGACCAAGAATCCGCAGCGCGACGTGCCGCGGGGCATCCTCGGCTCGCTGGGGATCGTGACGGTGCTCTACGTGGCGGTGGCCATCGTGCTCTCGGGGATGGTGTCCTACCGGGAGCTGCGCGGCTCCGACGGCCATTCGGCGAACCTGGCGACGGCGTTCGCGGCCAACGGCGTGCACTGGGCTGCCAAGGTCATCTCGGTCGGGGCGCTGGCCGGACTGACGACGGTGGTGATCGTGCTGATGCTCGGGCAGACCCGGGTGCTGTTCGCGATGTCCCGGGACGGTCTCATGCCGCGCCGGTTGGCCAGGACCAGCCCGCAGGGCACGCCGGTACGGATCACAGTGATCGTCGGCGTGCTGGTCGCCATCGCCGCGACGATCTTCCCGATGGGCAAGCTCGAGGAGATGGTGAACATCGGCACGCTGTTCGCCTTCGTGCTGGTCTCGGCCGGGGTCATCGTGTTGCGGCGGACCCGTCCGGATCTGCCGCGGGGTTTCCGGACGCCGTTGGTGCCGGTGCTGCCCATCGCCGCGATCGCGGCCTGTGGATGGCTGATGCTCAACCTGACCGGGCTGACCTGGATCCGGTTCCTGATCTGGATGGCCATCGGGCTTGTCGTGTACGCGCTGTACGGGCGCAGGCACTCGGTGCTCGGGCAGCGGGAGTCCGCCGCCACGAGGTAGTCCATCGCCGGGCGCCCGGCAGCGACAGAAGGGCGATACCGCGTTGCGGTATCGCCCTTCTGTTTGCGCGTCGACGGCCAGAGTGCTTTACAAAATGACTATGTATGTCTAGACAGGCGACATATAGCCATCTATAGTCAAGTCATTGCAGTGATCGCTCTCACACAAGGAGGTATGACGTGGCGATAGACAGCTCAGCCCTATCCGACGGCGCACAGGTCGCGGAGGTGCAGTGGCGAGACAAGAAGCGGTACCTGTGGTTGATGGGGCTGATCGCCCCCACCGCCCTGTTTGTGATGCTGCCCATCGTCTGGGCGGTCAACCAGGCGGGTTGGCACACGGCGGCACAGCTGCCGTTGTGGATCGGCCCGGTCCTGCTCTACGTGCTGCTACCGGTGCTGGACCTGCGGTTCGGTCCCGACGGGCAGAACCCGCCCGATGAGGTGATGGAGCGGCTGGAGAACGACAAGTACTACCGGTACTGCACCTACGTCTACATCCCGTTCCAGTACGCGAGCGTGATCCTGGGTGCGTACCTGTTCACCGCGTCCAACCTGAGCTGGCTCGGGTTCGAAGGTGGGCTGGGCTGGCTCGGCAAGATCGGCGTGGCGTTGTCGGTGGGTGTGCTCGGAGGGGTGGGCATCAACACCGCACACGAGATGGGGCACAAGCGTGACTCGCTGGAGCGCTGGTTGTCGAAGATCACCCTGGCACAGACCTTCTACGGCCACTTCTACATCGAGCACAACCGTGGTCACCACGTGCGGGTCGCCACCCCGGAGGATCCGGCGTCGGCCCGGTTCGGCGAGACGTTCTGGGAGTTCTTGCCGCGCAGCGTATTCGGCAGCCTGCGGTCCTCGTGGGAGCTCGAGGCGCAGCGACTGCGCCGGATGAACAAGTCGCCGTGGCACTGGTCCAACGATGTGCTCAACGCATGGGCGATGTCGGTGGTGTTCTTCGGCATCCTGATCGCGGTGTTCGGTCCGGCGCTCATCCCGTTCGTCATCGTCCAGGCCATCTACGGGTTCAGCCTGCTGGAGTCGGTCAACTACCTGGAGCACTACGGCCTGCTGCGGCAGAAGACCCCCAGCGGTCGCTACGAGCGCTGCGCCCCGGTGCACAGCTGGAACTCCGACCACATCGTGACCAACCTGTTCCTGTACCACCTGCAGCGTCACAGCGACCACCACGCCAACCCGACCCGGCGGTACCAGACCCTGCGCAGCATCGACGGTGCGCCGAACCTGCCCAGTGGCTACGCGACGCTGATCGGGCTGACCTACCTGCCACCGCTGTGGCGCAAGTTGATGGATCACCGCGTGCTCGAGCACTACGACGGCGACATCACGCGGGTGAACATCCAGCCGCGGTTGCGCGAGAAGGTGTTGGCCCGTTACGGAGTCTCTGACGAGCGCTTGCGCGAGGAACCGAGGGCTGCTGACGAGCGCTTGCGCGAGGAACCGAGGGCTGCTGACGAGCGCTTGCGCGAGGAACCGAGGGCTGCTGACGAGCGCTTGCGCGAGGAACCGAGGGCTGCTGACGAGCGCTTGCGCGAGGAACCGAGGGCTGCTGACGAGCGCTTGCGCGAGGAACCGAGGGCTGCTGACGAGCGCTTGCGCGAGGAACCGAGGGCTGCTGACGAGCGCTTGCGCGAGGAACCGAGGGCTGGAGCGTGAGCGCCTACACATGCCCCGGATGCGGCTACACCTACGACGAGGCCAAGGGCGCGCCGCGGGAAGGATTCCCGGCAGGCACACCGTGGGACCAGGTACCTGATGACTGGTGCTGCCCGGACTGTGCGGTGCGCGAGAAAGTCGATTTCGAGGAAATAGGAGTGACGAAATGACCGACGAGCGCTTGCGCGAGGAGCCGACCAGCACAGAGCCATACAAGCTGTTCGTCTGTGTGCAGTGTGGATTCGAATACGACGAGGAGAAGGGCTGGCCCGAGGACGGTATCGCCCCGGGGACCCGCTGGGACGACATCCCGGACGACTGGAGCTGCCCCGACTGTGGCGCTGCCAAGTCCGACTTCGAGATGATGGAGATCGCCCGACCGTGACCGCAGCGCGGATCAGCACGACGGGAACTGCGGGAAGCCCGATTGCGGCGCCGGGAGCGATTAGAGTCGCGCGTGTGAGTCGACCGAGTGACAGGCGCATCCCGTACGCCGAGGCGTCCAGGGTGCTGCTGCGCGACTCGATTCTCGACGGCATGCGCGAGCTGCTGCTGACGCGGGACTGGTCGGCGATCACGCTGTCGCACGTGGCCACCGCGGCCGGCATCAGCCGTCAGACCATCTACAACGAGTTCGGCTCCCGGCAGGGGCTGGCCGAGGGGTACGCGATGCGGCTCGCCGACAGGCTGGTGGACGCGGTGGACGAGGCCATCAACCACAACGTCGGCGAGGTGCATGCGGCGTTCCTGGAGGGCTTCCGGGCGTTCTTCGCCGAGTCGGCCGCCGATCCGCTGGTGACCTCGTTGCTCACCGGAGCGTCCAAACCCGACCTGCTGCAGATCATCACCACCGGCAGCGGCCCCATCATCAGCCGGTGCTCGGACCGGCTGACGGGGACGTTCCAGAACAGCTGGATGAAGGCGAGCGATCAGGACGCCGGGGTGCTGGCCCGCGCGATCGTGCGACTGGCGATGAGCTACGTGTCCATGCCGCCGGAAGCTGATCATGATGTGGCCGGTGACCTGGCCCGACTCATGACGCCATTCGCTGAGCGCTACGGTGTGATAGATACCCCTTAGCTGTCAGAGCGCCGCCGCAGTAAAACCGCATGAGCGCCTGTCCCGCGAGCCCGCAGGCTAGAGGTATCTGCATGTGGCGTCGCGCCGTGCGCGCACCCGTGTGCTGGCAAGCAATCACGACTGAAAGAGGGCTCTACATGACCGAGTTGAAGGCGGATAGCCTCAACGGGATCGATTTCAAGGTCGCTGACCTGTCGTTGGCTGACTTCGGCCGCAAGGAGATTCGCCTGGCCGAGCACGAGATGCCCGGCCTCATGGCACTGCGCCGCGAGTACGCCGACGTGGCACCGCTCAAGGGGGCACGCATTTCGGGCTCGCTGCACATGACCGTGCAGACCGCGGTGCTGATCGAGACGCTCGTCGCGCTCGGTGCCGAAGTCCGGTGGGCGTCGTGCAACATCTTCTCCACCCAGGACCACGCTGCCGCGGCCGTCGTCGTCGGCCCGCACGGCACCGAAGAGGCACCCAAGGGTGTGCCGGTCTTCGCGTGGAAGGGCGAGTCGCTCGAGGAGTACTGGTGGGCCGCCGAGCAGATGCTCACCTGGGACGGCGAACCCGCCAACATGATTCTCGACGATGGCGGTGACGCCACCATGATGGTGCTGCGCGGTGCGCAGTACGAGAAGGCCGGTGTGGTGCCGCCCGCCGAGGACGACGATCCCGCAGAGTGGAAGGTCTTCCTTTCGGTGCTGCGCAAGACCTTCGAGAACGACAAGACCAAGTGGAGCACGATCGCCGAGGCGGTCAAGGGCGTCACCGAGGAGACCACCACCGGTGTGCTGCGGCTGTACCAGTTCGAGGCTGCCGGCGAGCTGCCGTTCCCGGCGATCAACGTCAACGACTCGGTCACCAAGAGCAAGTTCGACAACAAGTACGGCACGCGGCACTCGCTGATCGACGGCATCAACCGTGGCACCGATGTGCTGATCGGTGGCAAGAAGGTGCTGATCTGCGGCTACGGCGACGTGGGTAAGGGTTGCGCGGAATCGCTTGCGGGCCAGGGCGCCCGGGTGTCGGTCACCGAGATCGACCCCATCAACGCGCTGCAGGCGCTGATGGACGGCTTCGATGTCGTCACGGTCGAAGAGGGAATCTCGCAGGCCGACATCGTCGTCACCGCGACCGGCAATAAGGACATCATCACCCTCGATCACATGAAGGCGATGAAGGACCAGGCCATCCTCGGCAACATCGGCCACTTCGACAACGAGATCGACATGGCCGCCCTGGAGCGCTCGGATGCCAAGCGGCTCAACATCAAACCGCAGGTCGACCAGTGGACGTTCGACAACGGCAAGTCGATCATCGTCCTGTCGGAAGGTCGTCTGCTGAACCTGGGCAACGCCACCGGCCACCCCTCGTTCGTCATGAGCAACAGCTTCTCCAACCAGGTGATCGCCCAGATCGAGCTGTGGACCAAGAACGACGAGTACGACAACGCCGTGTACCGGTTGGCCAAGCATCTTGACGAGAAGGTGGCCCGGATCCACGTCGAGGCACTCGGTGGCACGCTGACCAAGCTCACCAAGGAGCAGGCCGAGTACATCAACGTCGACGTCGAAGGCCCGTACAAGCCGGAGCACTACCGCTACTGAGATAGCCGGAGTCGATACGAAATCGCCCAAACCCCTTCGGGTTTGGGCGATTTTGTCGGTGGTTTCGCGCACCCGCTGGTGCCCCGACGCCGGGGTCGGGCGGTGCCCGATTGCGCAACCCGGGTTCGGCGGATAGAGTGACGCGCGGCACACTTCGAGGTTGAAGTGGCTCACAACTCAAGACGCCGTTGAGGCGTGGCGGGAGAGTCCCACCCCCATCCAGTGGGCGGGCGCCGCAGGAGCAAATCCTCCCCGGGAATCTCTCAGGCAATCGATACCGCCGCGACTAGGCACCTCTGGAAAGCAGTCAACCACTACCGGTTTGGCTCACCGAAGGGGCAAGCGGACCGTCGCACGACTCAGTCGGCGGTTCGTGAAAACTCTCAGGTCCAATGGACAGAGTCGGGGAGGCGCCATAGTCCGCGCTCTCCATCGCGCCTGATCCCTGAGGATGTTGTGACCCAATCCAATGATCTGACTGTTCCAGTAGCGCAACCAAATCTGTCGTCCGGCGAGCCGCAGCTCTCGCGCCAGCTCTCCAACCGCCATATCCAGTTGATCGCCATCGGTGGCGCGATCGGCACCGGGCTGTTCATGGGCTCCGGCAAGACCATCAGCCTGGCGGGCCCGTCGGTGATCTTCGTGTACATGATCATCGGCTTCATGCTCTTCTTCGTCATGCGGGCGATGGGCGAGCTGCTGCTGTCGAACCTGCACTACAAGTCGTTCGCGGATTTCGCCGCTGACCTGCTCGGTCCGTGGGCTGGTTTCTTCACCGGCTGGACGTACTGGTTCTGCTGGATCGTCACCGGGGTCGCCGACGTCGTGGCGATCTCCGGCTACGTGCAGTACTGGTGGCGCGACCTGCCGCTGTGGATCCCGGCGCTGGCCGCGGTGGTCCTGCTCATCGGGTTGAACCTGCCGACTGTGAAGGCGTTCGGGGAAACCGAATTCTGGTTCGCGCTGATCAAGATCGTCGCGATCGGCGCGTTGATCGTGGTCGGTCTGGTGATGGTGCTCAACCACTTCCAGGCTCCCGGTGGAGCCCACGCCAGTTTCGCCAACCTGTGGAATGACGGCGGGTTCTTCCCCACCGGCCCAATGGGATTCGTGGCCGGCTTCCAGATCGCCACGTTCGCGTTCGTCGGCATCGAACTGGTCGGCACCACCGCGGCCGAGGCCAAGAACCCCGAGCGCAACCTGCCGAAGGCCATCAACTCGATCCCGGTGCGCGTGATGCTGTTCTACGTCGCCGCGCTGGCCGTCATCATCTCGGTCACCCCGTGGCGCGAGATCAGCGCCGACCGCAGCCCGTTCGTCGCGATGTTCAGCCTCGCCGGCCTGGGCATCGCGGCCTCGGTGATCAACTTCGTGGTGCTCACCTCGGCGACCTCGTCGGCCAACTCCGGCATCTACTCCACCTCGCGGATGGTCTACGGCCTGGCCCAGGAAGGCGATGCGCCAAGCCGATTCGGCAAGCTGACCTCGCGACGGGTGCCCGCCAACGCACTGTTCCTCTCGGGCGTGTTCCTGCTGGCCGGTGTGGTGATGGTGGCCGTCGGTGACTCGATCATCGAGGCGTTCACCATCGTCACCACCATCTCGTCGCTGTGCTTCATCTTCGTTTGGACGATCATCCTGAGCAGCTACCTGGTGTACCGCCGGAGGCGGCCGCACCTGCACGAGGCGTCGAAGTTCAAGATGCCCGGCGGCATCGCGATGTGCTACGTGGTGCTGGCGTTCTTCGTGTTCCTGGTGTGGGCGTTCACCCAGAAGCCCGACACCCTGCACGCGCTGCTGGTCACCCCGGTGTGGTTCATCGTGCTCGGCATCGCCTGGTCCGTGCTGCGGCGTCGGCCCACGCACGTCGCCCGCGAAGCCAAGTTCCGTGCTGAACTGAACGACACCACGGTCGACTGACGGTGCCGCAGGCCGGCGGTGCCGCACATGGGCGCCGCCGGCCATGCACGGTCATTACATCTGCAGGCTGATCTGTTAACCTTGCCGACCATGCGTCGGCTGTGGGGGGCTTTGTGCGTGCTGCTGCTTTTCGGAAGTGTGGGTGTGATACCGCGAGCGCACGCCGACCCCGACCCGACCCTGCGCAACCATGACCCGATCTTCAACGAAGATCAGTACGCCGAGTTCTACACTCCACCCGACCCGCTGCCACCCGGCGCGCCCGGAGACCTGATTCGCACCGAGCCGTCCCGGTTGGTGCTGGAACCGTCCGGGCAGCTCGGTGCGATCATGGCCGCCGGCACGCGAATCATGTACCGCAGCACCGATTCTCGGGGAAACCCGATGGCCGTGACGGGCACCTACTTCGAGCCCCAGAACGACTGGCCCGGCAAGGGGCCGCGGCCGCTGATCGTCTACGGTCCCGGCACTCAGGGGCAGGGTGACCAGTGTGCGCCGTCGCGGCAGTTCAATCAGGGCATCCACTGGTCGCCGTGGCTGGATATCGCCTTCAACTACGAGGAGCTGTTCGTCGCGACCATGGTGGCCCGCGGTTTCGCCATCGTGATGACGGACTATCAGGGACTGGGAACGCCGGGCCTGCACACCTACGTCAACCGCGTCGCAGAGGGCAACGCCATGCTCGACGCGGGACGCGCAGCTCTCAAACTTCCCGGCACATCGCTGGATCCCCATGGGCCCGTGGCATTTTGGGGCTACTCCCAGGGCGGCGGCGCAGCCGCGTCGGCGGCCGAGCTGGCTGCCTCCTACGCGCCGGACCTCCACGTGGTTGGCACCTACGCGGGCGCGCCACCCGCCGACCTGAAGGAACTGTTCCCCTACGCCGACGGCAGTGCCCTAGTCGGCGTGGTCGGGTACGCCATCAACGGAGTTCTGCAAGCGTATCCCGAAGCAGCGCAGGCGATTCACGACAAGCTCACTCCCCGCGGGGAAGACCTGCTCAACAAGGTGGCCGGACAATGCATCGCCGAGACCATCGCAAAGTTCATGTTCCGGCATCTGCAGCCGTACTTCACCGAAGACATCCACCAACTGGTCAACGAGGAGCCGTTCAGCGGCCTGTTCGACCTGCAGAAGATCGGCCGCTACCGCCCCGACGCTCCGGTGCTGATCAACAGCAACCGCTACGACCCGCTGGTGCCCTGGACGGCGGCCAATCAGTTGGGCCGGGACTGGTGTGACAAGGGTGCCGACGTGGAGTTCCGCACCAACGAGGAACCTCCGTTCCTCAACAAGCTGGTGATCAACCACGCGCTGCCGATGCTGGTCGACGGCGAAGCGGCCATGCAGTGGATCGCCGACCGGTTCAACGGAATACCGACGGCGCCCAACTGCGGGCAGTTCTGAACCGACGCGGCAGCGATACGCTCGCTGGGTGCCCCCCGCGATCCGCGCCGTCATCGCCATCCTGGTCAGCACCGTCCTGGTCGTGACCGGCTGTACGAACGGGCACGACGCGGACATGCAGCGTCCGTTCCCCGCGGCGACCGGACGGGGACCGTGCGATGTGACCACCGAGCACGACGTACCGGCCACCATGCGCGACGGCACCGTGTTGCGCGCCGACGTCTACCGTCCCAAGACCTCCGACGCGGTGCCGGTGATCCTGATGCGCACCCAGTACGGCAAGTCGGCGGCACAGACGGACGTGGACCGCTTCGAGCCGCCCGATTGGTTCGCGTCGCACTGTTATCTGGTTGTGGTGCAGGATATTCGGGGCCAGGGCAACTCGGGCGGCGTGTTCAGCGAGTTCACCCACGACATGGACGACGGCTATGACTCGGTGGAATGGGCGGCCGCCCTGCCGGGCTCGAACGGCAAGGTCGGCATGTACGGGTCGTCCTACGTCGGGGCCACGCAGTGGCTGGCAGCGGTGACCACGCCCCCGCACCTGGCGACCATCGTCCCCGCGAACACCGCATCGGACTACTACGACGGATGGAACTACGAGGGCGGGGAGTTCCGGCTGGGGTTCGTGTTGCCGTGGGCGATCGAGGACATCGCCACCACCGCCGCGATCAACCGGGATGACAAGCAGGCCGTGGCGCAGTTGAAGGCCGCTGCCGCCGATCCGACCCGGTGGCTGAATTACCGCCCGTTCAAAGACCTTCCACCGATGCAGCCCACCAACCCCGTGGTCGCGCCGTGGTATTTCGACTGGATCCGGCACAGCACCCGCGACGACTTCTGGCGCCGGTTCAGCATCAGGGACCGTTACCCCGCGGTGAAGATCCCGGTGCTGCACATCGAAGGCTGGTACGACGCATTCCTGGCCGGTGGTATCGAGAACTTCACCGGGATGACGACCCATGGCGGCAGCGATGTGGCCCGGACCAACCAGCGGCTGGTCATCGGGCCCTGGGACCACGTCGGTTGGGGCAGGCCCGATTCGGTGGCCGCGCCGATGCTCAAGGACATCGGGCCAGTGGCCAACAGTCCCATCAACGAACTCCAACTCGCCTGGTATGACCACTTTCTCAAGGGCGAGGACAACGATGTGGCAGGCCCGCCCCGCGTCGACTACTTTCTCATGGGCGCCAATGTCTGGAAGACCGCACCGAATTGGCCGCTGCCGCAAACACACTGGACCAACTGGTATCTCTCCGGGTCCGGCGGGTTCGCCGACCGGGAGGGGCAACTCACGACCCAGCCGCCGGCTGCGCAACCGCCCGACAGTTATCTCTACGATCCGGCCTTCCCCGCGCCCAGCCTTGGCGGGCACTCCTGCTGCGGGGCGTTGAACGGCCCGCAGGGGCCCTACGACCAGACTCCCGTCGAGCAACGCTCCGATGTGCTGGTGTACAGCTCAGCACCGCTGACCAAGGACACCGAGGTCACCGGCCCGGTCACGGTCACGCTGTGGGCCCAGTCCACCGCCGTCGACACCGACTTCACCGCGAAACTCGTCGTCGTCAAACCCGACGGGCAGGCGATCAACCTCAACAACGGCGTCCTGCGGACACCGTTCCGGGATTCGCTGGCCGATCCGACGCCGACGACTCCCGGGCAGCCCTACCAGTACCGGATCCAGGTCTGGCCCACCAGCTACCTGTTCCGGGCCGGCGACCGCATCAGGTTGGAGGTCTCCAGCAGCGACTACCCGCAGTTCGCGCCCAATCCCAACACCGGGGCACCGTTCGGCCAGGACACCAGGACCGTGCAGGCCACCCAGACCGTGCTGCACGACCCGGCCCACCCGTCCACGATCACCCTGCCGGTCATCGGCTGAGACCCGCGGGGAACAATCAGGCGCCGCTGCGCGACTATAGGGGGGTGAACTGCGAGGTGGCGCGCGAGGCGCTGTCGGCCCGGCTGGACGGTGAGCGTGAGCCCGTGCCGTCGGCGCGCGTCGACGAGCACCTGCGCGAGTGCGCCGACTGCCGCGCCTGGCGCGACGCCGTCACCGATCAGACGCTCGACCTGCGCCGCCTGGCCGAACGCCGGCCCACGCTCACCGCGCTCGAACACTCCGTCGAGCATCCCCGGCGAGCGTGGCTGGGCTGGCGGCGCGGGGCGCTGCTCGCGGTCGGCGTGGTGCAGATCCTGCTCGCGGCCGTCCAGGGCCTCGGGCTGAGCGTCGGGCTGGTCCACGACCACGGCATGGGCGGCGGGCACCTGCTCAACGAGTCGACGGCGTGGTCGGTCGCGCTCGGCGCGGTGATGATCGGCGCGGCGCTGCGGCCCGTCGCGGCCGCCGGCCTGGCAGGAGTGTTGAGCGTGTTCGCCGCGGTGCTGACGGTGTACGTCGCCGTCGACGCGACGATGGGCGCGGTCACGCCGGTGCGGATGGTCACGCATCTACCCGTGTTGCTCGGTGCGGTCCTCGCGGTTCTGGTCTGGCGGGATGCGTCGACATCAGGACCGGAACCCGGACGGCATGCGGCCGAAGCGGATATCACCTTGCCGGACAACGCTTCCCGAGGCCGTCGGCGTGGCCATCTGTGGCCGACCGACGGCGCTGCCTAAAACTCGGTGAATTTCGAGTAGCGGACTACGCGGGACTGCGGTGTGCCCGCAGGCCAAGACTGATCGGTGTCGACGGGTCCGGGCACAGGGACTCGGCTCAATCACCTGCTCGACAACGACGGCTCGGAGGGCGTCATGTCGAAAAAATTTGTCATCACACCGGGTGGCCGGCGCGCCGCGGACGTCGTGCACCAAGTCGCGCCGGACTCGGTGGTCCACGTCGCCGACGGCAGGATGCGCCATGTCACCCGGGCGGGGGAGATGCTCCGCGATGTCGGGCCGGTGCCGCCGCACGAGCCGGGGGTACCGCTGATGCCCGCGAACGTCATGCAACCACCCGAGCAGCTGCCCGACTTCGGAACGGGCTGGATCACTTTCGCCAACTTTCAGAGCGGCACACCGCTGAAGTCGTTCCTCACGACATGGGTGGTGCCCGGTGCGCCGCAGACGCAGAACGGGCAGCTGCTGTACCTGTTCAACGGCCTGCAGAACAGCTCGATGATCCTGCAGCCCGTCCTGCAGTGGGGCGACAACGGCATCTTCGGCGGTGACCACTGGTGCGTCGCGAGCTGGTATGCCGACGGCCAGGACGGCGCGGCCTCCTACACCGCGCCGGTAACAGTCCAGGTCGGTGACACCCTGGTCGGCCGGATGACGCGGGTCACCGGCACCAGCGGCCTACCGCTGGGCGCGGTCTGGACATGCGAGTTCGTCGGGATCGCCGGCAGAGCAAGCTGACCATCCTCACCACCGACGAGCTGCTGGACTGCGTGCAGACGCTCGAGTGCTACTCGATCACCCGGGCTTCGGACTACCCGAGCTCGACCGACACCCGGATGCGGGCGATCGCCATCACCGACAGCGACGGCTCGGCGGCCCCGCTGAGTTGGAGTCCCGTCGACAAGATCACGGACTGCGGCCAGCACACCGTCATCGTCGACAACTCGCCGACCCACGGCGAGGTGCAGCTGTGGTACCGCGACGACATCCTGCCCGGACCCGCAGTGGCACAAGGCCGCTGGAAGACGATCCTGCTCACACACCAGTTGATCCCGATGCATGACGGCAAGGTGCTGGACTGGGTGCCCGGCGACGGGACGTGGCGGCTGTGGAATTACGACGCGACGAGCACGCATGACGTGCTGCCGGGTAACCCGGTGGCGAGCGGGCAGTGGCAGACGATCCGCTCCGGTCATCAGTTGATCCCGATGCATGACGGCAAGGTGCTGGATTGGAAGCCCGCTGACGGGACGTGGCGGCTGTGGAATTACGACGCGACGAGCACGCATGACGTGCTGCCGGGTAACCCGGTGGCGAGCGGGCAGTGGCAGACGATCCGCTCCGGTCATCAGTTGATCCCGATGCATGACGGCAAGGTGCTGGATTGGAAGCCCGCTGACGGCACGTGGCGGCTGTGGCACTACGACGCCACCCACGTCCACGATGTGCTGCCCGGCAATCCGGTGGCCAGCGGCACGTGGAAGACGATCGTCTCGGGGCACACCCTCGTGCCGATGCACGACGGCAAGGTGCTCGACTGGGTGCCCGGCGACGGGACGTGGCGGTTGTGGAATTACGACGCCGCCAGCGTGCACGACGTGCTGCCCGGCTCGCCGGTGGACATCGGCAACTGGTTCAGCATCCAGGTGCCCCAGCAGCTCATCGTCATGCACGACGGCAAGGTGCTCGACTGGGATCCGCTGACCGGCGACTGGCGCCTCTGGCGCTACCAGCCCTAGTTACAGCATCACCCCGAACATCACCGCCATCCCAGCGGCCATCATGGCCTGGCACGCGGTACCGAACTGAGGATGAGCCGGATCAGCCTGGCGCGCAGCGAAATACCGGTACAGCCACCACACGGCAGCGGCCGCGAACACCACAGTGCACAGCCAGTCGACGGCGTCGATCCAGCCGGGATAACCCGGGCCCGACGACGCCCCGGCGGCGGCGGACATGTCCATGCCGGGCATGTCCATCGCCATCGCCGACGCCGGGGCGTCGTGATGCCCCGACATCGGCTGACCCGGCAGCAGTCTGCCGTTCATCACGGCGTACATCCATGCCATCGCCAGCATCATGAACGCGTGATACCCGGCGACGGCGCGGTGCCTTGCCGTCGCGACCGTGATCGCCACGAACCACACCGTGGCCGCGGCGAAGAACACCATCGGGCCCGTGGTCGGCAGCGCCGCGCCGCGCGGCCACGCCATCACCGCCATGGCCACCGCCATGACGAAGTGCAGCAGATGCCCCACCACATGTGTCCAGGCCCGGTGGCCCGTGACGATGGCATACCCGCATTCCAGCGCGCTGACGACGAACAACGCCGTGACGATCCAGCGCAGGAACAAATCCCCGATCACTGCCGCACCTTCCGGGCCTGCCGCCGGCCCAGCGCGGCGTCGACGGCGACGAAGGCCACCAGGGACACCCCGAACAGTGGTGCGAAGTAACCGAAACCGGCCAGCGCGAGGGTTACCAGCACCGCCTCATGAGGCCGTAGCCCCGCCAGCACGCCGCGGCGCGGACCGGTGGGCAGCGCCACCCCCGGCGCACGAGTTGGTCTGCGGCGCCACCACATGCGGTATCCGAGGACGATGGCCACGATCAGCGCGATGGCCACCGCGGCCAGCAGTACCTGGTTGACGATGCCGAACAGGATTCCCATGTGGGCCCCGACGATCCAGTCGGCCAGCTTGGCCATGAACGGCCAGTCGGCGAAATCGACGCGGGCGGTCACCGCCCCAGTCTGCGGGTCGACGGCGATGGCGTCGTAGCGCGTCGGCCAGTCCCGCTTGTTCTCGGCAACCTGCCAGCCCTGGGTCGCCGCCGCCGGCGGATACATCCAGATCGGATTGCTCAGCGCCGCATCGTGTGCGGCGCGCAAGGCCGTGTCAGCACCGCGTAACGCCTGCGAGTCGTCGAATCCGGCTGCAGCTGTTGGCGTTCCGTGATGCGCGACGACCGTGCCCGGTTCGCCACCGGGCAGCGTGGTGTCCACCGATGGCGTCGACCAGGTCACGTGCGAGCGGATCTCGCTCACGTTCGCCCCCGCGAAACGCGACCACGTCATGCCCGACACCGACAACAGTGCCAGGGCGGCGATGATCCAGACGCCCAGTGCGCCATGCCAAGACAGCAGTCTGCGGCGGCCGGTCACACCGGTGTCGGGGGAGGCGATCCGGCGCAGTTTCCCGGTGCCGAGCCGATGCCCGATCCACAGCAGCAGACCGGCAGCGGCGATCACCCACAGCCAGCTGGCCGCGAGCTCACTGTAATTGCGCCCGACCGCCCCGAGATGAAGGTTGCGATGCAGCTCGTCGAACCAGGCCCGCAGCGGCAACCATTGCCCATACGTCGTCAACGCGCCGCGAATCTCGCCGGTGTAGGGGTCGACGAACACCGTTCGGGCGTAATCGGGCGGCACGTCGGCGACGTTGAGCGTGACCCACGTCGTCTCGTCGGCCGCGGCCGGCGGCCGGATGCTGGCCACCGTGCCTTCGGGGTGTGCCAGGCGCACGGCGGCGATCTGATCGGACAACGGGAGCCGGCGATCGCCGACGTGTTCGACGGTCAGTTCGTGCCGGTTCACGAACGTGTCGATCTGTGGGATCAGCGCGTACAGCAGGCCGGTGAACGCCGCGATCAGAATGAAGGGCGCGACGAACAGCCCGGCGTAGAAATGCAGGCGCACCAGGACCGGGCGGAATCTGGCCCATGCCGAGGCGGGCGCCGGATTCGAGTTCGGCGCAACGGGCCCGTCGCGGTCGACGGGATCTTCCAGCGGAGTGTGGCTCACGTGTGCATTGGTCGGTCAGGGTGGGCCGATAGTTCCCGCGGCCGTCAATCTCTACGACGGGCGGTCGTAGACTCGTCGGCGAATACCTGTCTCCGACGGAGGGCGTCACCCCGGTGCAATCAAGCCAGAAGCGCCCGCGGGCGAACAGCGCCGCGGCGGCGATCGTGGCCGCGCTGGCCGGCCTGGCCGCCTACGGCCTGACCGGACGCGCAGGCGTCTACGCGGCCACCGGCGACTCCTATCCCGGGGCGCTGACCGCGGCGGCGCTGCCGGTCGGACAGTTCATCGCCACGCTGTGCGGCGCCGCCTGCCTGGGCGGCCTGCTCTACGTCGTCACCACCGCCCGGCCCGACACCACCGGCGTGATCGATGAAGGAACGTTCCGGGTGCACGTGCTCGTCGAGCGTGCCGCGGCGCTCTGGGCGGTGACGGCGCTGCTCATGATCGCGGTGTCGGCCGCCAGCGCCGCCGGTGCCGACGCCCTACGACTGATGTTGAGCGGCGCCGTGATTCCCGCGGTCGCCGCATCGGAGACCTCACGGGCATGGATCGTGGTGGCCGCTGCGGCAGCTCTCGTGGCGATCGCCGCACGATTGTCGGTCAAGTGGATCACCCACGTGGTGCTGCTGGTGCCCGCCGTCGTGGCGGTGGTGTCCGTCGCGGTCAACGGCAACGCCGGCCAGGGACCCGACCACGACTACGCGACGAGCACCGCGATCGTCTTCGTCGTCGCGCTCGCTGCGCTGGTCGGCTTCAAGCTGGCAGCGCTCGTCGGCCCGCCCGCTCCCGAACTGGCGCGCCGGGTGCTGCTGCTCGAAACGCTCACCGGCGCCGTCGCACTCGGCTACGGCGCGATCCTGCTGGTCCTGCTCGCCGGATCGGCGCTACCGACCGACACCGGCTACGGCCGGGCCGGGCTGGGCGCCGGTGTGCTCCTGCTCGCGGTCTGGCTGGGTGACGCCATCACCGTGTGGCGTCGTGACCTGACGCGCGCGAAGGACATGATCGACGCGGTCGCCCTGATCGGGATGATGGCCCTGGTGGCCGCGATGGCCACCCAACCAGCGCCGCGCCTGCTGGCGCACCGGTTCACCGCCTGGGACGTGTTTCTCGGCTACGAACTGCCCGAACCGCCGAGCGTGCTGACGCTGCTGACCGCGTGGCGGTTCGACACGTTCATCGGCGTGGGTGCCATCGTCCTGGCCGGGCTGTACCTCGCCGGATACCTGCGGCTGCGCCGGCGCGGCGACAGCTGGCCGGCCGGACGGCTCGTGGCGTGGCTGGCCGGATGTGCCCTGCTGGTCTTCACCACCGGTTCGGGGGTGCGGGCCTACGGGTCGGCGATGTTCAGCGTGCACATGGCCGAACACATGATCCTGAACATGTTCATCCCCGTGCTGCTCGTCCTCGGCGGTCCGGTGACGCTGGCGCTGCGGGCACTTCCCGCCGCCGGTGACAGTCGGCCACCCGGCCCCCGCGAATGGCTGCTGTGGCTGGTGCATTCGAAAGTCACGGCGTTCCTGGCGAATCCGATGATCGCGTTCATCCTGTTCGTCGCGTCGCTGTACGTCGTGTACTTCACGCCGATCTTCAACACCCTGGCCCGGTATCACTGGGGCCACGAGCTGATGAGCCTGCACTTCCTGCTGGTCGGTTATCTCTTCTACTGGGGCATCATCGGCATCGACCCGGGGCCGCGCAAGCTGCCGTTCCTGGGCCGGCTGGGACTGTTGTTCGCGGCGATGCCGTTCCACGCCTTCTTCGGCATCGCGACCATGACCATGACCTCGGTGATGGGTGGACCGTTCTACCGCAACGTGGGCCTGCCGTGGTTGGCCAGCATCGAGGACGACCAGCATCTCGGCGGCGCGATCGCCTGGGGCTCAAGCGAACTGCCTGTCATCATCGTGGTCGTCGCCTTGGTGGCACAGTGGGCCCGCCAGGACCGCCGCGCCGCGTCCCGCTCCGATCGCCACGCCGACTCCTCGTACGCCGACGACGAATTGGACGCCTACAACGCGATGCTGCGTGAGCTGTCCCGCGATCGGCGTTGACATCTAGGGCCCGGGAACCACAGGCGGCTTCGGTGCGACCAGATATGCGGACGACGAAATCGGCTGAGGGGGAAGGAGGATCAGCAGTGGCGGGCGACGCATTCATGGACACCCTGCGGACGATCGAAGGCCGTGTGCTCGACGAGGTGTGGATGGGGCGGTGGCGGTTTGCCGCCGGTGTCCTGGCTGTGCTGGTGCTCGTGGTCGGCGCGGTGACGTGGTGGTGTGTCGCGGAAAGCGGTGCGGCGCACAGCGTTCCCATGGTCGGCCTGGTGATGTTCGCACTCGCAGGTGCCGCATCCTCGGTGGCGCTGGCTCGGCGACGCTACCGCTGGTGCTGCGCCGCGGCGTATTTGAGCGGGTTGGCCACCGTCGTCGGCGTCGGCGCACTGTGGTGGCTGCGCACCGGACACCACGCCACCGGGCTGGGATGGCTTGTCGCTGCCGACCTGGCCGTCATGGCATTGGCGGGCCACTGGTTGGCGCTCGTCTTCACGCCCATCGAACAATCCCAGCCGGACATGCGCACTGGCGGTCGGTAAGGGGCCAAGCGCTATCGCGTGTGTGAATCCTCTGCGATTGCGCGGCCGATTTTTCGCAGAGAATGCACGCTCGCGGCGGGAGTGGCCGATTGCTAGTCGATGCACGGCATAGGAGCCGTGCCGTGGAGTGACTATCGACCGAAGTTGCGCAACCGCAAGCTGTTCGACACCACGAAGAACGACGAGAACGCCATCGCCGCCCCGGCGATCAGCGGGTTGAGCAGCCCGGCCGCGGCGATGGGGATGGCCGCCACGTTGTAGCCGAACGCCCACACCATGTTGACCCTGATGGTGCGCATGGTGGACGCGGCCAGATCCAGCGCCAGCGGGACGACGTCGAGATTGTCACGGACCAGGATGATGTCGGCCGCGCCGATCGCCACGTCGGTGCCGCGGCCGATGGCCATGCCGAGATCGGCGCAGGCCAGGGCGGGCCCGTCGTTGATGCCGTCGCCGACCATCGCCACGACGCGGCCGCGGTCGCGCAGTTGCTCGATGACGTCGACCTTGCCTTCGGGCAGCACGTCGGCGATCACCTCGTCGATGCCGACGCGGTCGGCGACCGCGGCGGCCGACGCCGGGTTGTCCCCGGTGAGCAACACCGTGCGCAGGCCCCGTCGGTGCAGCGCGGCGACAGCGTCGGCGGCCGAGTCCTTGACGGCGTCGGACACCGCGATGACCCCGCACGCCTCACCGTCGACCTCGACGTACACCACGGTGTCACCGCGTGATTCGGCGTTGCGGCGGCCCGCGGTGAGGGTCGGCGAATCACACTGCGGGGCGATCCAGGACGGTTTGCCCACCCGCACGGCCCGGCCGGTCACAGTACCGCTCACGCCGCGGCCCGCGACCGCCCGGAAGTCGTCCACCGGTTCGCCGCGGCCGCCGGCGGTGGCGATGGCCAGCCCCACGGCGTGTTCGGATGCCGACTCCACGGCCGCGGCCAGCGCGAGCACGTCCTCGGGCCGCCACCCCGACACCGCGACGACCGTGTTGACGCTGAGCCGTCCCGTCGTCAGGGTTCCCGTCTTGTCGAAGACGACGGTGTCCACCGCCCGGGTGGCCTCCAGCGACTGGTGGCCCTTGAGGAAGATGCCCAGTTGGGCGCCGCGACCGGACGCCACCATCATCGCCGTCGGCGTCGCCAGACCCAGCGCGCACGGGCACGCGATGACCAGCACCGCCAGCGCCGCCGAGAACGCACGGTCGGGCCCGCCGCCGGCGAGCAGCCACGCGACTGCGGTCAGCGTGGCGAGCACGAACACCGCGGGCACGAACACCGACGCGACCCGGTCGGCGAGGCGTTGCGCGTTGGCCTTCTGCGTCTGGGCGTCCTCGACGAGCCGGACCATCCCGGCGAAGCGGGTGTCGGCGCCCACCGCGGCGGCCTCCACGATCAGTCGACCGTCGAGCACCACCGTGCCGCCGATGACGTTCGAGCCGGCGTCGGCCCGCACCGGCCTGGCCTCACCGGTCATCGCGCTCATGTCGACCGCGGCAGAACCCTCGATCACCAGCCCGTCGGCGGCGATGGTCTGCCCCGGGCGCACTACGAACCGCTGCTGCTCCTTGAGCTCGTCGGCCGGGATCAGCATCTCCGAACCGTCGGCGAGCAGCACGGTGACGTCCTTGGCCGACAACGCGGCCAGCGCGCGCAGCGCTCCGCCCGCCTTCGATTTGGCCCGCGCCTCGAAATACCGCCCGGCCAGCACGAACACCGTCACCCCGGCGGCGACCTCGAAGTAGATGGCGTCACTGCCCAGCAGCGCCTGCCAGATGCCTCGGCGGTCGGTGGTGTGGTGGGTGCCGAACAGGGTGTAGAGCGACCAGACGGTGGCTGCGGTGATGCCGACGGAGATGAGCGTCTCCATCGAGGCGCTGCGATGACGCGCGTTGCGCAGCGCGACGCGGTGGAACGGCCACGCCGCCCACGTCACCACGGGCAGCGCCAGCGCGGTGAGCACCCACGTCCAGCCGGCGAAGCGCGTGCTGGGCACCACGGCGAACATCACCGAGAGATCGGCCAGCGGCACGAACAACACCGCCGCCACGGCCAACCGGATCAGCAGACTGTGCGCGTGATCGGCGTCGGGATCCCCGCCATCGTCGACGCCGGCCTTGCGGGGTTCGGCTTCATATCCCGTCCGTTGCACAACCGCGCACAGCTCCTGCGGGCCGGTCTGCTCATCGGCGTCGATGGTTGCGACCCGGGTGGCGAAGTTCACCGAGGCCCGCACACCGGGCAGCTTGTTGAGCGCTTTTTCCACGCGGTTGGCGCACGCGGCGCAGGACATCCCGCTGACATCCAGTTGGATCCGCTGCACGCCGACCACGTCGTCGCATACCGGTGCCGAGCTCGACATCGTGTCCGTTACCTCCTTGAACCCCCGAGCCGACTCCGAGAAACCTGGGCCGCCGGACTCTGCCCATGCGCCTACTGGTCGGTGCAACGCGGCGAAAAGTTCCCGGGCGCGATGGCCTAGGGTGACTAGCCGTGGCGACAGGTGACGACGACCAAATTACCCACCTCGCCAAATCCGCGGGCCGCGGCGACCAGGCCGCACTGTCCCAGTTCATCGAGGCCACCCAGCGGGACGTCTGGCGCACGGTGGCCTACCTCGCGGACCCCGGCAGCGCCGACGATCTGACCCAGGAGACGTTCCTGCGGGCCATCCGCTCGCTGCCGAGATTCAGCGGCCGGTCCAGCGCCCGCACGTGGCTGCTGTCGATCGCCCGGCGGGTGGTGGTGGATCAGATTCGGTACAACACGAGCCGGCCGCGCACCGTGCACGTGATCGATCTCGACGACGTCACCGGGGCCGGCGGACGTGGCGCGCGCATCGAGAACATGGTCGAGATCCGGATGCTGCTGGCAGACCTGGATGCCGACCGCCGCGAAGCGCTGATCCTGACGCAGGTGATCGGGATGTCCTACGCCGAGGCCGCCGAGGTGTGTGGCTGCCCGGTCGGCACGATCCGGTCGCGGGTGGCGCGCGCACGCGACGACCTGATGCGCGCCGCGAACGCCGACGACCGCGCCGGATAGTTAGGCTCGCGGCGTGCTGATCGCGATCGAGGGCGTCGACGGCGCCGGCAAACGCACTTTGACCAACGGGCTGCGGGCGGCGTTCGAGTCCGCGCACAAGTCCGTCGGCACCCTGGCGTTCCCGCGCTACCACCATTCCGTGCCCGCCGACCTGGCCGCCGAGGCGCTGCACGGCGCGCACGGCGACCTCGCCGAGTCGGTGCATGCCATGGCGGTGCTGTTCGCGTTGGACCGCGCCGGTGCGCGCGAGGAGATCGAGCATCTGTGCGCCGCCTACGACGTCGTCATCCTCGACCGGTACGTGGCCTCCAACGCCGCCTACAGCGCGGCGCGGCTGCATCAGGGCGCCGACGGTGAGGTGGTGTCCTGGGTGCGTGAGCTCGAGTACGACCGGTTGAAACTGCCGAGGCCGGACTGGCAGGTGTTGCTCGATGTGCCCACCGAGCTGGCCGCCGAGCGCGCCGAGCACCGGGCCAACACCGAGGTCGACCGGGCCAAGGATGCCTATGAGCGCGACGGCGGGCTGCAGCGCCGCACCGGTGAGGTGTACGCGGCGCTTGCCGCCGCCGACTGGTGCGGGCGGTGGGCGCTCGCGGGCCCCGACGTGGACCCGGCGGCGCTGGCTCTGCGGTTCGGCTGACCCGGTCGCTCGTCGAGCACGACGCGCGAGGGTGAATCCGCTGCGAAAAGTGGCCCGAACTGTCGCAGCCTTTTCACGTTCGCAACAGGGCCGGATCGGGTACACGCAGACCAACCCAAGATCACCGCGTGTGGTACCCGAGTTTTATCGCATTCTGGTGACACCATGGACTCCATGAGGCAAAGGATCCTTGTCGTAGACGACGACCCATCGCTGGCCGAGATGCTCACCATCGTGTTGCGTGGTGAGGGTTTCGACACCGCGGTCATCGGCGACGGCAGCCAGGCGCTCACCGCCGTCCGCGAGCTGCGACCGGATCTGGTTCTGCTGGACCTGATGTTGCCCGGTATGAACGGCATCGACGTCTGCCGCGTGTTGCGCGCCGATTCCGGTGTGCCGATCGTGATGCTGACCGCCAAGACCGACACCGTCGACGTGGTCCTCGGGCTGGAGTCCGGTGCCGACGACTACGTGATGAAGCCGTTCAAGCCGAAGGAATTGGTGGCCCGGGTGCGGGCGCGTTTGCGCCGCAACGAAGATGAACCCGCCGAGCTGCTGTCGATCAGCGACGTCGAGATCGACGTTCCGGCCCACAAGGTGACCCGGCAGGGTGAGCAGATTTCGCTGACACCGCTGGAGTTCGACCTGCTGGTGGCCTTGGCGCGCAAACCGCGGCAGGTGTTTACTCGTGATGTGCTGCTCGAACAGGTGTGGGGATATCGCCACCCCGCTGACACCCGTTTGGTGAACGTGCATGTCCAGCGGTTGCGGGCCAAGGTCGAGAAAGACCCGGAGAACCCGCAGGTGGTGCTGACCGTTCGAGGAGTGGGATACAAGGCCGGACCCCCGTGATCTTTGGTTCCAGACGGCGCATTCGTGGGCGCTGGGGAGGTTCCGGCCCACTATTGCGCGGATTGGGGACGCTGGGCAGGGCTGTCGGTCTGATTTGGCGCCGCTCGCTGCAGTTGCGGGTGGTGACGCTGACGCTTGGGCTCTCGCTTGCCGTCATCCTGGTGCTGGGATTCGTGCTGACCAGTCAGATCACCGACCGGATCCTGGAAGTCAAGGTCAAGGCCGCCACCGAAGAGGTCGAGCGTGCCCGAAACACCGTGAGCGGCATCGTCGGTGGGGAAGAGTCGCGGTCCCTGGACAGCAGCCTGCAGTTGGCGCGCAACACCCTCGTCGACCGTAAGGCCGATGTCCGCGGTGATCTCGCCGGAGCGTTCGACGCGGTACTGGTGGTCCCGGGCGACGGACCCCGCGCGGCCACCGCGGCGGGCCCGGTCACCCAGGTGCCCAACGCATTACGTGACTTCGTTAAGGCCGGGCAGGTCAGCTATCAGTACGCCACGGTGCGCACCGAAGGGTTTTCCGGGCCGGCCCTGGTCGTCGGCACCCCGGCGTCGTCGTCGGTGCCCAATCTTGAGCTGTACCTGATCTTTCCGCTGAACAACGAGGAAAGCACCATCTCGCTGGTGCGCGGCACCATGGCCACCGGCGGCATCGTGCTGCTCGGTCTGTTGGCGGCCATCGCGTTGCTGGTGGCCCGTCAGATCGTGCAGCCCGTGCGGTCGGCATCGCGGATCGCGGAACGGTTCGCCGAGGGCCACCTCACCGAGCGGATGCCGGTGCGCGGTGAAGACGACATGGCGCGCCTGGCGGTGTCGTTCAACGACATGGCCGAGAGCCTGTCCCGGCAGATCCAGCAGCTCGAGGAGTTCGGTAACCTGCAGCGCCGCTTCACCTCTGACGTGAGCCACGAGCTGCGTACCCCGCTCACCACGGTGCGGATGGCGGCCGATCTGATCTATGACCACAGCGACGATCTCGATCCGGCCCTGCGCCGCTCCACCGAGTTGATGGTCAACGAACTCGACCGGTTCGAGACGCTGCTGGCCGACCTGTTGGAGATCTCGCGGCACGACGCGGGTGTGGCCGAACTGTCGGTCGAGTCGGTGGATCTGCGCGGCACCGTGCGCAACGCGTTGGAAAACGTCGGGCACCTGGCCGCCGATGCCGCCATCGAACTGGATGTCGACATGCCGGGCGCGGAAGTGATCGCCGAGGTGGATCCCCGTCGGGTGGAGCGCATTCTGCGCAATCTCATCGCCAACGCGATCGACCACGCCGAACACAAGCCGGTGCGGATCCGGATGGCGGCCGACGAGGACACCGTCGCCGTCACCGTCCGGGACTTCGGCGTCGGGCTGCGCCCCGGCGAAGAGAAGCTGGTGTTCAGCAGGTTCTGGCGGTCCGACCCGTCGCGCGTGCGGCGTTCCGGCGGCACCGGTCTCGGCCTGGCCATCAGCATCGAGGATGCCCGGCTGCACCAGGGCAGGCTCGAGGCCTGGGGCGAGCCGGGCAAGGGCGCCTGCTTCCGGTTGACCCTGCCGCTGGTCCGTGGGCACAAGGTGACCGCGAGCCCGCTGCCGCTCAAACCGATTGAACCGCAACATAACCCACGCCGTCCGGTCAGGGAAGAGGAGAACGTGTGAAGCGCCTGCTGGCCGCGGCGGTCGCAGGCCTGGTGGTGCTCACGTCCGGCTGCGCCGGGATTCCCAACACGTCCTCACCGCAGGCGATCGGGACCGTCGACCGCCCCGCTCCGCAGAACCTGCCCAAGCCGTCGCCCGAGATGGACCCCGACGTGTTGCTGCGGGAATTCCTCAAGGCCACCGCCGATCCCGCCAACCGCCATCTCGCGGCGCGGCAGTTCCTCACCGAATCGGCGTCGAGCTCATGGGACGACGCGGGCAGCGCCCTGCTGATCGACCGCGTGGTGTTCGTCGAAACCCGTAGCTCCGACCGGGTTTCGGTGACCATGCACGCCGACATCCTGGGATCGTTCTCGGATCTCGGCGTGTTCGAGACGGGGGAGGGCGCGCTGCCCGACCCGGGCCCGATCGAACTGGTCAAGACCAGCGGCGGGTGGCGCATCGACCGGCTGCCCAACGGGGTTTTCCTTGACTGGCAACAGTTTCAGTCGACCTACAAACGCAACAACCTGTACTTCGTCGACCCGACCGGCAACACCGTCGTGCCGGATCCGCGCTACGTCGCGGTGTCCGACCCCGACCAGCTGGCCACCGAACTGGTCTCCAAGCTGATCGCAGGCCCGCGCCCCGAGATGGCCAAGTCGGTGCACAACCTGCTGGGCGCCCAGCTCAAACTGCGCGGGCCGGTCACCCGCGCAGACGGCGGCAAGACCGGTGTGGGCCGCGGATACGGGGGCGCCCGCGTCGATCTGGAGAACCTCTCGGCCCGAGACCCGCACAGCAGGCAACTGCTGGCCGCGCAGATCATCTGGACGCTGGCGCGGGCCGGCATCAGCGGGCCGTACGTGATCAACGCCGACGGCGCGCCGCTGGACGACCGGTTCGCCGACGGCTGGGAAACCTCCGACGTCGCCGCCACCGATCCGGGGGCCGCCCCGGGCGCAGCAGCGGGCCTGCACGCGCTGGTGAGCGGATCACTGGTGTCACTGGAGGGCCAGGAGGCGCCGCGGGTCGCGGGTTCCTTCGGACTGGCCCCCAACCAGGTCTCGGCCTCGGTGTCGCGCAACGGCCAGGAGGCCGCTTCGGTGGTGGTCCTGCCGCCGGGCGCACCCAACGCCCCCGCCACCCTGTGGATCGGCCCGCTGGGCGGCGCCGCGGCGCAGGCCATGGAAGGCCGGACGTTGTCGCGCCCGAGCTGGGCCTTGGACCAGGCGGTCTGGGTGGTGGTCGACGGCATCAACGTGGTGCGCGCGATCCAGGACGCTTCCGGCGCCCCGGGCCGGATCCCGGTCGACACGACCGCGGTGGCCACCCGCTATCCCGGTCCGATCACCGACCTGCAGCTGTCCCGGGACGGCACCCGGGCAGCCTTGGTCATCAACGGCCAGGTGATCCTGGCCGGTGTCGAGCAGAACCAGGACGGCCAATTCCAGCTGACCTATCCGCGCCGGCTCGGCTTCGGGATGGGCAACACCGTGGTGTCGCTGGCCTGGCGGACCGGCGACGACATCGTGGTCTCCCGCACCGATCCGCAGCATCCGGTGTCCTACGTCAACATCGACGGAGTCAACTCCGACGGCCCGAGCCGCAACCTGGTGATGCCGGTGACCACCGTCGCGGCCAACCCGTCGACGGTGTATGTGGCCGATCAGCGTGGCGTGCTGCAACTTTCGGCGTCGGCGAGCAGCGACAACCCCGGCTGGTCGGAGGTGCGCCCGTTGATGGTGCCGGGCGCGATACCGGTGCTGCCGGGCTGAGCCGGCCGGGCTGTCGGTGCCGCCGCGCACACTGCGGACATGCTCGACCTGATCCTGCCGCTGGAGTGCGGCGGCTGCGGTGCCCCGTCGACGCGGTGGTGCCCGGCGTGTGCGTCGGCGCTGGCGGTGCGCGCCGACGAACCGCACCTCGTCACCCCGCGCACCGATCCCGGCGTGCCGGTGTTCGCCCTGGGCCGGTACGCGGGCACCCGGCGCCGGGCCATCGTGGCCGCCAAGGAGCAGGGCCGCACGGACCTGCTGGTGCCGCTGGCGGCTGCGCTGCGGGCGGGTCTGGGCAGGCTGCTGGCGTGGGGTGTGGTCGACGCGCCGCTGACCGTGGTGCCTGCCCCCACCCGCAGGCTGGCCGCTCGCCGCCGTGGTGGCGACCCTGTCACCGCGATGGCCGTCGCGGCGTGCGCGGGCCGCCCCGGGGTGCGGACCGTGCCGGCGTTGCGGCTGCGGCCGTGGGTCCGCGATTCCGTCGGCCTGTCGGGCCCCGCCCGGCAACGCAACATCGCCGGACGGGTCCGGGTGGTGGCGGGTGTGACCGGTGAGGTCCTGCTCGTCGACGACATCGTGACGACCGGTGCCACAGCTGCCGAGTCGGTGCGCGTACTGCGAAGTGCCGGGGCGGATGTGGCCGGTGTGTTGGTTGTCGCGCACGCCTGACACGGGTGGCAATTACCCCGCAATCAAACAGAAATGAAGAACTGCAAACATGTCGTCGAAATTGGTGGCACGAACCGGTGAACACGGACTACCGTCGGCACCAACCACCCGTGAACACCTCACGGCGACGCTCCATCACAGCGTCACTTCACCGCGCACCGGTAGGAGGTGAGTACTCGACACCTTGCGCCGATGGGGAGAGCAACAAAACCCTGACCCATCGCCGCGATTCGTTAGAGCCCGGCACGCAAATCGCGTGCAACGAGTGAGAGAAACGAGTTGCCAAGTATGTCAACCAATTCCCTGGATTCAGGCCCCGCGATGGTGGTCGAGGATCATGACACAGGCGCCAACCCTGAGCCCAACGCAGAAGTTGTGGTCAAGGGGCGCAATGTGGAGGTCCCCGACCATTTCCGAATCTACGTCTCGGAGAAGCTGTCACGCCTGGAGCGATTCGACCGGACCATCTACCTCTTCGACGTCGAACTTGACCACGAACGCAACCGACGACAACGCAAGAACTGCCAGCACGTCGAAATCACTGCCCGTGGCCGCGGCCCCGTTGTCCGCGGTGAGGCGTGTGCAGACAGTTTCTATGCGGCCCTCGAATCCGCAGCCGGAAAGCTTGAGGCCAGGCTGCGCCGCAGCAAGGACCGCCGCAAGATCCACTATGGCGACAAGACCCCGGTGTCACTGCACCAGGCGACCACCCCCGACCACCTGACCGGGGAGACCGCCGCCGAGCAGGTGGTCGACGCCACCGAACCCGCGGGCCTCGACGATCACGAACCCGGCCGGGTGGTCCGCACCAAGGAGCACGAGGCCAGGCCCATGACCGTGGACGACGCCCTCTATGAGATGGAACTGGTCGGCCACGACTTCTTCCTCTTCCATGACAAGGAGAGCGACAAACCGTCGGTGGTATACCGACGGCACGCCTACGACTACGGCCTCATCCGACTCGCCTGATTCGTCGGAGCGGCCAAAAACGCACCCCGGAGCGATCCGGGGTGCGTTTTCGTCTTCGCTCAGTGAGTACAAGCAGGTATTTCGACGGGTCACCTACGATGGACCACGATCAACACCGAAAGATCCATCGATACCCACAGGGGAAATAGCGTGCTGTCGAAGTTGCTCCGTCTCGGTGAAGGCCGCATGGTCAAGCGCCTCAAGAAGGTGGCTGAGTATGTCAACACCTTGTCCGACGACGTCGAGAAGCTCTCTGACGCCGAGCTGCGAGCCAAGACCGACGAGTTCAAGAAGCGGGTCGCCGACGGCGAGGAGCTCGACGACCTGCTGCCCGAGGCGTTCGCGGTGGCCCGCGAGGCGGCTTGGCGCGTGCTCAGTCAGCGGCACTTCGACGTCCAGGTGATGGGCGGCGCGGCGCTGCACTTCGGCAACGTCGCCGAGATGAAGACCGGTGAGGGCAAGACCCTGACCGCGGTGCTGCCCGCCTACCTCAACGCGCTGAGCGGCGATGGTGTGCACGTCGTCACCGTCAACGACTACCTGGCCAAACGCGACAGCGAGTGGATGGGCCGGGTGCATCGCTTCCTCGGCCTGGACGTAGGCGTCATCCTGTCCGGACTTACCCCCGAGGAGCGCCGGGTCGCCTACGCCGCCGACATCACCTACGGCACCAACAACGAGTTCGGCTTCGACTACCTGCGTGACAACATGGCGCACTCCACCGAGGACATGGTGCAGCGTGGCCACAACTTCGCCATCGTCGACGAGGTCGACTCGATCCTCATCGACGAGGCCCGGACGCCGTTGATCATCTCCGGCCCGGCCGACGGCGCCTCGAACTGGTACACCGAGTTCGCCCGCCTGGCGCCGTTGATGAAGAAGGACGTCCACTACGAGGTGGACATCAAGAAGCGCACCATCGGCGTGCACGAGCTGGGTGTCGAGTTCGTCGAGGACCAGCTCGGTATCGACAACCTGTACGAGGCCGCCAACTCGCCGCTGGTCAGCTACCTCAACAATGCGCTCAAGGCCAAGGAGCTCTTCGAGCGTGACAAGGAGTACATCGTCCGCGACGGCGAGGTGCTCATCGTCGACGAGTTCACCGGCCGTGTGCTGCTGGGCCGTCGCTACAACGAGGGCATGCACCAGGCCATCGAGGCCAAGGAGCACGTCGAGATCAAGGCCGAGAACCAGACGCTGGCCACCATCACGCTGCAGAACTACTTCCGTCTGTACGACAAGCTGTCGGGCATGACCGGTACGGCCGAGACCGAGGCCGCCGAGCTGCACGAGATCTACAAGCTGGGCGTGGTGCCGATCCCGACCAACAAGCCGATGGTCCGCGCCGATCAGTCCGACCTGATCTACAAGACCGAGGAAGCCAAGTACATCGCTGTCGTCGACGACGTCTCGGAGCGCTACGAGAAGGGCCAGCCGGTCCTCATCGGCACCACCAGCGTCGAGCGCTCCGAGTACCTGTCGCGGCAGTTCACCAAGCGCAAGATCCCGCACAACGTGCTCAACGCGAAGTACCACGAGCAGGAAGCCGGCATCATCGCCGAGGCGGGCCGGCTCGGCGCGATCACCGTGGCCACCAACATGGCCGGTCGCGGTACCGACATCGTGCTCGGTGGCAACGTCGACTTCCTGGCCGACCAGCGGCTGCGCCAGCAGGGGCTGGACCCGGTCGAGACTCCCGAGGAGTACGAGGCCGCCTGGGACGACACCCTCAAGAAGATCAAGGAAGAGGCCAACGAAGAGGCTGAGAAGGTCGTGGCAGCCGGTGGCCTCTACGTGCTGGGCACCGAGCGTCACGAGTCGCGGCGCATCGACAACCAGCTGCGCGGCCGCTCCGGTCGTCAGGGTGACCCCGGCGAGTCCCGGTTCTACCTGTCGCTGGGTGACGAACTCATGCGGCGGTTCAACGGTGCGACGCTGGAATCGCTGCTGACCAGGCTCAACCTGCCCGACGACGTGCCGATCGAGGCCAAGATGGTGACCCGCGCCATCAAGAGCGCGCAGACCCAGGTCGAGCAGCAGAACTTCGAGGTCCGCAAGAACGTCCTCAAGTACGACGAGGTGATGAACCAGCAGCGCAAGGTCATCTATGAAGAGCGCCGCATGATTCTCGAGGGTGAGAACCTGCAGAAGCAGGCCCACGACATGCTGGTCGACGTCATCACCGCCTACGTCGACGGCGCCACCGCCGAGGGCTACGCCGAGGACTGGGACCTGGAAACCCTGTGGACGGCGCTGAAGACCCTGTACCCCGTCGGCATCGATCACCACGATCTGGTGGATTCCAGCGCCGTGGGTGAAGCCGGTGAGCTGACGCGCGACGAGTTGCGGGACACCCTGATCAAAGATGCCGAGCGGGCCTACGCCGAGCGTGAGAAGGAGCTGGAGGCGATCGCGGGCGAGGGCGCCATGCGTCAACTGGAACGCAACGTGCTCCTCAACGTGATCGACCGCAAGTGGCGTGAGCACCTCTACGAGATGGACTACCTCAAGGAGGGCATCGGCCTGCGCGCGATGGCGCAGCGCGACCCCCTGGTGGAATACCAACGCGAGGGCTACGACATGTTCGTCGGCATGCTCGACGCGCTCAAGGAGGAGTCGGTCGGCTTCCTGTTCAACGTTCAGGTCGAGGCGGCCCCGGCTCCGCCCAGCGCCGCGGTGGCCCCGGTGGCCGCTCCGCAGGGCCTCGCGGAGTTCGCCGCGGCGGCTGCGGCCAAGGCGTCGGAGTCCTCGGAACCCGCCGCCGAGCCTGCCGCGGTGGCCACCAAGGAGCGTCCGGCCGCACTGCGGGCCAAGGGCATCGAGGACAGCGCTCCGCCGCTCACGTACAGCGGGCCGTCGGAGGACGGCTCGGTCGAGGTGCAGCGCTCGGGTAACGGTGGCGGCCGCCATGCCGCGCCGACCGGCGGCAGCCGTCGGGAGCGTCGGGAGGCGGCGCGCCGGCAGGCCAAGACCGGCAAGCCGACGCGCTCGCACCGCAAGGGCTAACCCACCTGCAGGGCAGTCAGTTGCCAACGGCCGCTGTGTAATTCGACCCTGGCGGCGATGGCGTGCACCCGTGGCCCGCGAGTGAAGGTGGCGAACACCTCCGCGGCGCCGGGCCCGGGTGCGGCGCGTAGCCGCACCCGTTTCAGGGTGGCTGCCGCGGCCTGCCGGGCCGGCGGGAGTGCCAGCACCGTATCGAACACCTGCGGGCTGATCAGCGGGCGTAATTGCGCGGGTGGCCTGCGCCGGTCGACGACCTCGAGCACCCGGCGCAGCACCGCCTCGGCGAACCGGGTGGCCTCGGTGTGCGGCGGATGATCGGCATGCTCGACCAACCGCAACCGGCGCGGGCCCGGCCGGTGCAACGCGGTGGGTGTCGGGCAGGTCTTTGCCCTGGACACGGCTGCGGATGGCGGGGCAAGTAGGTACGCGGGCGGCTCGCAGTCGATCACCGGCGACGTCAACGACGGCGGGGCCGGGGTGGTTTCGGGAACGGGCACGGCAATCTCCAGCGGTGGTCAGGTACAGGACACATCTGCTGGAGAGGTGCAGACCCGTTCATCATCGCATGCCGAATCGGTGCCCCGAGCGCCCAGTTTCGCCGGATACCGTTGCGGTGTCCGACGGACGGGGGCAGAGATGGTTCAACCCAGCATCGATTGGCCCGGCGAGCCGCTGCGTTCGCTGGTGTGGACACTGCAGGCGTGGGTGATCACCTTCGTGGTGTTCCTCGCGGTGGCGGTCGTCGTGGCCCGGTGCACCCGGTGGGGACAACAGTTCTGGCGGGTCAACGCCCCGTTCTTCACCGGCAGTTGGCGCACCTGGGCGCTGCTGGCATTCATGCTGTGGCACACGGTGTATTCGGCGCGGGTGGTGGTGATCTTCACCTACCAGTACGCGGACCTGATGAACGCCGTACAGGTCGGTGCGGAGGCGCTGGCCACCCATGACGCGGACAAGCTCGATGCCGCGCGTCATGCGTTCATGACGTCCTTTGCGATCAGCGGGATTCTGGTGCTGCTGACCGTGATCTACACCGTGGTGGACCTGTTCCTGCGCCGGGTCTTCGCGATCCACTGGCGCGTCTGGCTCAACACCCGCCTGGTCGACGACTGGATGGCCGAGGATGCGTTCTACCGCAACCGTTTTCTGCACCCACCGGTGGAGAACCCGGATCAGCGGATCCAGACCGACGTCGAGACCGTCACCACCAAGTCGGTGGACATGAGCGTCGGCGCGGTGAACAAGTCGTTGCTGATCGTGATGTTCACGGGCGTGCTGTGGCAACTGTCCGGCCCATTGCAGTTGGGGGGCTGGGTGATTCCGCGGGCCATGGTGTTCGTGGCATTCGTCTTCTCGATCACGGTGACGCTCATCGCGTTCTGGATCGGCCGCCCGCTGGTGCGGCTGAACTTCCTCAACGAACGGTTCAGCGCGAGTTTCCGCTATGCGCTGGTGCGCTTGCGGGACAACGCCGAACGTGTCGCGTTCTACCGGGGTGGGGAACGTGAGCGGCAGCTGCTGCACTCCCGGTTCGCCGAGATCATCGCCAACATGTGGCGCATCGTGTTCGCCCAACTGCGGCTGGGTGGCTGGAACCGCGGCGTCGGCGACGTCACGACCGGCATGATTCCCTACCTCGTGCAGGCGCCCCGGTTCTTCGCCGGGCAGCTCACCCTCGGTGGCCTGCTGCAGACCGTTGCCGCGTTCGGAAACGTCTGTGGCGCAATGTCGTTCTTCCGGGACAGCTATGACGAATTCACCGTCTACCGGGCCGCCCTGATGCGCATCGACCAGATGCTCGCTCATGATCACCGCGCGCGGGAGCTGCCCCGGATCAGCGTCGGCACCGCACCGGATTCGCTGGCGCTCACCGACGTCGGGGTCAGCGATCTGCAGGGCAATCCGCTGATCGCCGATCTGACGATGGTGTTGACCGCCGGTGACAGCGTGGTGGTGAAGGGGCCGTCCGGGTGCGGGAAGACCACACTGCTGCGCAGCCTGGCCGAATTGTGGCCGCAGGCAACGGGTCTGGCCCGTTATCCAGCCGGATGGGCGACGCTGTTCCTGCCCCAGTTGCCGTACCTGCCGCTGGGGGATCTGCGGGCCGCGGTGGTGTACCCACTTCCGATTGCCGACGTCACCGATGGCGAACTGCGGGACACGCTGCGCGCGGTGGCCCTCGGGCATCTGACCGAACGCCTCGACGAGGAGGCGGACTGGGCGTCGGTGCTGTCGCTGGGTGAGCAGCAGCGGGTCTCGTTCGCGCGGGTGCTGTTGGTGCGGCCCCGGGTGGTGTTCCTCGACGAGTCGACGTCGGCTCTGGACGAGGGGTTGGAGGACGCCATGTACACGCTGCTTCGCGAGCGGCTGCCCGACTGCGTGGTGGTCAGCGTGGGCCACCGGTCCACGATCGACCGCCATCACCGCTCTCGGCTGCAGTTGACCGGTGGCGGGCGCTGGGAGCTCTCGGCGCTGAGCAGGGCCGCAGCACCCGTGATGCGCGCTGCCAGAAGGGCCGGTTACCGTGACGGGGATCATGGCGACTGAAGGGGAGGTTGGCGCCGCATGGTGAGCAGGCTGTCGGCGTCCGACGCAACGTTCTTCCACTTGGAGAACACCTCGACCCCGATGTATGTGGGGTCGCTGGCGATCTTGCGCAAACCCCGTGCCGGACTGAGCTATGAAACGCTGCTGGCGACCGTCGAACAGCGGCTGCCGCAGATTCCGCGCTACCGGCAGAAGGTGCGTGAGGTGACGTTGGGGCTGGCCCGGCCGGTCTGGGTCGACGATCGTGATTTCGACATCACCTATCACATCCGCCGCTCGGCGCTGCCGTCGCCGGGCAGCGATGCGCAGCTGCACGACCTGGTCGCCCGGCTGGGCTCGCGTCCGCTGGACAAGACCCGTCCCCTGTGGGAGATGTACCTGGTCGAGGGGCTCACCAAGAACCGCATCGCCATCTACACCAAGACCCACCAGGCGTTGGTCAACGGGATGACGGCCCTGGAGATCGGCCATGTGATCGCCGACCGTACCCAGAAGCCGCCGGAGTTCGGCGAGGACATCTGGATTCCGGCCCGCGAACCCAGCGACCGGCAGTTGGTGCTTGGCGCCATCGGGGAGTGGATCGCCCGGCCGACCAGCCAGCTGGCCGCCGTCCGGGAAGCGGTCTTCGATCTGGCCACCAACAGCGGTGAGCTGGCGGCAGTCGGTCGGCGGGTGGCCGATGTGGTGCGCACCGTGGCCCGCGGTACCGCGCCGAACAGTCCGTTGAACACCACGGTTTCGCGCAACCGCCGGTTCTCGGTGGCCGAGCACCGGCTGGAGGACTACCGGTCGGTGCGCGCCCGCTACGACTGCGACATCAACGACGTGGTGCTCGCGGTGGTGGCCGGGGCGCTGCGCAACTGGCTGCTGTCCCGCGGAGAGCCGGTCACGCCCACCACCACGGTGCGGGCGATGGCGCCGATGTCGGTGTATCCCGACGCCGAACTGGATTCGACCGCGCCCGGGCAGGCGATCAGCGAGGTGTCGCCGTTCCTGGTCGACCTGCCGGTAGGGGAGGGCAACCCCGTCGTGCGGCTCTCCCAGATCGCCCACGCCACCGAATCGCATTCCACCGCGGCCAGCCTGGTCGACGCGCGCACCATCGTCACGTTGTCGGGGTTCGCCCCGCCGACGTTGCACGCCATGGGAATCCGCGTGGCCACGGGTTTCTCGGCCCGGTTGTTCAACCTGCTGATCACCAATGTTCCCGGCGCGCAGAAGCAGATGTACGTGGCCGGGACCAAGCTGCTGGAGACCTATGCGGTACCGCCGCTGCTGCAGAATCAGGTGCTGGCCATCGGCGTGACGTCCTACAACGGCATGCTGTATTTCGGGATCAACGCCGACCGGGACGCCATGAGCGATGTCGACGTACTGCCCAGCCTGCTGCGCGAATCGCTGGAGGAATTGCTCGACGCAGCCAGATGAGCGCCGACATCCGCCCACGGCGCGGTCCGCGCAGCAACGGCACTGCGCGCACCTAGAATTCGCGCATGAGTGCAGCGTCGAATGACGGACCGGCCGGCGGGCAGAAGCGCAACGGCAAGCCGAAGCTCTCGAACAAGGTCTATGAGGCCGAGTTGTTCCGGTTGCAAACAGAGTTCGTCAAGATGCAGGAGTGGGTGCGGCACACCGGCGCCCGCATCGTGGTGGTGTTCGAGGGCCGCGACGCCGCGGGCAAGGGCGGCACCATCAAGCGGATCACCGAATACCTCAGTCCGCGTATCGCCCGGGTGGCGGCGCTGCCCGCGCCCACCGAACGCGAACGCGGGCAATGGTATTACCAGCGCTACATCGCGCATCTACCCGCCAAGGGGGAGATCGTGTTGTTCGACCGGTCCTGGTACAACCGGGCCGGTGTGGAACAGGTGATGGGTTTCTGCACGCCCCACGAGCATCAGCTGTTCCTGCGGCAGACACCGATCTTCGAGCAGATGCTGCTCGAAGACGGGATCCTGTTGCGCAAGTATTGGTTCTCGGTATCCGACGATGAGCAGCTGCGCCGATTCCGGTCGCGCAAGGACGATCCGGTCCGGCAGTGGAAGCTTTCGCCGATGGATCTGGAATCGGTGTACCGCTGGGAGGACTACTCGCGGGCCAAGGATCAGATGATGGTGCACACCGACACGCCGCAAAGTCCTTGGTACATCGTCGAATCCGACATCAAGAAGCATGCCCGGCTCAACATGATGGCGCATCTGCTGTCCACCATCGACTACCACGACGTCGAGCGGCCGGATGTGACACTGCCCGATCGACCCGTGCTGACGGGCGACTACCGGCGCCCGTCGCGGGATCTGGCGCGATACGTCGACGACCATGTCGCGACCCTGATCGGGGACCGCGAGTAGAACACCGCTCCCGACGGCTAGTCTCGCGGGGTGCGCGTGTACATCCCGGCGACTCTGGCCGGCCTGCAGCAGCTCGTCGCCGACCGGTTCCTGCTCGTGACGAACGGGACCGCGTTCGCGGTCACGCCGACACTGCGGGAGGCCTACGCCGAGGGCGACGACGACGAGCTCGCCGAGGTGGCGCTGCAGGAGGCGGCATTGGCCTCGCTGCGCCTGCTGGCCTCCGGCGGTGATACCGGGCTGCCGCCGCGACGGGCGGTGGTGGTCGCCGAGGTGGCGTCGGCGACGCCGCGGCCCGATCTCGACGACGCGGTGGTGCGGCTGTCGGGGCCCGTGCCCATCGACGACATCATCGCGGTCTACGTCGACAACGCCGCCGCCGAATCCGCTGTGCTCGCGGCAGTGGAGGTGATCGATGACGCCGACCTGGGCGACGAGGATGCCGAGCTCACCGTCGGAGACGCCCAGGATCACGACCTGGCCTGGTATGCGTCGCAGGAACTGCCGTTTCTGCTCGAACTGCTGTAGCTACGGCGGAGCAGCCGGGAAGAGGGGAAGCCGAATGCGACATCTGCGCCTGGCTGTTGTGCTGTCCGTCGTTCTCGCGGGTGTCGCGTGCTCGTCGGGCGGCGGACAGTCGGCTTCGAGCAGCGCGCCCCCGCCTGCGGGACCGCCACCGGCCCAGCCGCGCCCGGCGCCGACGCCCGGGCAGAAGGCCCCCACCCAGGTGGAGTTTCGCAACGTCCGGATCTTCGACGGGCACAGCGACAAGCTCTCGGCACCGTCGAACGTGCTCGTGACGGGCAACCGCGTCCAGAAGATCTCGACGGAGGCGCTGCCTGCCGGACCGGACACCACGGTGATCGAGGGTGGCGGCCGGACCTTGATGCCGGGTCTGATCGACAACCACTGGCACACGATGCTCGTGCGGCCGCCGGTGACACAGTTGACGACCGCGGATCCGGGGTACCTGAACCTGTTGGCGGGTGCCGAGGCGAACGACACTCTGATGCGTGGGTTCACCACGGTCCGTGATCTGGGCGGTCCGAGTTTCGGTCTCAAGCGGGCCATCGACGAGGGTGTCGTCAACGGTCCGCGGATCTTCCCGTCTGGCGCCATCATCACGGTGACCAGCGGCCACGGTGACTTCCGCACACCCGCCGACCTGCCGCGCACTGCGGGCGGTCCGGTGTCGCGTCAGGAGGAACTCGGTGCCTCCGTGGTCGCCGACAGCCCCGACGAGGTGCGGATGCGCACCCGTGAGCAGCTGTTCCAAGGTGCATCGCAGATCAAGCTGACGGCCGGGGGTGGCGTGTCCTCGCCGCACAGCCCGATCGACGTGATCACCTTCACCGAACCCGAGGTGCGCGCGGCGGTCGAGGCGGCCACCAACTGGGGAACCTATGTCACCGTGCACGCCTACACACCGGCCACCATCACGCAGGCGATCCGCGCCGGGGTCACCTGCATCGAGCACGCCCACCTGATGGATGACGCGACCGCCAAGGAGATGGCCGACAAGGGCGTCTGGTTGAGCACCCAGCCGCTGCCGGAGGAGATGATCCGCGCGTTTCCGCCCGGCTCGGAGGAGGCTGCCAAGGCCAAGGAAGTGATCGACGGCGTGGTCAACGTCTATCAGCTGGCCCGCAAGTATCACCTCAAGACGGCGTTCGGCACGGACATCCTGTTTTCCCCGCAGCTGGCGCCGCAGCAGGGTGCGCTGCTGGCGAAACTGGGCACGTGGTTCTCCCCGGCCGAAGTTCTCACGATGGCCACGGGTACCAACGCCGAATTGTTGGCGATGTCCGGCAAGCGCAGTCCGTACAGCGGCAAACTGGGTGTGGTGGAGCCGGGCGCGCTCGCCGATCTGCTGCTGGTCGACGGTGATCCGCTGAGCAATCTGCAGTTGGTTGCCGATCCAGGCCGCAATTTCAAGGTCATCATGAAGGACGGCAAGGTCTACAAGAACTCCCTGGTCTCGTAGTCGCCGAACCGGTTGATGTGGAGGAGAATCAAACCCATGATTTATGCCGCTCGCCGGATGCTACGACTAGCTACGGCACCGTAAGTTACGGTACCGTAGGTTGTCATGGCCAAGAACTCCATCAAAGTCTCGGCCAATGTGGCCGACACCATCCGTCCCACTGTCGCGGGTGCCAAGGAGCGTCCCGGCTGGCATGCTCTGCGCACCATCGCGGGCCGGATCACCACACCGCTGCTGCCCGATGACTACCTGAAGTTGGCCAACCCGCTGTGGTCGGCCCGCGAGCTGCGCGGACGGGTCGTCGAGGTACGGCAGGAGACGCCCGACTCGGCGACGCTCGTGGTCAAGCCGGGCTGGGGATTCTCGTTCGACTACGAGCCCGGACAGTACATCGGCATCGGCGTCCTGATGGATGGCCGGTGGCGCTGGCGCTCCTACTCGCTGACCTCCGTGCCGGACAAGCATCCGATCGCCGGTCAGCGGACCATCGCCATCACGGTCAAGGCAATGCCCGAGGGCTTCCTGTCCAGCCACCTGGTCAACGGACTCGCGCCCGGCACCGTGGTGCGGCTGGCCGCCCCGCAGGGTAACTTCGTCATGCCCGATCCGGCGCCGGCATCGGTGCTGTTCCTCACCGCCGGTTCCGGCATCACTCCGGTGATGTCGATGCTGCGCACGCTGGTGCGTCGCGATCAGATCACCGACATCATCCATGTGCACTCCGCACCGACGGAGGCGGATGTGCTGTTCGGGAGCGAGCTCGCCCAGCTGCACGACGCGCATCCCGGTTACCGGCTGCATCTGCGCAGCACCCGCACCGAGGGGCGGCTCGATCTGTCCCGGCTCGCCGAGGTGGTGCCCGACTGGCAAGAACGCCAGGCTTGGGCGTGTGGGCCGGAAGGCATGCTCAACGACGCCGAAAAGGTCTGGGCGGCGGCCGGGATTCCCGAACATCTGCACCAGGAACGGTTCGCGGTGTCGCGGGCCGCGGTGCATGGTGTAGGTGGCACCGTGACGTTCGAGCGCAGCGGCAAGTCTGTCGAAGTCGACAGTGCGACGCCGTTGATGGACGCGGGCGAACAGGTCGGCATCCGGATGCCCTTCGGGTGCCGGATGGGTATCTGCCAGTCCTGTGTCGTGGGTCTGGTCGGCGGACATGTCCGCGACCTGCGTACGGGTGTCGAATATGAGCCCGGCAACCGGATTCAGACCTGTGTTTCGGCGGCTTCCGGCGATTGTGTACTCGACGTTTAAGCTTTACTGACTGGTAACCTACGGCATCGTAGGTTACGCTACCGTAGGTAAGAGAGAGGAGGCTGACGATGGCTATCACCGACGTTCCCGCGTTCGCGCATCTGACCGATGCCGATATCGAGAACCTGGGCATCGAGCTCGATGCGATCCGTCAGGACATCGAAGACTCCCGTGGTGAGCGCGACGCGCGCTATATCCGCCGCACCATCGCCGCCCAGCGCGCCCTCGAGGTGTCGGGCCGGTTGATGCTGGCGGCGAGTTCGCGCCGTTCCGCCTGGTGGGCAGGTACCGCAACTTTGGGCGTGGCCAAGATCATCGAGAACATGGAGATCGGCCACAACGTCATGCACGGCCAGTGGGACTGGATGAACGATCCCGAGATCCACTCCTCGTCGTGGGAGTGGGACATGAGCGGGGCGTCCAAGCACTGGCGGTTCACCCACAACTTCATGCACCACAAGTACACCAACATCCTGGGCATGGACGACGATGTGGGCTACGGCCTCATCCGGGTCACCCGCGATCAGAAGTGGAAGCCGTTCAACCTGCTCAACCTGTTCTACAACACCATGTTGTGCACGTTGTTCGAGTGGGGTGTGGGGCTGCAGCACCTGGAGCTCGGCAAGATCTTCAAGGGCCGCGACAACCGCAACGCCACGTTGATCAGGGTCAAGGAATTCGGCATCAAGGCCGGCCATCAGGTGGCCAAGGACTATGTCGTCTGGCCGGCGCTGACGGCACTGTCGCCCGGTGCGACGTTCAAGTCCACCCTGAAGGCCAACGCCGTGGCCAACATCATCCGCAATGTGTGGGCCAACGCCGTGATCTTCTGCGGCCATTTCCCCGACGGCGCGGAGAAATTCACCAAGACCGACATGGTCGGTGAGAGCCGTGGCCAGTGGTATCTGCGGCAGATGCTGGGCAGCGCCAACTTCGAGAACGGCCCGGTGCTGCGGTTCATGAGCGGCAACCTGTGCCACCAGATCGAGCATCACCTGTACCCGGACCTGCCCAGCAACCGGCTCTACGAGATCTCGATCCGGGTCCGGGCGCTGTGCGACAAGTACGACCTGCCCTACACCACGGGTTCGTTCCTGGTGCAGTACGCCAAGTCGTGGCGCACCATCGCCAAACTGTCTCTGCCGGACCGGTTCCTGCGGGACACCGCCGACGATGCGCCGGAGACTCACAGCGAGCGGATGTTCCTCGAGCTCGACGCCGTGGATGGCGGATTCGGCCAGACCGATCCCGTCACCGGGCGCCGTCGCGGCCTCAAGACCGCGTTCGAGACGGCACGCGAGTGGCGTCGTGAGCGCCGGGCGGCCAAGCGCGCCGCGTAGCTGAGACGTCGACACTGCGGTGAGATCGCGGTCCCTCCGGACCGACGGTCTCACCGCAGTTGTCGTTTCCGGTTGAAGTGGACCGAACTGTCCGGTTTACAGTTGGGTGGTGTCCGAACAGCAGCCGGTGGCGCGCCGACGGTTGACTGCCCGCGGCGCCGCCACCCGCGGCAGGATTGTGGCGGCGGCCGCGGAGTTGATGTACGTCAAAGGCGTCGCGGCCACCACCATCGACGAGGTGCTCGCGGCCAGTGCGGCCAGCAAGTCGCAGTTCTACCAGCACTTCGAGGACAAGTCGGAGCTCGTCTACGAAGTCATCACGCTGCAGGCCGGTGAGGTGCTGTCCTGGCAGCGGCCGCGGCTGGAGAAGGTGGACACGCTGCGGGGTCTGGACCTGTGGCGGGACGCCATGGTCCAACGGTGCGCGCTGCGCCGGGGATTGTGGGGCTGCGAGTTGGGGTCGCTGGCCGCCGAACTCTCGGACAGCGACGACCGTGCCCGCGTGGCCTTGGCGCAACACTTCGCCCAGTGGCGGGATCTGCTTGCCGACGCGCTGGGACGTATCCGCGACACCGGGGTCCTGCGCGCCGACATCGACACGAAAGACTTGGCCACCGGCTTGCTCGCCGCGGTCGAGGGTGGCTACCTGCTGTCGCAGACCGCGCACGACCCCCGCTTGATGCAGTCGGCGCTCAACCTGGCCATTGCCCAGATCAAGTCGTATCAGACTGGCGCGCAGGCGGTTTAGTGGCCGCCCTTGCCGCCGCCGGTCGGAGGTGCCGGGGTCACGACGTGCGTCGGGGTGAACAGGTTCCCGCCGCCGGGGCTGATGCTCTTCTCGGTGGGCTCCACGCTCGGTGCCGTTGTCGTCGTCGTGGTGGTCGTCGTGGTCGTCGGCGTACTCGGGGCCTTCTCGCCTGACGTGCCGCAGGCCGCGGTGAGTCCGCCCAGGGTGACCAGGGCTGCCAGGCCTGCGGTTGCGGCGAGTCGGCGGGGGAATCGGCCTGTGGTCATCTCGATGTCCTGTCTCTTGGCGAGCTCAACGAAATTGAACTTTATCGTCCAGTTTGCCTGTGGTCAACGTGACTAGCAGCTGGTATGCGGATGATCACGCGAACGCGCGGACGAAGGAGTCCAAGCTGTGAGGATTCCAAGCAACCGTGCGACGTATTCCCAGAGTCTTGACAGCTATCCCACATAACCTCAGTCCCTCACTGTGAAACGTCTTGGAGGATGGGATGAAGAAGCTGGTTGGTATGGCTGCCATAGCAATCGGTACGTCGGTCATTCCGGTGGGAATCCTGGCGACCGGCGTGGCATCCGCCGATGACTACGCGGGCAAGACCTACGCCGACGCGCAGTCGGCACTGTCCGATGCCGGGATGAAGGGCGTCATCGCCACCCGCTCCGGGGACACGCAGCCCGACGACAAGTGCGTGGTGACCAGCTCGGAGAAGGCGCCGTGGATCAAGGGCGACAGCTTCGCGCCGGTCACCGATACCGTGCTGCTCAACCTGAACTGCAGCGCCAGTGTTGCCACGGCGACCCAGCCCGGTAACTCCGCGGCCAGCCCCGAGGGGCGCGCGGCGATCGAGGCGGCGCAGCAGCAGGCAGCCCAGGACCAGGCGCAGGCGGCTGAGGACACCACCAAGAAGCACTGACCGGTACCTGACAGCGCCGGCTGCGTCACGGCCATTCGACAGGCGAAATTCAGGTTTCCTTCAGTACGGCCAGCAGGCGCCGCGCCGCGGCGACGCGGTTCGCGGCCGGGCCGGACAGCTGATCCAGCGCGCACTCGGGATCCGCGGGCGGGCCCATGTGCCCGCAGCCGCGAGGACAGTCGACGATGGTCTCGGCCAGGTCGGAGAACGCGAGCAGCACGTCGTCGGGTTCGATGTGGGCGAGTCCGAACGAGCGGATCCCCGGGGTGTCGATCACCCAGCCCTCGCCGTCGAGCGGCAAGGCCACCGACTGGGTCGACGTGTGCTTGCCCTTGCCGACACCCGACACCTCGCCGGTCGCGCGATCTGCCTCGGGCACAAGGCGATTGACCAAGGTGGACTTACCTACCCCGGAATGGCCGAGGAACACCGTCACCTGGTCACCGAGCAGCGGAGCGACCGCGTCGAGCGGATCGTCGCGTCCGGCGTTGACGATGGTCAGATCCAGGTCTTCGAACTGGGCGGCGAACGGCTCCGGCGGCGCCAGGTCCGACTTGGTCAGGCACAGAATCGGTTTGAGCCCGCCCGCATAGGCCGCGATCAGTGAGCGCTCGACGAAGCCCGTGCGCGGCGGCGGGTCGGCCAGCGCCACCACGATGAGCAGTTGATCGGCGTTGGCGACCACCACCCGCTCGGTGGGGTCCGTGTCATCGGCCGTGCGGCGCAACACCGTTCGTCGTTCACCGCGCCGCACGATGCGGGCCAGGGTGTCGGGGCGCCCGGACAGGTCGCCGACGACGTCCACGTCGTCGCCGACCACGATCGGGGTGCGGCCCAGTTCGCGGGCCCGCATGGCCGTGACGACGCGATCCGGATCCCGGTCCAGGGCGCAGCCCCACCTGCCGCGGTCGACGGTGACCACCATCGCCGAGCGGGCGTCGGCATGTTCGGGTCTGGTCTTGGTGCGCGGGCGGGTGCCCCGACCCGGCCTGATGCGCACGTCGGATTCGTCGTAGTCCCGAAAATTGCCGCCCCGTGGGCTCAAATCAGTTGTTCCCCCCGTGAACCCGCCAACATGGCGGCCCACATCCCCGGAAAGTCCGGCAGGGTCTTCGCGGTGGTCTCGATGTTCTCCACCTCGACACCTGGCACCCGCAACCCGATGATCGCGCCTGCGGTCGCCATCCGGTGATCGGCGTAGGACCGCCACACCCCACCGTGCAGCGGCCTCGCGGTGATGAGCAGGCCGTCCTCGGTCTCGGTGCACTCACCGCCCAGCCCGTTGATCTCGGTGCTCAGTGCCGCGAGCCGATCGGTTTCGTGCCCGCGCAGATGGGCGATACCGCTGAGCCGGGAGACCGATCCCGCCGCGGCGAGCGCGGCCAGGGCGGCCACCGTGGGTGCCAGCTCGCCGACATCGTGCAGATCGGCCTCGAACCCGCCGTAGCTTTCGGCGCCGGTGACTTCCAGGCCCGAATCACCTTGGCGCACAGTCGCATTTACCTTTGCCAGCAGGGCCAGGATGGTGTCGGCCGGCTGGATGCTGACCTGCGGCCAACCGGCGATGCGAACCGTGCCGCCGGTCACCAACGCCGCCGCCAGGAACGGGGTGGCGTTGGACAGGTCGGGTTCGATGTGCCAGGCGCGGGGCGCGACCGGGCCGGGCTCGACCCGCCACTGGTTGGTCACGCTGTCGTCCACCGTGACGCCGGCGTCGCGCAGCATCGTCACGGTCATGCTCACGTGAGGGGCCGAGGGCACCGATGTGCCCGTATGCACGATGGCGAGGCCATCGGTGAACGCCGCACCTGAGAGCAGCAGGCCCGACACGAACTGCGAGGACCCGGAGGCGTCGATCCGGACGGTGCCGCCGGCCACCGCGCCGCGACCCCGGACAACGAACGGCAGGCTGTCGCCGTCGATGTGGACGCCAAGCTCACCCAGCCCGTTGAGCAGCGGCGAAATCGGGCGAGCGCGGGCCTGCTCGTCGCCGTCGAAGGTCACGCTCGCGGTGCTCACGGCCGCCAGCGGAGGAACAAACCGCAACACGGTGCCCGCCAGCCCGCAGTCGACGTGGGCGTTGTCGGCGGGGGAGATGCGCCCGCTGACGGTGAGGCTGGTGCCGTCGCCCGCGCTGTCGTCGACCGTAACGCCGAGCGAGCGGATGGCCTCGATCATCAGGTCGGTGTCGCGGCTGCGCAGTGCGCCGGCGATGGTCGACGGTCCCTGCGCGGTGGCCAGCGCGGCCAGCACCAGCGCCCGGTTGGTCAGCGACTTGGAGCCGGGAACCGTCACGGTGGCATCGACCGGGCTCGTTGTCGCGGGGGCAGGCCAGTTCGTCTTCTGCTCCTCGCGTCCGCGTGTTTGCACAGCTACATCCTGCCTTGTCCGCGAGTTCTGCAACCATGGGCTCCATGTGTGGACGTTTCGCGGTGACCACCGATCCGGCGCTGTTGGCGCAGAAAATCCAGGCCCTCGATGAAAGCGCGGCAAGTGCGGCGGCCTCCGGTGACAAGGATCTGGCGGGTCCCAACTACAACGTGGCGCCGACCACGACCATCAGCAGCGTGGTCAAGCGGCACACCGAGCCCGACGACGAATCGACCCGTCGAGTGCGGTCCATGCGCTGGGGATTGATCCCGCCGTGGGTCAAGACCGCCGAGGACGGTGGACCGGACAACAAGGGGCCGCTGCTGATCAACGCGCGCGCCGACAAGGTGACCAGCTCACCGGCGTTCCGGAACTCGGCGAAGAACAAGCGCTGCCTGATCCCCATGGACGGCTGGTATGAGTGGCGGCCCAATGCCGCCGAGGCCGGCAAAAAGGTGAGCAAGACCCCGTTCTACATGTACGGGGCCGACGGCGAGCCGTTGTTCATGGCAGGCCTGTGGTCGACGTGGCGCCCGCACGGCGCACCCAAGGACGCGCCGCCCCTGCTGAGCTGCACCATCATCACCACCGACGCCGCCGGGCCACTGGCCGAGATCCACGACCGGATGCCGCTCTCCGTGAGCGCATCGGATTGGGACCGCTGGTTGGATCCGGACGCGCCGATCGACGAGGGCCTGCTGCGCGGCCATGGCGACCTGGACCGGATCGCCATCCGGGAGGTGTCTCGGCTGGTCAACAGCGTGCGCAACAACGGCCCCGAGCTCATCGAGCCGGCCAAGCCGGAACCTGAAGAGGCGGGATTGTTTTGACCGGGTCGATCGACCCCGGCCCGCTCGAGCCCGCAGTGGTCGACGCGATCGGGGCTGACCTGCGCGAGGCCGGCTACACGATCGACGGGGTGGCCGAGCTGCTGGGCGAGCAGGCCAACGCGGCGCTCGGGCGTGGCGTGTGGTGGCCGGTGTTGCGGGCGACGCGTGCCGCCCCCGCCGCCCGGCGGCGGCTGGCGGTGTTGATCCGGCTGTTCCTGCTGGGTGCCGACGAGCCGCACGAGCAGGTGCAGGCAGCGCTGCCGTCGACCCCATTGGCGACGCTTGCCGCCAACGGGGTGCTGGAGATGGCCGGCCGCGGCGCGGTCCGGGCGGCACTCGACATCCGCCCGCACAGCGACGGCGTTCGTGAGTTCTACGTCGTGTCCGATCAGGACGCGGCCCTGCGCAGCGGGGCGCTGCGCCACGATCACGTGCTCGGCATCGGTGGAGCGTCGCTGTCGCTGGCCCGCGCGGTCGTCCGCAGGCCGGTGGGCCGGGCACTGGATCTGGGGACGGGGTGCGGCATCCAGGCGCTGCACCTCGACGCACACTGCGCCGAAATCGTCGCCACCGACACCAACGACCGTGCGCTCGCCCTCGCGGCGGCCACGGCCAGGATCAATGGCATGGCCTGGAACCTGCGCAGCGGCAGCCTGTTCGAGCCGGTGGCAGGGGAGCGGTTCGACCTGATCGTCTCCAATCCGCCGTTCGTGGTGGGCTCCGGTGCCCGCGACTACATCTACCGTGACTCGGGAATCGCCGGAGATGCGTTGTGCCGGAGCATTATCGAACAGGTGCCCGATCATCTGACACCCGGCGGCACCGCTCATATCATGGCCAATTGGATTGTGCGCGACGATGACTGGCGCGATCGGGTCCGCGGCTGGTTGGCGGGCACCGGGCTGCACGCGTGGGTGGTGCAACGGGAGCTCGCAGATCCGGTCAGTTACGTATCGCTGTGGCTGGCCGATGCCGGTGAGACCCCGGAGCAGGCGGCGCAGCGGGGCGGGCAGTGGCTGGATTGGTTTGCCGAACAGGAGATTACGGGGATCGGCGTGGGGATGATCTCGCTGCGGGTGCCCCGCATCGGCGAAGCTCCCGAGCAGATTCTGGAGGAGATCACCGGCGCCGACGAGCTGGTGACGGGTTCGGAAGTGGAGGCGTTCTTCGCCCGCCGGGCGTATCTGCACGGCACCCGCGACGACGAGCTGCTGGCCGCCCGGCTCTCGACGGCGCCGGTGTTCCTGGAGGAGCAGTTTCTGCCGGGCCCCGAGGGCTGGCAGTCGCTCGGGGCCGCGGTGCGCCGTCCTGGCGGCCCCGGCGCCGTCATCGGTGTGGACGAGGTGCTGCGGGCGCTGATGGCAGGCTGCCGGGGTGAGGTACCGCTCGGAGCCCTCATAGAACTGCTCGCGGCGCATCACGGGGTCGACGCCGAGGCGCTGGCCCAAGCGGCGTTGCCCGAGGTCCGCGAGGCGATCGGACGGGGCATCCTCTACCAGGCGGACTGACGCGGGTCACCGTCAAACCGGCGTGACCGAGGATTTCTCGGTACTGATAGAGTTTTCCTCATGGCTGGGTCTGATACCCCGTCGCTGCGCTCGCGGACATCGCGGGCGGGCAGTGTGGACGCGCGCGGCCGGCTGTTGGCGGTGGCCCGGCGGCGGTTCGCGGCCGACGGCGCGCTCGGTCCGACGCTCGACGAGGTACGGCGCGAGGCGCAGGTCAGCGTCGGCGCCCTCTACCACCACTTCCCGGACAAGCCCGCGCTCGCGGCGGCGGTGTACGCGCAGGTGATGGCCGAATACCAGGCCGCATTCCTCGGCGCACTGCGGGAGCAGGACAGTGCCGAGGAGGGCATCCGCGCAGGTGTCCGGCAGCATCTGGAATGGGTTGCCGCACATCGCGGTGAGGTGCGCCTGCTCCTCGGCGACCGGTTGGACAGCGCTGAGCTGCAGGAGGCCAACCGGGCCTTCTTCGCTGCGATCCGCGACTGGTGGCGTCCCCATCACACGTACGGAGCGCTCCTGGCCATGCAGCCGGGGGTGACGGCCGCGTTGTGGCTTGGCCCGGCCCAGGAGTACGCCCGCTACTGGATCGACGGCGAGGAGGCCGAGATCGAGGCCGGGATCATCGAGACGTTCGCCGATGCGGCGTGGGCCGCGTTGCGCGCCAAGCCGATCGAGGAGGATGACCAGTGAGTCTGTACCGGGACATGATCGCCGACGGAGATGCACTTCAGGCACCACCGCGGGTGCGCGTCGAGCGCCGCGACGACCGCGCGGTGGTCACTCTCGACGAGCCGGGCAGACTCAACGTGCTGTCCGCCCCGCTGGTTCGGCAGCTGCGGCGGGTGCTGGAAGATCTGGTGTCCGACAACGATATTCGATCCGTCGTGCTGACCGGCACCGATCCAGGCTTCAGCGCGGGTGGCGACCTGCGGATGATGCGCGCGGCCGTGCAACGCCAGAACGAGGCCGAGGGCACCGCGGACGTCTGGCGGTGGATTCGCCGGGAATTCGGCGGCATCGCGCGGCTCATCGCCGGGTCCGACACGATCTTCGTGGCCGCTCTCAACGGTCCGGCGGCCGGGGTCGGCCTGGCCTGGGCGCTGACCTGTGATCTGGCCATCGCCAGCGAGCGGGCCGTGATCGTGCCGGCGTTCGGACGCCTTGGCCTGATTCCGGAGGTGGGCACCAGCTGGGCGTTGACGCGTCGGCTCGGGTACCAGGGGGCGCTCGCCTATTATCTGCGCGGCGACCACATCGATGCGCAGACGGCGCAGCGCCTCGGGCTGGTCCACGAGGTCGTGCCCCACGAGCAGTTGCTCGCGGTGGCCGATGAATGGTGTTCGCGCGTCGCGGCACTGCCGCCGCACGCGGTGGCGATGACCAAGCCGCTGCTGCGTGCCGCCGCCGATACCGGCTGGAACGACGCCCTCACGCTGGAGGAGTTCGCCGAGCCGACGTGCTTTACCACGGGCGCCTTCGCCGACAGCGTCGAAACCCTGCTGTCCGGCCGGGCCCCTTCGGACTAGCCCCGCCGCACCGCCGCCACGCCCCGCCGCGCGCGCTCGCGAGTGGCCACTTGTGCACGGATTCCGCCGGATCAGCGTGCAATAACTGGCCGCTCGACGTCGGGTGAAGGCGGCGCTACCCGCGTCGACGCGCCGTGGCGATCAGGTACGGGCTGTCGAACACCACCTGGCCGGTGTCCTTGACATGGCGACCGAACGCGGACTCGAAGGCGCCCAGCAGCGCACTGCGCTGCGCGTCGTCCAGGCGGCTCAGCATGTTGACGTGCATCGGTGACTCGTTGGTCAGAAAAGCCATTGCGGCGGGCAGTGATTCGAACAGCCAGGTATGGCTGCCGGCTCCGATCGTGATGTCGTCGAAGCTGTCGGCGAGCCGCGTCCGCAGCACGTCGACCCGGCCCCATTGATCCGGGGAGTGGCCTGAATCCGGCGGCGGCCCCAGCGTTTCGACGATCGGGGTGAAAAATGGGCTGTCCGCGTCGGGGATCCACGACGAGAAACCGAAGATGCCGCCGGGCCGCAGCAGTCGAGCCACCTCGGCGACCAGGCTATCCGGCTCGACGAAGATGATGCCCATGTTCGACACCACCACATCGAACTCGGCTGTGGGCAAGCCGGTGTGCGCGGCATCGGCCACCACCCAGTCAACGGTGTCCGCGCCGGGTTTGTCCTGCGCGATCGCGATCAGTTCGGCGGTGAGGTCCACCCCGGTGGCGAGGCCTCCGGCAGCGGCCGCCGCGAGAGCCGCGCTGCCGGTGCCGCAGGCAAGGTCGACCACTGTCGCGTCGCGCAGCGGGCGGGTGCGATCCACGGTGGCGACCACCTGGGCCGCGATACCTGCGATGCGTTCACCGACAGCCTCGTAGCGGCCGGCTGCCCAGTCTGTGGAAGTGGGATCTGGCATGCCATGAGCGTACCCGGCGTCGAATGGCCAGTTGTGGCACGGATTTTCGTGCTGGGCGTGCCGGAACTGGCCAGTCGGCGGCGACAATCAGGGCTGGACGTAGCCCGGAGGGTTGGGCGTGTCGACCCACAGGTCCACTCCGAGGTCGGAGCCGGGAACACAGTCGTACACCGAGAGGTCGGTGACGCCGCTGGCGAGCAGCACGTCTTCACACAGCAGGCTCTGCCCGGTGTATTCGCGGGCGTCCTGGGTGAAGACCGTGTAGGCGGCATCGGCGTAGACGGCGGGTTTGCGGGCCCGCGCCATCGCCTCGTCCCCGCCGAGCAGGTTCTGCACCGCGGCGGTGGCCACCAGGGTGCGCGGCCACAGCGTGTTCGAGGCGATGCCGGCTTCCCGCATCTCTTCGGCAATACCCAACGCGCACAACGTCATCCCGAACTTGGCCATCATGTAGGCGGTGGGCTTGAGCCACTCCGATTCCAGGCGGACGGGCGGCGAGAGAGTGAGGATGTGCGGGTTCTCCCGGCCCTTCATGTGCGGGATGCACGCTTGTGACACGGCGTAGGTGCCGCGGATCTGGATACCGTTCATCAGGTCGAAGCGCTTGAGCGGCACATCTTCGATCGAGCCGAGGTTGATGGCCGAGGCGTTGTTGACGCAGAGATCGATGCCGCCGAACTGTTCGACGGCGGCGGCGACCGCGGCGGCCACCGAGTCACCGTCGCGAACATCTCCGACGATCGGCAGGGCTTGGCCACCGGCCTCCTCGATCTCCTTGGCAGCGGTGTAGATCGTGCCTTCGAGCTTGGGGTGAGGTTCGGCGGTCTTGGCGACCAGCGCGATATTGGCGCCGTCGGCGGCGGCCCGCTTGGCGATCGCCAGGCCGATACCGCGGCTGGCGCCGGAGATGAACATGGTTTTTCCAGACAACGAGGTGTTTGCCATGGGGCCACGATATGCGCCGGGTGGTCCCGGGCGGTCACACTTGCCGATCAGCGGTGAGCCCGTGCAGCGCCGCCAGAACGTTGGTGATCACCGCTGACTCGTTGCCCGCCAGTCGCGCGGCCACCAGATCGACCCCAAGGGTGTCCGGTCCCAGCGGCACGTAGGTGACTCCGGCGATGTCCAGCGCCGCGGTCGGGGCGGGCACGATCGCGACTCCGAGCCCGGCAGCGACCAGGGTGATCAGGGTCGAGGTCTCGGATACCTCCTGGCGGATGGTGGGGGTGTACCCGGCGTCGGCGCACACCGCCGCGACCAGGCTGCTCATCACCGACCGGCCGTGTCCCACATGCCCGACGAAGGTGTCGTTGCGCAGGTCGCCGACGGTCAGTTCGTCGCGCCCGGCCAGCGGATGATCGGCAGGCAGCGCGACCAGCAGCCGGTCCCGACGCACGGTCTCGGTGGCCAGCCCCTCACCGTCCACGGGTGGGCGCAGCAGCGCCAGGTCGATGTCGCCGGCACGCACGGCGCTGAGCTGGGCGGGGGCCAGCATCTCGCCGCGCACGCTGACTTCGACACCGGGCAGGGACTCGCCCAGCGTGCGCACCAGGCGGGGGAGCAGTGAGTAGGTGGCCGAGCCGACGCAGCCGATCGCCACCCGGCCCTCGACTCCCGCGGCGATGCGCCGGGCCTGGGTACCGGCCTCGTCGACGGCGTCGAGGATCTCGACGGTGCGTTGCAGATAGGCCCGCCCGGCCGGGGTGAGCTCGACGATGCGGGTGGTGCGGGTCAGCAGCGGGACGCCGAGTTCGCGTTCGAGCTGACGGATCTGTTGGGACAGCGGCGGCTGGGCGATGTGCAGGCGTTCGGCGGCTCGCCCGAAGTGCAGCTCCTCGCCGACGGCGCGGAAGTACCGGAGGTGACGCAGCTCCACAGATTAGGAGGCTACACATATTAATAGCCCGAATCTAGGTATTTCAGAATATCGGTCCAGGTGCCTACCGTCGAAGTATGAGTTCCGCGACCGATGTGGTGATCTGCAACCCTCTCCGCACGCCGGTGGGCCGGATGGGCGGCGCGCTGGCGGCCCTCACCGCCGCCGAGCTGGCCACCCTGACCCTGCAGGAGCTCGCGGGGCGCACCGGACTCGGCGAGAACGACGTCGACGACGTCATCCTGGGCAACGGCTACGCCAACGGCGAGGCCCCGGCCATCGGGCGGATCGCCGCGCTGGATGCCGGTCTGGGCACCGGGGTTCCCGGTCTGCAGATCGACCGGCGCTGCGGTTCGGGCCTGCAGGCCGTGCTCTACGCCGCGGGACAGGTCGCCACCGGCGCTGCCCGGCTGGTGGTTGCCGGTGGTGCCGAATCCATGTCCAACGTCGAGCACTACGCCCTCGGGCTGCGCACCGGCGTGCGCCAAGGTGGCATCGAACTGCGCGACCGCCTCGATCGCGCCCGCGAAACAGCAGGCGGCACAAGCCATCCGATCGCAGGCGGAATGATCGAGACCGCCGAGAACCTGCGCCGGGAATACCGCATCACCCGCGAGGAACAGGACGCGCTGGCGGCCCGCTCCCATCACCGCGCCGTGGCCGCTCACGACGCAGGCCGGTTCGCCGACGAACTCGTCGCCGTCACCGTCCCGGGTAAACGCGGCAGGCCCGACACCGTGGTCGACCGCGACGAGCATCCGCGGGCCGACATCAGTGCGGAGAGCCTCGCGTCGCTGCGCGCGATCCGCGGCAAGCTCGACGCTGACGCCACTGTGACCGCGGGCAACGCTTCCGGTCAGAACGACGGGGCGGCCATGTGCCTGGTCACCACGCGCGCCGAGGCCGAAAAGCGGGGGCTGACAACCCTGTTGGCGTTGCGCGCCTGGGCGGTCAGCGGCTGCGCCCCCGAGAAGATGGGTATCGGCCCGGTCGCCGCCACCGCCGCAGCGCTCGACCGCGCCGGGCTGACCCTCGACGACATCGATCTCATCGAACTCAACGAGGCCTTCGCCGCGCAGGTGCTGGCCGTGTTGGCCGAGTGGAAGGTCGACCCGCTCGACGACCGGCTCAACCCCAACGGCTCCGGAATCTCGCTCGGACATCCGATCGGCGCGACGGGCGCCCGCATCCTGGCCACCGCGGCGTATGAGGCCCGTCGGCGCGACGCGCGGTACATGCTGGAGACCATGTGCATCGGTGGCGGACAGGGCCTGGCGGCGGTGTTCGAGGTGACCAAATGAGCAGCCGGCGAGGAGCGAAGGCGGATCGCGCATGAGCACTGTTGACGTCCACGCCGTGGTGACCGGTTCCGGCCCCGCGGTGGTGCTGTCCAACTCGCTGGGTTCGACCCACCGCATGTGGGACGCCCAGCTTGCGGAACTGGAACAGCATTTCACCGTGGTGCGGTATGACACCCGCGGGCACGGCGCGTCGCCGGTGCCCGACGGTCCGTACACCATCGACGATCTCGCCGACGATGTCGTCGCCCTGCTGGACCGGCTCGGAATCGAACGCGCGCACATCGTCGGACTGTCACTCGGTGGCATGACCGCGATGCGGCTGGCTGCCCGCAACCCCGAGCGCGTGGCCCGAATGGTGTTGCTGTGCACCGGTGCTCAGCTTCCCCCGGCCCACGCCTGGACCGATCGGGCCGCCACGGTGCGGTCCGAGGGCAGCCACGCGGTCGCCGCAGCTGTGGTGGACCGCTGGTTCACTGCCGGCTACTCCGGCGACCGCGCCCCCTGGGAGGCCATGGTCGCCGCCACGCCCGCCGAGGGGTACGCGGGATGCTGCGAAGTCATCGCGCAACTCGATCTGCGGCAACAGCTTTCGTCGATCACAGCGCTGACGCTGGCCATCGCAGGCGCCGACGACCCGGCCACTCCGCCGGCCAAGCTCGAAGAGATCACCAACGCCATTCCCGACGCCAAGCTGCTCGTCGTCGAGCACGCTGCCCACCTGGCCAATGCCGAACAACCCGGCACCATCACCCCCGCCCTCATCGCACACCTGGAGCAGTCATGACCCTCAACAAAGTGGTCGGCTCGGCCGCCGAAGCGGTCGCCGACATCCCTGACGGCGCCAGCCTGGCTGTCGGCGGGTTCGGCCTCGCGGGGATCCCGTGGTTTCTCATCGAGGCGCTGCTGCAGCAGGGCGCCGGGGACCTGACCATCGTGTCCAACAACTGCGGTGTCGACGGCGCCGGGCTGGGCCTGCTGCTGGAGGCCCGTCGGATCAGCCGCGTCATCGCGTCCTATGTCGGGGAGAACAAGGAGTTCGCCCGTCAGTACCTGGCCGGTGAACTGACCGTCGAACTCACCCCTCAGGGCACGCTCGCCGAGCGAATGCGCGCCGGCGGCAGCGGAATCGGCGCGTTCTTCACGCCGACGGGCGTCGGCACGATGGTCGCCGACGGTGGCCTGCCGTGGCGGTACCACACCGACGGCAGCGTGGCGCTGGCCTCACCGCCCAAGGAGGTGCGCACCTTCGGCGGTACCGAGATGGTGCTGGAGGAAGGCATCGTCACCGACTACGCCCTGATCCGCGCGGCGGTCGTGGACAAGGCCGGCAACTGCAAATTCCACGCCGCCGCACGCAATTTCAACCCGCCCGCCGCGATGTCGGGCCGGGTCACCGTGGTCGAGGCCGAGCGCGTCGTCGAGGTCGGCGAACTGCACCCCGACGAGGTGCACCTGCCCGGGATCTTCGTCAAGCGGATCGTCGAGCTGACCTCGCAACAGGCCGCCCACAAGGACATCGAAAAGCGCACCACCCGCACCCGAGGAGCCGAGCGATGAGCTGGAACCACGATCAGATGGCCGCCCGCGCCGCACTTGAGCTGCACGACGGGGACTACGTCAACCTGGGCATCGGCCTGCCCACCCTGATCCCTGACCACCTGCCCGACGGCTCCGATGTCACCCTGCACGCCGAGAACGGCATCCTGGGAGTCGGACCGTTCCCGTACGACGACGATGTGGACCCTGACCTGATCAACGCGGGCAAGCAGACCGTGTCGGTGGTGGCAGGCGCGTCATACTTCGACTCCGCAACAAGTTTCGCGATGATCCGTGGCGGCCATGTCGACGTCGCGGTGCTGGGCGGCATGCAGGTGGCCGGCAACGGCGACCTGGCCAACTGGATGGTGCCCGGCGCCATGGTCAAGGGCATGGGCGGGGCGATGGACCTGGTCAACGGCGCCGGCCGCGTGATCGTGCTGATGGACCACGTCACCAAGAAGGGTGCGGCCAAGCTGGTTTCGGCCTGTGATCTGCCGCTGACCGGCAAGGCCGTGGTCAGCCGCGTGATCACCGACCTGGCGGTGCTCGACGTCACCGGCAACGGATTCGCGGTCGTGGAGTTGGCTCCCGGCGTCACCTTCGACGAGGTGGTCGAAAAAACCGCGGCGCCCGTTGCCGATCAGCGCCGCAGTGCGACGAGCTCGGCACGCGAACGCACACCCAGCTTGGCGTAGATCCTGGTCAGGTGGTACTGCACGGTTTTCGGTGAGACATAGAGCTCGGCCGCCACCTCACGGTTTGACAGGCCTTGGGCGACAAGTGAACTCACTGCATCCTCCTGAGGGGTGAGCTCGACGCTGTCGCGGGAGCCGCGCATCAGGTGCAGGCCGCCGGCCTTGAGTTCACGCTCGCAGCGCTGCACATAGGTCTCGGCGCCGAGGGCCAGGTAGATATCGCGGGCCGTACTGATGACCGCGTCCGCCTCGCGGCGCTTGCCGGCGCGGCGCAGCGTCTGCCCGTAGGCGAAGTTCACCCGTGCGGTGTCGTAGCGCAACGGCAACCCGTCCAGCAGCTGCAGGGCCCGCTCGAACGCGGCCCGGGCCGCGGGCAGATCCCCACGGGCCCCGAGCAGCCGGCCGCGCGCGTAGCCCAGCCGCGCCATCGCCGACCGGTGCTCACGCTCGACGGCACGCTGTTCGTGTGGCCGCAGAAACTCATCGGCGGCATCGAGGTCACCGCCGAGCACCATGGCGTTGGCCAGCATGTCCGGCCAGGGCCAGTACCCCGGTTCGGTCAGCGACGTGCCGGCGGCCATCGCCGTCAACGGCTCGAGCACCCGGCGCACCTTGGCATAGTCCGCGTCGGCTTCGGCGACGTAGGCGCGGGCCAACAGCACCGGGATCTTCATCATCTCGTAGTCCTGGGTGACCACGTCGGCGGCCCGCACCGCGGCATCCGCATCGGCCCAATCTCCGCGCAGCGCATGGATTTGCGTGGCCGTCCATTCCAGCAGCGGGGTGACGATCGCGATGCCGCTGGTCTGCGCGAGCGTGCGCCCGGACTCGACACTGGCCAGGGCTTCGTCCCAGTCGCCGCACACGAACTGGACGCGGGCCAGCCAACCCAACGCCCACAACGTGATCCGGGTAGAACCACCCAAAGCGGCTGTCGCGACGGCAGTCTCAAGGTTGCTGCGGGCCGTCTCGACGTCATCGCGGATGAACTGTAACCAGCCGCGCCCCATCGTCACCCGCTGAGCCTGAGCGCCGTGCGGCAACCGCGCGGCCACCTCGTCGTAGGCCGCCGTCGCCTGCGCCGGATGTCCGGCAGCGGCCAGGCCGAGCCCGCGGATCGCGGCCGATTCGATTCCGGCGGGCGAATCGGGATGGGCCAACCGCAGCGCGGTGTCGGCCCATTCGACCACCTCGTCGCCGCGGCACCGCACCAAAGTGTGCAACACGTACCGCTGCGCGATGAGCGCCGCGGTCTCGGGGTCACGGTCGACGTTGACGATGTCCCACGCCCGGCGCAACCGCACCTCGGCTTCGGTGGCGCGGCCCCGCAGTATCGCCAGATACGCCAAAACCGCATTGCGCAAAGGTGTTTCGCGCAGACTTTCCACCGCGGGCACCAGGGCCGCCGCGGCGCCGCAGTCGCCCGCCGCGACCAGGGCGTCTACTGCGAGAGTCAGCCGCTCGTCGCGCACCAGCCGGTCCGGGGTGAGCCGGCTGGCCTCCCGGAACAGGGTCGCCGCCGACGCCCAGGATCCCGCCGCGCCGCGTTCGCGCGCCAACCGATCGACGTCGGCTGCCAACTCGGCGTCGAGTGTGGGAGTGGCCGCCACCAGATGCTGCAACCGGGCCACCGGATCCCCGACGATGTCCGCCGCGTGCCGGTGGGCTGCGCCGGCCGCGCGCACCCCCATGATGTCGAGCAGCGCCGCGCGGGTCATGGGATCACGCAGCCGCGGTTCCAGCGGCGACACCCGGTCGAGCAGCCCCGCGCCGGCCGCGTCGTCGATGGCGCCGCGTGGATCGGTCAGCCCCGCCAGCTCAGCGGTCTCGCCGAGCGCGACACCGGCGTCCTGGACCGTTTCGAGGACGGCCAGGGCATCGACCAGCGCCCGGGCCTCGGGTCCGCACCGGGCCAGCATGTCCGCCACCTGGGCCGTCACATGCGCCGGGGCCGGCAACGACGCGTCGGGCCGAGCCCAGATCGACCCCGGCAGCTCATCGAGCAGTGCCAGCACGTCACGGGGATTGCCCGCGGTGTGTTCGGTGAGCACCTGAGCCATCGCCGGGTGCAGGGCCCGGCCCCGGTCGGCGGCCAGCTCGGCGACCGCATGCCGACTCAGTCCTTGCAACCGGAAGCGGTCGGCAGCCAGATCGGCGATCGGCTGCGGTGGAGCGTCGGCTCCGGTGGCGATCACCACCAGCACGGGAAGCTCGCGCTGGTGCCGCACCAGCGTGGAAATCGCTTGCAGGGACAGTGAATCGGAGTGTTCGGCGTCGTCGATGAGCAGTAGCGTGGGCTCCGGGCCGCGCAGCAGGTCCACCAGATGCGCGGCGGCGTCCACGGGATCGTCGGGGAAGTCGTCCTGCATCAGCTGGGCCAGTACACCGCCGGGCAGATCGGATTCCCACGCCGCCGCGCCCGCCCACCTGGCCCGCTCGTGCCGCGTAGCCAGTTCCCGAAGCAACGCCGTTTTGCCGATGCCCGGCGGCCCGAGCACCGCGACGACCGCGGCGCCGCGGGCGACGGTCGATGCGAGCCGGCCCGACAGGTCGGCGAGATCCCCGTCCCGGCCGACGAAGCCGGTGGACCCTGCAGGCATCGTCACATGGTAGGTCGGTGCTTGTCGGAAATTCGAGCGACAAGCGCCAGGACGCCGCGTTTACTGTCGAACCGTGTACCTGACCGTGTCGACCACCCACCGTCCCGCCACCGACCTGGGCTATCTGCTGCACAAGCATCCCGACCGGGCCCAGCGGTTCGAGGTTGCGGGCGGTGTCGCGCACGTGTTCTACCCGCAGGCCACCGACGAGCGGTGTACCGCAGCGCTGTTCTGCGATATCGACCCGATCAACCTGGTTCGGGGCAAGCACAACACCGCGTTCACCCTGGGCCAGTACGTCAACGACCGGCCGTACGCCGCAGGGTCATTGCTCGCGGTGGCAATGGGCACCGTGTTCAGGTCCGCGATGAAGGGGATCAGCGCCAAGCAGGACCTGGCCGATGCGGCCATCCCGCTGGAGATCGGCGTGCCCGCGCTGCCCGGCGGCGCGGCCCTGGTGCGCGATCTCTTCACCCCGCTCGGTTGGCAGGTCGAGGCACAAACCCCGCCGCTCGACGCCGCGTTTCCCGAGTGGGGCGACTCGCCGTACGCCGACGTGCGCCTGACCGGCACGCTGCGGCTCTCCGATGCGCTCAAACACCTCTACGTGCTGCTGCCGGTGCTCGACGATGCCAAGCACTACTGGGTCGGCGACGCCGAGGTCGACAAGCTGCTGCACGCGGGGGAGGGCTGGCTGGACACCCACCCGTTGCGCGAGGTCATCAGCCGCCGCTATCTGAAGCACCGGCGGGAATACGTCGATGCCGCGCTGGCCCGGCTCAGCGACGACGCCTCCGCCGAACCCGCCACCGCTCGGGTGCCATCGGAATCCCTTGCCGCGCAGCGCCGTCGCCGCGTCATCGAGCTGCTCACCGAGCTCGGTGCCGCCCGGGTCGTCGATCTGGGCTGCGGGCCGGGGGCGTTGCTGCGTGAGTTGGTCACCCACGCCCAGTTCATCGACATCCTCGGCGTCGACGTGGCCTCCGCCGCCCTCGACGCCGCGGCCCGGTCCTTCGAACGTGCCGGTGACCGGGTCAGGGACCGGGTCACCCTGCGGCAGTCCGCGCTGACCTACGCCGACCCGAGCCTGGCCGGATACGACGCGGCGGTGCTCATGGAAGTCATCGAGCACGTCGACGAAAACCGGTTGCCCGCACTGCACTACGCGGTGTTCGGGGTGGCGCGTCCGCGTGCGGTCGTCGTCACCACCCCCAACGCCGAGTACAGCGTGCGGTTCGACGCGTTGCCGGCCGGGCAGTTCCGGCACGCCGATCACCGGTTCGAGTGGAACCGCGCCGAATTCAGTCGCTGGGCCGCCGAGGTGGCCGACCGGTACGGCTACACCGTGCGGTTCGAACCGATCGGGCCGCAGGATCCGGACTTGGGACCGCCGACGCAGGCCGCGGTGTTCGAGGTGACGGCATGAGGCTCGCGATCCCCGACATGTCCCTGGTGGTGCTGGTCGGTGCGTCCGGATCCGGCAAATCGACGTTCGCCGCCAAGCACTTCCGGCCCACCCAGGTGCTCTCCAGCGACACCTTCCGCGGCCTGGTGTGTGATGACGAGAACGACCAGTCGGCGTCGCAGGCGGCCTTCGATGCGCTGCACTATGTGGCAGCCAAGAGGCTGCAGGCCGGTCGCGTGACGGTCGTCGACGCCACCAACACCCAACGCAATCTGCGCAAGGAGCTCATCGAACTCGCCCGCGCCCACCACGTGCTGCCGGTGGCGATCGTCCTCGACGTACCGGAGTCGGTCTGCATCGAGCGGACGCGGGCCCGCGCCGACCGCGGTTTCGGCGACGGGGTGGTACGCCGTCAGCGCGACGAACTGCGCCGCAGCCTGCGCAACCTCGAAAAGGAAGGCTTCCGGCGCGTGCACGTGCTGTCCTCGGTGGACGAGGTGGACGCCGCCGAGATCACCATCGAACCACTGCTCAACGACAAGCGCAGCGAGACAGGGCCGTTCGACATCATCGGCGACGTGCACGGCTGTCGTGCCGAGCTCGTTGAGCTGCTCACGACGCTGGGCTACGTCGTCGGATCCGGCGGCGCGAATCATCCCGACGGACGACGCGCGGTATTCGTCGGAGATCTCGTGGATCGCGGCCCCGACACCGCTGGCGTGCTGACCCTGGTGATGGACATGGTCGACGCCGGAAATGCGTTGGCAGTGTGCGGCAATCACGAACAGAAGCTGCTGCGCGCGTTGCGTGGACGCAAAGTGACGGTGAGCCACGGCCTGGCCGAGACCCTGGAGCAGCTCGCGGCGCAACCCGACGAGTTCCGCGAACGGGTGCGGGACTTCTGTGATCGCCTGGTGGCCCACTATGTGCTCGACGGCGGCAAGCTCGTGGTAGCCCACGCCGGGCTGCCGCAGCACTATCACGGCCGGGCGTCCGGAGCAGTGCGCAGCTTCGCGCTGTACGGCGACACCACCGGCGAGACCGACGAATACGGCCTGCCCGTGCGTTATCCGTGGGCCGACGACTACCGCGGCTCGGCCACCGTGGTGTACGGGCACACCCCGACGCCGGTCGCCGAATGGATCAACAACACCATCTGCCTGGACACCGGGTGTGTGTTCGGCGGCCGGCTCAGCGCGCTGCGCTATCCGGAACGCGAGGTGGTTTCGGTTGCAGCCCAACGCACCTGGTATGAGCCGGTGAAACCGCTGCAGCCCGCCATCACCGAAGCTGCCGCCCTCACCCTCGCCGACGTGACCGGGCGGCGCGTGATCGAGACGGGCCAGTTGGGGCGCATCACCGTGCATCCCGAACAGTCCGCCGCCGCGCTGGAGGTGATGAGCCGCTTCGCCGTTGACCCGCGCTGGTTGCTCTACCTGCCGCCCACGATGAGCCCACCCGACACCAGCACCCGCGACGGTCTGCTCGAGCATCCCGACGAGGCGCTGCGGGCGTACCGCAATGCCGGTGTCGAGCAGGTGATGTGCCAGGAGAAGCACATGGGTTCGCGCGCCGTGATTTTGGTGTGTCGGGATTCGGGCAGGGAGCGTTTCGGCGTCGACGGGCCCGGCGTCGTCCACACCCGCACCGGGCGGGCGTTCTTCGACCCCGGGCTTACCGAGCCGTTCCTGGACCGGGTCCGGACCGCGGCCACTGCGCTGTTCGATGAGCTCGACACCGATTGGCTGTTGTTCGACGTCGAGATCATGCCGTGGACCGCCAAGGCGGCCGGCCTGGTCACCGGGCAGTACGCGCCGGTCGGGGCGGCCGCTGGCGCGGTGCTGGCGACTGCCGGCCAGGCGCTGGCCGCCGCCGCCGACCGGGGCGTCGACGTGGCAGAACTGCTGGAGCGCACCAGGTCACGCGCTGCCAATACCGACGGCTACCGTGCGGCGTACCGCCGCTACTGCCGGCCCACCAGCGGCCTGACCGGAGTCACCGTCGCACCGTTCGCGCTGCTGGCTGCCGAGGGCCGGTCATTCGCGACGCGTCCGCACGACTGGCACCTGGCGATGGCCGACCGCCTCGCCGCGGCCGACCCGGACCTGTTCGTCACCACGCGGCGGCTGACCGTGCACACCGGGGACGACGCCTCGGTCGCGCAGGCGTCCCGGTGGTGGGAGGAACTCACCGCGTCCGGTGCGGAGGGCATGGTGGTCAAGCCGGCAGCGAACCTGGTGCGAGGACGAAAAGGCCTGGTGCAACCCGGGATCAAGGTGCGCGGCCGGGAGTACCTGCGTATCATTTACGGCCCCGACTACACCGAAGACCGGCATCTGACACGGCTGCGGGAACGCAACCTCAACCGCAAACGGTCGCTGGCACTGCGGGAATACGCCATCGGCATCGAGGCACTGGACCGTGTCGCGGCGCGAGAACCGTTGTGGCGCATCCACGAATGCGTGTTCGCGGTGCTGGCGCTGGAATCCGACCCGGTAGACCCCAGGTTGTGATCACGGTTGCAGCAGCACCTTGATGGCGCGGCGGCGTCAGGTCGCCATGGGCTGCAGCCGAGCGCCGTCGAAGAACGCTGAACCGAGATAGACCAGTGGTGCCGCGTCGCTACTGCGGGCGTTGAGAACGCGTCCGAAAAAGACGGTGTGGGTCGAAGTTCGGACGCGCATGGTGATCTCGGCTTCCAGATGTGCGCAGCTGTCGTCGATGATCGGGCAGCCATGTTCACCGAAATGCCAAGCCAGTCCGGTGAACTTGTCCGGCGACTTGGTGGCAAATCGCCCGGCAACGTCGAGTTGGTCTCGGCTGAGCAGGTTTACCGCGAAGTGGTCGGCACCGAACAGCGCATCGTGGGTCGTGGATGATTTGGCGACGCAGACCAGGACCATGGCGGGCGTCACGGTGACGCTGGTGAAGGCGTTCAGTGCCAAGCCGCGCGGTTCTCCGCCGTCGCCAGTTGTCACGATGGTGACTCCGGTGACGAACTTCCGGTGGAAGGCCTTGATCTCGTCAGTCGTCGGTCCGGCGCCGCGGCAGCTCATCATGCCTACCAGAGGTTGACGACGCCGAGATCTTGGAACAGGTCTGCGCCGCACCATGATTCCCACTCTTCGGCGACTTTGCCGTTGAAGATCCGAGAGAATGTCATCCCGGTGATGATGACCTTCTTGCGGGTGATGGGCAGATCGTAGAAGGCGCCCTGGTGGGTGCCGACGGCCTTCCAGCGGGTGGCGACCGTATCGCCCTCTTGGAGCATGTGCCGAACTTCGGTGTGCAGGTCGGGAAAAGCGTTCCGGGACAGCGTGATTGTCGCTTTCATATGCTCCTTGTCGGTGCGTTCGTCACGGCCGTGCCGGACATAGTCGTCGGTGAGCACATCGTCGAGGATGTCGACGTCGCCGGTGTTCCACACCTCTTCGAGCACGCGGCGGACCAATGCCTTGGCCTCGATGTGGTGATCAGCCACGGCGGACTCCCACCGCGTGCAGGTAACGCCGCGGTACGGGTGGCTCACACACCGGTAAGCCATGCGTGGCGGCGAAGGCTTCGGCGCCGGCGGCATCCAGCGTCTCGCCGTCGTTGCCGATCAATCGGCACACCACCGCAACCGGAGGGTGCCCGGCCGCCGCAACGAGGTCGACGGCGAGTTCCCACGGTCGTTGCTGTGACACGAAGCCGTTGTCGGAACACCGGATCGGCATGACGTGGCCTGGGCGGACCACGTCGGCGGGAGTGGATGTCGGGTCGGCGAGGACCTGAAGCGTGCGGGCGCGGTCCCGGGCGCTGATGCCGGTTGTGATGCCCGCGGCGGCGTCGACGGCCACGGTGAATCCGCAGCCACTGTTTTCCGACGGTGATACCCACTGGTCCGGGATCTGCAGTTGATCCAGACGTGAGGCGGTCATCGCGGCATGGATCAAGCCGGACGAGTGTCTGATGGCGAAATGCAGTTGGTCGCTGGTCGCTGTGGCTGCCGCGAAGGCCAGGACAGCTCCACCTCTAGCGGGGAGAATCGCCGGCTTTCCGCGCGTGAGGGCGACACACACCGGATGCCAACGGTCGGGCAGAGCCGTCGAAGGAGGTTTCCAGGCGGTGAGCATTGCGAGTCCTATCGAGTGTGTGTGCAGTTCCGGCGGTGCAGATCGGTGGCCGTTCGGGGAGCGCCACTGGTGGCGAGCCGGGGTGATGTTGTATCAAGATAGCGCTTTACGGTCATGTGCGGAACACTGATTGCGAAATCAGGTCTTGTTAGATGTCTATCGTGCGTATAACGTTCATCAGCGACTGAATGTTAGGTGGCTCACGTCGTTTCGTCGAAGTCGGCGGCGTCGCAGGCTGCAACCGGGAAGGAAGACGATGACAACGAGCACCACGGGATTCGCATCCCTGGTCAGCGCGGAGGCGCTTGCTTTCGCCACCGATGTGCACGGATGCTTCATCGACGGTCAGCGCATCGTCCCAGCAGGCGCCACGATCGATTCGATAGATCCCTCCACCGGGTCGGTCATTACGCAGATCGCCGACGCGGATCCGGTCACCGTCGACCGCGCGGTGACGTCCGCGGCCGCGGCATTCGCCGGTGACTGGGGTCGGCTGACGCCGGGGAAGCGGGAAGCCGCCTTACATCGGCTCGCGGATCTACTCGAGCAGCACTCCGCCGAACTCGCCGAATACGACGCGCTCGAGGGTGGCAAGCCCGTGAGCTACGTGGAAGCGGTCGACGTGCCGCTGGCGGTCGAGCAGTTTCGCTACTACGCGGGATGGCCGACAAAGCTCACCGGCGATGTGGTTCCGGTCGACACCCCAAGCGCTCACGTGTACAGCCGCAAGGTGCCGTTGGGTGTGGTCGGCGCGATCACACCATGGAATTTCCCGCTGTGTCAGGCGGCGATCAAGCTGGCGCCTGCGCTGGCTGCCGGTAACACTGTGGTGCTCAAACCGTCTGAACTGACGTCTCTTTCATCACTGCGGTTGGCCGAGCTCGCGATCGAGGCCGGCCTTCCGCCCGGCACCATCAACGTCGTCACCGGGCAGGGGTCGTCGACCGGCAACGCGCTGGTGACCCATCCGGGCATCGCGAAAATCTCATTCACGGGCTCCGAACGGGTGGGACGCGTCCTCGGCGCCGCGGCGGGTGGCTCCCTCAAGCACATCTCGCTCGAACTCGGGGGCAAGAACCCGAACATCATCTTTGCCGATGCCGATATCCCAGCGGCCGCGACCGCTGCGGCAACCACCGCCTACTTCTATTCGGGCCAAGTGTGTTTCAGTGGCTCCCGGTTGATGGTGGAACGGTCGGTGCTCGACGAGGTTCTGGAGATCGTGCAGCGCTACGCCCAAGCGCTGGTCATCGGACCGGGCCTGGACCGCGCCTCGACGTTGGGCCCGTTGGCGTCGGATCAGCACCGCGACAAGGTGGAGAAATACCTCGACTCGGTATCGGCGACGAAGGCGTCGATACCCTTCGGCGGCTCGCGTATCGCCGGCGACGGATACTTCCTGGAGCCCACCGCCGTTGTGGGTGCCGCCGACAGTGATGCGGTGATCACCGATGAGATATTCGGCCCGGTACTGAGCGTGCAGACCTTCGACTCGGTCGATGAGTTGATGATCCGGGTCAACAGTGCCAACTACGGACTCACCGCCGGAGTGTGGACCAACGATGTTCGCAAGGCGCACACGGTTGCCCAGAATCTGCAGTCCGGTCTGGTGTGGGTCAATACGTACGCCGACTACCACGCGGCGGCACCGTTCGGCGGCTTCAAGAACTCCGGCATCGGAAAAGACTGCGGCTTCGACGGCTTGGCGAAATACCTTGATACTCAGACCATCTGGATGTCGCTGGCATGACCGCAACCAGGCCCTGCGTTTCGCGGCCGAATCGGCTTGTAGTGCAGACCCAGGTAAAGCCACGACTGAGCCTCGATCACGCCTTCGATGGTGCGGATCTCTTCATCGAGAATCGACAGCAGCTGTTCGCCGGTGCGGGCCACCACCTCGGCGAGAACATCGCAGCGGCCCGCCGTGATCGCCACATACGACACCGACGTCAGGTGGGTGAGTGCCTCGGCGACGACCTGGGCGCGACCACTTCCGCCGACGCGCACCGCAACCCAGCTGGTGAATCGATGCCCCAGCCTCAGCGGGTTCGCGATGCACATCACGCGCACCGCGCCGGATTCGACCAATTTGGCGTAGCGGAATCGGATCTTGGCCTCCGAGACGCCCAGTGCGGTGGCGATGTCGCGCAGTGGAGCGCGCCCGTCGGCGGCCAGGTAGGACACGATCGCGCGGTCGGTGTCGTCGAGTGGCCGCGGCCGAACCCCCGAGGTGTCCTCACGCTGTGCGGAGAAGCGTGCCTGTTGGTAATGCAGTCGCAAATAGGGCAGCAGTTCCACCGACCGGACTCCGGGTACGGGTCGGATCTGGTTGGTGGCCACAGCATTGAGCTGCGCGATGTCGTCGCCTACCAATTCGACCTCCATCGCGAACGGCCCCGTGGTCACGCTCACGTAGTCCGCCTCGGGCAGGTTGGCGAGCTCGGCGGCGACTTCGCTCGCGGGCCGCTGCCCGTCCGTGGTCACCAGCGCGAGCGCCATGCCACCGAAGCCCAGCGAGGCCGGGTCCGTCACTGCCGCAATGGTGATGTACCGCTGTTCGACGAGCCGGGACACCCGGCGGCGCACCGTCTTTTCGGTGACGGCGAGCCGCCGGGCCACCTCGGCGAACGGAACCCGGCCATCGCGCTGGAGCTCATCGATGAGCGTCAGGTCCAAAGCGTCCAGATCGGTGCCGGCCTCATCGGCGCCACCCATGGAACCACCGTTGGCGTGACGTCCGGCCCACGACGAGGCCTCGGCTGCAGGCATGCCCGACACATTACTCGAAACCACTGACCGAATTTGCCCATCACGCCCACCAGTGAAAGGAAAAACTAAATGCGTGTAGGACTGCTACAAGAGGGCGATCTGACCGGCACCACCGCCGCTGACCGCTATCACCAGTTAATCGACGAGGTGGCACTGGCCGACCAATTGGGATTTTCGACCTGGGGTACTTCAGAACAGCACTTCAGCCCGCCGAGCTTTTCGATCGCGGCACCGGAGGTACTGTATTCTGCGATCGCCATGCGCACTGAACGCATCACATTGCGCACGATGGCGTCAGTGATGTTGAAGTGGAACCATCCAATTCTCGTTGCCGAACGATTGGCGACCCTCGACATCGTGTCCAAGGGGCGCGCCGAGGTGTGCACCGCTCGGTCCAACAACCTGACCACGCTGGCGGCCTTCGGTGTCGATCCCTCCGAGACCCGCGATCAGTGGGAAGACGGCATGGATGTACTGATGAAGGCCATGACGGCCGAGAAGCTCGAACACCACGGCCCGATCTGGCAGATCCCGGCGGTCGAGGTTGTCCCCAAGCCCTACACCAAGCCGCATCCCGCGGTTTCGGTGGCGGCTTCCAGCGTCCAGAGCCATGCCAATGCGGGTGCGCGCGGCATCGGGTCGATCACGTTCGACAACTACTTCGGGTTCGATTACTTGCAGGAATGTCTCGACGCTTACCGTGCCGCGTTCGATGAAACCGACCACTCGGCTGTGTTGGCGCCCAACGACTACCGCGGTCTGTATGTGGCGACTGCCTACTGCGCCAAAGACCGCGACCAGGCCCGGGCGATCGCACGCGACATCGCGATGGATTACTTCAAGTTCATCTTGAACCTCTACATCCCGCTGTCGAAGAACCCGGGATATACCTACCTGGACACCCTCGAACAGCTCATCGAACACCAGGAAGACCTCGACTGGCTGTGCGAATACACGCCGTCGGTCATGATTGGCACACCCGATGACTTCATCGAACGCATCAGGCGGCTGGAGATGATGGGAATCGACGAGGTGCTGCTGCGGATCGACGGCGTCGGCCACGAAAACATCAAGAAGTCGCTCGAATTGATCGGTCACGAGGTCATTCCCGCGGTCGATCCGACGGCAGCCAAGAAATAGCGACGCGGCTGACAACCGGAAACGAGAAGTCCATGTCTGAGCCCATCTCGGAGGAACTGCGGCAACGCTGCCAGCTAATTCTCGATCAAGAAGATCAAGGCGTCCCACTTGTCAAATCGGACTATGTATTGTTCGCCGTCGCCACGGTGATCATCCCGGTAATTCTGATCGCCATTGGAGTGCTGTTGTGACTATCGGTGACTACAAGCTGGCCGAGGAGAACGGCTGGCCGCTCATGCGCTCGGAACGCGGCTTCGGCAAGCTTGCGATCTTCCTGGCGGCATTTTCCGCGGCAATGGCCACCTGGTGTTTCACGATCGGGGGATTCGTCTCCAATTACCTCACCGCGACGCCTGGCACATTCGCACTGCTCGGTGGTTCGCTGCTGGGCATCCTTCTGGTCACTCTCGCGACCTTGCCGATGTGCTCGAAGTACGGCATCGACTCGGTGGTTGCCAGCCGGGCCCAGCTGGGCACCCGCGGGTCGTATGTGTCGCTGTTCCTGGTGTACGCCTCGACGATGGGCTGGAACGTCATCCTGTTCATCTATAAGGGCCGCGCCATCGCCGAACTGCTGGTCACGTTCGGGATCATGGACCGCAAATACTGGAACCTGTGCGTCGCCGTCGTGGGTGTACTGGCAGTGTTCGTGGTTCTCGACTTGATCCGCAAGGGGCCGGAATACGTGCGCAGCCGCGGGCCGATCATCGCGATCATCGTCGCGGTGATGAGCATGGTCGTACTCGGCCTGCTCGTCATGCGTGTCGGTGTCCACGGCGTCCTCGATGCCGTCGCCGTGGCCCCCTACGGCACCGCCGCAGGCAACTGGGCCAGCGCCCTGGAAGTTCTGATCGCCGTCAACCTGTCGTGGTGGCCCTACATCGGAACTATCGTGCGCACCAGTCCCAGTGCGCGGCAGTCGTTGTGGCCGGTCGTCGTCGGATTCGGCCTCGGTGTGGGGATCGGCTCACTCGTCGGCCTCTACACCGGCCTGGTGGTCAAAGACTCCGGTGGTGACCCGACCTCATTCCTGGTCGACCAGGGCGGTGTCATCATCGGAATGATCATGCTGGGTTTTCTGCTGATCGCCAACGTCGGTACCGCGATGATGGGCATCTACGCGTCAAGCCTCGCGGTGAGGCAACTTCCCAAGGCGGACAGGCTGTCGTGGAAGTGGACGATTTTCCTGGTGTCGCTGCCGGCGATGGTGGTGGTCGGTTTCTTCGCGGGCTCCGCGGAGTCGTTCTTCTCGATCTTCCTGGCATTCCTCGGTGTCGCGTTCGCGCCGCTGTGTGGCATCCAGATCGCTGACTGGTTTGTGCTGCGGCGCCAGCGGTTTGACGTGCTGTCTCTGTACCTGCCCGGCCGTTCATCGAAGTACTTCTACGTGGCGGGGCTCAACCCTGTCGGATTTGCCGCATTCGCCGCGGGTATCGGCACGTACATCTATCTGCTTGACCCGGTCACCTACGTGTACCGCACGCCGTTTCAGTACACGACAGCCTCGTTCCCCGCGGCGATCAGCGCCGGTGTGGTCTACATCCTGGGCACCCTGCTGTTTCTGGCGCCCCGCCGCTCGGGGGGCTACGGCAGCATGCGCTCGACGCGTGCGGTAGCCCCGCAGGCTGCGGACACGCCTGCACCTGCCACGTTGACCACCACGGAATGAATCCTGCGCAGTCACCCGCATTTCCTCGAAAGGCATTGCCATGCATGACGTTATCGTGCTCTACAATCGGCCGGCGGCCCCGGACGCGTTCGATGCGTACTACCGCGACACTCACATTCCACTCGTTCACAAGCTGCCCATGCTCCGCGAGTTCTCCTGGGGCAAGGTCACTGACCAGGATTCGCCGTTTTACGTCCTGGCCCGATTGAGCTATGCCTCCAGCGAGGACGCTGCGGCGTCCTTGACCTCGGTACCCGGTAAGGCGGCGGTCGACGATTTGGCCAATTTCGCCGACGCGGGCGTGACTGTTCTGAACGTCCCGCGGCATGTCTGAGGGCGCCGTGACGGCCATTCGCGCCGACAGGGTGATCACGTTGGGGCCCAAGGAGTTCGATGGGCCCGGTGTGGTGATGGTCAAGGACGGTCTCATCCACGACGTGGTGCCGGCCGCCGAGCTGGACAGGGCCGACTGGGACGAGGTGGTCGATCTCGGCGCCAAGGTGCTCATGCCTGGATTCGTCGACCCGCACGCCCACGCCGAGGTGGCCGCCAAGGCTGCCTACAGCATGGTCGACGTCCGTGCGCCGGGCTGCTCAACGGTGGCAGACGTGTTGGACACCTTGCGGGACAATCTGGACAAGACGCGCGACGGATGGCTGGTGGGGCAGGCGAATCTGTTCTTCGACCAGAAGCTGGCCGATCGTCGTTTCCCGACCCGACGCGAACTCGATTCAGTCAGCAGTGACATCGCGATCGCGATTCGCGCCGGCGGCCACTTGAGCATCTTGAACAGCCGCGCGCTACAGCTATCCGGCATCGATGCCGGATACGAGGCGGTGGACTACAGCATCACCGGAAAACCGGCGGTGCATCGCGACGTAAGTGGTGAGCCCACCGGTGTCGTCACCGAAATGGACAAGTTGTTGCCGTTCCCGGGCCTCGACCGCCAGCACGCCGAGCGGGCCGTGGAGACAGGTATCCGAGAGTTGTTCACCGTCAACGGTGTTACCACAATCGGCGAAATCTCCGACTCGCTGACACAGGGGCTGGAGCTATACGACGCCGGCATCTCGGCGGGGCGAATATCAGCCCGCATCCACATCTATCTGTGGACCCCGGGGACGGTGACGTTGGAACAGGCCTGTGATCACCGCCAGTGGGCCACCCTGGCAAGTGATCCCAGCCGTCTGCGGATCCAGGGAGTCAAGGCCTTCGCCGATGGTGGATATTCAGCGGCGCGCGCTGCGCTCTCGCGACCATATGCGCATGGCGACGGCCACAACTGCGGCGAAATCGCCCTGTCCACAGCGGAGATCGTCGAACTTGCGCAACGCACTCAGGACGCCGGGCTGCAGCTGGCCGTGCATGCAAACGGGGACCGGGCGCAGTTAGAGGTGTGCCAGGCGCTGGCCTCGGTGAAGCGGCGGGGTGACGGCCCGCGTATCCGCATCGAACATGCCGGCAACTTCGTACCCGACTACCCGGCGCTCACCTCGGCATGGAAGGCCGCTGGAATCGTGCCGGTGCCGCAACCGGTGTTCATCTACAACTTCGCCGAGTTCATCCCCGACTACGTCGGCGAGTACGCCCGTCAGCGGCAGTTCCCGCTGCGGCGATTGATCGACGACCGCTGGCCGGTGTCCGGGAGCTCCGATGTCTGGGTGGGTTCGGAGATCGGTCAGACCAACCCGTTCCTGTCGATTGCGAGTGCGGTGTCGCGGCGTACCTTTCACGGCCTGCAGCTCGATACGGCCCAGCAGGTCACTGTCTATGAGGCGCTGCAGATGCACACGCTCGGCGGCGCATACGCGCTCGGCGAGGAACACACGCGCGGCACACTCGAAGTCGGCAAATTCGCCGATCTCATCGCACTCGACCGAGACCCACGTCAGGTGCCCGCCGATGAGCTCTGCGAAGTCACCGTCACCGACGTATTCCTCGCCGGAGAACCCGTATTCAGCAGGAGCGAACAATGAGCATCGCGGCCGCAGCGATCACGGCTGCAGCAGCACCTTGATGGCGCGGCGTTCGTCCATGGCGCGGTAGGCCTCGGCGACGTCGTCGAGCGGCATCACGGTGTCGAACACCCGGCCCGGGTCGATGGTCCCGTTGAACACCAGCTCGATCAGGTGGGGCAGGAACCGGCGTACCGGTGCCAGGCCTCCGTTGACGCCGACCTGGCTGCGGAACAGCGTGGTGCCGTCGATGGTGACCCCGTGCGGCACCCCGACGAACCCGACGGTGGCGCCCGGGCGCGCCGAGGCGATCGCCTGGTCCATGGCGTCGCCGGTCCCGACGCATTCCAGCACGGCATCGGCCCCGATGCCGTCGGTCATGTCCTTGATCTTGGCCACGCCCTCCTCGCCGCGTTCCTCGACGATGTCGGTGGCGCCGAACGCGAGGGCCAGCTGTTGGCGCGGTGCGTGCCGGCTCATGGCGATCACCCGTTCCGCCCCGAGTTGCCGCGCCGCGATGACCCCGCACAACCCGACCGCACCGTCACCGACGACCGCCACGGTCATGCCCGGCGCCACCCGGGCGGCGTCGGCGGCGAACCAGCCGGTGCCCATCACGTCGGAGGACGCCAGCAGGCTGGGGATCAGGTCGGCCGACGGCTGTTCGGGGGTGGCGACCAGGCTGCCGTCGGCCCACGGCACCCGCACCGCTTCGGCCTGACAGCCGATCATCGGTTTCGCGTTCAGGCAGTAGGTCTGAAAACCGTTGCGGCAGTTGGGGCAGGTGCCATCAGAGGAGAAGAAGGAGCCGATCACGAAGTCGCCCGGTTTCACGGTGGTGACAGCGTCGCCGACCGCTTCGACGACCCCGCAGTACTCATGGCCGAACGGCCTGGGCTTCGGGGTCTCGTTGATGCCGCGATAGTTCCACAGGTCCGACCCGCACACGCAGGAAGCGGCGTTGCGCACGATCGCGTCCGTGGGTTCGACGATCGTCGGTTCCGGCAGTTGCTCCAGCCGGACGTCGCCCTTGCCGTACATGACCGCTCCGCGCATGATCGTTGTCTCCCTTACCTTGTCGGTGCCGATTACTTACCGTCGATGTAACGCCATGCGCCGCGGCGGTCCCGGTCGAACCGGCTGCGCTCATGCAGGATGTGGCGTTTGCCGTCGTGTTCGTACTGGGCGCGGAATTCCACCACGCCGGTCTCGTCGTCGGTGCCGCCCGCGTCGGTGTCGACGATCTGCAGCCGGCGCCACACGATGCCGTCGTCGAGGTCCAATCGCTTCGGCCTGGTCTCGGGATGCCAGGTGGCGATCAGATAGTCGGCGTCTCCGAGAGCGAACGCGCTGAAGCGCGACCGCATCAGTGCCAGCGCCGTGGCGGCGGTGCGTTCGCCGCGGTGCAGCGCGCCACAGCAATGCCCGTACTCCTCACCGGATCCACACGGGCACGCCTGTTGCATCGGCCGATTATCCCAACCCGTGGCGGACCGGTGCCACTGCTGCGGAAATCCGGTCCACCAGGGATTCCATCTGCGCGGGGTGCCGGAGCCGGTCGGGCACCCAGGCCAGCGCGATTTCTGCTGGCGGCCAAGTATTCTCGTCGATGGGGATGAGGTCGAACTCCGGCGGGGAGAATATCCTGCCGATCGCCGACGCCGGAGCGTAGCTGACGACGGCCACCAGGTGCCGGTTGAACACCTGGGTGGCCATCTCCAATTCCCCGCCGAGCTGACTCGTGGTGCGCACGATGCGGGTGACACCACGGGCGTTGAGCCGACGGGTCAGACCGGCCAGCACGACGGGATTCGGCCGGGCGAAGTCGATCACCACGTCGCGGTCGCGCAACGCCTCGATGCCGACCATCTCCTGACCGGCCAGCGGATCGTCGAAGCGTACGGCAATAGCACCTTGATAGGTGGCGACGATCTTGTGTCGCAGCCGCCGGTCGGACGAGGGGAGGTGGATCAGCCCCAGGTCGATGTGCCCGGAGACCAGCTTCGCGGTGACCTCCGCGGCCGAACCCGGCACGCTGAACTCGGTCGGTTCGGGCTGCCGGGCGACCGCGGTCTCCAACTGCGCGAGGAAATCCGACGGGGCATACGCGGTGGCTCCGACGCGAATGGGCGTGGTGCCCTTGGTGATTTGTTCGGCCGTCTCCTTGAGCTCGTCGACCTGACGGAGGATGTCGCGGGCCGGGCCCAGCAGTTGCGCGCCCAGCGTCGTCAGCCGCACCTCGTGGTAGGTGCGCTCGAACAGTTCGCCGCCGAGCTCCTTTTCCAGCAGCTTGATCTGCTTGCTCAGCGGCGGCGGCGTGATCATCAGCCGGTCCGCGGCGCGTTTGAAGTGCAGTTCCTCGGCGACCGCCACGAAGTAGCGCAGGCGGGTGAAGTCGATCTCCATCGCCGCTACGCCCGCCGATCCATTGGTGCTGTGATGTCCCGAATCCTACGAGACCGCCCTGCCGGGCCGGTCAACGTTGACTATCTCGACGTCGCTTCGCTCGCCCCACGGCGTATCTCCAGGACTCCGGCGGCGAGGAGGTCGTCGATCTCCGGGTCGGACAGGCCCAGCAATTCCGCGGCGATCTGGCGGGTCTGCTCACCCAGCAGCGGGGCCTGACCAAGCGGGGGATCGGCGACCCGCTCGGCATGGATCTGCGCGTTCTCCATGGTGAACGGTTCGGCGCCGTGCGGGTGGAGTTCCTCGCGAAACGCGCGGCGCTGTACGTAGTAGTCCCACTCCGGTACGTCGGCGGCGTGCAGCACAGCACCCGCCGGGACGCCGGCCGTCTGCAACCGCTCCATCACCTCTTTGGGGCACCGCGTCGTGGTCCAGGCACGCACCGCGTCGTCGATCCGCACGCGGTGCCGGTCGCGCCCGGCGCGGTCGGCCAACTGGGGGTCGGCGTGCAGGTCGGGACGCCCGACGGTCTGGCACAGCGCCGCCCAGTCGGCGTCGTCGCGCACCGTGACCGCCACCCACGCATCGGTCCCGGCGGCGGGGAACAAACCCCACGGCGCGTCGTGCTGCGGCCGGTCGCAACGCCGGTGTCCGCGCTGCTGCAGCACGTCGGCCGCGATGTCGGCGCCGAGATGGCTGAGCATCACCTCGGACTGGGCGACGCTCACCGACCCACCGGTGCCGGTGCGTTCGCGGCGCAGCAGCAGCGCCAGGGCGGCCAGCGTGCCGATGCGGGCGCATACGTGATCCGGGTAGACGGTGACGGTGTCGCAGAAGGTGTCGGGTTCGCCCGGGTACACCCACGCGGCGGTGAAACCGGCTGCGGCACGCACCAGCGGCCCGTAGCCGAGCCGTTTCGCCCACGGCCCCGTCGGGCCGAACGCCGAGCTGTCGACCACCACGATGCCCGGGTTGACGGTGCGCAGGGTCGCGTGGTCCATGCCGAGCGTCTCGGCGACGCCGGGTTTGAAGTTGGTCAGCACCACGTCGGACTGGGCGACCAGCCGGTGCGCCAGCGTGCGGCCGCGCCGGCTCCGCAGGTCGATGCCGATCGAGCGCTTGTTGCGGTGCCCCGCGGCGAAGCCCTGTGTCATGTAGGCGAGGTTGCCCCGCAGTCCGTCCGGGTACGCCGAGTTCTCGATCTTGACGACGTCGGCGCCGAGGTCGCCGAACAGCCGGCCGGTGTCACTGCCGACGACGATCACCCCGAGGTCGAGTACCCGCAGCCCTTCCAGCGGCAGCCCTTCGTCGCGCCGCGGCCGGCCGGTCAGCACCGGGGCGGATACGGGCCGTGCGGCACGGTCGGCTGCAGCGTTGAGTGCACTGGCCCGCACGCCGTCGATCTCGGTGACACCCACCGGGACCGGCGCCACCAGTCCGGGGGCGAGCTCGGCGTCGCGCAGGAAGCCGCGCTCGCGGACCTGCTCGGTGGCCAGGGCCTCGTCGAGGGTCAGCACCGCTGCGGTCGGCACACCGTGGCGCTGTCCGGCGGCCTCCAGCTCGGCTCGGGTCTTGTCGGCGCAGAACCGTTCGATGGCCGCGAGCAGCGTTGGCGAGGTGAATCGCTCGCGCAGGCTGTCGAACCGCGGATCGGCGAATTCGGTTGGGCTGCCCATCCATTCGAACATGCCACGCCATTGGCGTTTGGCCAGCAGGCAGATCCGGACGTGACCGTCCTTGCACGCGACGATGGGATAGCGTTGGCGTTCGGCGTTCCAGTCACGGCGTTGGGCACTGATCGGCACGCCGACCGACGCCGTCCCGGCGGTGCCGAACGGCGGGTCGAGGGCCGCCATGGCACCGTCGAGAATCGAGAAGTCGATGAGATCGCCCGCGCCCGTGCGTAACCGGTCGAGGTAGACGCTGAGGACCATCACCGCGGCCTGCGCGGCAGCGACCTGGTACGGCAGCCAGTCACCTGGCGGGACCAGCGGTTCGCGGCCCGGTATGCCCGAGCGCGACAGCTCACTGATCAGGGCATGCAGCACCGGGGTGGTCGCCTGCCAGCCGCTGAAGTCGGTGTCGCGGCCGAAGTCGCTGAGCGACAGGATGACGCATGCCGGGTGGTCGGCGTGAATCCGGTGTACGTCCAACGCCGTTTCTGCCGCCGAACCCGGTCGGGTGTCCTCGATGAGGATGTCGGCGTCGGCGAGCATCTTTGTCCATCGGTGCCGGCCGCCGGCTGTGGTGGGGTCGACAGCGAGGGACCTCATGCCGTGGCGGTCGATGGCCGACCCGAGCGCCACCGCGTCGACATGCGGTCCGATGGTGGCCTGCTCGGTCACCCCGCGCAGGTCGACCGGGGTCACCTCGGCGCCCAGATCGGCCAACAGCCGACCGATGGCGGTCATCGGCCCGGTCGCGAGATCGAGGATCCGGACGCCGGACAGCGGCGGGTCATACGTCATGCGACTCAGCTCCGTCGGGCCTGACGGAACGGGATGTCCCGGTCGACCTCGGGTTCTTTCGGCAGTCCCAGGACGCGTTCGCCGATGATGTTGCGCTGGATCTGGTCGGTGCCGCCACCGATCGAGGTGAAGTAGGCGTTGAGCGTCAGGAAGTTGATGTCGTCCGCCTCGGGGTTGTCGGCACCCGCCAAAAGCGCTTCGGCCCCGATGATCTCGGTCTTCAGCTTGGCCTCGGCGTGCAGGATGCGCGACATCGCGAGCTTGCCGAGCGACATGATCGAGCTCGATGTGCCCTGCGTCGCGGCGGCCTTGGCACGGGCGTTGTTGAGCGCGTTGAGTTCCCGCAACGACAGCACCGTGGCCAGCTCGTCGCGGATCACCGGGTCGTCGAGCCGGTGGTGTTCGCGGGCCAGTTCGATGAGGTTGTCGGCACGGGTGCGATTGCGCGACGCGCGGCCACCGTCACCCATGATGGAGCGTTCGTATGCCAGCGCGGTCTGCAGCACCCGCCAGCCGTTGCCCTCGCCGCCGATCAGGTGGGTGGCGGGCACCGACGCGTCGGTGATGAACACCTCGTTGAAATGGGATTCACCGGTGATCTGCACCAACGGCCGGACCTCGATGCCGGGTTGGCGCATGGGCATGATGAAGAAGCTCAGCCCTTTGTGTTTGGGCACATCCCAGTCGGTGCGGGCGATCAGCAGGCCGTACTCGGCGGTCTTGGCGCCCGACGTCCACACCTTCTGGCCGTTGACCACCCAGCGGTCGCCGTCGCGCACCGCGGTGGTGTGGACTGCGGCCAGATCCGAGCCCGCACCGGGCTCGCTGTAGAGCAGGCACATGCGGCTGCGTTCGGTCAGAAAGTCGTGCAGCAGCGTGCTTTTCAGCTCGTCGCTGCCGAACGCCAGCACGGTGTTGGCGGGGATGTTGTATTTGTCCTGCCGGGCCCCGGGAGCCTTGACGGCCCGGAACTCCTGCTCGATGACGGCGGCCAGGACGTTGGGGTAGCCACGGCCGAACCATTCAGTTGGGTAGGTGGGGGCCGCATAACCGGCGTCGAGCACCCGCTGCAGCCACGCGACGTGCTCTGGTGAACTCACCCAGGGGTCAGCCGTTTTCGGCAGGCCGCGCCAGTTTGCGGCCAGCCAGTCGCGGACCTCGGCGCGCAGCTGCTCGGGACTGGGAACCGTCATGTCAGGCGCCTTTCGAAGCGAGGTAGCGGTCGCGGTGCAGCCGTGGGCCACCGAGCAATGGGATGCCGGTGCGGGCTCGGCGCAGGTACAGGTGAGCCGGATGTTCCCAGGTGAATCCGATACCGCCGTGCATCTGGATGGCCTGCGCCGCAGTGTGCCGGTACGCCTCCGCGCAGGTGAAGCCTGCGAGTGCGATTGCGCCCGCGGCGTTTTCGCTGGCCGCGTCGTGCTGGGCGGCGGCGTGCTGGGCGGCGGAGGTGGCCGATTCCACGTCGAGCAGCAGATCGGCGGCCATGTGTTTGAGCGCTTGGAAACTGCCGATGGGACGGCCGAACTGGATGCGCGTCTTGAGGTATTCGACGGTGATGTCGAAGATGCGCCGGGCCCCGCCGACCTGCTCGCCGGCCAGGGCGATGGTCGCGAGATCGAGTGCGTGCTGCACGGCATGCCAGCCTGCGGTGCCGAGTCGTCGTGCGGGCGCCTGGTCAAAGGTATACGTCGAGAGCGGCACCGTCGGGTCGAAAACCGTTGCGGGGGTGCGGGTGAACCCATCGGCATCGGGCTCCACCTGGAAAATGCCCGGGCCGTCGGAAGTTTCGGCGACCACCAGGATGATGTCGGCGACCTGACCGAAGATGACGTAGTGGGCACTGCCGGTCAGGCTGCAGCCGTCGGCACGTACGGCGACGCCGTCGGCGGTCCAGGAACCCCGACTGCCGGTCACTGCCACGGTCCCGATTCGCGTGCCGTCGGCCAGGCCCGGCAGCAGGCGTCGCTTGTCCTCATCGGTGCCTGTCGCACCGATCAGCGCGGTGGCCAGCACCGCACTGGACACGAAGGGGGCGGGCAGCAGGGCGGCGCCGGTCTCCTCGGCGACCGCTTCGACGTCGAGCGCACCCAGCCCCACACCGCCGTAGGCTTGGTCGACGATCATGCCGGCGACGCCCTGATCGGCGAGCCGTCGCCACAGGTCGCGGTCGAAGCCGTCGTCCGTGACCATCACCCGGCGCACGTCCGCCTCGGTGCATCGACTCTGCAGCAGGTCGCGGACCGCAGCCCGCAACTCCGCGCGCTCGGCAACGCTGGTCGTCATACCGGACCCTCTCTTTCGGTGTCGTGCTCCATGCAACCGTGTCACCGCAGTGGTGTAAATCACGGATTGCGACACCGGCAGGTTTCCGTTCGCGACATGCCCCGGTGAGCGCGTCGGTCGTTTACAAGCGTCGATGTCACCGGCGAAAGTGGGTGGCAGCGAAGCAAGGAGCATCCATGACTGACATCACCGCTGCCATCGCGGGACTCGGCATCACCGAACAGGGCAAGGTGTACGGCCGCTCCGCGCGCCAGTTCGCCGCGCAGGCCGTCCGGCTGGCGGCGGCCGACGCAGGGCTGGAGCTGTCCGACATCGACCGTCTCATCGTCTCGGGTGGTATCAAGGCCGGGGTCGGCATCGACCTGCAGGGTGCGCTCGGCTTGGTGGACCTCAAACTACTCACCGCCATGCAGGGATTCGGGTCGACCGCAGGGCAGATGGTCCAGTACGCGTCGATGGCGGTGCAATCGGGCATGGCCGACACCATCGCGGTGGTGTGGGCCGACAATCCGCTCAAGGAATCCTCCAGCGCTTCGGCAGCATACGTCGCCGCCCGGTCGGTACCCCGCGGCTGGGGCGGCATCACCGCCTCCAACGGCATCACGTCGCCGACCACGATGTACGCGCTGGCCGCCCGCAGACACATGAAGAAGTACGGCACCACATCCGATCATTTGGGCCATATCGCGGTGGCGCAACGGGATTGGGCCCAACTCAATCCGGCCGCACATTTCTACGGCACCCCGCTGACACTGCCGGAGTACCACGCCAGCCGCTACATCGCCGAGCCGTTCCACCTGTACGACTGCTGCCTGGTGAGCAACGGCGGTGTGGCGATCATCGTCACGTCGCTGGACCGGGCCCGGGCGCTGCGGCAACCGCCCGTAAGGGTGCTGGGCTGGGCGCAAGCCCACCCGGGCCGCACCGGGGGCCGTAACGACGACTTCGGATTGGTCAGCGGCGCCGCACAATCCGGTCCCCGCGCGCTGGCGATGGCCGACACCACGCTCGACGAGATCGGCGTCGCGCAGATCTACGACTGCTACACGTTCACCGCGCTGGTCACGCTGGAGGACTACGGATTCTTCCCGAAGGGGGAGGGCGGCCCGGCGATGGCCGAGCCCGGGATGATCGGGCCCAACGGCAAACTCAAGTTCAACACCGGCGGTGGTGAACTCAGCGCGTTCTACATGTGGGGGATGACCCCGCTGCACGAGGCTGTGGTCCAGACCCGCGGCCACGGCGGGCAGCGGCAGGTCGCCGACCACGACCGGGTGCTGGTATCCGGCAACGGCGGCATCCTCGACTACCACTCCACGCTGGTCCTCGGCACCGACAACTAGAAGGGACTTCCCATGCCTGCCTTCGCCATTGCCCGTGACGACGCGACAGCCGCATTTCTCGACGCCACCAAGCGCGGTGAATTCCTGATCGTCAGGGACACCCGCACCGGTGAACTGCTCTCACCACAGTTCGACGTGACCGTCGAGCCGGGCCGCTACGAGTACGTGCCGGCCGCGGGCACCGGCACCGTCGTCAGCTGGGCAGTGGTGCATCAGCGCGGCGCGGGGCGCCTGCCGGTCGGCATCGTCGAGCTCGACGAGGGCCCGTGGTGGTGGACCTCGTTCCCCGAGGCGGACCCGGACGCAGACCTGTACGGCGCACGCGTCGCCGTGGCGTTCGACCTGCTGGGCGAAGGCGAAGCGGCAGAGGCGATTCCGTACTTCCGCGTCGTGTGAGACTCAGCCCAGATCACCGCCTGCCACGGGCAGTACCGTTCCGGTGATGTAGGACGCCTCGTCGGAGGCCAGAAAGCAGATCGCGGCGGCCTGCTCGTCGAGGGTTCCGTACCGGTGCATCAGTGACGAGCCGAGAGTCTGCTCGATGTGCGCGTCGAACCACGCCTGTTCGGTGTCGTTGACCGGAACGGGTGTGCCGCGGGAGATCCGGCGCGGCGGAGCCTGGGTGCCGCCCGGGGCGGTGGCGACGACGCGGATCCCGGCGTCGGCATACTCCATGGCCAGCGACGCGGTGATCGCGTTGATGCCGCCCTTGGCGGCCGAGTACGGGATGCGATGGATGCCCCGGGTGGCCGCGGAGGACACGTTGACGATGGTTCCCGTGCCGCGGGACACCATGCCCGGCAGCACCGCCCGGCAGGCGTACAGCGTGGTCATCAACGAGCGGTCGACCTCGGCACGGATCTCGGCGTCGCTGAACTCGGTGAACGGCTTGAAGTTGATGGCCCCACCGACGTTGTTGATCAGCACATCGATCCGCCCGAATGCCGAAATAGCCTGCTGGACAAGCGAATCAGCACCCTCCCAATGCTCGAGGTCGGCCGTCACCGCCACGGCGGTCAGCTCGTCGGCCAGTTCCTTGACCAGTTCCGAGCGGTCGGCCAGCACCAGCATGCCGCCCTCGGCGCTGATTCTGCGCGCAGTCTGTTCGCCGATGCCCTGCGCGGCGCCGGTGACCACCACCACCTTGCCGGCGAACCGTCCGGGTGTGATGAACTTCGGTTGCTTTGCCGTCCTGGATTTTTCGGCGTCGGCCATGGCGCGGCGCATGGTCTGCTTGGAGCGGTCGGCGTGCGCCACGATGAGGGCCCGGGCGGCGTCGCGGTCGCCCGCCTCGAATGCCGTGACGATGTCCACGTGATCCTGCGCGCACAGCGGGTGACACCACGTGGCGTTGCGCAGCACCTCGCCCATGCGACCCTTGACTCCAAGTGCCTGATAGGCGTGCAGCAGATGCTCGTTGCCGGTCAGGGTGAACAGGTAGTCGTGAAAGGCGGCGTTGGTCTCGGTGTACTGGGCGGCGTCGACGAAGTGGTCGCCGTCCACGTACGGCACGGTGGCGTCGGCAAGGAGGCGGTATCCCGCCAGTTGCCTGCTGGACAACCGGCCCAGGGTCAGTTCGAGAGCGCCGAGTTCCAGTGCCTGCCTGGCCTCGAACAGGGCGTCGGACTCATGTACCTCGGGATGCTCCTCGCCGATCTGGTACCCGTCGTCGGTGACGGGTTCTGTTGGGGTGGTGGGCGCTTCGACGGATGCGAAGATCTCTTGCCCGGCGATGCCTCGGGCGCCGCACGCGATGAGCTCGCCGGTATCGGGCAGGAGGTGTTGGCCGGGTGGGGCGCTCGACACGGCACGTCGGCCTGCCGCGATGTCGGCGGCAGGCAGGACCGTCTGGCCGGCGATCGCGCGGGCGTCGGGTGCGCTCAGCAGGATCTCGGTGGGGGACGCCGAGGGGATGTCGTGCGCAGGCACGGGTTTCTCACCGCGAGCGAGCGCAAACTTTTCGTAGAAGAATCCGCTCACATCGATCCCGAATCCGGTGATGTGTTCGCGCACCGAGTCGACCATTGCCGGTGGCCCGCACAGGTATACCGCGACATCGCCGTGGTAGAGCTGCTCCGGACGCATCAGCGTCATCACCCGGCCCTTGTTGACCGCGGTGCTGGCCGGGTCGGACACGCAGTGCTCCCATGAAAAGCCGGGTAACCCGTCCGCTATCGCGGTCAGCGCGGCGGTCTCGACCACATCGATGTCGGATTTGACGCCGTAGATCAGGTGGATCTTGCGGTGGCTGCCCGCCGCCGCGAGCGTCCGCAGCATCGACAGGATCGGCGCCAGGCCGGTGCCACCGGCCAGCATGAGCACCGGCCGGTCCGCCTCCCGCAGGAAGAACGATCCATGCGGCCCGGTGAATGTGATCTCGTCGCCGACGGCGGCACGTTGAACCAGGTAATCCGACATCAGCCCGCCCGGACTGAGTTTCACCAGGAACATCAAACGGTCATCGTGCGGGGCGTTGGCGAACGAATACGAGCGGGATTCACCGGTGCCAGGCACGTCAATGTTGACGTACTGGCCCGGTAGGAACGCCAACTCGGTGCGGTTCGGGATGTCGACCGAGAAGCGGATGGTGCTGTCGGACAACCGGTCCAGTGCCACCAGCGTGCCGGTGTAGCGCGCGGCCTGGGTCTTGGCGACATCTGAGGTGCTGGCGATCTGCAGCACCAGATCCGAGGTGGGTTTCATGCAGCAGGGCAGGACGTAACCGGCTGCCGCCTCGTCGTCGGAGAGGGCGTCGGTGAGGTAGCTGCCACCGTCGTAGCTGCCCGATTCGCACAGTGCCTTGCAGGTACCGCACGCCCCGTCGCGGCAGTCCAGCGGGATGTTGATGCGTTGCCGATAGGAGGCGTCGGCGACGGTCTGGTCGTCGCGACAGGTGATGAACCGCGTGACACCGTCCTCGAACGCCAGCGCGACCGAATGTGTTGAGGTCATGGCGATCCTAGAAGTGGTAGACATCCACCACGTGGTGGATGTAGTCGTTCTTGAGCACGACGGTCTTGCGCCGGATCAACGGCTGCGCACCCGAGAAGTCGATGGTGTAGAACGAGGTGCCGTAGTACGGGTCGACCGTCTTGTATCGGAAATACATGGTGTGCCAGTTGAATCGGACGTCGACCAGATCTCCGCGTCGCTCGATGACCTCGACGTTGCTGATGTTGTGGCTCGTGCGTGGTTCGGGCAGCGACGTCGCCGAGGACCGTTCGGTGCGGATGCGGAACACCCGGTCGGCCAGGCCGCCTTTGTTGGCGTAGTAGATCAGCGAGATGTCGCGTTGCGGGTCGGTCACGAGTTGGTCGTCATCCGTCCACGACGGCATCCAGTAGACGACGTCGTCGGCGTAGCAGTCCAGCCACTTCTCGAACTCGCGGTCGTCGAGGTAGCGCGCCTCGCGGTAGAGGAACTGTTCGATCGCGTTCTGAGTGATGAGTTTTGCGGCCTGTTCGGTGCTGGTCATGTCACTTCCCGCTGTCGTTCGCCACGGCCGCCCGCATGGTCTGCAGCCAGTACCCGTGCTGGACGGGGTACAGGCCCTCGTCCTCGTTCTTGACCCCGGCCGATACCACGCCGTGCATGCCCAGCGACTCGGCGAGCGGGTCGGGACCGGAAAGCCAGTGTTGCGCACCGCGACTCATGTCGTTCCACGGTGCGGCCGTCGCGCGGAACGTCAGCTGGCAGGACCGGAACTCCTCAAGGTCGTCGGGGGTGGCCATGCCGGAGGCGTTGAAGAAGTCCTCGTACTGCCGGATCCGTTGGGCTCGGGCGGTGTCGCTCTCGCCTTTGGGGGCGATGCAGTAGATGGTGACCTCGGTCTTGTCCGGCGCGATGGGGCGGAAATGCCGAATCTGGGTCGAAAACTGGTCCATCAGATAGAGATTCGGATACAGGCAGAGATTGCGTGAGCCTTTCACCATGAACTCGCCCTTGGCGTCGCCGTGCTGGGCCTTGAGCGCGTCGAGCTGATCCCACAGTGGGCGGTCCTGCGGGTTGGCCGCCCATGTCCACAGGCACAGGTGCCCGTGTGGGAATGACCAGTAGCCGCCACCGGACTTGCCCCACCCTCCGGCGTCGAGCACCTTGGCCTCGTTGGCGGATTCCCCGGTACCGCGCCGGCTGGTGGTGGCCGCGTAGTTCCAGTGCGTGGCGGTGACGTGATAGCCGTCGGCGCCGTTCTCCGCCTGCACTTTCCAGTTGCCGTCGTAGGTGTAGGTCGATGATCCGCGGAGCACCTCAAGGCCATCGGGGGACTGGTCGACGAGCATGTCGATCACCGTCCTCGCGTCGCCGAGGTGTTCGGTCAACGGCAACACATCGGGATTGAGGCTGCCGAACAGAAAGCCGCGATAGTTGTCGAATTTCGCGACCGCCGTCATGTTGTGCGAGCCGCCCTTGTCGAAAGTGTCCGGGTAGCCGGCCCCCTCGGGATCCTTGACCTTCAGCAGTGCGCCGTCGTTGCGGAACGTCCATCCGTGAAACGGGCACGTCAACGTCATCCGGTTGTCCGTCTTGCGCCGGCAGATCATCGCGCCGCGGTGTGCGCAGGCATTGATGAGGCAGTTGAGGTTTCCGTTTTTGTCGCGGGTGATGACCACGGGCTGGCGGCCGATGTAGGTGGTGAAGTAGTCGCCGGGGTTGGGCAGCTGGCTCTCGTGCGCCAGGTAGATCCAGTTGCCCTCGAAGATGTGCTTCATCTCCAGTTCGAAGATGTCCTCGTCGGTGAAGATCCGGCGGTTGGCGCGGAACATTCCGGCCTCGCGGTCGTCGATCACCGCGTCGGCCAACACGGTCTCGACGTGGTGCAGATGCTCGGTGGTCGATGCGCTCATGGGATGCCTCCAGCAGGTCGGATATTGGCACCTTCCCACCACGTGGCGCCCGTCACACCAGGCCTATTGCTAGTCCTGGCCCAGGGCTTGATTGATCAAAAAGATTGATTAATCGAGCGAATCTGTGTCCTTGTTATGTATGGATCCCGCTCCTAGCCTGGATTCAGTGTCGCCGGTCACACCGCGAGGGCGGCGGAAACCCAGGAGGTGGACATGGAGCTTCGGCACCTGCGCTACTTCGCAGCCGTCGCCGAGACGTGCCACTTCGGGCAGGCCGCCGACCAGCTGCACGTCGCGCAACCGGCGTTGTCCTACGCGATCCGGCAGCTGGAATCCGAACTCGACGTGACCCTGTTCAACCGCACCACCCGGCAGGTCGAGCTGACCGCGGCGGGGGAGTTCCTGCAGACCGAGGCCGCGCGCATCCTCGGCGGCGTCGACGACGCGGTGCGCGGCGTGCGGCGCATCGCGGCCGGCCGCAGCGGGCTGATCCGGCTCGGATTGACCGGGACAGCGGCGTTCTCGCATCTGCCGCGCATCGCCCGGGTCGTCAAGCGCGAGCTGCCTGATGTCGCACTGGAGATCCGGGCCGACATGCTCACCCCCGACCAGTGCGATGCGCTGCGGGCCGGAGCGCTCGACCTCGGCGTACTGCGTCCCCCCGCCGTCGGCGCGGACGTGCTGCTGCGCACCATCGAGGTCGAACCGCTCATCCTCGCGGTGTCGGTGGACCACCGGCTCGCGGTCGAGCCAGTGGTGTCCATGTCCGACCTACGCGACGAGCCGTTCGTCGTCTACGGCAGCCGGGACTCGGCCGTCAACGCGGCTGTGCTGCGCAGCTGCCGGGAGGCCGGCTACGCGCCGCATCAGGAGCACCGGGCGCCGGGTACCGCGGTTCTGCTCGCGCTGGTCGCGGCGGGGCTCGGCGTCGCGGTGGTGCCGCAGTCGGTGCGCGCGCTGCCGCTCGACGGACTGGTGTTCCGCGACCTGCTCGACGCCCAGCACGTGGAGCTGTCGCTGGCCTGGCGCACCGGCGAGGACAACCCGCTGCTGCAAGCCGTACTCGACCTGCTCACCACCGCTCTTCTCACCGATTCCGTTGGGAGACAACGATGAAGATCACCCAGATCGACGCCATACCGTTCGCCGTGCCGTATCGCAAACCGCTGAAGTTCGCCTCCGGAGAGGTGCATGCCGCCGAGCATGTGCTCGTGCGCGTGCACACCGACGACGGCATCGTCGGCATTGCCGAGGCACCGCCACGGCCCTTCACCTACGGCGAGACCCAGCGCGGCATCATCGCCGTGATCGACGGCATCTTCGCCCCGCAGCTCGTCGGCCTGGCCTTGACCGAGCGCGAAGTCGCCGCGGCCCGGATGGCCCGCACGGTCGGCAACCCGACCGCCAAGGCCGCCGTCGACATGGCGATGTGGGACGCGCTCGGGCGGACCCTCGGCCTTCCCGTCACCGAGCTGCTCGGCGGCTACACCGACCGGATGCGCGTGAGCCACATGCTCGGTTTCGACGAGCCGGCCCGCATGGTCGCCGAGGCCGAGCGGATGCGCGACCAGTACGGCATCAGCACTTTCAAGGTGAAGGTCGGCCGCAGGCCGGTCTCGCTGGACGTGGCCGTCGTGCGCGCGCTGCGCGAACGTTTCGCCGACACCGTCGAGCTGTACGTCGACGGCAACCGCGGCTGGTCGGCCGCCGAGTCGCTGCGTGCCATGAAGGCGATGGCCGATCTCGGGTTGCTGTTCGCCGAGGAGCTGTGCCCGGCCGACGACGTGCTCGGCAGGCGCTGGCTCGTCGGGCAGCTCGACGTGCCGTTCATCGCCGACGAATCCGTGCCGACCCCGGCCGACGTGACCCGTGAGGTGCTCGCCGGCTCGGCCACCGCGATCAGCATCAAGACCGCACGCACGGGCTTCACGGGCTCGGCCCGGGTGCTGCACCTCGCCGAGGGGCTCGGTGTGGAGGTGGTGATGGGCAACCAGATCGACGGTCAGATCGGCACCGCGTGTGCCGTGGCGTTCGGCGCAGCGTTCCCGCTGACCACCCGCTACGCCGGGGAGCTGTCCAACTTCCTCGACATGAGCGACGACCTGCTGACCGAGCCGTTGCAGATCAGCGACGGGTACCTGCACCGCCCGCCCGGAGTGGGCCTCGGCATCGACATCGACCCTGACAAGCTCGCCACCTACCGCACCGATCAGTGATCCGTCCAACCGCTCCGAGCCCGGCTACAACTCCACAAAACGCGACAAACAGAAGGGAATTGACCATGACCACCACCGAGAAGGCCTCCGCCGCCGCGTCCGGAGCATCGGCCACCGAGCGGTTCCACACCGACAAGTCACCGTTCGAGGCAGTGCGTGACGTCCCGGCGGAGCGCGTCGACATGCTGGCCCGAGAAGTCCTCGACGCCGTGCACGCGACCATCCGCCGCCACCGGGTCAGCTACGACGAATACAACGCATTGAAGGCGTGGCTCATCGGCGTCGGCCAGGACGGGGAGTGGCCACTGTTCCTCGACGTCTGGGTCGAACACGTCATCGAGGACGTCGCGACGTCGCACCGGCACGGCAACAAGGGCAGCATCGAGGGCCCGTACTACGTTCCCGACGCACCGGAACTGGGTGCCGACGCGACGTTGCCGATGCGCGACGGCGAGGCGGGCACGCCGCTGGTGTGGGAGGGCCAGATCACCTCGACCGACGGAAAACCGTTGGCGGGCAAGGTCGAACTGTGGCATGCCGACTCCGACGGGTTTTACTCGCAGTTCGCTCCGGGCATCCCGCAGTGGAATCTGCGCGGCAGCATCTCCACCGGTGCCGACGGTCGCTTCCGGATCACCACCATCCGGCCCGCGCCCTACCAGATCCCCACCGACGGCTCATGCGGCAAGCTCATCGCCGCGGCAGGCTGGCATGCCTGGCGGCCGGCCCATCTGCACGTCAAGGTCTCCGCGCCCGGGCACGAAATGCTGACCGCACAGCTGTATTTTCCGGGCGACCCGCACAACGGCGACGACATCGCCGACGCAGTCAAGCCCGAGCTCATGCTGGCCCCGGTCGCCCAGCCCGACGGCAGCGAGAACGTGCAGTACGGCTTCGTGCTCGACCCGGTGCGTGCCTGATGCTGTTCCACGTCCGCATGGACGTCCGCATTCCCCACGACATGGATCCCGACGTGGTCGCGCACACCGTCGCGCGGGAAAAGGCCTACTCGCAGCAGCTGCAGCGGTCGGGCAAGTGGCCGCACATCTGGCGGATCGTCGGTGAGTACTCGAACTTCTCGATCTTCGACGTCGAGTCCAACGACGAGCTACACACGCTGATCTCCGGGCTACCGCTGTTCCCGTATATGGACATCCACGTGACGCCGCTGGCGCATCACCCGTCCGACATCAACTAGGCGGTGATCTCGGCCGTCACCGCGTCGGTGGCGCGGATCAGATCCGCCGGGGCCAGCGCCACATCCCAGCCGCGCTTGCCTGCGCTGCACAGCACCCGCTCGAAATTCAACGCCGAGGCGTCCACGACGGTCGGCAGCGGCTTGCGCTGACCCAACGGAGAAATCCCGCCGAGCACATATCCCGACGAACGCTGCGCTGCGGCCGGGTCGGCCATCTCGGCCTTCGACACCCCCAGAGCTGCGGCCGCCGCCTTCAGCGACAGCTTGGCCGGCACCGGGACCACGGCCACCGCGAGGCCTGTGGGCAGGGCGATGACGAGGGTTTTGAACACCTGCTCGGCGATGATGCCTGCCGCCGCGAGTTCGGCGACGGCTTCGGCGCCGAACGATTCATTGCGCGGGTCGTGGTGGTATTGCACCACCTCATGGTCGATACCCGCTGCGACGAGAGCCGCGATGGCCGGGGTCGCTGCGCGTGCCACCGGGCCAGGTTAGCCCGAAAATGCCCCAAAACCGCCCGGGAACACAGCGCGCCCTGTGTGCTGTTGTTGCATGCAGCTTCGGTGGCCAGGGTGCTCACCGGAGCTACCTGTCGGTAGCACGCTCTAGGATCGGAAGGGGATTTTGGTGCCAACCGTGTGCCTTGAACGTCCGAATGACATCGGGCAGTTCGGCGGCGCCGCGACAGAAGGGACGGTGTTCCGCACCATGACTGACGTCGACGAGCGGGCTATGTCCGAGCCGCAGGAAACCGACGCGGAGCTCACCGCACGGTTCGAGCGGGATGCCATCCCGCTGCTGGACCAGCTGTACGGTGGTGCGCTGCGCATGACGCGCAACCCGGCCGACGCCGAGGACCTGCTGCAGGAAACCATGGTCAAGGCCTATGCCGGCTTCCGGTCGTTCCGCGAGGGCACAAACCTCAAGGCGTGGCTGTATCGCATCCTGACCAACACCTACATCAACAGCTACCGCAAGAAACAGCGGCAGCCGTCGGAGTATCCGACGGACGAGATCACCGACTGGCAGCTGGCGTCCAACGCCGAGCATTCCTCGACCGGCCTGCGCTCAGCGGAGGTCGAAGCACTGGAGGCGCTGCCCGACACGGAGATCAAGGCTGCGTTGCAGGCACTGCCCGAGGAGTTCAGGATGGCGGTGTACTACGCCGACGTCGAGGGATTCCCCTACAAGGAGATCGCCGAGATTATGGATACGCCGATCGGGACCGTGATGTCCCGGCTACATCGCGGACGCAAGCAACTGCGCGATCTGCTGGCCGACGTGGCCCGCGATCGGGGCTTCATCCGAGGTGAGCAGGTTGGCGCACCGGAGGGAGTGTCGTCATGAGCGACTTTGACGAAAACGAGCGCTGGACGCCTCCGGTCGGTCCCATCGACCCCGAACATCCCGAGTGTGCGGCGGTGATCGCCGAGGTATGGACGCTGCTCGACGGGGAATGCACGGCCGAAAGCCGAGACAAGCTCAAGCACCACCTCGAAGAATGCCCGGCCTGCCTGCGCCACTACGGCGTCGAGGAGCGGGTGAAGCGGCTGATCGCCAGCCGGTGCAGCGGTGAGAAAGCGCCGGACAGCCTGCGAGAGCGGCTGCGCATCGAGATCAGCCGCACCACGATCATCCGGGGCTGACTGACGCAAGGCCCACTAAATGCATGAAGGCCGGGCGGATGGCCCGGCCTTCAGATCGCGTTCGACGCGGTCAGCGCACTGACTTCGAACCGGCATTGGGACGCTTGCCGTGGTTCGCCTGTGAATGCTTACGATCGCGCTTCTTGCGGCCACGCTTGGCCATGATGTTCCTCCAGATGTTCGAGAGCTTGCTCCCCAGTGTCTCACGGCCCGGCTACAGCACCGTCCACCCGGTCTTGTGGTTCGATATAGCCCGGATGTAGACAGCAGCCAGAGTGAGTGGGGTGAAGAATGGCCGAGGACGTTCGCGCTGAGATCGTGGCCAGTGTGCTCGAGGTCGTGGTCCACGAGGGCGACCAGATCGGTGAGGGTGACACTCTGGTGCTGCTCGAGTCGATGAAGATGGAAATCCCCGTCCTCGCCGAGGTCGCGGGCACCGTGACGAAGGTGAACGTGGCCGAGGGCGACGTGATCCAAGCCGGCGATCTGATCGCGGTGATCGACTGACGCTCCAGGATGTGGATGCTCGTCGCCTGCGTGAAGTTGGCTGATGTCCACTCTCGGTGACTTGCTGGCCGAGCACACCATCCTGCCCGGAAGCGCGGTCGACCACCTGCACGCGGTGGTGGGTGAGTGGCAGCTGTTGGCGGACCTCTCATTCGCCGACTATCTGATGTGGGTGCGTCGCGACGACGGCGTGCTGGTGTGTGTCGCGCAGGTGCGGCCCAACACGGCGCCGACGGTACTGCTCGCCGACTCGGTCGGCACTCTCGCTGCTGCCGATGATCTTCCGGTGGTCACCACCGCCTTCGAGTCCGGTGCGATCGCGGCGGGCACTGACGCGCAGCAGCACCTTCAGGATGTGCCGGGGCTGAACGTCGAGGCGGTCCCGGTACGGCACCGCGACCAGGTGGTCGCCGTGCTGACCCATCAGACCGCGCTGGCCGCCCGCCGGCTCGCGAGCCCGTTGGAGGGCGCGTATCTGAACTGCGCGGGGGACTTGCTGCACATGCTGGCCGAGGGCACCTTTCCCAACGTGGGTGACCTGGCGATGTCACGGTCCAGCCCCCGGGCGGGCGACGGATTCATCCGGCTCGACGAAGTCGGTGACGTGGTCTACGCCAGCCCGAACGCCATCTCGGCCTATCACCGGATGGGTCTGGCCTCCGAACTCGACGGGCACAACCTCGTCGCCACCACCCGTCCGCTGATCTCCGATCCGTTCGAGGCCCAGGAACTGGCCAACCATGTGCGGGATTCGCTTGCCGGCGGCTCCAGCATGCGCATGGAGGTCGACGCGGGCGGCGCGGCGGTGCTGTTGCGCACGCTGCCGTTGGTGGTGCACGGGGCGGCCGTGGGAGCCGCTGTGCTGATCCGCGACGTCACCGAGGTGAAGCGCCGCGACCGCGCACTGCTGAGCAAGGACGCCACCATCCGGGAGATCCACCACCGGGTGAAGAACAACTTGCAGACCGTCGCGGCGCTGCTGAGATTGCAGGCGCGGCGCACCAACAACGTCGAGGCGCGGGAGGCGCTGATCGAATCCGTGCGCCGGGTGACGTCGATCGCGCTGGTGCACGACGCATTGTCGATGTCGGTCGACGAGGAGGTCAACCTCGACGAGGTGGTGGACCGGATCCTGCCGATCATGAACGACGTCGCATCGGTGGACACCCCGATCCGGATCAACCGGGTGGGAGATCTGGGCGTGCTGGACGCCGACCGGGCCACCGCGCTGGTCATGGTGATCACCGAACTGGTCCAGAACGCCATCGAGCACGCCTTCGACGTCAAGGCGCCGCACGGCTGTGTGACCATCCGCTCGGAGCGATCGGCCCGCTGGCTCGACGTGGTGGTGCACGACGACGGCCGCGGCCTGCCCGCGGGGTTCAGCCTGGAGAAGTCCGATCGGCTCGGGCTGCAGATCGTGCGGACGCTGGTCTCGGCGGAGCTCGACGGGTCACTGGGCATGCACGACGCGGCCGATGGCGGCACCGACGTGGTGCTGCGGGTGCCGATCGGTCGACGCGTGCGCGGCACTCAGTAAGCCGGTCGGCTCAGCCGAATGCACAGTTTCGATTCGATTCGCAATGTGATTGTCGTAACGCAATTTGCTATCGAATTCGTCAAAAAAGAGTTACGGCCCCGACGAATATCGTCGAGGCCGTAGCAACCTGTTGGGACAGGTGAGGATTACACGCTGGTGCGCGCCTTGGTGCGGGCGTTGCGACGCTTCAGGGCACGACGCTCGTCCTCGCTCATGCCACCCCAGACGCCGGCGTCCTGGCCGGATTCCAATGCCCAGCTGAGGCACTCGGTGGTCACCGGGCAACGGTTGCACACGAGCTTCGCGTCAGCGATCTGCGCGAGCGCCGGTCCGCTGTTTCCGACCGGGAAGAACAGCTCGGGATCCTCGTCGCGACAGACAGCCTTGTGGCGCCAATCCATTGGTCTAACTCCTTGTCAGATATGTATGTGTGCGCAGCGAAGCGCACGAGCTTTTTCTTCGGCTGTTAACGCGTGCATACGAAATGTTTCTGCACTGTTGCATCCGATGCTTTCACAGGCTGAACAGATGTCAATACTCGCGAGTTAACAAGTGCGCAATGTCACTTGCCCGACCTGTTACCAGAACCCTTACTCGGTTGTACTAGGCTCAACTCACCTGCGCCCTAAAACGACGGTAGCGGGTCGGTTATCGCAGGTCAAGGGGTTTTCGCTGCTGGCGCGACAACGCCGAGGGCCTCTGGGACAGCTGTGAACGTCATAGTTTCGCGCAGTCCGGCGAAATCACCGTCGATCTGGCACGCCACCGGCGTGTCGCTCGTCACTGTCACGCTCGTCACGTCGTCGTCACGGATCAGGTGCTTGCCGGCGATGCGTGGGTTGCGCGAGACCATCTGCCGCACAAGCTTCAGGTTGGCCCAGACATTCATGCTGGTCGTCGCGAACACACCCAGCCCGGTCTCGAACGTGGTGTCGGGGTTGGTCCACACCGGGCGGCTGTTGGCGTAGGTCCACGGGCTCGAGTTGGACACGAACACGAAATGCACCCCGGCGACGGGCTCGGCGCCGGGCAGGTGCAGCGTCAGCGTCGGCTCCCTGCGGGCACTGGCCAGCACTTCGCGTACCGCTACCCGGATGTAGCGCGACGCGGTGACCTTGCGGCCCTTGGCGCGCTGAGCCTCCACGGCGGCGACCACGGCCCCGTCGACTCCCATCCCGGCGGTGAAGACCGCCCAGCGTTCACCGCAGTCCATCAGCCCGATCCGGCGCCACTTGCCGCCCCGCCGGTAATCGCTGAGCAGGTCGACGAGCTGATTGGTGGCTTCGATCGGATCCGGGCTGATGCCCAGTGCGCGGGCGAAGACGTTGGCCGAGCCGCCCGGAACCACCGCGACCGCGGGCGCGACGTCGGCGTCGGGCCGGCCGCCGGAATGCCCCAGAATGCCGTTGACCACCTCGTTCACCGTGCCGTCGCCGCCGTGGACGATGAGCACGTCGACGCCGTCACGGGTGGCATCGCGCGCGATCTCGATGGCGTGGCCGCGGTGGTCGGTGTGGACGACGGTCAGTTTCACCCGGCTTTCCAGGGCGTGGGCCAGAAGGTCACGCCCGGCAGGAGTGGTCGACGTCGCGTTCGGGTTGACGATCAGCACGGCGCGCACGGGGCATGAGCCTATAGGTGTTGTCAGCCCGCCGCGTTGGGTAGCAACGGGGGACAGGTGCCGAACGGGTCGGCGGCGAGCTCGAAATGCCACAGCTCATTGGCATAGATCCGGCACAGGCCGAACCGCGCGCCGTTGGCGATGAGCCACTGATCCGCGCCTGGGCCGCCGACGTCGACCGCCTGGCCCGTGACGTGCTTGGACTGCTCAGGTGTCTGCACGTATTGGCGCGCGGCCGCCATGCTTCCGTAGGTCTGTACCGCCTGATCCAGCAACTGTTGTTGGAATTCGGGCGACCGCCATCCCGAGTTGATCGTCATGGTCACGCCGTCGGCCGCGGCGGCCGTGGTGGCGTGCTGGATGGCGGCCAGCAGCGGGGGATCGAGGCGCCCGATGGCGGGGTCCTGGGTGTCGAAGGCGGTCAGCACCTGGCCATCGGCCAGCGCGCCCTCGCTGTCGGCAGCCGCGGTCGGCGCCAGCGCCAACGTGGCGGCGGCAGCTACGACCCCGACGGTCATGGCGATGCGCATGCGGCTCACCCTACGTCGGTCAGATCTCTCCGTCCTCGGCCAGCACCCGGCTCGCGATCCGGAATGCGGTGTTGGCGTCGGGGACGCTGCAGTAGATCGCGGTTTGCAGCAGCAGCTCTTTGATCTCCTCGACAGTGACGCCGTTGCGGCGCGCGGCGCGGACATGCATGGCCAGTTCGTCGTGGTGGGCGCGGGCGACCATGGCGGTCAGCGTGATCAGCGAGCGGCTGCGCCGGTCCAAGCCGGGCCGGGTCCAGATCTCGCCCCAGGCGTAGCGGGTGATCAGATCCTGGAAGTCGGCGGTGAACTCGGTGGTGGCTGCGGTGGCGCAGTCGACGTGCGCGTCGCCGAGCACCGCGCGGCGCACCGCCATACCGTCGTCGTAGGTGCTCATGACGTCTCCTTCAGATACTGGTGTGCCCGCCGCACCGCGGCGTCGACGAGCGCCTCGGTGGCACCCAGATAGTCCGGCGCGGGCGGCTTCCCGACCAAGGTGCTCATGGTCTGCTGTTCGTCGTAAATACCTTGTGCTGCAGCTTGATTGGCGGTAGCGCGCGCAGAGTCGAACTGCAGACCGGTCAGCAGCTCGGTGGCCTGTGACGCGGCCACCACGGTGCGCCGGGCCAAGGTGGCCAGCGTGGCCCATTCGGCATGCCAGCCGCCGTCGGCGCGTTCGTCGACGCTGGCCGCCGACGCGGCATGCAGGGTGGCGGCCAACGGTGGCGCGGCCAGCGCGGCACGGCGCAACAGCACCGTCAGCACCGGATTGTTCTTGTGCGGCATGGTCGATGACCCACCCCCGGTGCCCTCGGCCAGCTCGCCGGTGCGCACCCCGGCAGCGACGTCGTTGGCGATGTGACCCCAGGCGTCGCAGCACCCAACGAAAGCATCACCGGTCCGGGTAATCGGTGAGCGGGTGGTGTGCCACGGTGTCGCCGGCGCCAATCCCAGTGCCGCCGCCCACTGTTCGGTCAACGCGATCGCGGCCTGTGGTGAACCGGTGAGCTCGGTCGTCGCGGCCAGGGTGCCCGCCGCGCCGCCGGCCGACACCGCCTGCGGCGGCAGCGCATCGAGCGTGTCGGCCGCATCGAGGACGGCGGTGAGCCAGATCGCGAACTTGCCGCCCGCGGTGCCGGGCAAGGCAGGCTGGGTCAGGGTATGAGTGAGCATCGGTGCGGCACCGCGAGTTTCGATCAACGCCACCAGGCGGTGCACCTGGGCGATCACATCACCGCGCACCTTGGCCACGGCATCGCGCAGGCACAGCATCAGGGCGGTGTCGAGCACATCCTGGCTGGTCAGTCCGCGATGCAGCCACCGAGCCGCGTCGCCGCCGGCCCGGGATCGCAGCATTGCCACCAGGCCGGTGACGGGGTTGCCGTCGCGTTCGGCGCCTGCGGCGATCTCGTCCAGGTCCGCCCGCTCGACCAGAGCGCCGAGATCTGCGGCCGCGGTCGACGGTGCCACCCCGGCCGCGACAAGGGTTGCCAGCCACGCATTCTCGGCGGCCAGCAGGGCCTCGAAGAACGCCGCCTCGCTCATCGCGGACCCGGCTCGGTGATCGCCGGGCCAGAACAGGCCGCTCACTGCCCCGGGAAGCGCAGGAACACGGTCTCTTCCGCGCCCTGTAGCCGGATGTCGAAGCGCAGGCCCTGCGCGTCGCGCTGCGCGATCAACGTCTGCCTGCGATCATCGGGCAGGCTGTCCAGCAAGGTGTCCGGGCCGGGGTCCGGCACATAGGCCCGGGTGAACAGGCGGTTGAGCAACCCGCGGCCGAACACCGTGACCGCGATGAACGGTGCTCGGCCCGGCTCGGTGGCGCCCGGTTCGACCGTGGTGAAGCTGAAATGGCCTTCGTCGTCGGTGGACACCCGGCCGAATCCGGTGAACGTCCAGCCGTCGCGGTGCAACGAACCGGCGGTGTGGGCGATCGCGCCCTCGGCATCGGCCTGCCAGATCTCCAGCATCACATCGGGCACCGGTCTGCCGGCACCGTCGGTGACCGTGCCGTGCAACCGGATCGCGCTCGGGAAGCCCGGGGGGACAAGCTCATTGCCGCGTTCGAACGGCAGCGCGTAACCGTAGAACGGGCCGATGGTCTGGCCCGGGGTGGCCGTCAGCAGTGTGCTCACTGGTGGTCCTCCTCGAAATGCGTGCGCTGTGAGCCGGTCAGCACGATGTCCCAGCGGTAGCCGGTGCACCACTCGTGCGTGGTGATGTCGTGGTCGTAGGTGGCGATGAGCCGGTCGCGGGCCTTGGCGTCGGTGATCGACTGATAGATCGGGTCGAGTGCGAACAGCGGGTCGCCGGGGAAGTACATCTGGGTGATCATCCGCTGCGTGAAATCCGTTCCGAACAGCGAGAAGTGGATGTGCGCGGGCCTCCAGGCGTTGTGGTGGTTCTTCCACGGGTACGGGCCGGGTTTGACAGTGGTGAACCGATAGCTGCCGTCGTCATCGGTCAGGCAGCGGCCGACGCCGCTGAAGTTGGGGTCCAGCGGCGCGCGGTGCTGGTCGCGCTGGTGGATGTAGCGGCCCGCCGCGTTGGCCTGCCAGATCTCCACCAACTGGCGGCGCACCGGCCGGCCCTCGCCGTCGACGACGCGTCCGGTCACCACGATGCGTTCGCCGATCGGATCACCACTGTGCGCGATCGTGAGGTCGGATTCCAGCCGGTGCACGTCACGCTCACCGAACACCGGAGCGTGCAGCTCCAGCGTCTCGGGGTCGGCGTGGTGCAGATCCTTGGTGGGGTGACGCAACAGGCTGCTGCGGTACGGGGCGTAGTCCAGCCGCGGCTGGGTTTCCTCGATACCGGTCTGGAGGTAACCGGTTTCGATGGCGGCCATCTCGGCGTTGATCTCGGCCTGGCTCGCCGAGGCGCTGTCGGGGTTGGTGTCGATGATCTTCACGGCGGGTTCTCTCAATCTCACTGCGCGGCAGTCTTGTTGGTGGACTCGCGGACTCCCAGCAGCTCTGTGGGCACCCCTCGGGTCTCCCGGGCGGTCATGGCGGCGCCGGCGGCGATCAGGCAGATCACCGCGGTGAAGACGCTGATCACCATCCAGCCACCGTCTCGGACGCCGCCCAATGCGGTGACGATCGACGGCGCGAAACCCGCCACCAGGAACCCCAATTGGGTGCCGATCGCGACGCCGGAGAAGCGGACCTGAGTGGAGAACATCTCGCCGTAGAAGGACGGCCAGACGGCGTTGGCCGCGGCGTAGCCGAAGGAGAAGGTCGCCACCGCCAGAGCGAACGTCAGCACCTGGTTGCCGCCGCTCATCGAGAGCATGTAGAAGGGCATCATCACCGCGGAAGACAGGGCGCCGTAGATGAACACCGGTTTGCGTCCGATCCGGTCGGCCAGCTTGCCGAAGAGGGGCTGGGTGCCCAGCGCGACCACGTTGGCCGCCACCACAAGCCACAGCGTGATGTCGGCGGGCAGGCCCACCTCCTTGCCGTAGGCGATGGCCAGGTTGCCGAACACGGTCGATACCGCGGCGATGAACGCGCAGAAGATGACGCGCAGCACGTCGGCCCAGTGGTTGCGCAGCAACGGGATCAGCGGCATCCGGGCGATGGTGCCCGCGGCCTTCGCCTCGGTGAACTGTGGTGTTTCGTGCAGCCGGCGGCGGATGAAGTAGGCGACCACGACCACCATGGCGCTGAGCCAGAACGGCACCCGCCAGCCCCAGCTGTACTTGGCCTCGTCGGGCAGGGAGACGAACGGGATGAGGATCAGCGAGGCCAGGATGAGTCCGCCCTGGGTTCCGGTGAGAGTCCACGACGTGTAATAGGCGCGCTGGTCGTCGGGGGAGTGCTCGAGCGTCAGTGAGCTGGCTCCGGCTTGCTCGCCGGCTGCCGAAAACCCTTGCATCAGACGGCAGATCACCAGCAGCGCCGGCGCGGCCCAGCCGATGGTGTCGAAGGTCGGCAGGCAGCCGATCAGGAAGGTCGACAGGCCCATCAGCACGAGGGTGAACATCAGGACCCGCTGGCGGCCGACCCGGTCACCGAAGTGACCCAGCACGAATGCGCCGATCGGGCGGGCGATGTAGGCGAACCCGAAGGTGGCAAACGACATCACCAGTGCCGCCTCGTCGCCGGACGGGAAGAACACGTGCGGGAAGATCAACGCTGCCGCCGAGCCGAACAGGAAGAAGTCGTAGTACTCGACGGCGCTGCCCATGAAGCTGGCCAGCGCGGCGCGCCGTGGGGTACGCCCGGTCGAGGCGTCCGGAGGGTGCGGGGCGGTAGTGGTCATGGTGTGCTCCTCAAGTCGAATTGTGCTGGGCCGAGACGGTTTACGAGACAAGATCGCGGAAATGGGCGGACATCCGGGCGGCGTCCGGGGTGATGCCGGTGATCAGCGCGAACGCATCGACGGCCTGGTAGACGGCCATGTGGCCGCCGTCGAGCGTCGGGCAGCCGGCCGCGCGCGCGGCCTTGAGCAGGGCGGTGTCCAGCGGGCGGTACACGATGTCGGCGACCCACATCCCGGGATGCAGCAGCGCGGTGTCGAAGGCCACGCCGGGGTGTTCGGCCATGCCGGTCGGGGTGGCGTGGACGAGGCCGTCGGTGCCGGGCAGCAGGACCGAGAGCTTGTCGAACTCCGAGGCCTCGATGTGCGCGTCCGGGTGGCGGTCGGTGAGTTCGTGGGCGAGCGCCGAGGCCCGGTCGACGTCGAGATCGACGAGGGTCAAGTGGTTGGTGCCCAGGCGCAACAGTGCGTCGGCCACCGCGGTGCCCGCACCGCCGGCACCCAGGAGGACCACCGATCCGGTGCCGGCCCCGGGCAACCCTTCGGCGAAACCGTGTGCGAAGCCCGTGGTGTCGGTGTTGTATCCGACCGCTCGGCCGTCGCGGAACACGACGGTGTTCACCGCACCGAGGGTGCGGGCGGTGTCATCGATGTCGTCGAGGTGCCCGACGACGAGTTGCTTGCAGGGGTTGGTGATGTTGAGGCCGTTGTAGCCGAGCCGGCGGGTCCAGGTGAGCATCTCGCCGACCTGCGCGGGGGACAGCCCGAGCGCGTTGAGATCCAAGGTGCGGTAGACGTATTCGAGCCCCTGGGCCCGGCCCTCCGCCATGTGCAGCGCGGGCGTCAGCGAGGGGCCGACGCCGGCGCCGATGAGCCCCGCCAAGTAGGGCTGCCGCTGTGTCATGCTCCCTCGTTCCTTAATGTACTAACTGGTTCGTACGGAAAGTAGAGCACTGTGACGCCGGTCGCGTCAAGGGTGCGGTGTGAGGTGGCTCTCGGATGCGGAGCGGATCAGGCCTGGCTGGTGAGCCAGCCGACCACCACATCGCCGAGCATGCGGCGCAGGTGGGCGCGCCGCGACGTCTCGGTCAGGTCGGTGCCGAACAGGTAGCCGAATGTGTAGCGGTTGGCCACCTGGAATACGCAGTAGGAGCTGATCACCAGGTGCACGTCGAGAGCGTCGACGTCATCGCGGAACGCGCCGGTGGCGCGGCCGTCGCGCAGGATCTCGTCGAGCAGGGAGGTGGCGGGTGCGGAGAGTTCGGGCAGCTCACGGAGTTGCCGAATGAACTCACCGCGGTGGATGTTCTCGATCGACACCAGGCGGATGAAGGCGTCGTGGGCGATGTGGTGGTCGAACGTCACCTCGGCCAGCCTGCGGATCGCCACCACCGGATTGTCGTGATCGACCCGCAGCTTCTGTTCGGCGTCGCGGATCCCGCGGTAGGCGTTCTCCAGAACGGCCAGGTAGAGCTGCTCTTTGCCGCCGAAGTAGTAGTAGATCATCCGCTTGGTGGTGCGGGTGCGCTCGGCGATCTCGTCGACGCGGGCGCCCGAGTAGCCGGACTCGGCGAACACCTCGGTGGCCACCTCGAGCAGCTCCGCGCGCGTGCGTTCGGCATCGCGTTGCAGCTCGGCTTTGGGCTTGGCGGCCATGACCGGTGAGCTTACTGGGCAGCCCGACTCTTCCCGACGCACTCTTCCCCTCTAATGAACTAATTGGTACATTACGTCGTCATGAGGATGTCGATCGCCACCGTCTCGCTGTCCGGCTCACTGGTCGAGAAGCTGCATGCCTGCGCCGCCGCGGGCTTCGACGGCGTCGAGATCTTCGAACCCGATCTGATCGCCAGTGACCACTCGCCCGAGGAGATCAGCCACCTGGCCCGGCGGCTGGGGTTGAGCCTGGATCTCTACCAACCCCTGCGTGACCTCGAAGGTGTCGACGAAGCGACGTTCACCGACAACCTGCGCCGTGCCGCCGCGACGTTCGCCACCGCGCAGCGGCTCGGCATCGACACCGTCCTGGTCTGCAGCAACGTCGCGACCGCCACCGTCGACTCCGACGAGGTCTCCGCCGATCAGCTGCGTCGCATCGGCGATGTCGCGGCCGGGTACGGCATCCGCATCGCGTTCGAGGCGCTGGCCTGGGGGCGGTTCGTCGACGACTACCGGCGCGCATGGCGCATCGTGCAACTCGCCGACCATCCGAATGTCGGTGTGTGCCTGGACAGTTTCCATGTGCTCTCCCGCGGCCACGACCCGTCGGCCATCGAGGACATCGACGGGCGCAAGATCTTCTACCTGCAGTTGGCCGACGCCCCCGCGCTCACCATGGACGTCTTGTCGTGGAGTCGGCATCACCGGCTGTTCCCCGGCGAGGGCGCCTTCGACCTTTCGGCCTTCGTCCGGCACACCCTGGCTGCCGGGTACACCGGGCCGCTGTCGCTGGAGGTCTTCAACGACACCTTCAGGCAGACCGACCCGGGCCACACCGCCGTACATGCCCTGCGGTCGCTGCTGTGGCTCGCCGATCACGTCGCGCACGCGAGGAGCACAAATGGTCTGGCGCACGCGAGGAGCACAAATGGTCTGGCGCACGCGAGGAGCACAAATCGGCCTGCGCACGGGCTGACCGAGGCCAAGCCGCCCACGGGTTTCGACTTCGTCGAGATCAAGGCCGAGGACACCAGCGAGGTCGAGGTGATGCTGGGCCAGCTCGGTTTCACCCCGCGCGGCCGGCACCGCAGCAAGCCGGTATCGCTGTGGTCCGCGGGGCAGGCGCGCGTCGTGCTCAACGAGCAGCAGGCCCGCGATCAGGTGCCGCATGTCGCCGCGGTCGGGCTGCAGGTGCCCGACGCCGGCGCGACCACCTCCCGCGCTGCCGAACTGATGGCGCCCGTCGCGTACCGGCGTACGTACGCCACCGAACAACCGCTGGGCGCCGCGGTGGCCCCCGACGGCACCGCGTTCTTCTGGACCTCCTCCGGCACTGCGGAGCCGGCCTGGGCGGCCGAGTTCGATGGCGGCATCGACCAGGTGACGACGCCCATTCGGGCGATCGACCACATCAATCTCTCTCAGCCGTGGCAGACCGCCGAAGACGCCGTGCTGTTTCTCAAGAGCGTGTTCGGCCTGTCCGCCGACGCCCCTGCCGAGGTTCCCGGTCCGAGCGGGCTGGTCCGCAGTCAGGTCATGCGCAACGCCGACAGCTCGGTGCGGCTGCCGCTCAATGTCGCCCCGCACATCCTCGACGGGGCGGACCTACCTCAGCACGTCGCATTCGCCTGCACCGATGTCGTCGCGCTGGCCCGCGCCGCAGCCGCAGGAGGATTGCCCTTCCTGCGGGTCCCGGACAACTACTACGACTATCTGTCCGGGCGGTTCGGCCTCGACGACGCTGTGGTCGCCGAACTGCGCGAGCTGAACCTGCTCTACGACCGGGCCGCTACGGGCAGCTTCGTCCACTTCTACACCCGGACCGTCGGCACGGTGTTCTTCGAGTTCGTGCAGCGGATCGACGGTTATGACGGGTACGGCACCGACAACGCGCCGGTGCGCCTTGCCGCCCAACGCGGTGGCGTCGGTACCGTACTGACGTGACCGCTCGCCGACTGCTGCTGCTCAACGGCCCCAACCTCAACCTGCTGGGCACCCGCCAGCCCGAGGTGTACGGCGCCACCACCCTGCCCGAGATCGAGGCATCGGTGACCGCGCTGGCCGCCGAACTCGGCTTCGAGGTACGCGCCGTGCAGAGCAACCACGAAGGCGTGCTGATCGACGCCATCCACGAAGCCCGGGGCGACTGCGCGGGCATCATCATCAACCCGGGCGCCTACAGCCACACCTCGGTGGCCATCCCCGACGCTCTCACCTCGGTCGAATTGCCGGTCGCCGAAGTACATTTGAGCAACATCCACCGCCGCGAACCGTTCCGGCACCACTCCTACGTGTCGGCAGTCGCCGAGATGGTGATCGCCGGGGCGGGCCCCGCCGGATACGAGTACGCCGTCCGTTACCTGGCCGGCAAACTGCCATGACGCAACCGCCTCTGCAGCCTCCCATCGTCCGCTATGCCGGCTACCTCGTCGCGGCAGAAGGGGTGCTCGGACTGATCGCCGCGGTGGTCCTGGTCGTGCGCGGGCTGGCGGGCGCCGATCAGCACATCGTCAGCGGGTACGGCACCGCGCTCTGGTTCGTCCTGGTCGGTGGCGGCGTGCTGGCGGGCGGTTGGGCTTTGATCACCGGTCGCCGCTGGGGCCGTGGCATCGGCGTGTTCGCCAACCTGCTGCTGCTCGGCGTGGCCTGGTACGTGTTCACGTCGCACCAGGTCGGGTACGGCATCGCCGTCGGGGTGCTGGCACTCGTCACGTTGGGCATGCTGCTCAGCCCGTCGGCCGTGCACTGGTCTTCGGGCCGGCGGTAGGCCGCCTACGTCACCGACCCCTCGCCGACGAGTCGGTCGAGCTGGGCCGCCGCGGTGTCGGTGGCCGGGGTGTAGACGACGATGTTGAGGTCGGGCTGGTCGGCCGGCGTGAGTCGGTGGTACTCCAACTCGATCTCACCGGTCAGTGCGTGATCAAAACGCCGGATCCGGGTCTGAAAGCCCTCGATGGTGTGGTCGTCCCAAATGCGGTCGAATTCGGGGCTTTTCGCGCGCAGCCGGTCGAGTAGGCGGACGACGGCGGCTTCGTCGAGCCGTGCGCCGTTCTGCATGCGGAACTCGGAGACGAAGCGCCGGCTCTCCACCTCCCAGTCGGGCATCAGCAATTTGATCGACGGGTCGGTGAACACCAGCGACAACAGATTCCGATCGTCGTCCGACACTGTGCGCACCCGCGGGTACAGCGCCGCGTAGGCGCGATTCCACGCGGTGATCTCCCAGTCCGGGTCGAGCGCGAAGGCAGGGGAGCGGCCGAACGCCTCGAGCAACCGGTGCACATGGTCGGGTGGCTCACCCGGCGGTGCCGTACCTCCCGGCGAAAACCCGGCCAGTGACAGCAGATACGTCTGATCGGCGGGTGAGAGCGCGAGTGTTTCCCCGATGGCGTCGAGCACCTGACGTGACGGGTTGATGTCACGGCCCTGCTCCAGCCAGGTGTACCAGGTGACGCTGATCGACGACAGGAACGCCACTTCCTCACGGCGTAAGCCGTTGTCGCGGCCGCGGATCGGTGGCAGACCGTGCCGGGAGCGGGCCACCGATTCCCGGCGCATGCGCAGGAACCCACCGAGTTCTGCGCGGGCGGCCTGGTTGGGCATCGTTCAATGTTAAGACTGGTAGTGGCAGTACTAGAGCCAGGACCGTCTTCGCCTGTCGCCCATGGTCCACAACCATGGGCACCATGCCCGAATTGAGATCCAGGACCATCACCCACGGCCGCAATATGGCGGGAGCGCGCGCCTTGCTCCGCGCCGCAGGCGTGTCCGCCGCCGACTTCGGAAAGCCGATCGTGGCCATCGCCAACAGCTTCACCGAGTTCGTGCCCGGCCACACCCATCTGCAACCCGTCGGGCGCATCGTGTCCGAGGCGGTCGGTGCGGCCGGCGGGATAGCCCGCGAGTTCAACACGATCGCCGTCGACGACGGTATCGCGATGGGCCACGGCGGCATGCTCTACTCGCTGCCGTCCCGCGACCTCATCGCCGACTCGATCGAGTACATGGTCAACGCACATCGCGCCGACGCGCTCGTGTGTATCTCCAACTGCGACAAGATCACCCCCGGCATGTTGATGGCGGCGCTGCGGCTCAACATTCCCACCGTGTTCGTCTCGGGCGGTCCGATGGAGGGCGGCACAGCCACACTGGTCGACGGAACGGTGCGCGGTGGTCTGCACCTGATTTCGGCGATGGCCGACGCGGTGGCTCCCGAGATCTCCGACGCCGACATGGAGCGTGTCGAGTCCGCGGCGTGCCCGACCTGCGGATCGTGTTCGGGCATGTTCACCGCGAACTCGATGAACTGCCTCACCGAGGCGATCGGTCTGGCGCTGCCGGGGAACGGGACGACGCTGGCGACCCACACGGCCCGCCGCCGGCTGTACGAAGACGCGGGCACCACGGTGGTCGACCTGGCGAGGCGCTACTACGACGAGGACGACGAGCGGGTGCTACCGCGCAACATCGCCTCGGCCGCAGCATTTTCCAATGCCATGGTGGTAGACATCGCCATGGGTGGTTCGACCAACACGATCCTGCACCTGCTGGCAGCGGCGCGCGAGGCCGAGGTCGACTTCAGCCTTGCCGACATCGAGACCCTCTCGACGCAGATTCCGTGTATCTGCAAGGTCGCACCCAACGGCAGGTATCTGATGGAGGATGTGCACCGCGCGGGCGGCATCCCCGCGGTGATGGGTGAGCTGCGGCGTGCCGGCCTACTCGACACCGAAGTGCATGCGATACACGCAAACTCACTCGCCGCGTGGCTCGATGAGTGGGATCCGAGGTCTGCGACGGTCTCGGCCGAGGCCGTCGACCTGTTCTACGCCGCGCCCGGCGGGGTGCGTTCGAGTTCGGCGTTCTCCCAGTCCCGCCGTTGGGAGAGCCTCGACCTGGATGCGGCGTCAGGCTGTATCCGCGATGTCGCCCATGCGTATTCCGCGGACGGCGGCCTGGCGATCCTGCGGGGAAACCTCGCCGAGGACGGATGCGTGGTCAAGACCGCCGGTGTCGACGAGTCGATCCTGCGCTTCAGCGGGCCCGCGGTGGTGGTCGAATCCCAGGAAGAGGCGCAGGACGTCATCCTCACCGGCCGGGTGCGGCCCGGAGACGTCCTCGTGGTGCGATACGAGGGACCGCGCGGTGGCCCGGGGATGCAGGAAATGCTCTATCCGACCTCGTATCTCAAGGGGGTCGGGCTTGCCAAGGTGTGTGCGCTGATCACCGACGGACGGTTCTCCGGCGGGTCGTCGGGCCTGTCGATCGGGCACGTCTCGCCGGAGGCCGCTGCCGGTGGCGTCATCGCGCTGGTGCAGGACGGGGACCGCATCGACATCGACATCCCGGCCCGCCGCATCGAATTACTCGTCGACGCCGCTGAACTCGATGCCCGCCGACGTCGTCTGGAACACGGCGGTGGTTATTGGCCCCAGCGCCGGGACCGCGAGGTGTCACCGGCACTGCGGGCCTACGCCGCGATGGCCCTCTCGGCGGACCAGGGTGCGGTGCGCGACGTGTCGTTGATCGAGGCTGCGAGTCGGGCCGGGGCTCCGGCCCGACTCGCAGCGACGGGAGTGCCTACAACGCAATGTTGACGGCTTTGGTCTGGGTGTAGAGGTCGATGGCCGATGCAGCCAGTTCCCGGCCCCACCCTGATTGCTTGTATCCGCCGAACGGCATCGCGGTGTCGAAGCCGTTGTATTGGTTGATCCACACCGAGCCGGCCTGCAGTTGCCGGGCCAGCCGATGAGCCCGCGAGAGGTCCCGCGTCCAGATGCCTGCAGCCAATCCGTAGATCGAGTCATTGGCCGCGGAGGCGATGTCGTCGTCGGCCCGGAACGGCATGGCGGCCACCACCGGGCCGAAGATCTCTTCGGCCACCACACTGAATTCCGGTCGTACGTCGACAAATACGGTCGGCTCGACAAAGAAACCCGCGTCGCCCCATCGCTTTCCACCGCACAGGGCGCGTGCTCCGTCCGCCAGGCCTGCGGCCAGATAGCCCGTGACCTTCTCGAACTGGCTCTGGGAGATCAGCGGTCCGAGTTGCGTGGCGGGATCGAGGCCGTGACCGATCGTGACGCGCGAGGCGGCGTCGGCCACCGCTGCGGTGAACTCGTCGAATATCTGGTGCTCGACGAACAATCGTGTTCCGGCGACACAACACTGGCCGTGGTTGAACAGCCAGGCGTTGAGCGAACCGGTCACCGCTGCGTCGAGATCGGCGTCGGCGAACACGATGTTGGGACTCTTGCCACCCAGCTCCAGTGACACCTTCTTGAGGTTGCCCTCGGCGGCGGCCAACACTCGTTTGCCGACCTCGGTGGAACCCGTGAACGCGATCTTGTCCACGCCGTCGTGTGCGGCCAGCGCAGCGCCTGCGTCACCGAACCCCGTCACCACGTTCACCACGCCGGGCGGGAAGCCGGCTTCGACGAAGAGCTCACCCAGCAGGAGGGCCGAAAGTGGGGTTTGTTCAGCGGGTTTGAGCGCGACGGTGTTGCCTGCGGCCAGTGCCGGTGCCAGCTTCCACGCGGCCATCAGGATCGGGAAATTCCAGGGCACGATGAGTCCGCAGACACCAACGGGCTCACGCAGTGTGTAGGCGTGGAACTGGCCGCCCGGAACGTTGGGCATGGAGACGTCGACCGTCGTGCCCTCGATCTTGGTGCACCAGCCGGCGTAGTAGCGGAAGACATCGGCGGCCCAGGCCACGTCGACTGCGGTGGCCACCGTGGCGGATTTTCCGTTGTCGAGCGCCTCCAGCTGGCCGATCTGTTCGGCGCGTTCGGAGAGCAGATCACCGACCCGCCACAGGAGACGCTCGCGTTCATTGGGTTTCAGGTTGCGCCACGCCCCGGCGTCGAAGGCGCGGCGGGCAGATCGCACGGTCCGGTCGACGTCCTGCGCGTCTGCACGGGCGACGTCGGCGAGCCACCGCCCGGTACCGGGATCGTCGGTCGAGAAGGTCTGGCCGGAGCCGGAGTCGACCCAGTCGCCGTCGATCAACAGGCGTTTCGGGCCGTCGAGGAAGCGGGCGACCGCGGGCAGAACGGCATGGCCTGCAACGGTCATGGGATCGGTTGTCATGGATGGCATGGGCTTGTCTCAGTTCTCGTCGCGGTAGTACCGGCCCACCGCGTCCAGTCGGTCGAGGGTGTGCTGCAGCGGTACCACATTGAAGGCCTCGTCGAGCTGGTTGCATGCGGCGTCGAAAACGCCCTCGACGCGCGGCTTCCCGCGGGAGATGCCGCTGACCGCCGCGGTGTACCCGCGCTCGAGGAACGCCTGGGGGTGGTGCACCACCAGCACGGTGTCACCGATCGCCGGCATCGGCTCACCGGGGCCGAAGACACCGTGGGCATCGACCATCTGGTTGTAGAGGTAAGGAATTCGGCATCCTCGGGCGGAGTCGAGATCGGTACCGGCCGCGGCCGACATGGGTTGCGGGTCATACAGATCCGAGACGAAGCTGAAGACCCCGCCTGCCGTGTAGACATTGTCGCCCCAGTAGTGGCTGACCTCGGTGACCACGACCTGTGCGGGCCGTTCGGCCATGTCCTGCTTGGCGTGGAAGCCGCCGGAGCCGGCCAGCGACACGCCGGGCTCCACCTCGGTGACCCCGTAACCCGCGAGTACCGGGAATGTCCCGACATTGGCGTTGCCACCGACGTTGAGATGCAGATCGCGCAGGCCGAACTCACGTTCCAGCAACTCCTTGGCCCGCAGCATGGTGAAGAACGCCTCGGTCGGCTTCACCACCGATGGGTCCCCGGTCTCTCCGTAGCTGATGGCCGAAAATTGGGTCAATCCGGCGACTTCGACGTTCGGCAGGTCCAGCAGCGGACGGATCCCCGCAACACAGGTGTCCTCGGTCCAACCGCCGACAAGACCGCTGAACGCCCCGTCGTCGACACCGACAATCGGTGTTCCGGTCGGCGCCTGGTTGGTCACGCGTACGTAGAGTCGCTGCGTGATCCCGAGTTGCGACGCGGCGGCGGACACCCGCTGTGCGGCCTCGTAGGTGTAGACCGTGATGAACTCGGGGCGCATGGCGACCACAGCGGGAACCTGGGCAGCCGGGATGTTCTGGATGTGACCGACGTTGCCGAGGGGGAAGCCGTAGCGATGAATCCGGTGCGCCTGAAGCGTTTCCACGGCACAGGTGGACGGGATGCCGCACTCCAGCATCACCTTGGTCATGAACGGGTTCAGGCCGTTCTGCTTGGTCATGGCGTACACCCGCAGCCCGTGCTTGTCGGCGGCCGCGGCGGTACGGCGGGCATTGTCGGCGATCACGTCCAGGTCGATCATCTGTGTGGCCGACGGAACTTCACCGCGTTGGTGCAGTTCGATGGCCGCGGCGAGCATGGCCGGGTTGAGTTCGAAGGCGCGGTCGAGAAGTGTGCTCATATCTCAGCTTTCGGTGTAGTAGGCGGCCAGTTCCGGAAGTGTCATCGCCGGGGGATTGTCGAGATCGAGTCCTGTGCAGCTGCGCAGACGGTCCTTGAACCACCGGTCGAACGGCCGTGACGATGCGCTCATCCTCTGCAGTGCCACCGCGAAATCGACGGATTCCAGGTAGGCCACCAGGATGTCGTCATCGCCGGATCCGGCGATGAACCATGCCTCCTTGCCTACCTCGAGTTCACGTTGTGATTCGGCGTAGGCCTCGGCCCGAGGTCCGGACAATTCGGCCAGGAATGCCTTGGTTTCCGGTGTCTGTCCGGCGAGGATCGGAAGGTGCAGGAGGGTGGGGGACATGAGGGATTCCTTTCAGTTGGTGGTGGTCGGGGTGGAGACGATGGTTTTGGTGTCGCCGTCTGGTACGGGGTCTCGATGGCCGAAGTCGGCGTAGACGCTCGGCTGTGCGCGGCGCATGTAGTACGCGCCAAGCAGCCCCATCCCGAAGGCCACAGGTAACAGCATCCAGAGATGGTTCATCAGGTTCGACGTCGCACCCGTCAGTGCCGGGAAGTGCCAGACGGACAAGCCGATGCCTGCGGCGAGGAGTACGGCCGCGGCGGTGGGCGCGATCGTGGTGCGCCACAGTTCGCGGTCGGCCCGGCGTGCGAAGAACCCGACCACCGCGCAGCTCGCAAGTCCTTGCAGGCACAGCATTCCCAACGCGCCGAGGCCGAGGAACCCCGCGGCGATGTCCTCCACGTCGAGCCGGGTGAGCGCCATGATGACAAGGACTGCCCCGGCGAATCCCAATTGGGTCCGGCTCGCGACGTGTGGTGAACCGTGCCGCCGATGCACACGGGCGAGAGCGCGTGGCAGTGCACCATCGCGGGCCAGCGCGAACATGTAGCGGGCCGTGGCGTTGTGGAAGGCGAGGAGCGCGGCGAAAAGGCTGGTGCACACCAACAGATGCATGATGTGGTCGGATATCCCGCCGACGTACAAGGTGTTGGCCTTGAAGACGAAGTCGGAATCCTCTTGTGCCGCTTGGACTGCGCCGTCGGCGCCGAAGGCCGCTATCAGCGACCAGGTGGTGAGCACGTAGAACCCCGTGATGAGGGCCAACGCGATGTAGGTGGCCCGCGGAATGGTGCGGCGTGGTTCGCGTGCCTCCTCGCCGTAGATCGCGGTGGCTTCGAAGCCGGTGAACGACGAGAAGGCGTAGACGATGCTCACCCCGATCGTGGCGGTGAAAACCGAGCTCGGCGTGAACGATTCCACCGGGAATGCTGCTGGGCCGTTCTTGACCAGGACCATCACGTCGAGCAATCCGAGGATGACGAACTCGGCTGCCAGCAGAACACCGAGAACTTTCGCGCTGAACTCGATCCGGAAGTACGAGAGCGTCACGAGCACCAGATAGGCGAGCAACGACCAAACCTGCCACGGCAGTTCGATACCCAGGTCGGCTGACGCGGCGCCCTGGGTCGAGATGCCGACGAATGCGATCAGCGCGACGACATAGGCGTTGTAACAGATCAGCGCCATCATGGCCGCTCCCATGCCGAAGGCACGGCCGAGCCCTCGCGTGATGTACACGTAGAAGGCGCCGGCGCTGACCACATGGCGGCTCATCGCGACGTATCCCACCGCGAACAGGGCGAGGGTGATGCCCGCGATGACGTAGATACCCGGGGTCCCGATGCCGTTGCCGTGTCCGATGGATGCGCCGGCCCCGACGAACATCGCCCCGAGCGGGGACGCTGCGGCCACGACCATGAAAACGATTGCCCCTGTGCCGATCTGACCTGATCGCAGCGTTGGGGGCGGATTGCCGTCCGAGGAAGCCATGCTGGCCAACTTTCTTGGGTGGGGAAAGGGTCTGCGGCCCAGGCGCTGTCGCGGTCGCGGGCCGGAGAGGAAGCCGCTTCGACGGCTGACAGCAGCGTATAAGTCATCAGATAACCTGACAAGAGGGTGCGTGTGATTCAGTCGACTTCTTGGGGAACGGTGATGGTTGGCTCACGTGAATGGTTCGGTCCGGTTGCGGTCGGACACATCAGACAAGCTGATAGCGTTTCGCCATGGCAGAACTTCGGAGGTTCTCGCTCGTAGAGCAGGCGGCCGACCAGATCGCGGCGCGTATCACGGCGGGTGAATGGGAAATCGGAGCCAAGCTGCCCGCCGAGTCGGCTCTGGCCGCCGAACTCGGCGTGGGCAGATCCACTGTGCGCGAAGCCGTCAAGCAGCTGCGCGGTCTGGGGCTGGTCGAGGCCCGTCAGGGCTCAGGGGTGTTCGTCATCGCACTCGAGCGATCCGAGGAGTGGGAGGCGGTCCTGCGCCGGGCCGACATCGACGATGTCCTCGAAGTTCGGGAGGCCATCGAGGTGAAGGCGGCTGAGTTGGCAGCCGGCCGTAGGGATTCCAGGGATCTGACCCGGCTCAGGACGACGCTGAAGAGTCGGGCCGAGGCCGAGGGCGGTCGATCGGATGACACGCTGGTGGATGCGGACATCGAGTTTCATCGCGCGATCGTGCGCGCGGCGCACAATCCGGTGCTCTCGGAGCTGTTCGAATCCTTCGCGCCGAGGATCCGGTCGGCGATGCTCGACATGCTGCGAATGTCTCCGGACGACCGGCATCGCCACGACCAGGACGCGCATTCGGGCATCATGGAGGCGATCCGTCAGCGCGACCCGGTCAGGGCTGCGGCTGTCATGCTCGAGCAGCTTGAATCCGACCGCCGGGGTAACGAACAAGCTGCCGTCGCGGCCGACTGATACCGGTGTGGCCGCCGCCTGGGCAGCGGCCACACCAAATCTGGCTAGCCTTGGGCGGCAAGCACATCCGGTCGGTGCTGCGACCAGGGCCGTATGCGCTCGAAAGCGGCCGCCGCTTGGAGTACCGCGGCGTCGGCCCTCAGCCCGCCGACGATCTGCAGCCCGACGGGCATGCCCGCGGCCGTGAATCCCGCGGGCACCGAGATCGCCGGATTGGTCGTCATGTTGAAGGGATAGGTGAGCAGCCAGCCCATGACCTGATGCGGCAGTGGGGCATCCGACAAGCTGTCGGGGCAGAACCGGTCGGCGGCGAACGTCGGTTGGGTGGTGACAGGCGTGACAAGGTAGTCGAAGTCACGCATGAACGCCGTCATCTGATCGACCATGCGACCACGTGCGGCGTCGGCTCGCTGGATGTCGCGTGCGCCCAGTCGTGCGCCCGCCCTCATCACTTCGACGAGTTGTTCGTCGACCCGGCCGGCCTCTGCATCCCAGTCCGCCGCGTCGAGCATCGACGAGTAGACCGGGGCCCAGACGCCTTCCCACATGGTCTGTTCAGGGTTGTCCCAGCCCGGATCGGCTTCTTCGACAACGCAACCCAATTCGGTGAAGGCCGAGACCGCGCGGCGGCAGATGTCGTTGATCTCGGGGTCGACGCTGGCGTATCCCAGATCCGGCGACCAGGCGATGCGCGCACCGGCGATGTCCTGGTTCAGCGCCGCGACGTAGTCGACGCCGTCCGACGGCAGCGAAAGCGGATCGGCCGGGTCGAATCCCGCCATCGTGTTGAGCATCAGCGCGGTGTCGGCCACCGTGCGGGTGATCGGACCGTGGTAGGCGAAGGTGTGGAACCGACCGGCAAGCCGGGTCTGCGGGATCCGGCCCAGGGCCGGTTTGAACCCGACAACCCCGTTGAGTGCGGCCGGAATGCGTACCGACCCACCGCCGTCCGTGCCCTGCGCCAGCTGCCCGATCCCCGCTGCGACGGCTGCGCCCGCGCCGCTGCTGGATCCCCCTGCGGTCATGCCGTGCCGCCAGGGGTTGTGGGTCGTGCCGTAGAGATGGTTGGAGGAGTTGGCCTTGTACCCGCCCTCAGCTGGATTGGTCTTGCCGAGGAACAGGCCACCCGCCGACTTCAATCGTGCGGTCACCGGTTCGTCGTGCTGGGCCACGGCATCCTTGAATGCGACGATCCCGGAGGTCGCCGGGGTACCCGCCACGGCGCACACCTCTTTGAGGCTGAACGGGATGCCGTGCAGCGGCGATACGGCTTGCCCGCCCGCGAGCTGCTCGGTGAGCGCCTTGGCGTCGGCCATCACCTGGTCGGGGTTGTGGTAGACGAACGCGTTGAGCGTGGGGTTGACGTCGGACATCCGGCGCAGCACGGCCTCGGCCACATCGAGCGGGGTGACCTCACGCGCGGCAATTCTGCTGGACAACTCGACCGCAGGCATCCAGCACAGATCTTCGTAATCGGACATGGCCCTCACTTTCCACGGGTTGCTTGAAGCAGGCCTGCCTGATGGAGCCTACAACTTATCAGACAACCTGATAAGTCCTACGCGTGTGAAAAGCCAGGGCGAGGAGCTAGGGGCGTGTCAGGCCTGCTCGCCGGCCAACGCGGTGAGTTCGGGTCCTGACACGCGGTAGGTGGTCCATTCGGTCTGCGGTTTGCCGCCGACGGCGTCGTACAGTGCGATGGCGTTGACGTTCCAGTTCAGCACGGCCCAGGTGAGCCGGGAGTAGCCGTTCTCCACGCACTCGGCTGCCAAGGTGGCCAACAACTTTCGGGCCAGCCCGCGACGCCGGAACGCGGGCCGTACGTAGAGGTCTTCCAAATAGATCCCGGCGACCCCGTCCCAGGTGGAGAAGTTGAGGAACCACACCGCGGTGGCGGCCACCTCGCCGTCGATCTCGACGATGTGCCCGTAGGCAACCGGCTTCTCGGCGAAAAGCGCGGTGTGCAACTGGGTTTCGGTGACGGTGCACTCGTCGAGCGCCTTCTCGAACTCGGCGAGTTCGCGGACCATCGCGGCGATCTCGATCTCGTCGCCGGGGCGTACCCGTCGGATCACTTCGGTCATGCTGCCCCCAGTCCTTTCAGGATGGTCCGGAATTTCGTTGTGGTCTCGTCGACTTCGTCGTCCGGGTCGGATTCGGCGACGATGCCGCCGCCGGCGTGGGCCAGCGCCTCCCGGCGGTCCGCGGACAGCACGGCACACCGGATCGACACCACCCAGCGACCGTCGCCATCGGCGTCGCACCAACCCACCGCCCCCGCGTAGAACCCGCGGTCGCCCTCCAACTCGCCGATCAGCGTGGCGGCTGTGTCGGTGGGAACCCCGCCCACGGCGGGGGTGGGGTGCAGGGCGAGCGCGAGATCGATTGCGGTGATGTCTTTTCCGCGCAACCGCCCGCGCATCGGGGTGCTCAGGTGCCACAGGGCGTCCGTGCCGTGCAATTCGGGTTCGGCGGCGATCTGCAGGTCCACGCACAGCGGATCGAGGGCCTTGCGCATGACGTCGACGACCAGTTGGTGCTCGTGGCGGTTCTTCGCCGACGCTGCCAGCGCGTCGGCGTTGGCGCGGTCGGTGGCCGGATCGGCCGACCGTGGCGCCGAACCGGCGAACGGCTGGCAGATCACCGTGTCGCCCCGGCGGGCGACCAGCAGTTCGGGGCTGGCTCCCACCAAAACGGTTCCGGTGTATCGCGGGCCGGCGGGCGACAGGTCCGCGAGGTACACCGTGGCGGCCGGATCGGCGTCGGCCAACCTGCGCAGCACGGCGCGCGGGTCCCATGCGCCGTCCGCGGTGAGCCGCAGCGCCCGGGCCAGCACCACCTTGTCCAGCGCAGTGTCCGGATCCCGCAGGCGCGCCACCGCCTCGGCCACCCGGTCGCGGTGCACCCCACTGGCGGGCAGGGTCTCGCGCGACGTCACCGAAGGCGTCGGCCCGGCCGGCCAGTCGGGCAGTGCCTCGGCGCGGTGGACCGTCATCGGTTCCTGCAGAGCGGCCGGTTGTGTGGTGTCAAAGGGCAACGCGCCCACAATGATTGACGCCGCACCGGAGCGCAGTGCCGATTGCGCGTCGGGAATCCGCGAATAACCGGTCCGCACGCCCTCGGTGACCAGCGCCCCCGACGGCCCGGCCAGCACGAACCCCGGGTTCAGTGCGACGGCAGGCACGGATTGGTGCGGCCGCTGAGACCGAGCGCATTGAGCTGCCGCCTACCGTCTTTGAAACCGCATACCGCGACCGAGGCCGTGTCCATCATGAAGCGGATACCCTCGGCTATCGGCAGCTCGACCCAGCGGACCAGCACCGACCGGGAGAAATGACCGTGCCCGACGAAGACGACGTCCCGGGTTTCGAGGTATCCCAACGCCAGCTCGATCGCCTGGTCCGCGCGGGCAGTGACGTCGGCCGGGCTTTCCCCACCGGGGCCGCCATGCGTCCACACCGTCCAGTCCGGCACCATCGCATGGATCTGCTGCGGAGTCAGGCCCTCGTACTCGCCGTAATCCCATTCGGCGAGCAGTCCAGACACCTCGTCGATGGTCAGGCCGGCCAATTCGGCCGTCTCCAGCGCGCGACGCCGCGGGCTGCAGATCACGACCGGGTCCTGCAACTGCAGATCGGCCAGCACCGCGGCTGCCGACTTGGCCTGCTCTCGTCCGGTATCGGTGAGATCGAGATCGGTGCGGCCGGTGTGTTGACCTGATTTGGACCATTCGGTCTCGCCGTGACGGAGCAGCATAAGTCGGTGCTGTGGGGCGGTCATACGGCGATTCTGCCGCACGTCCGACGGCACCCGCCGGGAGCGTGCTTGGATGGAAGGCGTGACGCGGGTACTAGCGGTCGCCAATCAAAAGGGTGGGGTAGCGAAGACGACGACGGTGGCGTCGTTGGGAGCGGCGATGGTCGAACTCGGTCAGCGCGTGCTGCTGGTCGACCTGGACCCGCAGGGATGTTTGACGTTCTCGCTTGGCCAGGATCCCGACAAGCTTCCGGTGTCGGTGCACGAGGTGCTGCTCGGGGAGGTCGAGCCGGACGCGGCGCTGGTGCAGACCGACGAAGGCATGACGCTGTTGCCCGCCAACATCGACCTGGCGGGCGCCGAGGCCATGCTGTTGATGCGAGCCGGCCGCGAATATGCGCTCAAACGGGCCCTGGCCAAGGTGGCCGAGCAGTTTGATGTGGTGATCATCGACTGCCCGCCGTCGCTGGGCGTGCTGACCCTCAACGGGCTGACCGCTGCCGACGAGGTGATCGTTCCGCTGCAGTGCGAGACGCTGGCGCACCGCGGTGTCGGGCAGTTCCTGCGCACCATCACCGATGTCCAGCAGATCACCAACTCCGATCTGACCCTGCTGGGCGCCCTGCCCACGCTCTACGATTCGCGCACCACCCACAGCCGCGACGTGCTCCTCGACGTGGCCGACCGCTACCAGTTGCCGGTACTGGCGCCGCCGATTCCGCGCACCGTGCGGTTCGCCGAGGCGACCGCGTCGGGTGCCTCAGTGCTGGCCGGCCGTAAGAACAAGGGCGCCGAGGCCTATCGGGAGTTGGCCGAGGCGCTGCGCAAGTACTGGAAGTCCGGGAAAGCGATGGCCACCTTCACTCCCGAGGTGGTGTAGCCGGTCCTCATGGCGAGAGTGCTCGCGGCCGCGACGGCCACCGATCAGGGCCCGGTCCGGGTCAGTAACCAGGACGCGGTGCTGGTCGAGGGAGCGCTCTACGCGATCGCCGACGGCTTCGGCGTGGTCGGCGACCAGGCCAGCAGGCTGGCCCTCGACACCCTGCGGGCCGGTTTCCTGGCCGCACCCCACCGCGACGGGCTGCTGGCCGCGGTGCGCCGGGCCAACGAGCAGGTGTGCACGCATGTCACGTCGGACGGTGCCAGCTCGGGATGCACGCTGACCGCGGTCGCGATGTTCGACGACGAACAGGGCGGACCGATGGTCGTCAACATCGGCGACTCACCGCTGTACCGCATCCGCGACGGCCGCATGGAACAGCTCACAGCCGATCACAGTGTGGCCGGTGAGTTGGTGCAGGCCGGGGAGATCACCCGCGAGGAAGCCCGGTTCCACCCTCAGCGCCATCTGCTGACCCGTGCGCTGGGCATCGGGTCGGTGATCCGCGTCGACGTCGCCGACCTCGATTGCCGGCCCGGCGATCGCCTGCTGATCAGCAGTGACGGGCTGTTCGCCGCGGCGGACGAGTCCGCCATCGCCGATGCGGCCACCGCGACGGAGCCCGAGACGGCGGTCCGGCAGCTGATCGAGGTGGCCAACAACGCCGGGGGCAGCGACAACACCAGCGTCATCGTCATCGACCTCGGTTGACCGGCGGCCGCTTCGTTACGCCGGGCCGAGCGCGACGAGTTCGTCGCCGCGCTGCTCCAGCAAGGTCGACCCGGCCACCGCGGGTACCACCGGCAGGGGACTCGGTTGGCGGACCAGCGCGATGTGTCGTTCCCCGGCACCGGTGACGGGATCGAAGACGTCGTAACCGTCGCTGACCGGGACCAGCAGGCGCCCGGCCATCTCCGTGGCAGGTCCGACCGGGTTGGCTGCGCCCGCGGGGCTGACGGTGTATTTGTAGCGCAGCCCGTTGGCGTCGAACACCAACACCGAATTGCCCGTCCACCAGGTGACCAGGTCCCCGGTGCGACTGGCGGTGGCCTGCGGGCTCGGCGGGCCGGGGAGCAGCGTGCTGGCGATCGTGGCGCCGTTGCGGTCGACGATGTTGACGGTCGGCTTCGGCGTCGGCACGTAGATCGCCGTGGTGGTGTCCGCCACGGCGATCACCTGGGCACCCGAATCGTCGGCGACGCCCGGCAGCTCCACGTTCCTGATGTCGGGCTGGTCCTCCTCGTCGGCGGGCCGCAGCAGCGTCAGCCGCAGATCGGCCCGCTTGGGGCAGGATTCGAGCACCGACACCGCCGATGAACTGGCCGCCGCCGACACCAACCGGCATACCGGCGACGCGGGCACATCGGGTTTGATGCGGGCGTCGAGCGACCCGTAGGACAACATCCGGACCATGTCCGAGCGCCACATCTCCAGACGGCTGTCCCCGGCCGAGAGCACCGTGGTGCCGTCGGAGGACAGGCGCACCTCGGGATCGGAGTAGCTGCTGCGGGCGGGTCCACGGCGGCCGGTCTTGCCGTCGATGGTGCTGACCTGCCCGCAGCCGCGGCTGTCCGGGTATACGGCGACCGCGTACTGATACACCGAGGTCACGCCGCACAGTTCGAGGTCACGGGCGTAGCTCCACAGCGTTGCGCCGCTGACCGGGTCACGCCCGGTGACGGTGTGCCCGTCCCCGGTCACCACAGACCCGCCGGCGATCACCGGCACCGTGGTCTTGGGACTCGGCGCGGTCCACAGCTGCTGCAGCCCGGCCGGTACCTCGCGGGCCGAGGTGAGATAGGGGACCGGCGATGCGGCGGGACGACTGACCGTCGCCCGCTCGTCGCTGGTCCACCAGATCAGGGCGGCGACGACGGCGATGACCGCAACGATTGCGGCAGCCGCCACCATGTCGCCACGAGTGCGACGTTCCGGTTTGACCATAGGTGGCGCGTGTCAGCTAGCCGGCGCTGGCGGCTTCGGTCTTGCGGGGGCGACGCCGGCGGCGACGCCGTGCGGCAGCCGGGGCATCGCCGTTGTCGGATTCCGACACCGGCGCGTCGGCCTCGGCCGTCTCGGCCGCGGTGGTCACCCCCTCGGGATGCCCGGTCGCCGGCTTACCGGCGCGGGTCCGGCGCCGGGTGCGGGTCCTGGCGGGCCGCTCCGAGGTGGAGTCGGCCGACGAGATGCGCTTCTCCGACTTGTCGGCCTTCTCGCCCTTGTCGCCGCGCTTGGCGGCCGAGCGCCGCGGGCTGCCGACCGTGCCGGTGGCATCGGTCGGGATGCCCAGTTCCTCATAGATGTGCGGCGAGCTGGAATAGGTCTCGGCAGGATCGGGGCAGCCCAGGTTCAGCGCCTTGTCGATCATTCCCCAGCGCTCCAGCTCGTCCCAGTCCACCAGCGTGATCGCGACACCGGTTTTGCCTGCGCGGCCGGTGCGCCCGATGCGGTGCACGTAGGCCTGCTCGTCCTCGGGGCACTGGTAGTTGATGACGTGGGTGACGTCGTCGATGTCGATCCCGCGCGCTGCCACGTCGGTGGCCACCAGCACGTCGACGGCGCCGGTGCGGAACGACTTCAGGGCCTTCTCCCGCGCGCCCTGGCCCAGGTCGCCGTGCACGGCGTCGACCTTGAACCCACGCTCGGCGAGTTCGTCGGACACCTTCTGCGCGGTGCGCTTGGTGCGGGTGAAGATCATCGTCGCGCCGCGGCCTGCGGACTGCAGGATGCGGCTGACCAGTTCCGACTTGTCCAGGGCGTGCGCCCGGTAGGCGAACTGTTCGGTGGTGTCGTGCGTTGCCGCCGAATGCGGGGCCTCGGCACGGATGTGGGTCGGCTGGTTCATGAACGTGCGGGCCAGCGTGATGATCGGATCAGGCATGGTCGCCGAGAACAGCATCGACTGGCGATCGTCGGGCGTCAGCCGCAGAATGCGCTCGATGTCGGGCAGGAAGCCCAGGTCGAGCATTTCGTCGGCCTCGTCGAGGACCAGCACCGACAGGCCGCCGAGCTGCAGGTGACCCTGCTGAGCCAGGTCGAGCAGCCGGCCCGGCGTGCCGACGACCACGTCGACGCCCTTGCGCAGCGCCTCGATCTGCGGTTCGTAGGGACGCCCGCCGTAGATGGACGTCACGGAGAACGGGCGCTCGGAGGCCGTCCCGGTATCCGCGGTCAAGTACTTCGACGCGGCGGCCAGGTCGTCGTAGACCTGCAGGCACAGCTCGCGGGTGGGCACGACGACCAGGGCGCGCGGCGCGCCGGTCAGCGGGCGGCTCTCGTCGCCCGCCACCCGGTGCAGCAGCGGCACGCCGAACGCGAACGTCTTGCCCATGCCGGTACGGGCCTGGCCGATCAGATCGCTGCCTGCGAGCGCCAGCGGCAGGGTGAGTTCCTGGATGGCAAACGGATGAACGATGCCGTTCTCGGCGAGAGCGCGCACGATTTCGTCGCGCACGCCGAGTTCGGCAAATGTTTTATTGAGATGCGTCATGGTTGGTGGAGGTAGCCTTTCGCTGTCAAACCTCATGGGGCGTCCACGCGCGCACGAGTTTCGACAATGACACGGCCGGTTCGCCCGATACAGGCGGCGGTGCCGATCCGCGGGGCCCAGCGCTACGGGGCGGGCCAACTGCGTGCACGCACATTTCTTCGGTAGCGGCCTGGGCGGCTCGCAAGCGGGCTCGAAGCCGCTGCAGATCCTGTTACCAGAAGCCATTGTAGCTGGTCGGAGTCGCAGGGCCGATTTGCCGGGAAGTCGGCAGGCCCGGCGGAGTCTAAAGTTGGCCCCATGACATCGCCGCAACCCGCCGCAGAACAGATCGCCGAACCGGCCGCCCCTGCCGTGTCGGCCGACCATCCAGGGGTCGATGAACTGTTCGCGGTGCTGGCCTACGGCGAGGTCGCCGCGTTCTACCGGCTCACCGAAGAGGCGCGGATGGCACCCGATCTGCGTGGCCGCATCAACATGGCCAGCATGGCCGCCGCGGAGATGGGGCACTACGAAACCCTGCGGGATGCGTTGGAGCGCAGGGGAGTTGACGTTGTCGCGGCGATGACGAAGTACGCCTCGGCGCTGGAGAACTACCACCGCATGACCACACCGAGCACCTGGCTGGAAGCTCTGGTGAAGACCTATATCGGCGATGCGCTCGCCGCCGACTTCTACCTGGAGATCGCCCATTCGCTACCGGAGGAGATCGCCTCGGTCGTGCGTTCGGTGCTCTCGGAGACCGGGCACTCGCAGTTCGTCGTCGCCGAGGTGCGGGCCGCGGTGACGGCCAGCGTTCGGCAGCGGCACCGGCTCGCGCTGTGGGCGCGTCGGCTGCTGGGTGAGGCCGTCACCCAGGCCCAGTTCGTGCTGGCCGACCACGACGAGCTGGTCGACCTGGTGATGTCCAGCGGGGAAGGCCTGACCCAGCTCGCCGAGTTCTTCAACCGGCTGCAGCACACGCATCACTCCCGCATGCAGGAGCTGGGCCTGGCCTGACCGCCGCTACTGCGTGCAGGTCGAGATCATCGTGTTGTTGGCCTGCTGGACCAGCACGGCGCCGTTGGCATCGGTGATCGTGCAGTTGAGCTGACCGGTCAGGCTGGTCGCCGTCACCGACTTGAGCTCGACCCCTGGGTTGAGCGTCACGGTCTTGTTCCACGGCAGCGCCACGTTGAATTCGGTCTGCAGGGCGCCCTGCTGGTCGGTGTAGACGATGGTGACCAGGTCGAGCAACGGCCGGGTGCCGGTCACCGTGTAGGTGACGGTGCGGGGGCTGACTTCTGCTGCCGGCGGGGCGGCCTCGGCCGGTGCTGGTTCGGCAGTCGGCTCGGCGGTCGCCCGCGGGCTCGGCGTCACGGTCGTCACCGTCTCGGGCGACATGGCCGTGGGCGGCGGGACCTTGGGCTTTGCCGTCGCGTCCTGTGCCGGGGTGGTCGGGGACTGGCTGGTCGTGGGCGCCGCCGGGGAGGTCGTGGTGACCGAAACCGAGCCGCTGTCGCCGCCTCCCAGGATGATCACCGTGCAGATGACGGCCACCAGCAGGATCACGCCCGCTACCGAGGCGACCCACATCCACCGCTTGTCGACGGGTTCGTAGTACTCGTAGATGTCGTCGTCGGAGTCGTCGTGGCTGTCGCCGACGTAGGCGTCGTAGTCCTCGTAGGCCGCGCCTTCGTCACCGCTGCGATAGCTGCTGTCGTAGCTCGTGCGGTAGCGGCTGCGGAAACTGCTGTCCGGATCGTATTGCCCGGGCTGCGGCGAATCGTCACCGAAGCGCTCGGCGGACTTCGTGTCATACGGCGAATAAGGCCTGGTCATGCGGCTTCCCAGTCGTCTCGTCCAATGTCGCTGCTGATGCTATCGAGGCAGCTGTGACTGGTGAGGTTCGATGGTCAGCGTGTCGGTCACGGTCCGGACTCGGTTCGGTCGCCGAAGATCTCCGCGCATCGGGTGACTGCTCTTCGGCGTCGTCCGCACGCTTCGCGCACGGCGAACTCACAATGGCCGACGCTGGCGGCGTCGGCGCCACGATGTCCACTAGCCTGCTGAGGGACACGGACAGTAGCGAAAGAAAAGGGGTCCAGCGTGGAGGTCAAGATCGGCGTCACGGACAGTCCGCGGGAGCTGAGTTTCAACAGCGCGCAGACGCCAAGTGAGGTGGAGCAGCAGGTCACCGACGCGCTCAGCAAGGACTCGGGCGTGCTGGCGCTGACCGACGAGAAGGGTCGCCGGTTCCTGGTGCAGAACAGCAAGATCGCCTACGTCGAGATCGGCGCCGCCGATGTGCGCCGCGTCGGCTTCGGCGTCGGGGCCGAGTCCGCCTGAGTGCAGGTCGGTCAGATGCGGGTGAGTGGCACGTGTGACAGTCCGCCCCAGGCGAACTGCACCGTGCCCTCCACCGCGGAGTCCTTGTCGATCGGCCGCTCGTTGTTGAGCCAGTAGCGCGCCGAGTCGACGCTGATCGCGACCAGGCCGACCGCGATCATCCTGGCGCGATGCGCCTCAAGGCCCGAATCGCGGCTGATCAAGTCGAACACCGCGTCGGTGCACGCCTCGGTGGCGACCTTCACCTGGGCCGCCACCTGCGGCTCGGTGACGTAGTCGTTCTCGAAGATCAGCCGGTAGCCCTGACCGTCGTGTTCGATGAAGTCGAAGAACGCCTCCACCGCGGCCCGCAACCGCTGGCGGTTGTCGGTGGTGGTGCGCAGCGCCTGACGGACGCCGGACACCAGATTGTCGACGTGGCGCTGCAACACCGCGAGATACAGCTCCAGCTTCGACGAGAAGTGTTGGTAGAGAACCGGTTTACTGACACCGGCGCGTTCGGCGATCTCGTCCATGCCCGCGGCGTGATATCCGCGGTCGACAAAAACCTCGCTGGCGGCTGCCATGAGCTGACCCCGTCGCTCGTCGCGCGGCATGCGGTTTCCCCGTCGACCGGTTGTCCGCTTGTCGGCTCTCCTCTCGGTGTTGGCGACGTCGCTCATGCAGTCCTCAATCTGGATTCCTCTGGCGCGCTTGGTCATGGTCGGCCAAGCTGCTCATCGCACGACAGTACTACCGACGCCGTACCGGGTGCGAAACGTCCGAGGATTGCGAATTGGTGGCAGCGTGGTCACGGAGCAGACGCACGGGCGTCGTATTCACAGCGGCCTGTGCCATTCTGGATCGGTGACCTACGACCCGGGGCCCCGCGCGGGCAGCCGCGTCCCGGCACTGCGTGACGAATGGCGGGAGCCGCTGCGCGCCCAACGGGATCCGCTGGCGGTCGAAACGGGGCGGCCCCGGGTCAATCGGGACGAACGGAGCCAGTGGCGCAAGCAGACCTGGCTCGGCCGATTCGTCTCCACCTACGGCTGGCGGGCCTACGCGCTGCCGGTGCTCATTGTGCTGACCGTCGTGGTGCTGTACCAGACGGTGACCGGCACCACCAGCCCGCACAACGGGCACGCCGACGACGGACCGGTCCAGGGGTCACCGACCATCGACCATGCCGCCACCGCCATCATCGGCGCACCCCCCAAGGGCCTCACCGAGTTCGACGCCAACCTGCCCACCGGCATCCTGCCCGCGGGCGGGCAGTTCACCGAGGCCGGCGCCAAGACCTGGCACATCGTGCCCGGCACCACCGAGAAGGTCGGCAAGGGCACCACCAAGTCGTTCACCTACACCGTCGAGGTGGAGGACGGTGTGGACACCACCCCCTTCGGCGGCGACGACGGCTTCGCCCGCATGGTCAGCGAAACCCTCGCCAACCCCAAGAGCTGGACCCACGACGGGATGTTCGGGTTCACCCGCATCGACGCCGCCAGCGGAATCGAGCCGGACTTCCGGGTGTCGCTGACCTCTCCGATCACCGTGCGGGAGGGCTGCGGCTACGACATCCAGCTGGAAGCGTCCTGCTACAACCCGTCCTACGACGGCCAGGCCCGGGTCTTCGTCAACGAGGCCCGCTGGGTGCGTGGCGCGGTGCCGTTCCAGGGCGACATCGGGTCATACCGGCAGTACCTGATCAACCACGAGGTCGGCCACGCCATCGGCTACCAGCGTCACGAGGCATGCCGCGATGACGGCGCCCTGGCGCCGATCATGATGCAGCAGACCTTCTCCACCGCCAACAACGACGACGCGAAGTTCGACCCGGAGACCGTCAAGGCGGACGGGAAAACCTGCCGGTTCAACCCTTGGCCGTATCCCATCGCCTAGTCAGCGGATCCGGTCCGGCCGCCGAATAGCGGCTACCGCGGCGCGGGAAGCATGTCCGTCGGATTACCGTTGTGCCTACGTACGGTCCATGACTTGAGGAGACATGCGGTGTCCGCGAATTTGGGTGTGACGTTACCGCCGCTGGTTGAACCGGCTGCCGAGCTCACCCGCGAAGAGGTGACGCGCTACAGCCGCCACCTGATCATCCCCGACGTGGGTGTGGTTGGGCAGAAACGGCTCAAGAACGCCAAGGTGCTGGTGCTCGGTGCCGGCGGGCTCGGTTCACCGACCCTGCTGTACCTGGCCGCGGCCGGAGTGGGAACCATCGGCATCGTGGAGTTCGACGTCGTCGACGAATCGAACCTGCAGCGCCAGATCATCCATGGCCAGGCCGACATCGGGAAGTCCAAGGCGCTCAGCGCCAAGGAATCGATCCTGGCGATCAACCCGCTGGTGACGGTCGACCTGCACGAGTTCCGGCTGGAACCCGACAACGCCGTCGAGCTCTTCAGCCAGTACGACCTGATCCTCGACGGCACGGACAACTTCGCCACCCGGTACCTGGTCAACGACGCCGCGGCGCTCGCGGGCAAGCCGTACGTCTGGGGTTCGATCTACCGGTTCGAGGGCCAGGTGTCGGTGTTCTGGGAGGACGCTCCCGACGGGCCCGACGGCGAGAAGCAGGGCCTGAACTACCGCGACCTGTACCCCGAGCCGCCACCACCGGGGATGGTGCCGTCGTGTGCCGAGGGCGGCGTGCTGGGCATCCTGTGCGCGTCCATCGCCGCGATCATGGGCACCGAGGCCATCAAGCTGATCACCGGTATCGGCGAGCCGCTGCTGGGCCGGCTGATGGTCTACGACGCGCTCGACATGACCTATCGGACCATCCGGATCCGCAAGGACCCGTCGACACCGAAGATCACCGAGCTCATCGACTACGAGGAATTCTGCGGCGCGGTCTCCGACGAGGCCACCGCGGCTGCACAGGGCTCCACCATCACCCCGCAGGAACTGCGGGAGCTGCTGGACTCCGGTAAGCCGTTGGCGCTCATCGATGTCCGCGAGCCGGTGGAATGGGAGATCAATCACATTCAGGGTGCCGAGCTGATCCCGAAGCCGACCTTCGAGTCGGGCGATGCCCTCGCCAAGCTCCAGGTGGACCGCACACCCGTTCTGTACTGCAAGACCGGGGTGCGCTCGGCCGAGGTGCTGGCCATCGTGAAGCAGGCTGGGTTCTCCGACGCGATGCATCTGCAGGGCGGCATTGTGGCGTGGGCACGCCAGCTCGATCCCGACATGGTGATGTACTGACGGCAAGTTTGCGGGTCCACACCTTAGGCTGAGGTTGTGACTGTCGAGCGGCCGCCGGAACATGTGCTGGCGGCGTTCGGGCTGTCCGGGGTCCGCCCCGTCCCACTGGGTTCGAGCTGGGAGGGTGGTTGGCGCTGCGGCGAAGTCGTGCTGTCCGTGGTCGCCGAACACGCCCGTGCGGCGTGGTCGGCCAAGGTGCGCGAGACACTGTTCGTCGACGGCGTTCGGCTGGCCCGCCCGGTGCGGTCGACCGACGGGCGCTACGTGGTGGCCGGCTGGCGCGCCGACACCTTCGTCGCAGGAACCCCGGAGCCCCGGCACGACGAGGTGGTCTCGGCGGCGGTGCGCCTACACGAGGCCACCGCGACGCTGGAGCGGCCCCGGTTTCTCACTCAACCGCCGGTCGCGCCGTGGGCCGATGTCGACGTGTTCATCGCCGCGGACCGCGCGGCCTGGGAGGACCGGCCACTGCATTCGCTCCCGACCGGGGCCAGGGTCGCGCCGGGTTCCACCGACGGGCAGCGTTCGGTCGAGCTGATCAACCAGCTGGCCACATTGCGCAAGCCGACGCGCAGCGCCAACCAGCTCGTGCACGGCGACCTCTACGGCACAGTGCTTTTCGCCGGCGCGGCGGCTCCCGGGATCACCGACATCACCCCGTACTGGCGTCCGGCGTCGTGGGCGGCCGGCGTCGTGGTGGTCGACGCGCTGTCGTGGGGCGACGCCGACGACGGCCTCATCGAGCGCTGGGACACCCTGCCCGAGTGGCCGCAGATGTTGTTGCGGGCGTTGATGTTCCGGCTGGCGGTACATGCCCTGCACCCGCGGTCCACCGCTGCGGCGTTCCCCGGCCTGGCCCGCACCGCCTCCCTGGTGCGCCTGGTCCTTTAGCTTTCACTCGCGAGCAGTCCCCCGCAAGCGGGCGGTGCCCCCAGCTGCGGTACCCCGACACGCCGGTGTTCCGGTGCGCAAGTGTCTGCTCGGCTCAGAACTCGTGGCGGCACTCCCGCAGCGCTATCCGGCCGTCGACGGAAAGCACGCCCTCGGCGCGCAACAGTTCCAGCTGGCGGGTGCTCAGATGGGGTGCGGGCCGGCCCGAGGCACGGATCACGCGGTGCCATGGCAGGTCCGATGAGTCGGTGCGCATGATCCATCCGACGATCCGCGGACTGGAAAGGCCTGCGGCATCGGCGATATCGCCATACGTCGACACCCGGCCCGCGGGAATGGCGGCGACCAGTGCGCGGACCTTCTCCACCTGCTCCTCGGTCACCGCCGCCATGGCTATCCCAGCCGTTCGGCGATCAACGCCGCAGTCTCGGCGGGCCGGGCCTGAGCGACCATGTGATTGCAATCCCAGTCCAGCAGCGTGAAATCGGATCCGAGCCGCTCGGCAAGCGCGTCGATCAGCTCATCCGTGGCATACGGCGGGCTGGTCTTGGTGGCCCGCACCAGTGTGGTCGGTGTTCCGGTGCGCGGTAAGGCAACTGGCCGGGCGAGCTCGCTCCAGTACGCCATCATCGCGGGCATGCAGACCCGCCACCCGTACCGGCCGTTGGATAGTTCGGTCAGGTGCTCGGCGAGCTCACGGTCCAGTTCCGCGGCGTCGACCTCACCCCAGGAACCCTTCATCTTCTCCGCGCGAGCTTCGGCCGCATCGGTGTAGTCCGGCGACGCCATCATGTTCTCGGCGATCTCCTGCATCCACTCACCGTCTAGACCCACCGCGGGGTCCAGCAACACCAGCTCAGACACCAGGTCCGGGTAGGTGGCAGCGAGGGTGAGGGCCACCGCGCCGCCGAACGAGTGCCCGACCACCAGCGTCGGGCCGTCCAGCAGCGCCGCCAGGGCGTCGACGTTGGCCGCCAGCGTCCACGGCGCTGCCCACGACGACCTGCCGTGCCCGAGCAGATCGGGCGCCAGAATCGACACCCCGGGCAGCTGCGAGGCCAGGGTCTGCCAGCGCTGACCGTGCCCGGTCACACCGTGGATCAACAGCAGCTCGGCCGGGGCCTGCGGGCCGTACCGGAGGACGTTCAAGATATCGGGGGACACCCCCGTGATGCTGCCAGGGCGCGGCCGGACAGATTGGGGGACCCCTCGCTCCAATCCGCTCCGCTACTTGTCGGGCTGCTCGCTCCAATCCGCTCCGCTACTTGTCGGGCTGCTCGCTCCAATCCGCTCCGCTACTTGTCGGTCCCTTCTGGTGTCATGCCTTCCATGACTGCACATGTCGAACCGGCACTGGCGGGTACCGAGCTGCTGGCCCCGGGGAGCACGGGCGTGGTGCGGCTGCTCGGGGGACCCGGAACCGGCAAGAGCTCGCTGCTGGTCAACACGGCCGTCGAGCACATCGCCGCGGGCACCGACCCCGAATCGGTTCTGCTGCTGACCGGTTCAGCGCGCCTGCGGGCGGCCGCCCGGGCCGCGGTCACCGCGCGGCTGCTGGGTGCGGGGGAGCGGCACGTCGTGCGTGAGCCACTGGTGCGAACGGTGCACTCGTATGCTTTCGCGGTGTTGCGGTTGGCCGCCCAGCGCAACGGTGACCCGCCGCCGCGGCTGATCACCAGCGCCGAACAGGACGGCATCATCCGTGAACTGCTTGCCGGCAACCTGGAGGACGGGCCCAACTCGGGTGTCTCCTGGCCCGAACAGTTGTGGCCGGCGTTGAGCACCGCGGGTTTCGCCAGTGAACTTCGCGACCTGATGGCGCGCTGCACCGAGCGTGGTGTGGATCCGCTTGCGTTGCAACGGCTCGGGCGGTCGGCGCGGCGTCCCGAGTGGCTGGCCGCCGGGCAGTTCGCGCAGGCCTACGAGCAGATCATGCTGCTGCGCTCGGCGGTGGGCATGGCCGCTCCGCAGGCCACTGTGCCCGCACTGGGAGCGGCCGAACTGGTCGGCGCGGCGTTGGAGGCTCTCGCGACCGACGCCGACCTGCTGGCCGCCGAACGCGGCCGGATCAGCTTGCTGCTGGTCGACGACGCACAGCACCTCGACCCGCAGGCCGCCCTGTTGGTGCGGGTGCTGGGGGCCGGCGCCGGATTGACCGTGATCGCCGGGGACCCTGACCAGGCGGTGTTCGGTTACCGCGGCGCCGATCCGGTGCTGTTGCGCGACGCGGGCGACGCCGACGACGCGACCATCGTGCTGACCGAGTCGCACCGGTGCGCCCCGGAGGTCGCGACCGCCCTCGCCGGTATCGGACGACGGCTTCCAGGCGTCGGCCCCACCCGCGAGATGCTGGGCAACGCCACGGCTGAGGGCGCCGTCACCATGCGGCTGGCCGCATCGACCCATGCCGAGTCCACGCTGATCGCCGACGCGTTGCGGCGTGCCCACCTCGTCGACGGGGTGCCGTGGTCGCAGATGGCCGTGATCGTCCGCTCGGTACCGCGGGCCGGGACCGCGTTGGCCCGGGCCCTGACCAGTGCCGGGGTACCGGTCGAGTCGGTCGGGGAGGTGCCACCAGTGGCCCAGCAGCCCGCAGTCGCCGCGCTGCTCACGGTGCTCGACGCCGCCGCCACCGGCCGCCTGACCGGCGAGAGTGTGCTGGCTCTGCTCACCGGGCCGATCGGACGCGTCGACCCGGTCAGCCTGCGGCAACTGCGGCGTGCGCTGCGCCGCGCCGACGGTTCGGCACCGCCACGGGAATTCGGCGATCTCGTCGTCGCGGCCGTGGACACCGAACCCCGAGGGCTGGCGGTCGAACAGCTGCGCCCGCTGCGGCGGCTGCGTGCGGTGCTGACCGCAGCTCACCGCAGTGTGGCCGCCGGAGCCGATCCGCGGCACACGCTGTGGGATGTTTGGCATGCCTGCGGGCTGCAGCGCCGGTGGCTGACGGCCAGCGAGCGCGGCGGAACCCTTGGTGCGCAGGCAGATCGGGACCTGGATGCGGTGACGACGCTGTTCGACATCGCCGACGGATACGTCAACCGGACGGCGGGTGCTTCGCTGCGCGGTCTCATCGATCACGTCATGGCGCTCGGGGCACCGGCCGCACCCACCGACCCGCGTCGGCAGCCCGACGCCGTCGCTGTCCTGAGCGCCCATGCCGCGCTGGGCCGGGAGTGGGAGTTCGTCGTCATCGCCGGTGTGCAGGAAGGCTTGTGGCCCAACACTGTTCCCCGCGGCGGCGTGCTCGGAACCCAGCATCTGGTGGACGTGCTCGACGGCGTCTCCGCGCCGGCCGACGCCGCGGTGTCGACCCGGGCGCCGCTGCTGGCCGAGGAACGCCGGCTGCTGATGGCCGCGATGGGCCGTGCCCGCACCCGGCTGCTGGTGACCGCGGTGGACAGCGATGCCGGTGACGGCTCACTGCTGCCGTCGCCGTTCTGCACCGAGCTCGCGGCCCTGGCCACCGACGCACCGGTGCTGCCGCCGCTGGCGGCACCCCGGGTGCTCGCCCCCTCGGCGCTGGTAGGTCGGCTGCGCGCGGTGGTGTGCGCTCCCGAGGGAGCGGTCGACGAGGAATCCCGTGCTTGTGCGGCAACGCAATTGGCCCGGCTGGCCGAAGCCGGGGTGCCAGGCGCCGATCCGGCAGACTGGTACGCCATGACCCCGCTGTCGACCGACGAACCGCTGTGGTCCGGCGCCGACCAGGCGGTGACGCTGTCCCCTTCGACGCTGCAGATGCTCAGCGACTGCCCACTGCGCTGGCTTTTGGAACGCCATGGCGGCGGCACGGGCCGCGATGTGCGCTCCACCGTCGGATCGCTGCTGCACGCCCTGGCCGCCGAGTCGGGACGCACCGAGAGTCAACTCGTCAATGAGCTCGAAAAGGTCTGGGACCAACTGCCTTTCGAGGCGAAATGGTATTCGGACAACGAGCTGGAACGGCACCGCGCGATGCTGGAGACGTTCACCCGGTGGCGGGCCGACACGCGCTGCCAGCTCACCGAGGTGGGCACCGAGGTCGATGTCGAGGGGGTCATCCGGCCCGCCGATCCCGACTCCGGGGATCAGGCGCCCGAGGTGCGGGTACGCGGCCGCCTCGACCGGCTGGAGCGTGACGAGGCCGGTCGCCTGGTGGTCGTCGACCTCAAGACCGGCAAGAGCCCGGTCACCAAAGAGAACGCAAAGAACCACGCCCAGCTGGCCATGTACCAGTTGGCCGTCGCCGCAGGCTTGTTGACCGACGGAGCTGACGGTGACCCGGACGAGCCCGGCGGAGGTCGGCTGGTTTACCTCGGCAAGGCCGGTGCGGCGGGTGCCACCGTGCGCGAACAGGATCCGATGACACCTCAGACCCGTGCCGATTGGTTGACGGCGGTCGGTGACGCGGCCGCTGCTACCGCGGGACCGCAATTCCTCGCAAGGGTCAACGACGGCTGCTCGAACTGCCCGGTGCGCTCGGCCTGCCCGGCACAGGCGCCGCGGTCATGACACCGGCCGTGACGGCCCGCTACAGCCCGGCCGAACTGTCCTCCGCCCTCGGCCTTTTCGCGCCGACCGACGAGCAGGCCGCGGTGATCGCCGCGCCACCCGGCCCGCTCGTCGTGATCGCAGGTGCGGGTGCGGGGAAGACCGAGACCATGGCCGCTCGGGTGGTGTGGCTGGTGGCCAATGGCTACGCCACACCCTCACAGGTGCTGGGGCTGACCTTCACCCGCAAGGCCGCCGGGCAGCTGCTGCGCCGGGTCCGCACCCGGCTGGCGCGGCTGGCCGGTGCGGGTCTCGCGCTGTCCCTGGGCGCCGACGAAGCCGCCACCGTCAGCACCTACCACGCATTCGCCGGCACACTGCTGCGCGAGCATGGCCTGTTGCTGCCCGTCGAGCCGGACACCCGGCTGCTCAGCGAAACCGAGCTGTGGCAGTTGGCTTTTGACGTGGTGTGCGCACACCCGGGCCGGCTCGACACCGACAAGACCCCGGCCGCGGTCACCGCGATGGTGCTGCGTCTCTCGGGGGCGCTCGCCGAGCATCTCGTCGACACCGATCAGCTGCGCGACACCCACACCGAACTCGAGCGGCTGGTCCACACCCTTCCGGCCGGGCCGTATCAGCGTGACCGCGGGCCGAGCCAATGGCTGCTGCGCATGCTGGCCACCCAGACCGAACGCACCGAGCTGGTGCCGCTGATCGATGCGCTGCATCACCGGCTGCGCACCGACAAGGTGATGGACTTCGGCATGCAGATGGCCGCCGCAGCCCGGTTGGCGGCCGGTTTCCCGCAGGTCGGTGAGCAGTTGCGGCAACGCTTCCGCGTCGTGCTGCTCGATGAATACCAGGACACCGGGCATTCCCAGCGGGTTGCGTTGTCGGCGTTGTTCGGTCGCGGAGCCGACGACGGGCTGGCGCTGACGGCCGTCGGTGATCCGATCCAGTCCATCTACGGCTGGCGGGGCGCCTCGGCCACCAACCTGCCGCGGTTCACCACCGATTTCCCGTTGGCAGACGGCACGCCGGCGCCGAGCCTGGAGTTGCGGACCAGCTGGCGTAATCCGCCCAGCACCTTGCACGTCGCCAATGCCATCTCGGCTGAGGCGCGCCGCCGTTCGGTCTCGGTGCGCGAATTGCTGCCCCGGCCCGGTGCCGATCCGGGCACCATCCGCTGTGCACTGTTGACCGATGTTGCGGCCGAACGGGCTTGGGTGGCCGATCAGATAGCCGGCAGGTACCACGGGGCTCGCGAAGGCGGGACGACGGCACCGACGGCTGCGGTTCTGGTCCGGCGCAACGCCGATGCCGCTCCGATGGCCGAAGCGCTGGAGGCCCGCGGGGTCCCGGTCGAGGTGGTGGGAGTGGCGGGGCTGCTGGCGGTGCCCGAGGTGGCCGATCTGGTGGCGATGCTGCGGCTGGTCGCCGACCCCACCGCCGGGCCTGCGGTCATGCGCATCCTCACCGGGCCGCGGTGGCGGTTCGGCGCCAGCGACCTCGCGGCGTTGTGGCGCCGAGCGGTCGAGCTGGACGACCGCCCGCACGGGGAGCCCGGACCGGCCGACATCGTCGCTGCGGCAGCTCCCGACGCCGACGCCGCGTGCCTGGCCGACGCCATCTGCGATCCCGGTGCGGCCGAGCACTATTCGGCCGCTGGCTACCAGCGGATCGTGGCGTTGGGCCGGGAACTGACGATGCTGCGGGCCCATCTGAGCCACCCGCTGCCCGAGCTGGTCGCCGAGGTCCGGCGGGTGGCAGGCCTGGACGCCGAGGCGCGGGCAGCCCGGCCCGTGACCTCGGGCTGGGCCGGCACCGAGCACCTCGACGCGTTCTGCGACCTGGTGGCCGACTACGCCGGCCGCTCGGGTGCGGACCACGTCGGGCGCCCCGGCTCCATGGTCGAGGGATTGCTGGCCTACCTCGACGCCGCGACAGTGGTCGAAAACGGGCTGGCTCCTGCCGAATTGGCGGTCTCACACGACCGGGTGCAGATCCTCACCGTGCACGCCGCCAAGGGCCTGGAATGGCAGGTCGTCGCGGTTCCGCATCTGAGTGCGCGGGTGTTCCCGTCGACGGCGTCGGCGCGTACCTGGCTCACCGACGCCGCGGACCTGCCGCCGCTGCTGCGCGGTGACCGCGCCACCGTGTCCGAGATCGGCGTGCCGGTGTTGGACACCTCGGATGTCAACGATCGAAAGATCCTGTCGGACAAGATTGCCGACCACAAGAGCAAACTTGAGCAGCGGCGGGTCGACGAGGAACGCCGGTTGCTCTACGTCGCCGTCACCCGCGCCGAGGACACCTTGCTGATCTCCGGCCATCACTGGGGTGCCACCGAGAGCAAGCCGCGGGGGCCGTCGGAATTCCTGTGTGAAATCAAGGCCATCCTGGAGGACGCCGCGGCCCAGGGGCGTCCGTGCGGCGACACCGAGCAGTGGGCACCCGAGCCCGCCGCAGGTGAGCAGAACCCGTTGCGGAACAAGGCAGTCGAAGCCATCTGGCCCGCCGAGGCCGGTGCGGACGGCGATGTACTCCGCGGTGCCGAGCTCATCGGCCGGGCGATGGCAGGCAAGCTCGACGCGGGGACCGACACCGACGGCTGGGCCGCTGACGTGGACGCGCTGCTGGCCGAACGCAACCGAGAGCCGCAGGCGGCTCCGGCCGAACTGCCCGGACAGGTATCGGTCAGCACGCTCGTCGAACTCAGCCGGGATCCGCGAGCCGCGCTGCAACGGCTGCATCGCCGACTACCGCAACGTCCGGATCCACATGCCCTGCTGGGCACCGCATTCCACGAGTGGGTGCAGCGGTTCTTTCACGCCGAGCGGTTGTTCGACCTGGACGATCTGCCGGGCGCGGTGGACAGTGAAGTCGGCCGGGGCTGCGCCGAGGAACTGGCCGAGCTGCAGGACGCGTTCGTGATGTCGCCGTGGGCCGCCCGCACGCCGATCGAAGTGGAAGTGCCCTTCGACATGGTGATCGGCAAAACCGTTGTGCGCGGCCGCATCGACGCGGTGTTCGCCGACACCGACGGCACCACCACGGTCGTGGACTGGAAGACCGGTGAGCCGCCGGACACTCCGGAGGCCAAGGAGCAGGCCGCGATCCAGCTCGCGGTTTACCGGCTGGCCTGGGCGGCGCTGCGCGGCTGCCCGCCGGAATCGGTCAGCGCGGCCTTTCACTACGTGCGGTCGGGGCACACGGTCAGGCCGGAAATCCTGCCCGGCGCCGAAGAACTGGCTGCGCTGCTGGCCGGCCCAGGGCCAGACCCAGACCCAGACGCCTAGCGTTGATTGGCCGAGGTGAGATGCGCGATCTCTTTGCTCCACACCGACTGGGCCCCGGCGTCCCCGATGCGATAGACCTGCACGATCGACGCGACACCGACCAGGATCGCCACCACCGCGACGATGGCGTTGTACAACACCCGGCGGGTGTCGTCGCGCCGCTCGGCGTACCGCAGCGCCACCAGGGCCAGCGCCACCACCAGCAACGCGACCGAGAAATAGATCATGGTGTCGCCCAGCTCGGCGTGCTCCTGCAGGACGGCGTCGGGGCTGCGGCGCAGGTCGTAGAGCCAGTTGCCGGCCTGGATCGTGATGGGCGTCAAAACCGTTGTGATCACGGCAAGAACGAGGGTGACCCACACCAGCTGACCCCTGCGGGCGCCCGCCCACAACGCGCAGATGATCTCCAGCACCGCGGTAAGCGGTGCGAGGATCACGATGGCGTGCACGAACAGCACGTGCGCCGGCAGGCCGTTGATAACTGTCATGGGACTCCTTGGCTGATGGGAGATATCGGGCTCAGGTGATCGCGGCGCCGACCAGATGGCCGATCGCATAGGTGATCGCCAACGCCAGGCCGCCACCGATCACGTTGCGCAACACCGCACGGCCTTTGGGTGCGCCGCCCAGGCCCGCCGACACGACGCCGGTGAGCATCAAGGCCAGCAGCACAGCGACCACGGTGACGGGGATGCGCCACGTCGTCGGGGGCAGCAGGATCGCGAGCAACGGCAGCAGCGCGCCGACGGTGAACGACAGCGCTGAGGACAGCGCCGCTTCCCAGGGATTGGTGAGTTCGTCGGGGTCGATGCCCAACTCGACTTCGGCGTGCGCGGCGAAGGCGTCGTGGTCTGTCAGCTCCTCGGCCACGGTCCGTGCCGTCGCCGCCGACAGTCCTTTGGCCTCGTAGAGGCTGGCGAGTTCGTCCAATTCGGCTGCGGGGTCTGCCCGTAGCTCGCGGCGTTCCTTGGTGAGCAGCGCCTGTTCGGTGTCGCGTTGCGTGCTCACCGAGACGTATTCGCCCAGCGCCATCGACACCGCGCCCGCGGCAAGGCCCGCGATGCCTGCGGTCAGGATCGGCCCGCGTTCCACGGTGGCGGCGGCCACACCGACGACGATGCCTGCGGTGGAGACGATTCCGTCATTGGCGCCCAGCACACCGGCGCGCAGCCAGTTCAGCTTCGACGAGAGGGACCCCACGTGAGGTTCGGCCGGGTGGGTGGGACTCGACACGGCTGCGACGATATACGCCGAAACTGTGTGCTGCCAGCAACGATAGCCTTGCCAAACTCGTTCGGCGGCGTGACTAGGAGTTGCGGTACACCTTCAGCGCCGTGGTGACCATCGGGACCTGTAGCGGCAGGCGGGCTATCGCGACGATCCGCATGGGCCACGGCTTGTCCCACCACAGTCGCACCATGTTGAGGTTGCCGGGGAACACCGCGACGAACAGCGCCACGGCCGCGAGCGCGCCCAGCCGCCGGGTGCGCGGGGCGGCGAGCATCGCGCCGGTCGCCAACTCGCCGACACCTGAGGCATAGGTGTAGAAGCGGGGCGTGCCGGGCAGCTCCGCGGGGATGATCGTGTCGAACGGTTTGGGGGCGACGAAATGCAATGTGCCCATGCCGAGCAGCATGACGGCGAGTCGCCGGGCGGTGCGGGCGGCGGCGGTTCGCTGAGGTGTGGCCGTGGTCATGGTTTCATTGTGGCGTGCGTCCGCTCCGATCGATCCCCGCATGACCGGTACTCGTGGCTAAAGGCAGACTGCGGCGCAGGCTCGCCGCCATTGACGAGAACCTGACCTCGCGGCCGGATGCCGCGCTCGTCGACGTGCTGCGGATCCCGGAGCCGTTCGTCAGCCCGGGCCGCAAGATCGCCATGCGCGTGGTGTACGCGTTGGCCGCCCTGATGGCGGCGGTACTCATCGTCTACGCCGATCGGTACGGCTACCGTGACGTGGACAGCCTTCCGGATCCGAACCATCCGCTGTCCTTCCTGGATTGCCTGTACTACGCGACGGTGTCGCTGTCGACGACGGGCTACGGCGACATCACGCCTTATACGGATTCGGCGCGGCTGGTCAACGTCCTGGTCATCACGCCGCTGCGGGTGGCGTTCCTGATCGTTCTCATCGGTACCACCGTGGAAACCCTGACCACGCAGTCCCGGCAGGCGCTGAAGATTCAGCGATGGAGGAGCAGAGTGCGTAACCACACCGTCGTGATCGGATACGGCACCAAGGGCCGCACGGCCGTGGCGGCCATGGTGGGTGACGAGGTTGCCCCGGCCGACATCGTCGTCGTCGACGAGAACGCCACCGCGTTGGAACGCGCGAAGAGCGCCGGGCTGGTGACCGTCCATGGCGACGCCACCAAGTCCGACATTCTGCGGCTGGCCAGCGCGCATCACGCCAAATCGATTGTCGTTGCGACCGACAACGACGCCAGCGCGGTGCTGGTGACCCTGACGGCGCGCGAGCTGGCCCCCAACGCCAAGATCATCGCGGCCGCGCGGGAAGCCGAGAACCAGCATCTGCTGCGCCAATCCGGCGCGGACTCGACGGTGGTGTCCGCGGAGACCGCGGGCCGGCTGTTGGGTATCGCCACGCAGACCCCCAGCGTGGTGGAGATGGTCGAAGATCTGCTGACGCCTGACGCGGGCTTCGCGATCGCCGAGCGGGAAGTCGAACCCAAGGAGGAGGGCGGCTCGCCGCGGCACCTGCACGACATCGTGCTCGGCGTGGTGCGCGGCGGCCGCCTCGTGCGCGTCGACGACCCCGAGGTGGACGCGTTGGAGTCCGGCGACCGGCTGCTGTACATCCGCAGCGCGGACGCCGAGCGATGACCAACGCGAGCGAAGCGACGCGGAACAATCAGCGGGGCGGGCGCCGCGGCGGGGGAAGTTGATGAACTTCGAACTACGCAACATCCCTCTGCTGTCCCGGGTCGGTGCCGACCGTGCCGACATGGTGCGCACCGACATCGACGCCGCGATCGCCGGCTGGGCCGACGCCCTGCTGCTGCGGGTCGACCGCCGCAACCAGGTGCTGATCTCCCAGGGCAAGGTGGTGCTCGGCAAGGCCTCGGCGATCGGGGACAGACCCCCGGACAACGCCGTGTTCCTGGGGCGCCTCTATGACGGCAGGCATGTGTGGGCGGTGCGGGGCGCGCTCGAGGGACCCGAGGATCCCGATGCCGAAACCGAGGTGCTGGACCTGCGCCGGGCCGGTTCGGTGTTCGACGACACCAGCGCGCAACTGGTGGCCACCGCGACGGCGCTGCTGAACTGGCATGACCAGGCGAGGTTCAGCGCGATCGACGGGGCGGCGACCAAATCGGTCAAGGCGGGCTGGGCTCGGGTCAACGCGGCCAACGGTCACGAGGAGTACCCCCGCATCGACCCGGCGGTGATCTGCCTGGTGCACGACGGCCACGACCGGGCCGTGCTGGCCCGGCAGGCGGTGTGGCCCGAGCGGTTGTTCTCGATCCTCGCCGGGTTCGTCGAAGCGGGGGAGTCCTTCGAGAGTTGCGTGGTGCGCGAGATCGCCGAGGAGGTCGGGCTGACCGTCACCAACGTGCAGTACCTGGGCAGCCAACCCTGGCCGTTCCCGCGGTCGCTGATGGTCGGCTTCCACGCGATCGGCGATCCCGAGCAGCCGTTCGCGTTCAACGACGGCGAGATCGCCGAGGCCGCTTGGTTCACCCGGGCCGAGATCCGGCACGCGCTCGAGCACGGCGACTGGAGTTCGGTCGAATCGTCGTCGCGGCTGCTGCTGCCGGGTTCGATCTCCATCGCGCGCGAGATCATCGAATCCTGGGCCGCGCTCGACTGACCTTCTCACCGCGAACAGACATCGCGGTACCGGAAAACCGGCGTGTCGCGGACCGCACTGTCTGCTCGCGTGGAGTGGTGACAGCTCGCGGGGAGTGGTGACTAGCTGTACTGACCACGGACGTTAGGTACGGCGTGGCGTGGTGACATGAAGAAGACCTCCGAGTGAAGTGCGAGCTGTCTAGGAACGCACCAACCCTCTCGGAGGTCTTCGTGTCACACCGTAATGCCCCGCTGTCAGAAACTGGTCGTCTGCGCTTGGCCCGTTGTGTCGTCGATGACGGCTGGTCGCTGCGCCGCGCGGCCGAGCGATTCCAGGTCGCGGTTACCACAGCGGCACGCTGGGCAGGCCGCTACCGCGAGCAGGGTGAGGCCGGCATGGTCGACCGCAGCTCACGCCCACGCCACAGCCCCAACCGCACGCCCACTCGTATCGAGCGGCGGATCATCAAAGTTCGCGTACTGCGTCGCTGGGGACCTGCACGCATCGCATACCTGTTAGGACTCAACGTTTCCACGGTGCACCGGGTCTTGACTCGTTACGGCCTGGCCAAATTGCGTTGGCTCGACCGCCCCACGGGACGGGTCATCCGCCGGATGGAATCGGCTGCCTGCGGCGACATGGTCCACGTTGACGTCAAGAAACTGGGCAAGATCCCCGCCGGCGGCGGCTGGCGGATGCTGGGAAAGTCAGTCGGCAAACGCAACAAACAAGCCGATAAGAGTTCGGGGCAGCAGACCAAGCACCACAATCCAGTGCGCGGCTATCACTTCCTGCACAGCGCGATCGACGCGCATTCGCGTTTGGCCTACTCCGAGCTGCTCTCTGATGAGCGCAAGGACACCGCCGCCGCTTTCTGGCTGCGAGCCAACGCCTGGTTCACCCGGCACGGCATCACCGTACGAAAAGTATTGACCGACAACGGTTCCTGCTACCGATCACACGCATTCGGCGAGGCACTGGGCGGCATCGAGCATCGCCGCACTCGGCCGTATCGACCGCAGACTAACGGCAAAGTGGAGCGTTTCCACCGCACTCTGGCTGACGAGTGGGCCTACGCGCGTCTCTACACCAGCGACGCCGAACGCTGCGCCGAATATCCCCGCTGGCTGCACACCTACAATCACCACCGCGGCCACACCGCACTCGGCGGCCAACCACCCGCCAGCCGCGTACCTAACCTCTCAGGTCAGTACAACTAGCCCAGCTTGGCTTTGATCTGCTTGACGCTCGGGTTGGTCAGCGTCGACCCGTCGGCGAACTTCACCGTCGGCACCACATGGTTGCCGCCGTTGACCGAACCCACGAACTCTGCTGCGGCGGGGTCGCCCTCGATGTCGACCTCGGTCCAGCCGATGCCTTCGGCGCGCAGGGCTGTCTTCAGCCGCCGGCAATAGCCGCACCAGCTGGTCGTGTACATGGTCAGACCGGAGGACGTAGCAGTCATAGTTCACACAACGTAGCCGACCCGCCGCGACATACCCGCAGTGACGTGGGTCTCCGCCGGGGCGGTTTCCCGCTCAGCGGTAAGTTGCAAACCGCATGGGACGGAGTTGAACATGACCAGGTTGGTGCCGCCGGTGGCAGGCGACCCGCATGGGCTCGACGACGTGCGGTTACAGGTCCGGCAGTTCGTCGCCGAACAGCAGCAGGCGGGCCGGATCGGACGGTCCGCCGACTGCTGGTTGACGGGCTGGGACGAGGACTTCACCCGGGCGTTGGCGGCCAGAGGCTGGCTCGGGATGACGGTTCCCGTCGAATACGGCGGGCACGGCCGCAGCCATCAGGAACGGTTCGTGGTCACCGAGGAATTGTTGGCCGCAGGCGCGCCCGTCGGAGCCCACTGGATCGCCGACCGCCAGATCGTGCCGTCACTGCTGAAGTACGGCACCGAGTCGCAGAAGCGAAAGTTCTTGCCTGCCATCGCCAAAGGGGAGTGCTACTTCGCGATCGGCATGAGCGAGCCGGACTCCGGCTCGGATTTGGCCAGCGTGCGGACCAAGGCCGAACCCGTCGACGGCGGTTGGCGCATCACCGGAGCAAAGGTGTGGACGTCGGGCGCTCATCTCGCGCACGCCTTCATCTGTCTGGCCCGTACCGCCCCGCTCGATCCGGCGCACCGGCATGACGGCCTGAGCCAGTTCATCGTCGATCTGCGCACACCCGGTGTCGACATTCGGCCGATCATCTCGATGAACGGCAAGCACCATTTCAACGAGGTCATCCTCGACGAGGTGTTCGTGCCGGACGGCCCCGACGGCATGGTGTTCGGAACCATCGGCGCAGGCTGGCAACAGGTGACCTCCGAGCTGAGCTTCGAACGCAGTGGCCCCGAACGGTTTCTGTCCACCTTCCCGCTCTTGGCTGACGTCGCCGGACACATGAGCGCTCGGACGCTGCCTCGGCACACCGACCTCGGTCGCTACGTCGCCCGCATCGCCGGGCTGCACCAGATGTCGACCGCGGTCGCGGGCGCGCTGCAACGCCATGAACCGGCCGACACGGCGGCCGCGGTAGTCAAGGTGCTGGGCACCACGACCGAGGGCGATATCGCCGACTTCGCCGATGTGCTCGGCATTCCCGACGAGATCGATGACGACGACCCGTACCGCACCATGCTCGCGGACGCCGTGGTGCAGCGCGCCGGATTCACCTTGCGCGGCGGCACCAACGAGGTGCTGCGCGGTGTCATCGCCCGGGGATTGGGGATGCGGTGAGCGCCGACCCTGATCTGGTCGAGATGATGTCGGCGGTGTTCGCCGCGCACCGCGAACATCACGGCCCCACCGAGGGGCTGGACGAATTGTGGTCCCAGCTCGGCGAACTCGGCCTCGTGCGGCTCACCGGCTCCGAGACGTCCGGCGGCAGCGGGGCGGGCTGGGCCGAAGCAGCCGAACTGCTGCGTGCCGCGGCCTGGCACGCGACGAGTGTGCCTGTGGCAGAACATGATCTGCTCGCCTGCTGGCTGCTGGAGGCCGCCGGGCTCGAGGTGGGCGACACCCGGCGCACCGCCGCGTTGCTCGACGAGTCCGGTACCGCCCGGGCGGTGCCGTGGGCCGCGACGTCGGAGCGCATCGTCGTCCTCTGGCCCGACGGCCCGGCTTTCCGAGTGGCCGACATCGATGCGACGTCTGTAAGACTGACTGCGGGCCGCAACGGCGCCGGCGAACCACGTGACACGGTCGTCGTCGACACCGGCACGCTGACCGGAACGCCGGTACCCGCCACCCTCGTCGCGCAGTGGCGGCGCCGCGCCGCCCTCATTCGTGCCATCCAGGTGTGCGCCGCGCTCGACCGCATCCTGGCACTGACGGTGACGCACGCCCGCGAACGTATCCAGTTCGGCAGGCCGCTGGCCAAATTCCAGGCGGTGCAACACCTTGTGGCCGATATCGCCGCCGAAGCGGCTCTGGCCCGCGCCGCCACCGACGGCGCGCTGGCCGAGGTGATGAGCACGGACTGGGCCGCGGAGCCAATTTTGTCCTCCTCGCGTGCGGAGCCAATTTTGTCCTCCTCACGTGCGGGCCGCCTGGATTTCCTTGTCGCCGTGGCACGTTCGTGTGCCGGGCACGCCGCGTCCGTGGTGGTCCGTAACGCCCACCAGGTGCACGGCGCCATCGGCACCACCCGCGAGCACCGCCTGCACGAGTTCACCGCCCGCGCGCTGGCCTGGCGTTCGGAATACGGCTCGGTGCAGGCGTGGGACGACGCGCTGACCGATCACGCCATCACAGCGGGCACCCGCGGGTTGTGGGCATTGATCACCACGACAGATTCGAGGACATGACATGCCCGAGACCGCAGACACCTTGGCGCGCCACATCGCCGACTGGGCTCCCGAACCGGTCGAATCGTCGGATCCGTTGATCCCGCAGTGCGCGACGGACCTGGCCGCAACGCTCGACCTCGACGCGACGTTCTCCGCAGGCTCCGCGCTGCCGCCGCTGTGGCAGTGGATCTACTTCGCCGAATGGCCGCGAACAGCCGAACTCGGAGCCGACGGGCATCCCCGCGACGGCCACTTCCTGCCGCCGATCCCGAACCGCAGACGCATGTTCGCCGGGGGCCGTATGACGATCAGCTCGCCGTTGGTGCTCGGGGAACCTGCCGTGCGTCGCTCCGAGATCGCCGGGACCACCGTCAAGCACGGCAGGACCGGTGAACTGTTGTTCGTCACCGTGCGCAGCACCTACCGCCAGGGTGAGAACCTGAGGCTGGTCGAGGAGCAGGATCTGGTCTACCGCAGTGACGACGGCACTGCCACGGCGTTCACCCGCGCGACCGAACCGCTTGCCGCGCAATCGACTCCGTGGTCGGCAGAACCGACTACCAACCCTGCGTTGCTGTTCCGGTTCAGCGCACTGACGGCCAACGCGCATCGCATCCACTACGACGAGGCGTACACCACCGGCACCGAGGGTTTCCCGGCGCTGGTCGTCCACGGTCCGCTGCTGGCGATCTACATGGCCGAGCTGTTGCGTGCGCAGGATCCCCAGCACCGCGTCGCACGGTTCGATTTCCGGCTGCGGCGCCCGGTGTTCCTGGGTGACCGGGTCCGGGTGCAGGGTGAACCGGCCGACGACGCGGTGAACCTTAGCGTGGTGTCGGGCTCCGGTGTCACCCACGCCACCGCCACGGCGACCTATGGATAGCTGATTCGCGCTGGTCCTGCGCCGAAATGTCCCGTGCCGGGGACCGGATCCCCGACGGTGTCACCGGGGGCTGCCATCATGGACCCCATGTCGTCGCAGGCCCCCGTCGCAGCCCTGGACGATCTCGACGATGAGCAGCGCGAGGCCGTGCTCGCCGCCCGCGGCCCGGTGTGCGTGCTCGCCGGTGCGGGCACGGGCAAGACCCGCACCATCACCCGCCGGATCGCGCATCTGGTGGCGGCCGGGCATGTCGCGGCCAGCCAGGTGCTCGCGGTGACGTTCACCGCACGGGCCGCGGGGGAGATGCGCGGCCGGTTGCGGGCGCTGGGCAACGAGTCAGGTGTGCCCACGGGCGCGGTGCAGGCGGTGACCTTCCACGCGGCGGCGCGTCGGCAGCTGCAGTACTTCTGGCCCCGTCTGGTGGGTACCACCGGCTGGGAACTGCTCGACAGCAAGTTCTCCGTGGTGGCCCAGGCCGCCAGCCGGTCGGGCATGCAGACCAGCACTGACGACGTGCGCGACCTTGCCGGTGAAATCGAGTGGGCCAAGGCGTCTTTGATCACGCCGGAGGCCTATCCGGCGGCGGTGGCACAGGTCGGTCGGGACATCCCGTTCGACGCGGCGAAGGTGGCCGCGGTCTACGCAGGCTATGAGTCGCTCAAGGCCCGCCGCGACGACACCACGCTGCTGGACTTCGACGATCTGCTGCTGCACACGGCCGCGGCCATCGAGAACGACGCGGCCGTCGCTCAGGAGTTCCGCGACCGCTACCGCTGCTTCGTCGTCGACGAGTACCAGGACGTCACCCCCCTGCAGCAGCGCGTGCTCGACGCCTGGCTCGGCGATCGCGACGATCTCACCGTGGTCGGAGACGCCAACCAGACCATCTACTCGTTCACCGGCGCCACCCCGCGGTACCTGCTCGACTTCTCCCGGCGGTTTCCCGACGCCGCGGTGGTCCGGCTGGAACGCGACTACCGCTCCACCCCGCAGGTGGTGTCGCTGGCCAACCGGGTGATCGCCGCGGCGCGCGGGCGCATGGCGGGCAGCAAGTTGCATCTGGTCGGCCAGCGCGATCCCGGCCCGGCACCGACGTTCTCCGAACACCCCGACGAGGTCGCCGAGGCGGCCGCGGTGGCCCGCTCCATCAAGAAGCTCATCGAATCCGGCACGGCGCCGGCCGAAATCGCGGTGCTGTACCGCATCAACGCCCAGTCCGAGGTCTACGAGGAGGCGCTGACCGAGGCAGGCATCGCGTTCCAGGTGCGCGGCGGGGAAGGCTTCTTCAGCCGTCAGGAGATCCGCCAGGCACTCGTGGCTCTGCAGCGCAGTGCCGAACGCGGCGCGGAGACCGACGATCTGGCCGCAGCGGTGCGCGAGCTGCTCGAGCCGCTGGGGCTGACGGCCGAACCGCCCGCGGGCACCCGGGCCCGTGAGCGCTGGGAAGCGCTCGGTGCGCTGGCCGAACTGGTCGACGAGGAGGTCGCGCTGCGCCCCGACCTCGACCTGCGGGCCCTGGTCACCGAACTGCGCCAACGCGCCGACGCCCGGCACCCACCGGTCGTGCAGGGCGTGACGCTGGCCTCGCTGCACGCGGCCAAGGGACTGGAATGGGATGCGGTGTTCCTGGTCGGCCTGGCGGACGGCACGCTGCCCATCTCGCATGCCCTGACGCACGGCCCTGACAGTGAGCCGGTCGAAGAGGAACGCCGGCTGCTCTACGTCGGGGTGACGCGGGCGCGCGTGCACCTGGCGCTGAGCTGGGCCCTGGCCCGGACGCCGGGCGGGCGGCAGGGGCGACGGCCGTCGCGCTTCCTCACCGGCATCGCGCCTCAGCTCTCGGGTGCCAAGGCTGCCGCACCGGACCGTAACCGCCGTCAACGCGGCCCCACCCCCCGCTGCCGCGTGTGCAACGCGACACTCACCACATCCGCGGCGATCATGCTGCGACGCTGTGAAACCTGTCCGGCCAACCTCGACGAGGACCTGCTGGCCGAGCTCAAAGATTGGCGGCTGCGCATCTCCAAGGAGATGAAGGTGCCGGCCTACGTCGTGTTCACCGACAACACGTTGATCGCCATCGCCGAGACCCAGCCGACCGACGATGCGGCGCTGGTGGCCATTCCCGGCATCGGGGCGCGCAAGCTCGAGCAGTACGGCGCCGATGTGGTGGCATTGGTCAAAGCCCGCCAGAAATCGTAAAGATCATGCCAAAACCGCAGGTAGAAAATAGGTTGTGCGATTTGACTGCTAGGCTTTAATCTCAAGATCAACAACTCTGGCGACGAGACGGAAGGAGGGTGCCCGAAATGATTAGCAACATCAAACTCAGCGGTGTCGCGGTCGAAAGCATGCCCTCGTCCTTCCGTGCCGGCTACCTCTTGAGCGCCCGTGCCGGGCAAGCCGTACCTGCCCGTGCCGCTGTGGCCGCTGCCGCCCGTGCTGGGTGGGCGGCCGCTGCTGGCGTTGCTGCGGTCGCCGTTGCTGCAGCCCCCGCCGGGCGGCATCAGCTCGTCGCCAATGCCGTGTGGCCGCCCGTCGCAGGTTTTGCCCCGCAGCACAAGCGCCGCACCGCCGCCACGCCCCGCGTGTCCGTGGATTGGAGCCCCACCTAGGTAGAGCTCTCACCACCGCCGAATGGCCACGGACCCGCAGTCAAACCGGATCCGTGGCCATATTTGTCGGTACCCCCGAGAAATCTGGTCGCAGATCCATCGAGAGACAGATAGATCGCCGAAACAACGACCAGGAAGCAGGGGATATGCACATGTCCATTGCGATGAACGCTCCGGGGATGAGCTTCACGCCGGTGACATGCGAGAAGCGACTGCCGGCGGTGCCGTGCCACATCGAGGACCCCGATCTGTGGTTCGCCGAGAGCCCCGTCGACCTCGAGCGCGCCAAGGCGCTGTGCGCGGATTGCCCGATCCGCAACGAGTGCCTGGCCGCGGCCCTGGAGCGGCAGGAGCCGTGGGGTGTGTGGGGCGGCGAAATCCTCGACCGCGGCAGCATCGTGGCCCGTAAGCGGCCGCGTGGCCGTCCGCGTAAGGACGCCGGGAGCAATCCGGCCGCGGCGTGATGCCGCGGCCGGGTCTTCCCGCACACGTCTGGTATTCGTGCTGGAGTGACGTCTGAAGGGTCGGCGTCACTCCAGCCTTCGGGTTCAGGCGGCTTCTTCGGCGAATCCTGGAACCAGTGCCGTGGCAATCGATTTCACCGGCACGTGGGCATCGAGCTGACAGCAGATGGCGATGGTCGAGGCGATCACCCGCAGCGGGATGGCGAGGTTGGCCGGCAGATCGAGTTGGCGGGCCATCTTGATCTGGGCGACCGAGTTGTCCATCTGCCCCGCGGCCATCCGCTGAATCCAGCGACGGGTGTAGTGGAACACGTCGACCTCGATGGGTTCGACGTACTGGCGCAACATGTCGTCGACTTCCTGCACCGAAACCTGTTGGCCCTTCTGGATGAAGCCGGCTTCCTCCATGGCGGGCAGCAGCTGATCGTAGTTCTGGTCACGGGCCAGCCGGATGGTGCGGCCCAGCGAGGGCGGGAAACCACCGGGCATCGGTGCGACAGCACCGAAGTCGATGACCCCCATGCGGCCGTCGGGCAGCAGCATGAAGTTGCCGGGGTGCGCGTCGCCGTGCATCATCTCCAGCCGCGCGGGCGCGTCGAAGGTGAGTTCACTGAGCCGGGTGCCCATGAGGTCGCGTTGTTCGGGGGTGCCCTCACGGATGATCACCGACATCGGGATGCCGTCCATCCATTCGGCGATAACGACTTTGGGGGCGCTGGCCACCACGGCGGGCACCGCGAAGTGTGGATCGTTGCGGTACGCCTTGGCGAACGCCCGCTGGTTCTCGGCTTCCAGCCGGTAGTCCAGTTCCATCTCGGTGCGTTCGGTCAGCTCGTCGACGATGCCCTGGATGTCGGCGCCGGGGGCGAGCTGTTTGAAGACACTCACGAGCCGCTGGATGGTCTTCAGATCGGCGCGCAGTGCTTCGTCGGCGCCCGGGTACTGGATCTTCACGGCCACCTCGCGGCCGTCGGACCAGATGCCCTTGTGCACCTGACCGATGCTCGCCGAGGCGACCGGGGTGTCGTCGAACGAGGCGAACCGGTCCCGCCACTTGGTGCCCAGCTGGCCGTCGAGCACCCGGTGCACCTTGGCCGCAGGCAGCGGGGGAGCGTCCTTCTGCAGTTTGGTCAACGCCTCGCGATACGGTTTGCCGTACTGCTCGGGGATGGCGGCCTCCATCACCGAAAGCGCCTGCCCGACCTTCATCGCGCCGCCCTTGAGCTCGCCCAGCACGGTGAACAATTGCTGTGCGGCCTTGTCCATCAACTCGGCGGTGACCTCGTCCTTGGACTTGCCGGTCAGGCGTTTGCCGAAGCCGAGTGCCGCGCGGCCGGCCATGCCGCCCGCCAAGCCAGCGAGCTTGGCGTTGCGCGCGACGCTTCCCCGTTTGATGTCAGACACGAGTCCATCATCCATGACGGTTCTGAACGGGCCACAACTTAGTGGCAACATTCGTTTTCAACATGGGCACTCGGGGTGGCGTGACCAGCGCCGGGCGCTGATCGAGTAGCCGTCGGCGTCGAGTTCGAGCGTGGTGTCCAGCGTCGGTGGCGGCTCCGGCGCACGGCGCGGGTCACCGGCCTCCCGCACGGCCTGGATCACCAGATCGATCTGACGTAGCGCCAGCGCCGCGGTGGCCAGGATGGTTGCCCGCCCGGCGGTGCCGACGGTACCGCGCAACTGCGCGGCCAGCGCGGGCCAGGCTGCGTCCCGGTCGCTGCGGTGCAGGTCGGCGCACTGCAGACAGCTGGTCAGGCCGGGGATGACGAGCGGGCCGACCAGTCCGGCGCCGTCGCGCAGCCGTACCGGCAGATGCGCCACCGCGGCTTCGTGCAGCTCGCGCAACACCCGCGGTTCGGTGACCTGGTAGTCGGCGAGCACGACGAGGTCGGTGGGATCGGGTACCGCCGACGCATGCGGGCGGCTGGTGTGCCGCACCAGCGCCCCCGAGCAGCGCAACGCGCTGGTGAGCAGTTCCGAGAGCGGTCCGCGTCCGTGGATGCGCACCGACGGGGTCCGCGACGGATAGGGCGTCGCGACGGTGACGACGCCCGCGTCGGTGAGCGCGGCGATCAGCTCGTCGACGGCCTCGGCGGCATCGAATTCTTTTGCCGCCGTAGTGAGTTCGTCTCGGGACGCGCCGCCCTGCAGGGTGTGCAGCAGGTCGGCGAGCTGCGCCTGGGTGATCGATCCCGGTGGGCGGACGAGGACCGCTCGGCGGGGATCCCAGCCCACCTGAACGGCTCCGTCGGGCCTCAGCAGCACGGGGCGGCCGGGTGCCAACACGTACCGCGTCGTCATGGCATGACTCTGCCACGACGCGCGGCACCGCCCCGTCAGTTATCCACAGGCCTCAAGACTCGTCGGGCCGCTCGGTGTCGCCGCCCTGCTCCTTCTGTTCCTTTTGCAGATCGGCGATGGCCTGCTCGAAGGCGCTGTCGATCCCGCTGGTGTCGCCGCCGATCATGCGATCGATGAAACCGGCGGGCTCGTCGAGATCGGACGCGTCGGGCAACAGGTCGGGGTGCTGCCACACGCCATCGCGGGCGTCGGAACCGACCGCCTCGGTCAGCCGCTCCCAGAGGGCGGCCGCCTCGCGCATCTTGCGCGGCCGCAGTTCCAGGCCGACGAGCGTGGCGAAGGTCCGCTCGGCCGGGCCACCGGTGGCTCGGCGCCGGCGCAGGGTCTCCGAGAACGCCTCGGTGCCGGGAATCCGATCACCCAGTGCCGCGGAGACCACGGTCTGCACCCAGCCCTCGATCAGCGCGAGCAGGGTTTCCAGCCGTTCCAGGGCGGCTTCCTGCTCGGGTGTGGCCTTGGGCTCGAACATGCCCTGGCTGAGCAGCTGTTCCATCTCGGACGGGTCGGTCAGCGAGGCCGGGTTGAAGCCCTTGGCCATGTCCTCGATGCCGGACATGTCGACCTTCATGCCTTTGGCGAAGGCCTCGACCGCGCCCAGCAGCTGGCTGGACAGCCACGGCACGTGGCTGAACAGCCGATGGTGCGCGGCTTCGCGGGCAGCCAGGAACGTCAGGATCTCGCTGCGGGGCCGCTCCAGGCCCTCGGAGAGCGATTCGATGGCCTCGGGCATCAGGGCCGCAACCCCTTTGGGGCCCAGCGGCAATCCGATGTCGGTCGAGGTGAGCACCTCCCGGGACAGCTGGCCCAGGGCCTGGCCGAGCTGGGAACCGAAGGCCATGCCGCCCATCTGCGACATCATCGCCAGCAGCGGGCCCGCCATGCTCTGGGCTTCCTCGGGCAACGCCGAGGCCCACACCGTCGAGATCTGCTCGGCGACCGGGTTGCACAGCCGCTTCCAGGTCTCCAGGGTGTTGTCCAGCCAATCGCTCGGCGTCCACGCCACCGTCCGGGTGGTTCCGGCGGGTAGCGGCGTGACCCCGTCGAGCCAGGTCTCGGCGAGCCGGACCGCGTCGGTGACGGCGCCCTTGGTCTGGTCGGGAACCGGGGCGACGAAGCCGATCGAGTTGGACGCCAGCTGCCGCGCGAGGTCGTAGTTGACCGGGCCGGACTGGCCGCCGCCGGCCATCGCAGTGCCTGCCCCGCTGAACATTTCGCCGAGCTTGGTGAAGATCTGGCCCAAGTCGCCCATGTCGAAACCGGCGCCGCCAGCGCCGAGCCCGAATGGATCGGCGCCGGGCCCGGAGCCGGAGCCGGAATCTGGGTCTTTCTTGCGCTTGTCACGCTCGGGGTCATCCCCGGCGGAGAAGCCGAAGGGCAGGTCAGCCATAGCCCCAACGGTACTCACCACAGGGTCTCTTCGTGACGCTGTGGGTCACGCTGTCAGTGAACCTCGTGTGGCAGGCTTTACTGTTGGCGGCGTGAACAGGCGGATTTTGACGCTGCTGGTGGCTCTGGTGCCGATTCTGGTGTTCGGTGTGCTGCTATCCGTGGTGACGGTGCCCTACGTGTCTCTGGGTCCGGGTCCGACCTTCAACACGCTCGGTGAGGTGCAGGGCAAACAGGTCGTCGACATCGAGGGTCCTGATGCGAAGGTGCATCCGACATCCGGGCACCTCAACATGACGACGGTGTCGCAGCGCGACGGGCTGACCCTGGGGCAGGCCCTGACACTGTGGATGTCGGGCCGTGAGCAGCTGGTGCCGCGGGACCTGGTGTACCCGCCGGACAAGTCCAAGGACGAGATCGACCAGGCCAACACCAGCGACTTCAAGCGGTCCGAGGACAACGCGGAGTACGCCGCGCTGTCGTTCCTGAAGTACCCGATGGCGGTGACGGTGCAGACCGTGACCGATCCCGGTCCCTCGGCGGGCAAGCTGAAGCCCGGCGACGCGATCGACGCCGTCAACGGCAAGCCGGTGGCCAAGCTCGACGAGTTCCAGGCGCTGCTCAAGGCGACCAAGCCGGGGGACACCATCGTCCTGGACTACCGCCGCAAGAACTCTCCGGCGGGCACCGCCACCATCACCCTGGGCCATAACCCCGACCGGGATTACGGCTTCCTGGGGGTGGGAGTGCTCGACGCGCCGTGGGCGCCGTTCGACATCAGCTTCAACCTGGCGAACATCGGCGGCCCGTCGGCGGGCCTGATGTTCAGCCTTGCCGTGGTGGACAAGTTGACGACCGGGGACCTCAACGACGGCAAGTTCATCGCAGGCACCGGGACCATCACCGGCGACGGCAAGGTGGGTTCGATCGGGGGCATCACCCACAAGATGCTTGCGGCGCACGAAGCCGGCGCGACGGTGTTCCTGGTACCCGCCGAGAACTGTGCCGAGGCCCGTTCGGCACCGCAGGACGGTATGGAACTGGTGAAAGTCGACACGCTCACCGGGGCCGTCGACGCGCTGCATGCGCTTTCTGCCGGTGGCGAACCTCCGCGCTGCTGAACCGCCCGCCGGGGGCGACTGGCTAGAGTTGGGGGAAATCCGGCAGGCCGGACACGGCAGGCCAGCAATCCGGGAACCCGAGACTGGAGTTGACGAGTGGGTATGCGGCCCGCGGCGAGGATGCCGAAGCTGACGCGACGAAGCCGGATTTTGATCGGGCTGGCGCTGGTGGTGGTCCTGCTGTTGCTGATCGGGCCGCGGTTCGTCGACACCTATGTCGACTGGCTGTGGTTCGGCGAACTGGGATACCGATCGGTGTTCACCACGGTGCTGGTCACGCGACTCATCGTGTTCCTCGTCGCGGGCGTGGTGCTGGGCGCGATCGTGTTCGCCGGGCTGGCGCTGGCCTACCGCACGCGTCCGGTGTTCGTCCCGGCTGCGGGGCCCAATGACCCGGTGGCCAGGTACCGCACCACGGTGCTGGCCCGCCTGCGGTTGTTCGGCATCGGGCTTCCGGTGTTCATCGGTCTGCTGGCCGGGATCGTCGCGCAGACCTATTGGGTGCGCATCCAGCTGTTCCTGCACGGCGGTGAATTCGGGATCACCGACCCGCAGTTCGGGCGCGATCTCGGCTTCTACGCCTTCGATCTGCCGTTCTACCGGCTGATCCTGACCTTCCTCTTCGTCGCGACGTTCCTGGCGTTCATCGCAAACCTGTTGGGCCACTACCTGTTCGGTGGTATCCGGCTGGCCGGGCGCACGGGTGCGCTGAGCCGCTCGGCCCGCATCCAGCTGATCAGCCTGGTCGGTTTCCTGATCCTGCTCAAGGCGGTCGCCTACTGGCTCGACCGCTATGAACTGCTCAGCGTCACCCGTTCGGCCAAACCGTTCACCGGTGCCGGCTACACCGACATCAACGCGGTGCTGCCCGCCAAGCTCATCCTGTTGGCCATCGCGGTGATCTGCGCGGTGGCGGTGTTTTCCGCGATCGTCTTGCGGGACTTGCGCATTCCCGTCATCGGCGTGGTGCTGTTGCTGCTGAGCTCGCTGGTGGTCGGGGCCGGCTGGCCGCTGATCGTCGAGCAGTTCAGCGTCAAGCCCAACGCCGCGCAGAAGGAAAGCGAGTACATCAGCCGGAGCATCACGGCGACCAGGCAGGCCTACGGGCTCACCAGTGACACCGTGACCTACCGCAACTACGAGAGCAACGGGCAGACGACGGCAGCCCAGGTCGCCGCGGATCGGGCCACCACGTCCAACATCCGGCTGCTCGACCCGACCATCGTCAGCCCGGCGTTCACTCAGTTCCAGCAGGGCAAGAACTTCTACTACTTCCCGGATCAGCTGTCCATCGACCGTTACGCCGGTCCGGACGGCAACCTGCGGGACTATGTGGTGGCCGCCCGTGAACTCAACCCGGACCGACTGATCGACAACCAGCGGGACTGGATCAACCGGCACTCGGTGTACACCCACGGCAACGGCTTCATCGCCTCGCCCGCCAACACCGTGCGCGGTATCGCCAACGACCCCAACCAGAACGGCGGCTACCCGGAGTTCCTGGCCAGTGTTGTCGGCGCCAACGGCGGTGTGGTGTCGCCAGGACCGGCCCCGCTTGATCAGCCGCGGGTGTACTTCGGCCCGGTGATCGCCAACACGCCCGCCGACTACGCGATTGTCGGCAGCAACGGTGCCGACCGTGAATACGACTACGAGACCAACACCGAGACCAAGAACTACACCTATGAGGGCAAGGGTGGCGTTCCGATCGGCAGCTGGTTGTCGCGCAGCGTGTTCGCCGCCAAGTTCGCCGAGCGGAACTTCCTGTTCTCCAACGTGATCGGCGAGAACAGCAGAATCCTGTTCAACCGTGACCCGGCCAAACGAGTCGAGGCGGTGGCGCCCTGGCTGACCACCGACACCAGCGTGTACCCGGCGATCGTCAACCGGCGCATGGTGTGGATCGTCGACGGCTACACCACACTCGACAACTACCCGTATTCGGAGCTGACGACGCTGTCCAGCGCCACCGCCGATTCCAACGAGGTGGCGGTCAACCGGTTGGCCCCGGACAAGCAGGTGTCCTACATCCGCAACTCGGTGAAGGCCACGGTCGACGCGTACGACGGCACCGTGACCCTTTACGCGCAGGACGAGTCGGATCCGGTGCTGCAGGCGTGGGAGAAGGTGTTCCCGGGCACCGTCAAGCCCAAGAGTGACATCTCCCCGGAACTGCAGGCGCACCTGCGGTATCCGGAGGATCTGTTCAAGGTGCAGCGAGCCCTGCTGGCGCGCTACCACGTGGACAACCCGATCACGTTCTTCTCGGCCCAGGACTTCTGGGACGTGCCGCTCGACCCGAACCCGACGGCCAGCAGCTACCAGCCGCCGTACTACATCGTCGCCAAGGACATTGCGAACAACAGCAGTTCGTCGTCGTTCCAGTTGACCAGCGCGATGAACCGGTTCCAGCGTGACTTCCTGGCCGCGTATGTCAGTGCCAGTTCGGATCCGTCGAACTACGGCAAGATCACGGTGCTGACCATTCCCGGTCAGGTCAACGGTCCCAAACTGGCGTTCAACGCGATCAGTACCGACACCGCGGTCAGCCAGGACCTCGGTGTGATCGGGCGGGACAACCAGAACCGCATCCGCTGGGGCAATCTGCTGACCCTGCCCGTGGGTGAGGGTGGATTGCTCTATGTCGCACCGGTTTACGCCTCGCCGGGCACCAGCGACGCGGCATCGTCGTACCCACGTCTGATCCGGGTGGCGATGCTCTACAACGACAAGGTCGGCTACGGGCCGACGGTCAGTGACGCGTTGACGGAGTTGTTCGGTCCCGGGGCCGGGGCGACGGCGACCAACGTCGCACCTACCGACGCCAAACCGCCGGTGCCCGGTCAAGCGCCTGCCGCGCCGCCACCGGCGGCCGATCAGGCCAACCGCGCACCGGAGGTGTCGGTGCCCATCCCCGGTCAGCCGCCCGTGCAGTTGTCGCCGGCAAAGGCCGCTGCGCTGCAGGAGATCGACGCGGCGGTGGCGGCGGCCCAGGAGGCCCAGCGCAGCGGTGATTTCGCCAAGTACGGGCAGGCGCTGCAGGGCCTGGCCGACGCGATGAAGAAGTACGACGCCACCAAGTAGCCTCGTAGCCTCACCTTTCCCGCGCGAGCACCTTTCCCGCGCGAGCAGACACTCAGGTCCCCCGACACGCCGATGTCGGGGGACCTAGGTGTCTGCTGGCCGTGTCCAGCGGGCCTTAGCTGGACGACAAGTGAACGCCAAGTCCTCGTGGCGATGCTGTGCGCGCAGATTCGCACTGACATCCGAGAGGACCCTGATGACCCTGACCGATCTTCCGTACGACGGCTTGGCCGACGCCCTGACGGGCCTGCGCGCCCACGTCGCCGCGCCCGTGGCGCTCCCGGGAGAGGCCGGCTACGAGCAGGCTGCACCGTGGAATCTGGCGGCCACTGTGGAGCCTGCCGCGGTCGTGCTGGCGACATCGGCCTACGACGTCGCCAACACGGTGGGTTTCGCTGGGCGCCGCGGATTTCGGGTCGCCGTGCAGGCCACCGGCCACGGTGCGCTGAGCGTCGCCTCCGACACCATCCTGGTGGTGACCGCGGGGATGACCGGTTGCACCGTCGACCCTGCCACCCGCACCGCGCGGGTGGCGGCTGGGGCCACCTGGCAGCACGTACTGGATGCGGCGGCCCCGCACGGGCTGGCCGCGTTGTGCGGCTCGTCACCCAATGTCGGTGTGGTCGGGTTCCTCACAGGTGGCGGAGTGGGACCGCTGGTGCGCACGGTCGGCCTGTCGTCGGATTACGTGCGGTCCTTCGAACTGGTCACCGGGACAGGGCAGGTGCTGCGCGCGACGCCTGAGGAGAACCCAGATCTGTTCTGGGGCTTGCGGGGTGGCAAGTCGACGTTGGGTATCGTCACAGCTGCCGAGATCGATCTGCTGCCGATCGCTGAATTCTACGGCGGAGCAGTATATTTCGATGGCGCCGACGCCACGACGGTGGTGCGGGAGTGGGCGCGGTGGTGCGTGGAGTTACCCGAGCGTATCTCCACCTCGATTGCGCTGCTGCGGCTTCCCGAGATGCCGGGTGTTCCCGAGCCGTTGGCCGGCAAGTTCACCGTGGCCGTGCGCTACGTCGCCGTCGACGAGTTCGACGACGCAGAGCGACGATTGGCTCCGCTACGGGCAGTCGCGACTCCAATCGTGGACACCGTCGGCGTGCTGCCCTATGCGGCCATCGGTGCCGTGCATGCCGACCCGGTCGATCCGATGCCCGTATCCGAAAATCACACGCTGCTGCGCGAATTCACCACCGAGACCGTCGACGTCATCCTGGCCGCCGCCGGGCCGAACTCGGGTTCGGTGCAGACGATCGTCGACGTCAGGATGCTGGGCGGGGCGCTGGCTCGCGAAGGAGCGCACCGCAGTGCGTTCTGCCACCGCGATGCCGCCTACGCAGTGACGGTCATCGGGGTGCCGGCACCGCCTGTGGCGGAGGCGGTGCGGTCGCAGGCCGATGCGCTAGTGGCCGAGTTGACGCCGTGGTCCACCGGTGGGCAGCTGCCGAACTTCGCACCCTCGGACGACGCCGGCCGGGCAGCGCGGGTCTACGACGAGGACACCCGGCACTGGCTGGCGGATCTGGCGGAACGGTACGACCCCGCCGGGGTGTTCCGGTGCGGTCAAGTGGTGCGTTTCGTGGGCTGATTTCGGTGGCTGATTCCGCCAAAAACCCCCTTTGACCATACGATTTGGAGCTGCGCCAACCACTTCGGTAACCTTGAGTTCACCAACGCGGGGTGGAGCAGCTCGGTAGCTCGCTGGGCTCATAACCCAGAGGTCGCAGGTTCGAATCCTGTCCCCGCTACTAGCGAGAATGGCCCTCGGAGATCTTCTCCGAGGGCCATTCTCATGTCTGGGGGAAACCTTCGCAGAGCGACCGCCAGACTCTCAATGAACGACTATCGCGCAAGGCCGAATTGATGATCAGGCAGGGCTTTTGCGCGGGTCGCCGGTCAACGTGGGGTGCTCGTCACTACCGACCGGCTCCGTGCCGCCGGCCGTCGCGGTCAGTGACCTGTTCCTTGTTTCCTCGGCCCAGAAGAGGCTGATGACCAGCCCCAGCACAGTCAGGCCGACGCCGATGAGCATCGTGGGCCCGGTACCGATTCCGCTGAGTGACAACGGCACCAGGTAGGTGCCGATTGCCGCACCGAGCCGGCTGATCGCAGTGGCCACCCCTACCGCGGAGGCTCGGACCTGAGTCGGGAAGAGCTCATTGGGGTAGATGAAGACGAGGATGGTTCCTGCGCCGTTGATGAGAGTGAACAGGAAGAAGAAAGTGATGACGAACCAGCCCGGCGCGTCTGGCCATACCCCGAGCGGCAGTAGTGCCAAGGCTCCGAACAGGAAACTGCCGATCATCAGCGGACGTCTCCCGCGGGTCTCCACCCAGCGCAGGGCGGGGAGACTGCCGACGAGGAATCCCAGGTTCAAGATGATCTGGCCGAGTGTCTCCTCGGCCCCGCCGTCGCCGAAGCCAAACTGCGACAAGATGATCGGGCCGTATGTGAACAACGCGAACTGGGGGATGGCGATGCACATCCAGGTGAGGCCGCAGAACAGGACGCGGCGTAGGTAGTCACCGCGCGCGAGCTCGATCAGTGAGGTCGTCTGTTGCTGTGGCTCTTCGGAGTCCACCAGTGCGGTGACTTCCTGAGTCGTGACGTCGCGTCCGAGTACCGCAGCGATGTGCGTGCGGGCTTCTTCCACCCGGCCACGACAGATCAGCCAGCGCGGCGACTCATGAGCCCCCATGCGGAGGATGAGCACGATGACTCCGAATACCGCGCCGCTGGCCAGCATCCACCGCCACGCCTCTACCCCGTAGGCAGAGGTCAGTGCGTAGCCGACGAGGTAGGCCAGCACCGCACCGACCAGCCAGATAGTGGAGAGCAGTCCGATCACCGCACCCCGGTACTTCTTCGGCATCCACTCGGTGAGTAGTGAGGTGGCGATCGGATAGTCGGCGCCCACGGCGAGCCCGACGATCAAGCGCAATGCGATGAGCTGCCAGCCGGTGCCAATCCACAAGCATGCCAACGAAGCGACGATCATGAGTATCAGGTCGGCGGTGTACATGATGCGGCGTCCGATCCGGTCGGTGATGGGACCGAACACGAGGCTGCCGACGAACAGACCGATCAGCGATGCTGCGCCGGCGATGCCCATGGCGTTGGAGTCCAACGCCAGATCTTTACTGGCGCCGGTGAGTGCCACCCCGACGATGCTGAGCAGGTAGCCGTCCAGAAAGGGACCGCCGGAGCAGGCGATGATCAGCCGTTTGTGATACCGCGTCAGCGGGCTGTCATCGATCAGATGTGTGGACATGGGTGTGGTCTCGTTTCTGGATGCCATTGGCGCAGCGGCAGTGTCGTCAGTTGGCTGCATTGAGCAGCCGATCCTCGGTCGCGGCCTCCAGGGCGTCCAGGAGCCGGTTGGTGTCGGCAATCTGCTCGAGCCAGATATCGCGTGGGATGTCGATCCGGTCGTCAGGCTGCTGCAACCGGGCGAAGTAGGTGGCGATGCCGGCCCCGTGGCTACCGGCGTCCTGATGCAGGCGCATCATGCGTTCGGCGATCTTCGTCTGGACGCCGTAGATCGGAATCTGCGGACCGCGTGGGGCGGTCAGGCCGATGTAGTAGAGCTTTTCGAGCCCGGCTGGAACGATGCCGCCGGCATACCGGAGCGGCCGGCCGTTGCGCCTGGCGACCAGCTGATCGTCGAGGAACGGCAGCGTCGCATGGAATCCGGTTGCCCACAGGATGGTGTCGTAGTCCTTGGCGGTGCCGTCCGCGAAGTGCACGGTGTTGCCGTCGAAGCGTTCCACGCCGTGACCCTTCACCGTGATGCGGCCGTGGTGAATCCAGTACAGCAGGAGGTCGTTGACGACGGTGGCTCCGTCGGCCAGCGTGCGGTGCGGAGGTACGGGCAGCCCGGGATAGTCGGCGTTCTCGCCGATCGAGACGCGGGCCATCAGGCGGGCAATGAGATCTTGCTCGGCGGGCGAGAATTCGGCCAGGAATGGGACTTCCTGGCGTGGTCGGCCGAAGTACATCTTGGGCTGGAAGTAGGAGCCGTGCCGCACGACGATGTCGACGTCGAGGCGGTGCTGGGCTACGTCGACGGCCAGATCGCAGCCGGAGTTGCCGGCGCCGACCACGAGCACCCGGCGTCCCTGGATGTCGTCGGTGTTGCGGTACATGCCGGAGTGGATCTGCTTGCCGGTGAAGTGTCCGGGCACATCGGGAATCTTCGGATCCCACAGGTGGCCGTTGGCGACGAGCACACCGTCATACGTACCGGCGCCGGTGCTGGTGGTGACCGTCCACCCAGCACATCCCACCGCTCCGCGACCGTCGATGGGTGTGACCGACAGCACTTCGGTGTTGAAGGAGATTCGTTGGTGGTGTCCGCGGGTGGTGGCGAACGAGGCGATGTAGTCGCGTACCTGATCACGACGCGGGAAATGGGGGTAGTCCTGCGGCATCGGGAATCCCTCGAACGTGGTCATGTTCCGCGACGTGATGAGGTGCAGTGCGTCGTAGTCGGTGTTCCAGTGACCGGCGACGCGATCGCTTTTCTCGTAGCAGTCCACCTGGTGTCCGCGCGCGCTGAGGACATCGAGTGCCGAGAGGCCCGCGGCGCCGGCTCCGATGACGCAATAGTTTGCCATGGTTTTTCCTTCGCTGAAGATGTGTGGTTGTCGGGTCAGCGGATGACGTCGCCGCCCGAGAGCACGACTGTCTCGCCGGTCATGAACGCCGCGTCCGGACCGCCGAGAAGCAGTACCCAGCGGGCGATTTCATCCGGTTCGGCAACGCGGCCCAGGGGGATGGATGCGGCCGCGGCGGTCATTCGGCCGGTCGCTGCGTTGCCTGGGGTATTGACCCAGCCGGGAGCGATGGCGTTGACGCGAATGCCGCGCGGGGCCAGTTCCAGCGCCAGCTCTTTGGTCAGCATGACCACCGCAGCCTTGGATGCTCCGTACAGCAGCTGACCGGGCGACACGGTGAACGCGTCGACGGAGGCGAAATTGATGATCGAACTGCCGCTGCTCATGTGCGCGACGGACTCGGCGGTGACGTTGAGGACCCCGAGGACGTTTACGTCGAAGACGCTGCGGTAGAGCTCCTCGGTGAAGTTGTCCAGTGTGCTCGGCGGGTAGATACCCGCGACATTGGCGACGAGATCTAGGGGCCGCTGCACCAGAAAGTCGGTCAAGGCGCGCCGCACTTCGTCGCGGCGGGTGACATCGGCCTGCACGGTGCGGACGGTCTCGCCGGCGACCGAGTATTCGATGACGTCGCGGTCCAAGGCGAGGACATCCCAGCCTTGCTTGATCAGGGCGGTGACCGTTGAACGGCCCATCCCGCTGGCCGCCCCGGTGACTACAGCCGTCGGATGGGGTTGTCCATTGTCCATTGATGACTCCTTGGGGTGATTTTCGTCGCTGTTGCGCTGACCAGTCGTTTCCTAGTTTGCGAGGTGATCTTGGCACCGTCTACGGGCGATATGGAGCGCCAGATCAAGGTTTTTCCTATAGATTGCCGGTCATGTTCAGCACGCGATACACGGTTGTTCCGGCAGCGTTTCGCACGGCCGGAGCAGGCGACTAGCCGTGGCCGAAGGGCCCACGCTGCGGCAGTTGCGTTACTTCCTGCGCGCCGTCGAGGCGGGGTCGTTCTCGGCCGCCGCGGCCGCCGAGTACATCGCGCAACCGAGCCTTTCGGTGCAAATCCGCAGACTTGAGCACATCCTCGGCGCGCAACTGTTCACCCGAACCAGCCGGACGCTTGCGCTCACCGACGTCGGGCGCCTGATCGTGCCTTTGGCCGAGCAGACGCTGCGCAGCGCCGACGACCTGACCGCCACCGCGCGCGTCGCGCGCACCCTCACTGGCGGCGAGGTATCCTTTGGCACCTTCAGCAGCGCTCACCGCTATCTCCTGGCACCGCTCGTCGCGGAGTTCCGCACCTTGCACCCGCGGGTCCGGGTCCGCATTGTCGGCCTGAACTCGTCGGAAGTTGCCGACGCGGTGCGTTCCGGAGACTTGGAAGCCGGACTGGTGCAGCTGCCGATCGACGATCAACGTCTGACCGTGAGCCCGCCGGTGCTGGTCGACGAGGTCGTCTACGTCAGTGCTGACCCGGCCCGGACCGCGCGGCCGGTCACCATCGCGGATTTGGCGGACGCCACCCTCATCCTCTCGGAAGCTCACTGGCAGACCGAAGATCCGCTGCGGCGTGGTATTGCCGAACGTGCCCGCGAACTCGGCGTGACCATCACTCCCGACATCGAGGTCGAGTTCCAGTCAGCTGCACTCGAATTGGCGGCTGAAGGCATCGGCGACACCGTCGTGTCGCGGTTCACCGTGCTGCGTTACGAGCATTCGAATCGCATCGGTTGGGTGTCACTGGACCCGGCTTACCACGAGAGCTTCTCCTTCATCACCCGAGCCGGGGGAGCGATTTCCCCCGCCACACGAAGGTTCATGTCTCTGGCCTACCGTCACATGGCCGCTCTGGACAAACGGATGTCAGCGCGCATGGGCGAGCACGTATCCAGCACTCTGCTCGGCGCTCCCTACGACAGTCCGGCGGTAGCTACGCCCGACCAGCCGGAGCCGGGTTTCTTGGGCTCGCCACCTATCTCGAATCCGCCGGACTGAGTTGCGACAAGTGCCTCGACCGGCGCTCCAATCCTCCGGCTCACTATTACTCGCGTGGTTACGCACTCAGAAAGAATTCTGTTAATTACCTGTCAATTCGCTGAAAGGCTGGAAATCGCCCGGCTGTCAGTCTGTCGGCGGGGTCTAAAGACGTTGTGGCCCAGCGGCTTACGAGTACAGGGTCGGCCATCGCGTTTTGCTTGAATTCCACTGCTGATTACTCCGCAGTAGGACGAGGGGCCATTCGTAAACCATTGACATCTAAATGGGGCGGTACTACTGTTCACCGGACGAGTTAAGGCCAGGCAACAATGTCTCACCGGATTAAACTCTCGTCGGCCGCACTGGTGCGACCGTGATCCCAAGCAAAGGGGAGCATGGTGGAAAAGATCACCGACAAGAAAACCAACTACCCGTCGATGTTCGGTGTGCTGTTCGCGGCGATCCTGCTGTTTACGGCCGGCTGCGTGGCGTACTGGGTCATCGTGCACCAGACGGGTCACGGTGAGCTGTTCTGGAAGCTCAGCGGCGTGGCGGCCTTGACCGCGATTGGTGGCGCCTTCGGTGGGCTCGCCCTTCGGAAGCCGATCAGCGCGTCTGTGCGCGCGTACCGGTCGGTGTCCAGTGGGCGCCGCTAGACCGCTCGGTTGGTGAGTCTGCGCATTGCGTCTGGATCGACGCGGTGCTGAACCTGTTTAGTGCGCAGCGCCCGGAATCCGTTGAAGATATGGCGCAAGGCGTTCGAGGATCTCGTCAGCAGACTTGGTCCAGTTGAACGGGCGCGGGTTGTTGTTTCTTGTGTTGATCCAACCGCGAATGTCATTCTCGAAGGCCTGAATTGAGCGGTGGACGCTGCGGCGGAGTTTCTGGTCGGTGAGCAGCCCGGACCAGCGTTCGACTTGATTGAGCCACGATGAATACGTCGGGGTGAAGTGCATATGGAATCGAGGATGAGCGGCAAGCCACCTCGTGATCGTCGGTGACTTGTGCGTCGAGTAGTTGTCGCAGATCACGTGGACGTCCAAGTCGGCGGGCACGGTGCTGTCCACCGTGGCCAGGAACTTCTTGAACTCGGCCGCTCGGTGCCGACGGTGAATTGACCCGTACAGCTCGCCCATCGCCAGGTCCAATGCTGCGAACACGGTGGTGATGCCGTGGTGGGCGTATTCGTGCGTGCGCCAAGGTATCCCGGGCGTCATCGGCAGCGCCGCCGCATTTCGCTCGGCCTCGATCTGCGCCTTCTCGTCGACACAGAGCACCAGGGCCTTCTCTGGCGGGTCCAGGTAGAAGCCCACGACATCGCGCACCTTTGCGATGAACTGCGGGTCGGTGCTGATTGTGAACGTGTCGTCCTGATGGGGATTGATCCCCAACGATTTCCAGATCCGCCCCACCGCGGACTGTGACAGCCCGGTCTCGGCGGCCATCGTCGACCGTGACCAGTGCGTGCCGTCTTTCGGTTGCCGCTCCAGGGTCGCGACGATCACATTTTCGACAGCCTCGTCGGTGATCGTGCGTGGCGCGCCCGGACGAGGTTTGTCAGCAAGCCCGTCGAGCCGCTTGTCGATGAACCGTTGGCGCCACTTGCAAACCATCTCCGGGGAAACGCCCAGCTCCTCGGCCACCTGCTTATTGGTATTGCCTGCCGCGCAACGCAGCACGATCCGGCACCGCTGCGCGAGGGCCTGTGAGTCGGCCCGCTGAATCCACCGCTGCAACGTCTCGGACTCGTCGTCCGTCAACACCAGTGGGGCAACCGGTCTACCTCTGCGTGCGACCACGGCAGCCTCCAATTTCAGATAACCCGCTAGTCAATCTGGCGCCAGCGGCGTTGCCGAACTCAGATTTCGAAGTATCGGAAAGAGTGGGATTCCCTACCGTCGGGATTGGGGCCGTAGGTAGTGACCATCCGCGCGTAGACGGGTGCCGAATAGCGTGCTGTGCGTCCGGGATTCACGCGGGCCGTGTCGCCGGGTCCCAGGATGACGGACTCACCGTCGCACTCGATGTGGAGCTCGCCTTCCACGACGAAGGCCGTCTCGGTGTGGGGGTGGAAATCCTCCCAGCCACATTTGTCCAACTCCCACTCCATGAGTATGAAGTCGTCCCACGCGCCTACCGGGTCAGCGGTGATGAATCTGCAGCGCATCCGGGGCCATTCGGCTTTCGTAGGCTTCATCGACTGTGCAGGCCAGGAGTCGATGGCTTTCCCCGTCAGAGTCGAGGCCGGGGGAGTGGATATTGTCATGTCGCCGTCCGTTTCTTCAGAGCAATCCGTGTTGCGGAATCTTTCGCTGAACGTGTCGTGATAAGGGAGGCAGGACATTTCACCTGCGCCCGACCCCTCGAAGAGCGCAGAGCCTGCCAAGCTGTTTCTGGTGCAGGGCTTTCAGCGGCTACACCGACCAGGAGCGGCAACCATCGTGAAACGAGGAGCGGTGATCGGTCGCTGTCGGGTCGGTCATCTAGCGGATGGCCGGTCCGTGGCGCCGATCACCGTTGTCCTCGTCGTTCGTCAGCGGGCACCCGCATAGCCAACCGTCCAGTCTCCTGCTGTCGGTGCCCGTAGGTCACTTGTGTGGCTGCAGGGCTGATTGCAGGAGACTGGAACATCGGGGTCAGCTATGGGTGGGTTGCGGGCGGGATTGCAGTACTTCGGTGTGGTGGACCAGGGATGGTCCGGCGCCGGCGCCGGTGGTGTTGTCTTGGCCGCCGCGGTGGCGGTCGGTCAACCCGGCCGGGGCGTGGATGTCGTCCTGGGAGGGCCCGTTGAGGTAGCGCTCCATGGAGTCGTCCAGGGCGTTGATCCAGCGGGTGTGATGCTTTTCCGAGAGGGTCCCGGTGATCACCGAGCGGTGCTGCGCGTCGCGGTATCCGAGGATGTCCACGTGCTTGTTGTGCATCCAGTCCTTGAACAACTGGCACACCGCATCCAGATCGAACGACGGGTAGTCGGTGGCTTCGTGCAGCTCACGCACGTAGTCGGTCTGGAACTCGGCCTCGGCGTCATGATCGGGCAATGCGGCCTGACGCTCCAACCACAGCTCGATGTCGGCCTCGCGCTTGTCGTAGTCGGGCAGTTCGATCACCCCGGTCATCACATCGCGGGCAAACCACGCCTGGGCGTCGAACATGTTGAACGTGTAGTACTGATCCTGGGCGCCCAGGTAGAACAGGTTGGTGTTCTGCTGCCACACCACACCCTTGTACAGGTTGGCCGGGTAGAGCACGTTGGGCGAGGACAGCGACAGCTCGCTGGGCAAGAACGGGTACTTGTGCTGATAGCCGGTGCACAGCACCACCGCGTCGAAATCGTCCTGGGTGCCGTCACTGAAGAACGCGGTGTTGCCCTCGAAGCGGGTGACCAGCGGGCGTTCCACGGTGTTCCACGGCCAGTCGTAGCCCATCGGGTTGGTGCGGTAGCTCATGGTGATCGACGCCGCCCCATCTTGTGGGCCTGCATCCCGATGTCCTCGGCCGAGTAGCTGCTGCCGATCATCAGCAGCCGCTTGCCGTAGAAGCGTTCCGCGCCGCGGAAATCGTGGGCGTGCAGCACCTCCCCGGGGAAGGTCTTGATGCCCTCGAATTCGGGCACCGCCGGCACGTGGAAGTGTCCGGTGGCCACCACCAGCTTGTCGAACACGTGGGTTTCGGTCTGGTGGGTCTTGAGGTTCTCCACGGTGACCGTGAATTCCTGGGTGTCGGCGTTGTAGCTGGTGTGCCGGGCCACGGTGTTGAACTTGACGTACTTGCGCACGTCGGACTTCTCCACCCGGCCCTTGATGTAGTCCACCAGCACCGCGCGCGGCGGGAAGGAGGAGATGGGACGGCCGAAGTGCTCATCGAAGGAGTAATCGGCGAACTCCAGGCACTCCTTGGGGCCGTTGGACCACAGGTGGCGGTACATGCTGGAATGCACCGGCTCGCCATCGGCGTCCAACCCGATGCGCCAGCCGTAGTTCCACTGACCGCCCCAATCCTCCTGCTTCTCAAAACAGGTGATCTGCGGGATCGCGATCCCCTTCTGCCGCGCCGACTCAAAAGCCCGCAACTGCGCCAAGCCACTGGGCCCAGCACCGATAATTCCGACTCGTAGGGTCATGTTACTTTCCTCTTTGTGATCTTAAAAGGATATTCAGGTACCGCCGGTAAGGCGGAATGGTGATAGGACAACCACGGCAGTGGTGCACATCTTGAGACAATTCAATTCAGAATCGACACTGTGTGTCGATGCGTAGAAAACATTCTGCGTTTCGCTGGGCGTTTACTCATCCCAACGAATCCAGCGCAGAGCCCTAGGGGGCGAAGGTGCGGTCGCCGGCGAAGAAGCCGAGGCCGTATTCGGGGGTCTCGAACTTGACGGTGGTGCCCTTGGGGAAGAACAGCACGTCGCGTTCCTTGGCGTGGGTGACCTCGCCGGTGTCCTGGTCGGTGAGGATGAACTCACCCTTGACGACGAGCTTCATCTCGTCGTAGGTGTACGTGTACACCAAGGGCTCCGACTTCTTCAGCTCGAAGAACCCCGAGCTCATGACGGTGCCCTCCGGGTTGTGCAGGGAATCACCGATGGCGGCGACGACACCGGGCTCGTTCATGCTCGGCAGCCCCTCGTAGCCCTTCTCCACCTTGTGGATGGCCCCGGCCTTGGTCAGGGTTCCGACGGTCGTGATTTCTGCGATGGTTACTCCAATTCATGTGGTGTGGAAATAGCCCGACTACTCAGCCGAACTGTCGATCTTCGGTGTGCCATTCCGGACCCGGAATTTGCACACCGATCACATGCGGGACTGCTTCCAAGACCGTCTCGAAAGCCGGGTCAGGCGTCCGAGGTGAATCGTCTGCAATCCGATGTTCTTGGTTCCTAGAGGGCCAACTGAATTCTGTCCTAGCTTGCCTGGTGTGATGCCAATCACGGGCGCTCGCCAGTGGAAAAACAATGACATGGACGGTTGTTCATGTCAACCGTTCAAGAAGGATTTTTTTGGCCGAGCCCGTGCGGCGGCCCGCCGAGCGACGGCTTCCCGGCGCGGTCGAGGCGTCTGTGATCGACCAAATCACCTGATGGCCGGGGCTTTCGCCATCCGGCCCGGTCTTCGAGCGGCCCCGCGCGCCAGGCCGGTAGCGCTACCCGCCGCCGCGAGCGCTGAGGTCGCAGGCTCTGTTCGAGCCGCTGGGCCGGCTCGTCGCGGAGCGTCGTGCCGAACTGCCCTGCGTGCCTGCGACGCCGTGCGTCAGTCGAGCACGGTGTAGAGGTACTCGGCTTTGTGGACCTTGACCTCTTGGAGCATTTCGATGTCGATGATGCCGTCGATCTCGCCCAAGCTGGCCGAGAGCACGTGGTAGAGACTCTCGGAGTCTTTGCAGAGCATCTGAACGTAGATGTTGGTGCGGCCCACCGTCGTGGATACCCAGGTGGTTTCCCGCCATGACGTCAGTTCCTCGACCGCGCGGGCGTGGGCCGTCGGCGTCACCTTGATGAGCAACACCATCATGCTGCCGTAGCCGAGTGCGCGCGGATCGACATAGCCGAGGATTTGCAGCACCCGGGCGTCCCGCAGTCGTTTGACCCGCCAGCGAACCGTCGCCTCTGAGATGTCGAGTTGGCGCGCGATGTCGCGAAATGCGCGGCGGCCGTCGTTCTGCAGTTCGAGCAGGATCTTGCGGTCGACGTCGTCGAGGGTGAACCCGTTCCCGTTCGGATTCCCTGATGGATCGGCGGGGGGCGGGGCGGGGTCATGCGACGAGGACACGAGCAATTTTCCCACACCCAGAGGCGGCGCCCGAGGTGTTCGGTCAGCTCAGAGCACGGTACTTAGGCGTGGTTTGCGAGGATAAAACGCGGAAGTGGTACGCGAATCAGCGAAATCACGCAGATTTATTGCGCAATGCGAGATTACGTGGTTATCTTGTGACGCACCCAACACCCGGCGAATGTGTGTGACACGGCCGACATGGGTCGCTCTTTGATCACGCAACCAACCTCATGGAGGACGGCATGACACTGCTGAACGTGGCCGATGAGGCCAAGCGCGGGGAGCTCGTTCCGAGCTATCCCGTGACCTGGTACACCGATCCCGCGATCTTGGACATCGAACGCAAGGAGATCTTCGCCAAGACCTGGCAGTACGTCGGCACGACGGAAAACCTCAGCAAGCCCGGTGACTACGTCACCGTCCAGATCGGCGACGTCCCTGTGGTGGTGACCCGCTCACAGGCTGGGCTCAACGCGCTGGTGAACGTTTGCCGGCACCGGTTCCACGAGGTCGCGCAGGGCAGCGGAAACGCCCGCCGGCTGGCCTGCCCGTACCACGCGTGGAGCTACGACATGGAGGGCAACCTCTGCAACGCTCCGCGGGAAGACAAGTTCGAGAACTTCGACAAGTCAGAGCTGCCGCTCGTCAAGCTTCCTGTCGCGCAGTGGGGCCAGCTGGTATTCGTCAATCTCGATCAGAACGCCGCGCCGTTGCAGGACTGGCTTGCCCCGCTGCAACAGATGTTCACCAGCATCAACCTCGATGTGACGAAGTTGGTGCATCGCAAACGCACCGAGATGACGATCATGGGCAACTGGAAGATTGTGGCCGAGAACTTCCTGGAGTGCTATCACTGCGCTCCTGCCCACCCCAGCTACAACAAAGCCTTCGAAGCGTCGCGCTCGGAGACCTACCCCTTCGATGTGAGCACCGAAGGGTGGATGACGGCTCGTACCTTTCCTCGCGACATCTGGCTCCAAGAGCCGGACAAGGCGCCCTACAACATGGTGGGCCCCATCGAGGTTCAGCAGAACGATGTGTTGTGGCCGAACTTTGCCACCTGGACGTTCCCGGGCGAGGGAAACCTGTTGGTCTACTCGTTCGCCCCGATCTCACCCGGCGAGACGGTCGCCTACTTCGACTACTTCTTCGATCCGGTGATCACCGAAGACGAGATCGCCAAGCTCACCGACTTCATCGATGAGGTCGGGCGCGAAGACATCGGCCTCATCGAATCCGCGCACCGCGGAGTCGTCGGCAACGCTGTTCCCGTGGGCCGGCTGGTACCCGACGAAGGCCAGGTCGTGGCGTTCCAGAACCTGGTCCGCAAGGCCATCGCGGTCGCCGCGGGCTGATCGGTCGGCTGCCTGACTGTCAGAAACGGAAGAACGAACATGGAACGGATGCCGATGCAGCTGCGGGTGGTCGCGATCAATGACGGTGCCCAAGGCGTCCGGGTCCTACGGCTGGCCAGATCTGACGGGGCAGACCTGCCAGAGTGGGAGCCCGGTGCGCACCTGGAAGTAACTCTGCCGGGTGGCCTGCGGCGGCACTACTCACTGTGCGGGTCCCGCGCTGACGGGCAGGAGTGGACCATCGGCGTGCTGCGCGAAGAGCGCAGCCGGGGCGGCTCGTCCTACCTCCACGATGGCGTGGAGGTAGGACGCGAGCTCACCGTGACTGGCGTGCGCAACCTGTTTCCTCTGGTCCCGGCCGACGAGTACGTCTTCATCGCCGGTGGCATCGGGATCACTCCGTTGCTGCCGATGATCGAAACTGCCGAGGCGGCCGGGTCCGACTGGCACCTGTTTTACGGCGGGCGACGGCGCGCGTCGATGGCCTTCCTGGAAAGGCTGGAGCCCTACGGTGAACGCGTCACGGTCGCACCTGCGGACGAATGCGGGCGGATCGACCTGGGGGCGGCCTTGGCGGCCGCGCCGCGGCGGGCACTGGTCTACGCGTGCGGACCGGGGCCGTTGCTCTCGTCGCTGGAGGAGGAAGCGACTGCGGCAGGGCTTGAGCTGCACGTGGAACGGTTCACCGCCGCACCGTTGCCGGCCTCGGTCCAGAACGCCACGTTCGAGGTCCAGCTCGCCCAGACCGGGGTCACCCTCGAGGTCCCTGCCGACCGGTCGATCGTGGAAGTGTTGGAAGACAACGGTATCGGGGTACCCAGCTCCTGTCAGGAAGGTGTCTGCGGAACCTGCGAAACCAAGGTCTTGCAGGGAACCCCCGATCATCGCGACAGCATCCTCAGTGACGAGGAGCGCCGTGCCGGGAACACCATGATGATATGTGTCGGCCGCAGTCGCTCGTCCCGGCTTGTCCTCGATCTGTGAGCACATAACCCAAGTGGCGCAACAGGTTCTGGGGATCTACGCGCGGGAATCCCGGTATCACCGGCCATGGAAACGATCGTCATCGGGTCGGAGCTCTACACGATCACCGCCCACCGAGAGGACGAACCTCACGATGATGCCTGACATCTGACACCTCACACCAGACACTTGACCTGCGGTCCGGGGGCCGCGTGTCTGAACAACAACCTCGGGCCGGTCCGACCGGTGCGAATCCCACCGCTGACTCACAGCCCACTCAGCCACTGGGCGCCGGGATATCTGATGAGTCGTCTGCCGGCATTGTGCTCCGAATTGCCAATGCCCCAAGCAGTTATCTGCATACGGCAGAAGCGTGCCCACGGCAGAAAGTATCTGCCGAAATAGCCAGATGGCCAACTTTGCAGCTGCGACGTGCAGCAGGCCTGAACGAAGGATCTCGTATGACCCTTGACCAACAAACTTCCCCGGATAAGAAAGCCGCTCCTGAAACGGCAGACGCTCCTGGCGACACCGGACTGGAGCACTTCGGGTACAAGCAGACGTTGGACCGAAGTATCGGGAAATTCGCCAGCTTCGCCGCCGGCGTCAGCTACATCTCCATCCTCACCGGTACGTTCCAGATGTTCTACTTCGGGTACGGTACCGCCGGCCCGGCCTACCTGTGGTCCATCCCCCTGGTGTTCGTGGGCCAGCTCATGATCGCGCTGTGTTTCATGGAGTTGGCCGCGAAGTATCCGATCGCAGGATCAGTCTACAACTGGTCAAAAGCGCTCGGCACGAAGGTGGTTGGCTGGTCGGCTGGATGGATGATCCTCACGGCCTCGATCGTCACCCTCGCCGCGGTGGTGCTCGCCATCGATGCCACCATGCCCCGGATCTGGAGCGGGTTCCGCATCATCGGCAGCCATAACCTACTGGAGGTGTCGCCCTCGAACGCCGTTCTGCTGGGAGCCATCCTGATCGTGCTCACCACGGTGATCAACGCTCTCGGTGTGCGGCTGATGACACTGATCAACAGCGTCGGCGTCTTCGTCGAACTCTGCGCCGCGGTCGTCATCATCATCGTGCTGGCCTGCAACATCAAGCGCACACCAGCATTGTTGTTTCACACCAACGGATACGGCGCGGGAGTACCCGGAGGGTTCCTGACCCTGTTCCTGATCGCGTCGATCGCTTCGGCATACATCATGTACGGGTTCGATACCGCCTCGTCATTGGGGGAGGAGACGAGAGAACCGCGAAAGACTGCGCCCACCGCGATCTTTCGTGCCGTGCTGTCGTCGTGTGTCCTCGGTGGCGGCATTCTGACATTGGCTGTTCTGGCCACGCCCGACCTGACCGACCCGGAGCTTGCCAACAAGGCGGGCGGCCTGCAGTACGTCATCGAGAGCGTGCTCAATGGCTCGTGGGGCAAGGTTTTCATGGTGACGCTGACCGTCGCCATCAGCGTCTGCGCTCTGTCGGTGCACACCGCGGCGATCCGGATTGCGTTCGCGATGGCCCGTGACAACGCGCTACCGTTCGGCGAGAAGCTGGCCTCGGTGCACCCCAAATACCAGACCCCCATCGTTCCGGCAGTGACCATCGGCGCGCTGGCCATCGCCATCCTGGTGATGAACGTCAACCAGCCGACCATCTTCACGATCGTGACATCGATCGCCGTCGTGATGATCTACATCTCCTACCTGCTGGTGACGGGCCCGATGCTGGTGCAGCGGTTCCGGGGCAACTGGCCTCCTGCCGATTTGAAGGCCGAGGGTTACTTCACCATGGGTAGGTGGGGATTCGTGGTCAACATCCTTGCGGTCGTATGGGGTATCGGCATGGGACTCAACGTCGCATGGCCGCGCCCTGAGGTCTACGGCGAAGGCTGGTACAACACCTGGGGTGCCTTCATCTACATCGGCATCATCGCCGGTGTCGGCTTGATCTGGTACTACACCGTCGGCCGTCGCAGCATCGGCACGCTGCGCTCACACGCGTCGGAGTCCGTCGAGCAGGCCGAACCGGATGCCATGGCCACCCCCGGACCTGAAGGCATCTGACCTCGCACCGGCGTTCGACATCCCGGCACCCAAACGCTCGGCGGGCTCCGCCACCGGTCGAGCGTTTGGGACGGTCAGTCTCTCAGCATCTTTCAAACTGGGCGGGCCCTGGCACCGGCCGACATCCGTCCGAGCGACTGCATTCAGGAAGCCGTACGGCCTCTCTCAATATTCAAACACTTGCACAAGTGTTGTGAATAGGTCAGCCTGGGAAGGGGGTGCATTCGGGATGACGGCCGAACGGCAGGGTCCAACTTCGACGGAAACCGAGGGGCTGAACACATGGGTGACGACAGGAAGATCAACGTCCGAACCGTATCGGCGGTCGCAGGCAGCGGCGCGGTCTTGGCTCTCTGCTGGCTCGGCGCGGGCATCGGTGGGCAGGGCACGCCGCTGGCGCTGCATTCGCCTCCACCACCGCCAACGGTGAACTCCGGGCCCATGACACTCGGGGCGACCACGACAACCGGGGTGGCGGCACCGGTCACCGCGGCCCCGATGAAAGCGCAACCGAAGATCACCGGCCCGGCGGCACTGCCGTCCGAGGAGGCGGGTCTGCCCTGAGCTCAGGGGGCGTGACGATGTGGTCGAGTCCTGGCGGCGCGGTCAGTCTTTCTTCGAGGGAATCACGATGACCACGATCAGGGTGATGATCGAAAAGAACAGGCCCAGGATTCCCCATCCGATGGCGCTACGCCCTTTGAACCCCGCGATGATCGCGCAGATAATCGCCGCGATGATGCTGCCGATCGCGACGAAGATGCCTTTGATCCCGCGCAGGATGAAACCTGCGGCCTCGGGCTGGGTTTGAGCAGCCAGTATCAGGTCGTGGATCATCGCGGCCTCCCAGGGTCGGTGCGATACGCGGGTGCGTCGCTAACCACCCTGATACCCGGCCGACCACGTCCTGAAACGCCCCGTTTTGTGTGCTGATGCCGTCGATGCGCTGGGGTGCAAGGGATCTGGGGCCCTACATCATTCGCCCCATACGCGCCTTGACGAGACGCATCTTTCGTCCGATGCCGAGCTGTTGCCCGCGCCCATAGCTTTGTCGGGACGCCGGGGAACCGGCACGACCGAAAGGGGTTCAGCAGTGAACATCAAGAAACTCGCCGCGGCGGCCGGCATCGCGGGAGCCGTGGGGATTGCCGCCTTCGGCCTCGACGCCGGCACCGCCGCAGCGGCACCCGCCCAACACTCGGGGACCTCGACAACCCACATCAACAAGCTGGGCACGACGTCTGGTTCGTCAAGCCATGCCAACGGTGCCCTGGGTAACGAGGAGAGCGGCGGTGGCGGGACGGCAGTGCCGCGCACCTTTTACCCCGAGATGCCCCACCAGGGCGGCTGATTCATGAACACGCTGGGTTGCGCAACTGATCCAGCGGGATGGCGTCACCCATGGCTTGGTAGCCCGCGAGGTTGAAATGCAGATGGTCTCCGCCGTCGTATTGCGGCGCGATGCGAGTCGGGTCGGCCGGGTCGCGGACGACCGCGTCGAAGTCGACGACGGCGTCCGCGGGGCTCTTGTCGCGGATCCAGGTGTTGACGGCCTGACGTTTGGCCTCGGCATCGGCGGGGACGCCCTCGGCGCCGCCCGCCGGCGTGATCGTGCCGAGCAGCACCCGCAGGCCGTGTGCGTGCATCCGCTCGATGAGCTGGCGGTACCCGCCGATCAACTCGTCGACTGTCGCGACGGGCGAGATGCTCAGGTCGTTGATTCCTTCGAGCAGGATCACCGTCGTGACGCCATCCTGGCTCAGCACGTCGGCGTCGAGGCGGCGGATCGCGGCGGGGCCGAAAACATCGCTGCCTTCGGTACTTCCGTCCTGCAACACCGCGTTCCCGGCGATGCCCATGTTGAGCACCGCCAGCGGCCGGTGCGCAGCGAGGAGTCGACGGGCCAGGACATCGGGCCACCGTCCGTCGACGTCGAGGCTGTCCTGTGCTTCGGTGTTCACGTCCGCCGGTTGCTGGAAGCCGTCGGTGATCGAGTCGCCCAGCGCCACTACGGCACCGGTGGAGCGCGGCGCGAGGACGTCGACACCCGTCACGAACGGCCTCGTGGTGGTGCGCTGAGTGAACGCGCCGCCGTCGACGTCGGTGGTGTGGTCACCGGCGTCTTCCGGTGTCAGATACGAGGTCTGGCGCGCCGTGTAGTGCTCGGTGGGCTTGCCGACATCGCCGGCCACGTAGACGCTGACCGCCAGCGGTTCGAACGCTTGAAAGGAGAATCCGACGGGGTCGCTGACCACATCGTGCCCGGGTGCAACGGTTACGTCCTGACCGCCGTTGAAGGTCAGCGCCTGCACGGTGTCCGGCACCAGGGCTGCCTCGGAGGCGCGATGCGCGATGGTGGCGTGAGCGAACGTCACCGGCACCGCGCCGAATCGGTTCGACAGCCGCACCCGAGCCGTGGATCCACCGTACGTCGGCGTCAGGATGGCCCGCGTGGTCTCATTGCGCACCGCGGACTTGGGATTCATCGACTGGTCGAACTGGTCGGTGTCGAACGAATCGGAGGTGTCGGTGCCACGCGAGGCGTCCGACGGCGCCGCCGCCCACACGCCGACCCAGCCCTGATCGGTGCACCGCGGCAGGGGTGCCGCAGCCGCAACGCCGGGACTGCCGACCAGCGCCGCCAAGCCGACCGCGGTGATCGAAAGGGCTTGGTGTACAAGAGAACAAGTAGTAGCCGCGCAGTGCGAGCCTGCGGTGGTGGTGCGTCGGTACGGTGTGTGATCCATGCCAGAGCCTCTCGCCGGTTGACGCGCATCGTAATTTGCCGGCTGCCATAGCGAGATCGGTATCGAAAAGGCGAAGGCAACCGCGTGGGCGACCGGGGAGTCCCAGATACTCGCGATTGCAAGGATCTGGGTGCCGCCGGATTTCACAGCAAATTAGCAGTTTAGTCAATTTAAGTGCGAAACGGATTTGCCGCAAAGCATCAAGACATACCATCCGGTGGCGAGTGGTCTGACTGTTCCGCGGAGTGACCCTGTGTCAACCCGGGCCGATCAAGCCGTCCCACCGTTTCACAGACGGGAGCCGTCATGGCTGAGGTGACGAAAGTAGGGGTGGCTGCGCAGACCGCCGACTCGTTCTGCGAGGACTGCGGCTATCAGCCGGAGCTCAAGCGAAGTTTGGGTGGATTTCAGGTGTTCGCGATCTCGTTCGCCTCCATGTCGGTGGCGATCGGGATCTTCAGTACCTACGACGACGTGCTGCGTAGTGCAGGCCCGGTGGGAATCTGGTTGTGGCCCATCGCTTTGGCCGGGCAGCTGCTGATCGCACTGGTGTATGCCCAGTTCGCGGCCCGCATCCCGCTGACCGGCTCGTCGTACCAGTGGGGCTCTCGGCTGGCCAGCCCGAAGATCGGCTGGGTGTACGGGTGGCTGTCGGTCTGCGGCGGTGGAATCACCGTCGCCGCGATCGATTCGGCGCTCGCCAACACCGCGTTCATGCCGCTTTTCGGCATTCCGCCGAATGAGAACACGGCACGGTTGATCACCCTTGCGGCACTCGCCGTCCAGGTCGTGATCGCGATCGCCTCGACCCGGATCATGAGCATGATCAACACGGCCGCAGTGGGACTGGAGTTCGTCATCGTCATCGCGCTGGGCATCGCACTTGTGGTTGTCATCATCGTCACCGGGACAGCTACGCCCGGTAACCTCACTTCACTCGGCGTCGCCGAACACACCGCGAACTACTTCGGCATCGGTGGCGGCTTGATGCTGGCCATGCTGATGGGCATGACCACCCTGCAGGGCTTCGAGGTCGGCGCGAATATGGCCGAGGAAGCCAAGGCGCCGTTCCGGAGCGTGCCCCGGGCGATCGTGGGATCGGTGGTCGCATCCGGATTGCTGGGCATGCTGTTTCTGATCGTGCTGACCATCTCGATCAAGGACATCCCTCGCGTCAGCGCCAGCGAGTCCTCGGTCGCATTGATCATCCACGACCGGCTGGGTCCGGTGGTGGAGCGGGTGCTGCTGGTCGGCATCATCTTCGCGTTCTTCGGCGGCGGTCTGGTCGTCATCGTGACGTGTGCCCGGATCGTGTTCGCGATGGCACGAGACGGGCGATTCCCCGGTCACCGGCTGATGCGACGGGTCAATTCCCGTACGCAGACGCCCATCCCGGCGACGATTCTGTACTTCGCCCTGGGTGTCCTGCTGATGGTGGTCCTGCCCGGGTCTGCGCTGCTGAAACTCATCCAGGCCGGGACTCTGAACGAGACGCTCCTCTACAGCATGACCATCCTGCTGTACCTGGCGGTACGCAAGCGGCTTGGCCGCCGAGAAGGCGCGTTCGACCTCGGACGCTTCGAGATGCCCGTCGCGGTCGGCGCGTTCGTCTGGTCTGTCCTGGTGATGTTCATGGTCATTGCGCCCTCTGACTCGCTGGCGCCGGTGTGGGTCATCGTGGGCCTGGTCGCCATCGGCGGGGCGTACCTCGCCTTCCTCTGGCGGGCCAAACCTGAAGTGCTCGCACACCAACCCGGAGATGACCTCTTCGACATCGATCACGCGGTGACCACATGAGCATCGACACAGAGCTGCCGGTCGTGGTGATCGGTGCCGGACCGCAGGGTCTGGCCGCCGCGGCACACTTGGTGCGGCGGGGTCTGGAACCCGTTGTGGTCGAGGCGGGCGACGGCCCGGGTGCGGCCATCGCGGAGTGGGGACACGTGCACACGTTCTCGCCGTGGCCCGAGCTGATCGACGACGCCGCGGCCGAACTGTTGGCTCCGACAGGCTGGACCGCGCCGACGTTCGGGTACCCGACTGGCCGCGGATGGATCGACAACTACCTGGTCCCGCTGGCGAATATCCTCGGCGAGCGGGTGCGGTACCGCCTGCGTGTCACGGGCGTGTCCCGGCAGGGGCATGATCGCGTCCTCACCCCGGGCCGCCACGACGCGCCGTTCGTCGTTCACCTCGTGGGGAAGGACGGAGCCGAAACGCGGTTGTGCGCCCGTGCCGTGATCGACGCATCCGGGACCTGGGGCCAGCCCAATCCCATCGGCTCCGACGGTATCTCGGCCGTCGGCGAACGCGCCGCGGCTGCAGCGGGTTTGGTGACCTATGTGCCACCGTCGCCCGAACAGGCCGCGTCGTGGGCGGGCGGCCACGTGGTGGTGGTGGGTAGCGGTCACTCGGCGATGACGGCGATCATCGGGCTGGCCGAGACGGTGCGCCAGGAGCCGACGACACGTGTGACCTGGGCGCTTCGTCGCGGCGGGGTGGGCGACGCGTTCGGCGGTCCTGCCGACACCGCGCTACCGGAACGGGGCGCGTTGTGCACGCGGGTCCATGCCGCGGCAGACGACGGATTGATCACCGTGATCACCGGGTTCCGCACCGAACGTATCGATGTGGACGGTGGCCAGGTCGTTCTCGTCGCCGAGGATGGGCGTGCGCTGCCTGCCGCCGACGTGATCGTGGGGCTCACCGGTTTTCGCCCGGACCTGTCGTTCCTCTCGGAACTGCGGTTGACGCTTGATCCCGTGTTGCAGGCACCGCTGAAACTCGCGGCTCAGATCGACCCCAATGTGCATACCTGTTCCAGCGTCCCACCGCATGGGGTTGTGGAACTGTCACATCCGGACGAACCCGGCGTCTATGTCGTCGGGATGAAGTCGTACGGACGTGCGCCGACGTTTCTGGCGCTCACGGGGTACGAGCAGGTCCGCAGCGTGACGGCGGAACTGGCGGGTGACTACGAAGCCGCCCGCCGCGTTGAGCTCGTGGTCGCCGGCACCTCGCTGCAGAGGCCCCTGCGTCAGTCCACGAACTCCGACTGAGTCTCGATGAAGTCCCAATCCTCCGCGGTCAGACCGTCGCCGGCCTTGTCCGGAGGCCCTCCGGCCTCGGCAATGTGTTGAGCCACCTGCGACGGTAGTTTTTGAGCACGCAGGTTCTCGCGCAGCCATTCCTTGCTGTCCAGGGGCAGATCCAACCACCACATGTTGATTTCCATAGCGTCACCACCTTCCGTCGAATCAACCGTAGGCCCGGCAGAGGGCACGCTACAAGGGGTGGGTAGGCGTGAATGACGTTGCGTGAACGAAAGACCGGGGTGCAGCGAGCCGCTGGTGATCAGGGGAGCGCAGCGAATCGGGATACCGCTTCCTCGATCGCCGTACGCATGGCGGGACTGCCGGTGTGACCGGAGTCCTCGATGATCTTGAGCTCGGCATCGGGCCACGCCTGGGCGAGTTCCCACGCCGTGAGCAGCGGCCCGGACAGATCGAGGCGCCCGTGGATGAGGACACCGGGAATCCCGCTGAGCCGATCCGCATTTCGCAGCAGTTGGTCGTCCTCCAACCAGGCGTTGTGGGCGAAGTAGTGGGCGCAGATCCGCACGAACGCCAGCTTCGCCGCATCCGCCTTGGCGCTGTACTGGCCTGGGTTGCCGTGCGTCTCGTGGGCGATCACGGCGTCCTCCCAGGCGCACCAGTCGTGCGCGGCTTGCTCGCGGACCACGTGGTCGGGGTGCTCCATGAGATGGCGATAGGCCTCGACGAGGTCGTCGTCGCGTTCGGGAGCGGGTACGCCGGCGCGGAAGCGTTCCCACTCCACGGGCAGAAGAAGGCGCAATCCGTGGTAAAGCCAGTCGATTTCGCGAGGCCGCGTCATCGTCACGCCGATGAGGATGATTCCGCTCACCCGCTCCGGATGGCGTTCGGCGTACGCCAGGATCAGCGTCGAAGCCCATGACCCGCCGTAGAGCAACCAGCGGGCCAGCCCCAGATGGCGTCGCAGCGCCTCCATGTCGGCGAGGAGGTGTTCGGTGGTGTTGTGAGCCATGTCGGTGGCCGGGTCCGCGGCGCTGGGCACGCTGTCTCCACATCCGCGCTGATCGAATGTGATGGTCCGAAACACCGTCGGGTCGAACATCTTGTGGGCAGTGCGGGACCGTCCACTGCCCGGTCCGCCGTGCACGATCAGCACGGGCTTTCCAGTGCGGAGTCCTCGGGTCTCCCAATACACGCGATTGTCGTCGCCGACGTCGAGCAGCCCCCAACGATCCGGATCCTGTTCAGCCCCAGCCACGACTGGCCACCGTAACGGACTTCGGCAAAATGGTCCGCCCGGCGCGCGCGAAGACTACGTGATGGACGCGATGGTGCGATCCGCCGCCGATGGGGACAGCAGATCGATGGCCGGGAGCAGGGCGCGCAGCACCGCCGCGTTGACTTCGACGGGCTGGTGGGTCACCGCGCGGACGATCCACCGGCCGCCCTCCTGCGCCGAGAGCGCGCCCGCACCGGTGTATTCGGCTGTCGGAGCGATCATTTCGGTACGGACCAGGGGAAAGTACACATTCGTCGCGCGGACGTTGGGATGTGGCCGCTCGGCGTTGAGGCTGCGGCCGAAGATCGCCAACGCACTCTTCGAAGCCGCGTACGCCGAGAAGCGCGGAAACGTGTTGGCATGCAGGGCCCAGGTGCAGACGTTGACGATCTGGCCGCTACCCCGTTCGATCATTCCGGGTAGCAGTCCCAGCGTGAGCTGTACCGGGGCAAGGTAGTTCAGTGTCATCGTCCGCTGGTAGTCGTGAAGCCGGTCGGAGGCGTCGACGATCCGGCGCCGGATGGACCGGCCGGCGTTGTTGACCAGTACATCGACGTGGTCGTCGGCGAGATCGTCGAGCAGCCGTGCGATCGCGGTTTCATCGGCAAGGTCGCACGTGCGCCACTCGCAGCCGGTCTCCGCGGCGAGGGAACGCAGCTCATCGGCGCGCCGTGCCACGCCGACGACGCGGGCGCCGCGCGCTCGCAGTTGCGTCGTCGCCTCCCGGCCGATGCCCGCGGATGCTCCCGTGACCACCACGGTCAGATCACGGACGTCGCGGCCCGGCCCTGAGAGGGCGGCCTCGACCCGGTCGGGTAACAGGGTGCGGCGCTGGACCAATTCCTCGATGGCGCGGCGAATGGACAACGTGTCCTCCTAACTCGCGGCGGATGCCGTACATCCGCTGATATTACCGCTAGGTCACTTCAGGGGAAACTGTGCCCGCGCCCGGCGCCACTCAAGTGATCCCTCGGTCCAGGCAGCCCTGGCAGGCATCGGTCGGGCTGCGCCGACGCTGGACACCTGTATCGATGCCTGGCCGGAGACCGCGACCGGGCGGCATGATGGGCACAGCGCCAATGGTGCGGACCCGAGTATCGGGAGGAGATCACGATGACCATTGCACTGTCGACAACCCTGCATTCCTCCTTCGCGGATGCGGTCGAGCGGACTCGAGAATCCCTGGCTGGTGAGGGATTCGGTGTCCTCACCGAAATCGATATGAAGGCGACGTTGAAGGCCAAGCTGGATGAGGACATGGAGGACTACCTGATCCTGGGAGCCTGCAACCCGGCCCTGGCGCATCAGGCTGTTTCTGTCGACCGCCAGATCGGATTGCTGCTGCCCTGCAACGTCGTTGTGCGCAGAGACCCGGACAGCGACGGCCTCGTTCATGTCGAGGCGATGAACCCTCAACTGCTCGTCCAGGTCACCGGCGAGCCCGCGCTCAAAGCCGTCGCCCATGAGGCCGCAGTGAAACTTCAGGCGGCGCTCGATCGCCTGACGGATTCTTGACGCATATGTGAAAGGGTTTGTACGCCAGCGGTTATCGGTCGACATCTGGTTGCCGAAGGGCCCCGTCGAGGGCTCGGTAGAGGTCGCCGAGCCGAGTCTGTCCGGCCTGTGGGGCCGGCATGCGGGTGACGACGTCACGGACGTGGGCAGTGGCATGGGCTGCCGCCCAGTCGATTTCGGTATCGGCCGCGGCGCTATCGCCGGCCAGTTCGCGGGCGCGCGCGGCATAGACGGCGGGAGCGAGCAGGTGCATGGTCTGTCGGGCGGCTGCGGTGGCGGTCAGGTCCAGGTGGGTATACGCAACGGCCACAGCCATTTGCGCCGCGCGAGCCGCGGCCTTGGCGCTCGGGTCGTCGACCTCGCCGCAGGCCTTCAGAGCGGCGAACGCCAGCTTGCGCATTCGCTTGTCTCGCTGCTGCCCGCCCCCGAACGCCCGCGCTCCGTCGATGGCGTCGCGGGTACGGGAGTCGCCCGGCAGCGCATTCTCGAAATACGGAAGAGCACGGTCGGCGCAGTCCGCCGCCCACAGGGATACGGGCCGAAGGTCGTCCACCGTTATCAAGGTCATGAGTGGGTACAAGTATCCCTGCGCCCGGTGACGTGACCACCGGAGCGGGTTTGCGTGCGCTGCCGAGTGGGTATCCGTGGTGGTCAGCGACGGGGTCGTCCGGGAGAGAGCGTTGGATACTTACGAAGCGGGACCGGGCTCGGAGAAGCGCTACAACGCGCAGATGCGGATGATCAGCCTCGCCGCGGGGATCCTGGTCGGCCTGCGTTGCCGGCGGTGGGAAGACGAAATCGTCGAACTGATCGAGGTGGCGCAAGGCTGCCGGATGTCTCCGTACGAACTGGCCAAGGCGCTGGTCGACCTGGCCTCCGGCGCGCAGGTGACGAGCGAGGCATACCGACTGCATCCGGCATTGCGGATCGTGCGTCGGCAGTGGGGTTACCTGCTCAACGCGTCCCCCGGCCGCACATCGGTCGCAGGCAAGCGGCACGCCTAGGGCCTATCAGGCTTTCGCTCGGCGCCTTCGCAGCGCCTGTTTTGGGATCTGCCGATCGGGTATGGAACAGCGGGCGCGCCGACAGCCCCGGCGCGACCGACCGAAATCACTGGAGGAGGAATCCGTGGCTGATGTAGCTATCAAGTCCCAAGCCGACGTGATCGACCTGTTGATCGGTCAGCACGAAAAGATCAAATCGCTGTTCGAGGCCGCTTTGGCCGGCTCTGGCAAGGAACGTGAATCGACTTTCCGTGATCTCCGGCGCCTGCTCGCGGTGCACGAGACCGCGGAAGAGGAAATCGTGCATCCTCGGGCCAAACACAAGGTGCCGCATGGCGACACGGTCGTCGAGGCGCGGCTGGAGGAAGAACACGAAGCCAAGAAAATCCTCGCGGAGCTGGAGGAACTCGACGTTGACAGCGCGGAGTTCGTCACAAAGCTGACGAAACTCCGTCAAGCGGTCATCGACCACGCGCAGCGCGAGGAAAAGGACGAATTCGCCAAACTCAGCACCGAACTGTCCGGAGCCGAGCTCGAACGAATGGGCCGTGCCGCGGAGTTGGCCGAAGCCATCGCGCCTACGAGGCCACACGCCGGTGTCGAATCTCAGATCGCCAATGTGATGGTGGGACCGTTCGCATCCATGCTCGACCGCGCTCGCGACGCCATCAGCGGGAAGGCCTGACCGGCGTCCCGCCGGCGCGGTCAGTCCTCAGATACCTTGCCGCGCCGGCGGTACCGCAGCACGGCGCAGACACCGCCGAGACCTTCGGTGGCCGGGTATCCGGATGGGCACGGCAACGATCGAGGAGAAAGGTGATGACCGAATTCAGCATTCCGGGAGTGACCGAATCGCCGAGCCGGCGGATCCGGGATCTCCTGCAGACCCAACTGAGCACCTACAACGACCTGCATCTCACCCTCAAGCACGTGCATTGGAATGTGGTAGGGCCCAATTTCATTGGCGTACACCAGATGATCGATCCGCAGGTCGAGCTGGTCCGGGCGTTTGCCGATGAAGTCGCCGAACGCATCGCTGCACTCGGGGCCGCGCCGCAGGGGACACCGGGCGCGATCTTGAAGGACCGCACGTGGGATGACTACTCGATCGGGCGGGACACAGCGCAGGCGCACCTGGCGGCGCTGGACCTGGTGTACACCGGTGTCATCGTCGACATCCGCCGTGCGATCGACGAGCTCGGCGAACTCGACGTCGTGTCGCAGGACGTCCTGATCGGGCACGCGGCCGAGTTGGAGAAATTCCAGTGGTTCATCCGGGCTCATCTCGAAACCGCTGACGGCCAGCTTATCGATCACGGGGCCGAGCCGGGACGGGCCGCCGAACGCGCCAAACATGGTCAGCCACCACGTGGTTGGTCGATTTGAGCGCCGAACCCGATATCAGTCGATCACCGCGCTGACGTCGAGGCGCGACAGTCGTCGCGGCTCGGCCAGCACGTCGATTTCGGTGATCCTGCCGCCGACGACGACAAAGCCCATGACCGCGGCCACCCGGTCCGCGGCGGTGATGACGGCACCGGCCGCGCCATTGACAGTGGCCGGGTGTACCGCACCGCCACCACGGGCATACAACCCGGCAAGACGTGCCACGGCCTCGGCTCCGTGCTCCGATCGGCGGTCGCCGGGCCCGAAGTCGCCGTGTAGCACCACATCGGGATGCAGCACGGCCAGCAACTGGGCGAAGTCGCCGTCGCGGGCGGCGGCGAAGAATGCGTCGACGACTGTGCGCTGGGCAGCTAGGTCGCCATCCGGCGACGCGTCAGCTGCCTGGATGCGTTGGCGTGCCCGGCTGGCCAGTTTGCGGGTGGCTTGCACCGACCGGTCGACAATCGGCGCGATGTCGTCGAATGGCACCGCGAACACGTCGTGCAGCACGAAGGCGAGACGCTCGGCGGGCGCGAGCGTGTCGAGGACGATGAACAGCGCCAATCCGACGGAATCGGCCAGCAGTGCCTGATGTTCGGGGTCGACATCGTCAGCCGCGTCGATCACCGGGTCGGGCAGTGTCGACAGGGATTCTCGCTGTTGCCGGACGTGGCGTGCCCGCAGGGTGTTCAAACAGATCCGAGCCACCACGGTGGTCAGCCAAGCGTCGATGTTGTGCACGGCAGCGGTGTCGGTGCCTTGCAACCGCAACCAGGCCTCCTGCACGGCGTCTTCTGCGTCGGCGAGCGAACCCAGCATGCGGTAGGCCACCGCGCGTAACTGCGGTCGAGCCCGTTCGAACGGCTCTGCCCAGTTGTCGGGCATGGCGTGGGACTCCTTTGCCGCTGTCATGGGCCGGACACCGACCGGCCGGTGGAGCCGCTGACGCGGCGGGATGGTGGACGCAACGCCCACGACGCGACGACGAGTGCGAGCGCGACGGCCAGGACTCCAAGCTCCTGCAGGTCCTTGCCCGTGGTCAAGTGCGAGACCATCGCGCCGGAGAACACGAAGAAGGCCCCGGCGTATGCCCACTCCTTGAGTACGGGATAGCCCGGCACCAGGACCGCGGCCCCGCCCAGCAGTTTCCAGGTTCCCAGGATCACCATCAGGTACGTCGGATATCCGAGGTCGACGACAACGTCGCGGGCCAGTGGGATGCGCAGGATGTCCCAGATGCCGCCGACGATCAGTTCGGCGGCGAGCAGGCCGGTCGTGATCCAGTAGGCGACCGCACGTGTGGACGTGCGGCGCAGTGTGGTGAGTGCAGTCATGTCGATGCCCTGTTCGGTGTGATCGGTGAATGTGCTTCTACTTGTTCGACACCTCAGGACCGGCATGTGTGACAGCCGCTCGCTGAGATGCACCGACCGGGGCGGTCTGCTACCGTACGTTCGGTAATACACTTGTAGAACCATTTGAATAAACGCACGGTTGTCGCGGGTCTGCCCGCGGCACCGCATCCATTCGGGCATCGGCGACACGACTCACCGCGGGCGGCCAATGACGTTGGGAGCACGCGGGTTCCGGCAGTGCCCGAGTGGATTCTCCAGTCCTGACTAGCTTCGAGGAGCACCGATGAGTGAGCTGGACGCGGTAGAGGTGTCGGGCGCCGGCCAGCCGGTAATACACCTCTCCCAGCTGTTGCGGGCGCCGCTGGTGAGCCGGTCCGGTGAGGCGGTCGGCAAGGTCGAGGACGTCATCGTCCGCCTGCGCGGGGCCGACACGTATCCCATGGTGACCGGCCTGGTCGTCGGAGTCGGCAGTCGCGCGGTATTCGTCGGAACAGACGCAGTCGAGGAGTTGGCGCCGGGGCGAGTTGTACTCGCCAAGAACAAGATCAACCTTCGCGGTTTCGAACGCCGTGACGGCGAGGTGCTGCTGCAGGCGGACGTGCTCGATCACCGGCTGATCGATGTGGCAGCCGCCGACCTGGTCCGTGCCTACGACGTCGAACTGGAGAGCTCCGGCGAGGGGTGGGTGCTGACCCGGGTCGACACCCGTCGCCCTGCGCGGTTCTTCGGTCTCATCAAGGGGTCGGGCGGGCATGCGGCCCGGGACTGGAAAGCGTTCGAGCCCTTGATCGGCCATCATCGCTCGGTCGCCGTACGTCGGATCTCCGGCCGGGTCGGAAACCTCAAGCCGGCTCAGATTGCCGACCTCATCGAGGACGCCGATCGGGCCGAGAGCGGGGAGATCCTCGAGCGGGTGCGCAGTGATCCGGAGCTGGAAGCCGACGTCTTCGAGGAGTTGGATCCGGACAAGGCCAGCCGCCTGCTGGGGGACATGTCCGACGCCGACGTCGCCACGCTGCTGGGTCGCATGCGCGCCGACGATGCCGCCGACACCATCGCGGATCTCAAGCAGTCACGCCGGCGGCACGTGCTGGACCTCATGCCTGCTCCGCATCGCACCAAAGTGCTGACGTTGATGGGCTTCAGCCCCGACAGCGCGGGCGGGTTGATGAACGTCGACTACGTCTCGTGCGCGCGTACCACCACCGCAGCCGAGGCGCTCGCCTCGATCGGTGCCGCCACGACCATCCAGCCCGAGGCGCTGCTGAAAGTCCATGTGCTGGAACAGGATCAGCACCTGGCAGGAGTTGTTTCGGTGATCGCGCTGCTGCAGGTCGCGCCGGCGACGGCGGTCACCGAGGTGATGGACGCCGATCCCGTCCGGGTCAACGCCGACGCGGACCTCACCGATGTCGCGCTGCTGATGGCCGATTACAACCTCTATCTGGTTCCCGTTGTCGACGACAACGACCGCGTGCTGGGCGTCGTCACGGTCGACGATGTGCTCGAAGCGACCATTCCCGAGGATTGGCGGCGCCGAGAACCGGCTGCGCGTCCGGTGCGCGATGCCGGCGACCAGAGCCCGACGGTCACCGGAGCCCACGACTAGTGACGACCAACAACACGCCGCACACCGCGGTGCTCGACTCGGCGCACCTCGGCGATATCGAGGGCGCATTCGGGCGCATCAACGTCAACGATCCCGACCGGCCCCGCACCCTGCGCACCCGACTGCTCACCCTGCTGGCCATCGTCGGCCCGGGCCTCATCGTCATGGTCGGCGACAACGACGCCGGCGGTGTGGCCACCTACGCGCAAGCCGGTCAGAACTACGGCTACAGCCTGCTGTGGGTCCTGTTGCTGCTCATTCCTGTGCTCATCGTCAACCAGGAGATGGTCGTGCGGCTCGGCGCGGTCACCGGAGTCGGGCACGCGCGCCTGATCAACGAACGCTTCGGCCGCGGATGGGGCTGGTTCTCGGTCGGCGATCTGTTCCTGCTGAACTTTCTCACGCTGGTCACCGAATTCATCGGGATCAGCCTGGCCGCCGACTACATCGGGCTGTCCAAATACATCGTCGTGCCGACGTCGGCCGTCGCGCTCATCGCGATCATGGCGACCGGCAGCTTCCGGCGTTGGGAGCGGATGATGTTCGTCTTCATCGCGATCACCCTGTTGCAGATCCCGATGCTGCTCATGTCGGACCCGCAGTGGGGACGGGCGGCGAAATCCTTTGTGGTTCCCCATATCTCCGGCGGGATAAGTTCCGACGCGGTGTTGCTGATCATCGCCATCGTCGGCACCACCGTCGCGCCGTGGCAACTGTTCTTCCAGCAGTCCAACATCGTCGACAAGCGGATCACGCCGAGGTTCATCTCCTACGAGCGGGTCGACACGGCCTTGGGCGCGGTCGTCGTCGTCCTCGGCGCCGCGGCGCTTGTGATGACCGGTGACTGGGCCGGGCGATCCGCCGGCGCGATCGGCAGTTTCCTCGACGCGGGCGACATCGCTCACCTTCTCGGCCAGAGCAGTTCGATTCTCGGCGGCCTGTTCGCGATCGTGCTGCTCGACGCTTCGATCGTCGGCGCCGCGGCGGTGACGCTGTCGGCGAGCTACGCCTTTGGTGATGTGTTCGGGCTCAAGCATTCCCTGCACCGCGGCTTCTCCGACGCCAAGCCGTTCTACCTGTCCTATACCGCGATGGTGGCACTGGCGGCGATCATTGTGCTGATCCCGGGTGCGCCGCTCGGCCTGATCACCACCGCCGTGCAGGCACTGGCGGGGCTGCTGCTACCGAGCGCCAGCGTGTTCCTGCTGCTCCTGTGCAACGACCGGGAAGTGTTGGGGCCGTGGGTAAACCGTCCGTGGCTCAACGGTGTTGCGGCGGTGATCGTCGGGACATTGTTGTTGCTGTCGGGCATCTTGATGGCCACCACGCTGTTCCCGAATGTCGACGTGGTCTCGGTCGCGGAGTACCTGGGGCTGGCATTGGTTGTGTTCGGAGTGAGTGCCACCGTGGTGTTGCGGTGGATGTCACGGCGCCATGGGCGGCCATTGGAGCGGGAGGCGCTCATCGGCAAGCTGGCCGGTGCCGACAAGAGCACCTGGCGCATGCCGCCGTTGACCTTGCTGGAGCCGGTGAAGTGGTCGCCGGGGACGCGGTTGGGCATGATCGCACTGCGCAGCTACCTGGTGATCGGAGCAGTCCTGTTGATCGTCAAGGCGGTTCAGCTCACGCACTGACGTGTGACGGCCGGGAACACGTGCTGCGGCAGCGGTGCAGCGGGAAAACCGTTGCACCGCTGCCGAATAGTCGGCTCATACGGTCGGGTGGCCGCCCAACGAGGCCGTGATGACCGCGAGGGGAGTGGTGGTCAGCGCATGCAGGTTGGCGCGTTCCTCTGCAGTGAGGTTTCGGCGGGCCCACAGCCGGCCGATCGCGCCTGTGCCGGAACGCGGCCGGCGGTTGAGGCGAAACGTGTTGTGGATTGCTACGAAGGACATCGGGCCTTCTCCTCATGGGCAGCATCCAGCGGTACGCGAGCATCAATCACCTTGGCACAGAGGAGATCTATCCGATCGAGCGGATTGTCTTGCGCCGTGGATCAGCTGTGAATGACTCGTGCCCTGGCCGGATGGAACGGAATAGGACTGGGATAGGGACTTTCCCCACTACTAATCGTCCTCACCTCCTCAGGGCCGTGGCGCGCGTGGGCGCCGGTGTTGGGCACATAGGAGTGGATCGGACCGCGGAGCGGCCGGATGCACCCCTCTCGTCACAGCTTCGGCACTGCACGGCGTATTCGGATCGGAATCCGAAAGCCACTTGGGCTCAACCCTTAAGCCGGGAGGAGCTGTCCTGACCGGGGGCGTCTCTCGACGTTCGGGGTCAGTGGCCTGTGTCCATGCAGACGCCTCGCCCAACGAGGTGCTTGCGTTACAGGTGTACACCTCACGAACACTCGCGTCAACTTGCCGCCGCTCGTTTCGCGCACGCTGCGATTTCGGTCATGACTGTGAATAGTGCTGGCGACCAACACCTCTCACGTTCTGCTGCCGTTCTGGCGGCTGCGAATACCGCTCACCGCCCAACCACGCAAGGCCTCTCGACGCCCAAAAGGCCAGAAACCCCGCAGGGTCCCTGGCCTTTTGGCTCAGCGTGTGCGCTTAGCGGCCGATGCCCGCGTTGACGCCACCGTCGACACCGGCATCGCCGACGGGGGTGTTCACGCCACCTTCGACTCCGGTGTTGGTGGAGACGCCTGCGGGGGCGAACGGGTTGAGCGGGTTGGGCAGGTTGACACCGGTTCCGCCTTCGACGTTGCCGCCGCCGATCGGGGTGTTGACGCCGCCGCCGGCGTTGGTGTCACCGGAGACGCCTGCGGGGGCGAACGGGTTGAGCGGGTTGGGCAGGTTGACACCGGTTCCGCCTTCGACGTTGCCGCCGCCGATCGGGGTGTTCACGCCGCCGCCGGTGTTGGTGGAGACGCCTGCGGGGGCGAACGGGTTGAGCGGGTTGGGCAGGTTGACACCGGTTCCGCCTTCGACGTTGCCGCCGCCGATCGGGGTGTTGACGCCACCGCCGGCGTTGGTATCACCGGAAACTCCCGCGGGAGCGAACGGGTGGAACGGGTTGGGCAATTCGACGCTCGACCCGCCTTCGACATTGCCGCCGCCGACCGGGGTGCTCACGCCGCCGTCGGCGCCACCCGACACACCGTTATCGGCCCAGGCAGCGCCGGCGGTCGCAAGCGGAATCAGTCCGGCGGCGAGCAGCGCGGTAGCGCCCATGCCGAGGCCAAATGCAACTCCGTTACGCCTAGTCTTGCTCATGCGGATAACCACTCCAATCATGGATTATTCGGGTGTTGTCGCGGTCTCGACACCATCACGGGTGTCCACCATCGACGGAATTGATATCGGTCGTTACGCCGTCACCGTTACACCGCCGCGAAAAATTCCCTCGCAATCGTCGCTGGCCTGCACTGACATCCCTGGTTGACACGTGTTGAGCTGTTGGGACGCATGAGAATCGATCGCACCGAACGCATTGTCGCACGAAAGCTATTGATACACAGGTAAATATCAGGATGACCTGATAATGGCGCGGCTTTCTGTTTACCGCTGAATGTCCCCTGCCGAATGCGGTGGGGGTAGACGGAATATGAGAACTGTCAACACTATTAGTCATGTGTCCATCGAAATATGCTCATCTGCAAGGGTTATCGGAAGTCTGAAAGATATTCCTCGCTCTCGTCGCGTGGCCGCATGCGAACGGGGTGCCGGCCGAAGTGCGCGATCGGACCCGTGAGCGCGGGTTCCGCGGCATGCCGGCCTCAGATGCCGGTTGAGCAGCACGTTCGGTCCTTCACAAGACGGGTGTCCGGTGACCGGAACGTCACGGTAAACGCCTTCGCGCAGCTGCGCCACCAATTAGGGTCTAGCCACACCCGGCGTGCGCTCAGCGCGAATGCCGGATCGACGGACCCTGGAAGGACGGTTTCCCGGTGACGCGCTTTGATGTTGTGGAGGCCGGCATTGCGCAGCTGCGTCGCGCGCTCGAAGACGGCTCGGTGACCAGCGAAGAATTGGTGCGGCGCTACCTCGAGCGAATCGACGCCTACGACCGCAACGGCCCCCGGCTGAACGCGCTCGTGGTGATGAATCCCGATGCCTTGGCCGATGCCCGGGCCTCCGATCAGCGACGTGCCCACGGGCAGACGCTCGGACCGCTCGACGGCATCCCGTATACGGCGAAGGACAGTTACCTGGCGAAAGGGCTCACCGCCGCGGCCGGCGCACATGCGTTCGAACATCTGGTGGCGCAGCGCGACGCATTCACCATAGAGCGGTTGCGTACCGCTGGTGCGGTGCTGATCGGCCTGACCAACATGCCGCCGATGGCCAACGGCGGTATGCAGCGCGGGGTGTACGGACGCGCCGAAAGCCCCTACAACCGCGACTACCTCACCTCGGCATTCGGCTCGGGCTCGTCCAACGGCTCGGGGACGGCGACCGCCGCGAGCTTCGCGGCGTTCGGCTTGGGGGAGGAGACCTGGTCGAGCGGACGGGCACCGGCGACCAACAACGCCCTGTGTGCCTACACCCCGTCGCGCGGGGTCATCTCGGTGCGCGGCAACTGGCCGCTGGTGCCCACCATGGACGTCGTCGTACCGCATACCCGGACGATGGCCGACCTGTTCGAGGTGCTCGACATCATCGTCGCCGACGATCCCGACCCCCGTGGAGACTTCTGGCGGGTGCAGCCGTGGATCGAGATCCCCAAGGCGTCGGACGTGCGGCCCGCGTCGTACCCGTCGCTGGCGCCGGAGAGCCGTGAAGTAGCGCGGAACACGTTGTCGGGCAAGAAGTTCGGTGTCCCGAGAATGTACGTCAACGCCGACCCCGAGGCCGGGACGAGCGAACATCCTGGTATCGGCGGTGCCACCGGGCAGAGGATCGAAACCCGCCAGTCCGTCATCGACTTGTTCAACGCGGCCACGGCGGATCTGCAGGCCGCCGGAGCCGAGGTCGTGCTCGTCGACTTCCCGGTGGTCTCCAACTACGAAGGGGACCGGCCAGGCGCGCCGACCGTGCGCACCCGCGGCCTGATCAGCAAGGAGTTCCTGGACCGCGAGATCCTCGATCTGTCGGCGTGGTCCTGGGACGACTTCCTGCGGGCCAACGACGACCCGAAGCTCAATCGGCTCGCCGACGTCGACGGCGCGCTCATCTGGGTTCACCCCGTCGGTGCGCTGCCGGATCGCGCGGAGGGTTTCGGCGACGACATCACCACCTATCCCGACTTCATCCGGGAGCATCCGATCGAGGACTTCACCAAGATCCCGCACATCGAGGAGGGCCTGCGGGGACTGGAGGAAACCCGCCGGATCGATCTCGAAGAGTGGATGACCGAACTCGGCCTCGACGCGGTGATCTTCCCGACCGTCGCCGACGTCGGTCCCGCCGACATGGACGTCAACGAAGCCTCGGCAGATCTCGGCTGGCGCAACGGGGTGTGGGTGGCCAACGGCAACCTGGTGCCGCGACACCTGGGCATTCCCACGGTGACCGTACCAATGGGCACCATGGCCGACATCGGTATGCCGGTCGGCCTGACCTTCGCGGGCCGGGCCTACGACGACACCGCGCTGTTGTCCGTGGCCGCGGCCTTCGAGGCGACCGGGAACCGGCGTACCGTGCCGCCGCGAACTCCGCCCCTTCCGTAGTTCAGAGACCACATTTCACGAGGCTGACCGTGAACAGCCGAGGAGGACCAGTGACCGATAACCCCACGCTCATGCCAGCTGAGACGGCCGCCCAGGACCGGGTCTGGATGGCCTTTCCCAGCGAGGGCTACTCGCTGGGCGACACCGAAGCCGAACAGCACGAGGCCCGATCCGCCTGGGCCGCTGTCGCGCATGCCGTCGCCGGGTTCGAACCGGTCACCGTACTCGTGGACCCTGGCGAACTGACCGCGGCCCAGAAATACCTGTCGGCAGACATCGACATCATCGAAGCCCCGCTGAACGACGCCTGGATGCGCGATATCGGGCCCACCTTCGTGCATCGCGCCGACGGCTCGGTGGCCGCGGTCGACTGGGTGTTCAACGGGTGGGGTGGCCAGGACTGGGCGCAGTGGGACCGCGACGAGAAGATCGGGGCCACGGTTGCGCGGCTGGCCGGCACCCCGGTCATCAGCTCCCCGCTGGTCAATGAGGGTGGCGGTATCCAGGTCGACGGCGAGGGCACAGTGCTGGTCACCGAGACCGTGCAACTCGATCCCGGTCGTAACCCGGGGCTCACCCGCGCCGACGTCGAGGCCGAGTTGGCCCGCACCATCGGGGCGACCCACGCGATCTGGCTGCCCCGGGGCCTGACCAGAGACTCCGAGCGATATGGCACCCGCGGCCACGTCGACATCGTCGCGGCCATCACGTCGCCGGGCCGGCTGCTGTTACACACGCAGCAGGATGCGAATCACCCGGATTACCTCGTCAGCAAGGAGGTCCGTGCGGTGTTGGAAAGCAGCCACGACGCCGCGGGCAGATCCTGGGAGATCACCGAGATGCCCGCGCCGGCGACACTGACCGACGCCGAGGGTTTCGTCGACTACAGCTACATCAACCACCTGGTGGTCAACGGCGGGGTCGTCGCGTGCGGCTTCGGCGACCCGGTCGACGACACCGCGGTGGCGATCCTCGGCGAGCACTATCCCGGCCGCACCGTCGTGACGGTGGATGCCAGGCCGTTGTTCGAGCGTGGCGGAGGCGTCCACTGCATCACCCAGAACCAGCCTTCGGTCAGATAGCACCGTGGCGCGTGCCCTTGTCGGGCGGGAGTGGGAGAATGCGGCGGTGGCGTATGTCTTGAGCCGCCCAGCGCGACGGCCATCCGTGGCAACCATCCGTGTGGCGGTTGCGCCGTGAGTCCATACGACCATTACTACGGACGCACCGCACACCTTGCGGCCCTCGGGCTGCGCACCCGGATGCGTGGGCTCAACGCCTTGTCCATGCTCGCGCTGAGCGTGGTACCGCTGCTGCTGCTCGCCAGTTCGATGGGCCCGCGCGGCCCTGAGCGCTACGTCGCCGGCCTGGTGACCCTCGGTGGGATCGTGATGGCCTGGCGGTGGTGGCGGCTGCAGTGGCCGAGTCGCACCGAGTCGTGGATGATCGTCGTCGTCGGCGCCCTCGGGATCATCGTCACGTGCCTGATGCTGACGAACCCGATGATCGGTCTGCTCGGCATGTCGATCTACGCGATGCTCACCAGCTACGCGGCCTTCCTGCACAGCAGGCGAGTATGGGCGTTGACGCTGGCGGTTGGTGAGGTCGTCGTTCTGTACCTCGCTGTGCGGGTGGCGATGGTCGACATCCTGCTGGGCGTGGCAGGCGCGGTCGTCGTCACCCTCGTCCTGACGTTCACGTCGCTGATGTGCCGCATGGCGGTGCGCCTCATCGACCCGGACGCGATGAGGCACCCGAACGAAATCGAACCGTTGACCGGGCTGCTCAATCGAGAGGCCTTCGACATCGCGGCGGCCACCATGTTCGGTGCGGCAAGCCGCCACGATGACCAGTACCTCGTCGTGGTGGCGGTGTCGATCGACGACATGGAACTGCTCACCCACATGGAAGGTATGCACGGCACGCTGAGCGCGCGGGTGGCCGTCGGCCGCGCACTGCACGAGACCATTCGGCACAAGGTGCCCTTGGCCCATGTCAGCGACACCGACTTCCTCATCGCCGACGTGTTCAAGACCAACGATCCCTCGCCGCTGGTCGGCCGAATCCGCGGATCGATCAAGACCACCGAGATGCGGCTGACCACCAGTATCGGATCGGTGTGCAGCCCACTGCGCACGGCGGCGGACCTGCCGGCCGAGGAGGTCGTCGACACGCTGGTGACGCTGGCGACCCGGGCGATGCAGCAGTCCAGGGACGGCGGCGGCAACCGGGTCACCAGTGCCTACTATCCGACACTGGCGTGCGGCGGCGAGGCGCCCGACTGACCGGCCGGTGCCCCGCACACAGAAAACCCGCCGGCGCACACGGCGCCGGCGGGCCAGATGAAAGGTGCGGCTACTCGACCACGAAGACGGGGATCTGCCGGTCGGTCTTGGTTTGATACTCGGCGTACGGCGGATATGCCTCGACGGCCAGTTTCCACCAGTGCTCACGCTCGTGACCGCTGAGCTCGCGCGCGGTCAGCTGCACGACCTTGTCGCCGTCCTGCGCCGTCACCGCCGGGTTCGCCTTGACGTTGAAGTACCACGACGGGTGTTCCGGCGCGCCACCCTTGGACGCGACCATCGCGTACTTGCCGTTCTCCTCCACCCGCATCAGCGGCACGTACCGCTTCTTGCCGGACTTCGCGCCCGTCGTGGTGAACAGCACCACGGGCCGGTCGAAGATCTCGACGCCGTCGGTGGTGCCCTGTTTGAGGATCTGTTCGGTCTGTTCGCGTACCCAGTCGGTGGGGCTCAGCTCGGCATCAGTCACGCCGTTCGCAACATCGGGCCTCGGCGTGCTATTCCATCGGCGCTTCGGCGCGGTGATCCATGCGGATGGATTCAATTGGTGCTGCAATGGTGCGATGGCGCGACACCAGGATGTGCAAGACCCGACGCCCGCCGATGCCGACCGCAGAAGCCGACCGGCGAGCCGCGACGAGGTGAAGGCGTTCGAGGTGGCCACGAGAGACCTCGCGGGTGTCGCGCTGCGCAGCATCGATCAGCTGGGCGACGACCTGTCGCTGCCTCAGTTCCGGCTGTTGCTCGTGGTCTACGAGAACGGCCCGTGCTCGTCGGTCGAGGTGGCCCGTGCGATGGGCTTGGCCGCATCGTCGGTCACCAGGCTGGCCGACCGGCTCACCGAATCCGGGCATGTGGTGCGCCGTGCCGATCCGGGTAACCGCACCGTGGTGATCCTCGATCTGTCGACCTCAGGTAAGGCTTTGGCGCGCAAGGTGATTCGCCGTCGTCGCCGGGAGCTGGCGGCGCTGCTCGAGCATCTGGATCCCGACGTGCGGGCGGCATGTGCTCAGGGACTACGTGATCTGCACGCGCACATCGGCGGCGAATACACCATCGGCCGCCGCGGGCTGGTCCCGCTGTAGCGCGTCGGCTGTCAGTCTTGCTCGGGCGGTGTCGGCGGGGCAGTCCGCGACGCCTTCTCGATCGGCGATGCCCAGCTGGCCAGGATCCTGAGCCGCTCGTCGGATACCGATCCTGGTTCGGCGGTCATTACATACAACGTCAATCCGGGATGGGACGACACCTCCATGCCCTCGAACGTGAGGTCCAGATCGCCCACCTCCGCGTGGTGCATACGTTTGACGCCGGTGCGATGGAACCGCACATTGTGGGCGCCCCACCGGGTACGGAAATCGTCGCTGCGGGTGGAGAGCTCACCGACCAGCTTGGTGAGCCGTTCGTCGTAGGGGTTACGTCCGGCGGACGTGCGCAGGATGTCGACCGCGTTGTCGGCGTGCTGCTCCCAGTCCCGGAAGAAGTCCCGTGACTTCGGATCGAGGAAGACGTACCGGGCCAGGTTGACGGGCCGTTCCGGGTCGGAGAACGCGTCGGCGTACAGCGCTGCGCACAGCCGGTTGGTGGCCAGGATGTCCAGTCGGTCGTTGCTGACCCAGGCCGGTGCATCCACCAACGCGTCGAGTACGTGCTGCAGGTTGGGGCGGACCTGCGCGGTGGTCGGCTTGGGTTGGGCCTTGCGGATGGTTGTCGAGGCGCGGACGAGATCCCATAGGTGGGCACGTTCGGCTTCGTCGAGTTCGAGCACCTTGGCGACGGCGCCGAGCACGGTGTCCGACACTCCGGTGAGGTTGCCACGCTCCAGGCGGGTGTAGTAATCGACGCTCACTCCGGCCAGCAATGCGACCTCTTCTCGACGCAGTCCCGGCACCCGCCGCTTGGCCCCGTAATCCGGAATGCCTGCTTGTTGCGGAGTGATCCGGGCCCGCCGGGTGGTCAGGAAATCCCGAATATCCTTGCGCGGGTCCATGGATCCCAGCCTAAGACGCGGCATCAAGCTGGAGGGGGGTTTGCTGGTACCCCGGTAGAGCGCGTCCTGTTGCGGGCTGCGACGACACGGTTGACTGACGCTCAGGGACACCGAGATACCTGAGACGAGGAGCGCAGCATGGACACGGTCACCTTCCCCAACGGTCCGATCAACATGGCAGGCAACCTGTATCTGCCGCCGGGCTTCGATCCGCAGGACAGCTACCCCGCAGTGGTGACCGTGCATCCTGGCGGGGGTGTAAAGGAGCAGACTGCCGCCCTGTACGCCGACAAGCTGTCCGAACAGGGCTTCGTCAGCCTGGCGTTTGACGCGTCGTATCAGGGTGACAGTGGCGGCGCTCCACGCCATCTGGAGGACCCCGACGCCCGCGTGGAGGACATCCGGGCCGCGGTGGATCACCTTCAGTCGCTCGACTACGTCGACGCGGAGCGTATCGGTGTCTGGGGGGTCTGTGCCGGCGGCGGCTACGCCGTCGCGGCTACCATGACCGACCACCGCATCAAGGCGATCGGCACGGTGAGCGCGGTCAATATCGGCGCGTCGTGGCGCCGCGGGTGGTACGGCACCGGCGTCGATTCCGACGCGCTGCCCACCCTGAACGCCGCCGCCGCTCAGCGCACTGCCGAGGCGCAGGGCGCCGACGCGGCGTTCGCGCCCTACGTTCCCGCCCAGTCCGACGCCGATACTCCGTACGACCTGCAGCAGGCCGCCGAGTATTACCTGACCCCGCGGGCACAGCACCCGAACGCGCAGAACAGATACCTGATGAGCAAGAGCCTGGCGAAGATCTTCGCGTTCGACGCCTTCCACCTGGTGGAGGATCTACTCACTCAGCCGATCCTGATGGTCGCGGGCAGCGACGCGGGATCACTGTGGGCCACCACCGGACTGCATGCGCGAGTGCGCAGCGACAAGAAGCTGGTGATCATCGACGGCGCCACTCACATGGACTTCTATGACGTGCCCAAGTACGTCGATCTCGCTGTGGCTGAAGCTGTTCCGTTTTTCATCGAGAATCTGAAGGGGAATTGACATGGCACTGGACCACATCGAAGCAGCGACGGTCAGGACGCCCTACTGGGACATCGCCGCTGACATCTACTTCCCGCCGGATTTCGACGCGTCGAGCAAGTACCCGGCGATCGTCAGCGTGCACCCGATCGGCAGCTGCAAGGAACAGACATCCGGCAACGTCTACGGTACGGCCCTGGCCGACGAGGGTTTCGTGGTCATCGCGTTCGATGCGAGCTTCCAGGGCGCCAGCGGAGGCGAACCGCGCTTCATCGAAGATCCGACCCAGCGCGTCAAGGACATCAGCCACGTCATCGATCACCTGGTGACGTTGCCGTATGTGGACGAGAACCGGATCGGCATCATCGGCGTGTGCGGTGGTGGCGCGTACTCGATCAATGCCGCGACCACCGAACGGCGCATCAAGGCGGTGGCCTCCATCACGGGGGTGAACTTCGGGCGGTTGATGCACGAGGCGTTCTCCGGGTACGACCCGATCGGAGCGCTGGAAGCCATTGCGGCACAACGTACTGACGAAGCCCGAGGTCAGGAGCTCAAGGTGAACAACCTGCTTCCGCCAGATCCTCAGACGGCGGCCGAGCAGGGCATCACCGAGATCGATGTGGCCGAGGCCACCGAGTACTACCGCACACCGCGTGGGGAAAAGCCTGGTGGTGCAACGAGTTCACTCTTCTCGCATCAGGCGACCGCGGTCGGGTGGGATGCCTTCAACCGACTTGAGGTGCTGCTCACGCAGCCGATGATCGTTGTGATCGGCGACAAGCCAGGTGCGTTCGGCGCGTACCGCGACGGGCTGGAGGCATACCGCCGGGCGGCGTCGAAAGACAAGGAACTCGTGGTGGCCGAAGGCTTCTCGCACTACGACCTGTACGACAAGCCCGAGCCGGTGGCGCTGGCGTTGGCCGGAGTGGTTCCGTTTTTCAAGAAGCACCTCTGAGTGTGACGCCGGCGCGGTCAATCGGTATATGTCGGTTCAGGTCTCGCGCTGCTTGCTGAACGCGTCGGCTCCTGCGCCCGCGTCGCAGGCGTTTTGTCCGCTGAGCCCGATGATGATCCGGAATCCAGCAGGCTCTGCTGTACGCGAATGTCGAGTCGATAGTGGGCGAGCCGGTGCAGCAGTTCGGGGAAGGCTTTGGGCTGCACCTGTCCGTAGAGATCGCAGATGGCTTCCATCACGATGCGGGTCACGAGTTCAGGTGGTAACAGTCCGTCGAACTCCGTTGCCAGCCGCGCAGCGACGTCATGAGCCGGCCGGACGGTGTCTAGTGGCTTGGTCTTCATACGGTGACCTTCTCGGGTGCGAGCAGTGATTACCTATCCGCCGGTGTTTCTTGGGCGTTGACGGCTTTTTCAAGTCGCTCGAGAACCGCACGCAGCTCCGCGAGTGCCTGTTTGAGATCCGTCGCTGCTTCAGGTGGACCGCCGGCACCCGGCGGCGCGCCCGCGGGTGGGCGGGATTGCGGTCGTGACGTGTCCGGTGGTGGTGTCGCGGCGGCGTCGCCACCCGGGGCGGTCGCGGCGCGCCCGGCACCGGCGCCGAACACCTGGTCGAGCGCCTCGGCCAGCGTTGGGGCATAACCGATTCGGACTCCGCCGTCGGCTCGGGGTTCGCGCAAGCTGACCAGCACCCGGGACAGCTGCGGAAACGTCGAGCTATTGGGCGTGGTCGGAATGCGCTCGGTGTAAAGCGGTTCCACATAGAGCACGCCGCCGTCGGCGATCGGAAGGGTCAGTAGGTTGCCGTAATGGATTCGGTTGGATCGCTCCAGCAAGGTGCGCTCGGAGGCGACCCGGGTGTCGGAGATCATCGAGTTCTGGATCTGTTGCGGGCCCTGCGTCAAGGTATCCGTCGGTAGTTGCAGCACCCTGATCTTGCCGTAGTTCTCCGGATCGGAGTCCACCGAGATGTAGGCCGAAAGGAATTCCCTGTTGTAGCCGACCATCGCGCTGGCCAGCCGGAACGACGGTCGCGCGCTCCGCTGGTCTCCGACGAGGACATAGAAGGGTGGCTGCGGTTCGTCGGACTCGGTGGTCGGATCGCTGGGCACCGACCAGAAGGCGTTGGTGGTGAAGAACTCTCGAGGTTCGTCGACGTGGTATCTCGCCACCATGTCCCGTTGGATCTTGAACAGGTCCTCGGGATAGCGGAAATGCGAGCGCAGTTCGTCAGAGACATTGTCCGCCGATTGCACGGCACCGGGGAACACGCGCATCCATGCCTGGAGCACGGGATCGTCGCGGTCGACCTCGTAGAGCGTCACGGTGCCGTCGTAGGCGTCGACCGTTGCCTTGACCGAGTTGCGCACATACCCGACCTGTGCGCCGGGCTGGCTGACGCCGGCGGCAGTGGTGACCAGGCCTTGCAGCGAGGTGCGTTGCGCGTACGGGTAGCGTTCCAGCGTCGTGTATGCATCGACTATCCAGACGATGCGGCCGTGGACCACCGCCGGATAGGCATTGGCGTCGGTGGTCAGCCACGGGGCCACCCGCTGCACGCGTTCCTTGGGGTCGCGGTAGAGGATCAGTTTCGACTCCTCGCTGATTGCCCGCGAGAACAAGATGTTGCGTTCGGCGAACTTGGCGGCGAACAACGTCCGGTTGAACCAGTCACCGATCGGCACCCCGCCGGCACCGGTGTAGGAGTACTTCGCGGTGTCGGTGTCGTACTCGCGAGGCGGCGCATCCGGCGGTCCGCCGACGATCGCGTAATCCGGATCCGCCTGGGCAATCACTTCACCGAAGTAGATGCGTGGTTGGTCGACTCGGATGGTCTGTCGATCGGACCCATGGGATGCGATGTCGCTGATCGTGTAGATCGGGTACCCGCTGTTGCTGTCCGCGGGTTCCGCGGCGTCACGGACTGCCGCATTCACCCGATTCGCCGGTGCGGCAACGAAACCGTTGCCGTGGGTGTAGACGGTGTGCCGGTTGATCCAATCGGTCTGATTCCCGGTCAGGCTGTCCGGTGACAGTTCGCGGACGCCGACGATGTAATCCCGCAACTGGCCGTCGATGTGATATCGGTCGACGTCCAATTCGGCTGGGAAACTGTAGAAGTTCTTGAGCTGCTGTTGCTGGGTGAACGTCCGGGAGAGCACGGTCGGGTCGAGCAGTCGCACATTGGCGATGGTGGTGACATCCGCGGCGACGTCGCGGGGATTCTTGGTCCCGATGCCGGGATAGTCGTGGTATTGCACCCAGTCGCCGCCGAGCCGATACGCGTCGCGAGTCGCGGCGATGTTGCGTTCGATATAGGGGCGCTCGACATCGGCTGCATTGGGCCGCACCGAGAACTGTTCCATCACCAGCGGCCACGCACCGCCTACCAGAACCGACGAGAGTACGAGCAGCGCGGTGGCCATCGCCGGAATCCGCATGTCCCGCAGGAAGATCACCGCGAACATCGCCAACGCGCACAGCACCGCTATGGCGAGCAGGACAAGCTTGGCAGGCAGCTCGGCATGGATGGTGGTGTGGCCGGCACCGGTGAACGTCGGTTCTTTGCGGGTGCTGAACACCAATTCGTAGTGGTCGAACCAGTATGCGATCGCCTTGAGCAGGATCGCCGTACCGGCCAGCATCGCGATCTGAATTCGAGCGGGCTGGGTGAGTGTGCCCTTGCCTGCGGCCAGCCGGATACCATCAAAGAGGTAGTGCGTCAACACATTCGCGACCAACGCCAGGCATACGGCGACAAAAAACCAGTCGAGTATGAATCGGTAGAAGGGCAGGTCGAATACGAAGAAGGCGATGTCGCGCCCGAATTCCGGATCAGTGATACCGAAGGGTTCGCCGTGCAGGAACAGTTGAACCGTGACCCAATTGCCCTGGCCGACCAGACCGCACAGCGCCGCGACCGCCGATGCGACGCCCCATGACAGCAGGCGGGGCCGGCGCATCGCGAGGGTCCGATAGTGCGCGATCGGGTCGTTGTCGCGTTTGGTAGGGACGAAGATCAGCCGGGTGCGATATGCCAGCGCCATCGCCAGCAGAACGCTGCCGCCAACGAGCAGGGCCACTGCGATGAAGATCGCGACCCTGGTCAACAGAACCGTGATCCAGACGTTGCGGAAGCCGACCTCACCGAACCACAACCAGTCCACGTATGAATTCAGCGGCCCAGAAACGACAAGCAGAAGTACGACCGCGGTCACGGCTGAGCCGATCAGCACGCGGACACGCCTGGACACCGCGAATCTGTCGGCCGACCCGTTCTGCATCTGCTACTCCGAACGTCGAGACACCTTTTCCAAATCGGTCGTCACCGCCGCGTGGGCAGAGCAACGTGGTGTTCGGCCAGTCTTCTCGGTCGGGCGGTCGATCTCTATCGGGTCCGACACCCATTCATGCGGGGACATGACCTGTATGCCCCGGTGCGGATCCACGCACGGGCCGCCGCCGGTGCGGTGTCAGCGCTGCAGGTACCGTACGGGCATCGTGCGGGGATGGCCGTCCACGAAGCCCAGCGTGGCCGTCGCGTAGGGAGCTAGGGTGCGGCTGCGCGTGACCGCGCTCGACGCGACGTACTCGTTGTCGGGGTCGGTGCTGCCGGGCTGGCGGAGGTAAGGGCGTAGCACGCGGTATACGCCCGTGCGGGTCTCGTGCATCTCTCCGAACGCGTCGGGGTACACCTGTGTTCGCGTGGCGAGCGTTTCGTCCTCGGAGGCCGGCCCCGCGCCGGGCGGGCGCTGATCGAACGCCGTGGGATCGAAGGCCAGGCCGTAGCCGCGCGCCCGGCCCACCATCCACAGCAGGGCGATATCGCTGAGACCGTGCTCCGGATAGCCTCCGCCGATATCGGAGTGCACCCCGGAGAACCACACCTGTTCCACCCGTTGATCTTTCGGAGGGTCCGGTTGTTTGGCCCACAGGGTGGGCTGGAACGGGCCGCGCTTCTCGTCGATGGCCAGCGCCTGGAAGGCCGCGTCCACGTAGCTGCTCAGCGCGGTGTCGTGAAACGCCCATCGTGCGTTCACCAGCTTGGCGAGACCGAACCCGCTCACCGGAATGCCCAGTGCGCCGACGGTATCCCAGACGCCGATGAATCGAATGCGGGATTCGTACGAGTACGAGCGCCGAAACAACGTTGACTCGGTGCTTCGCGGATGTGTCTTGCTGGTGCGGTCGCGATAGAGCGCGTAGGCATCGTCGATTCGATTGGTGTGCTGAGGTCGCAGGATGCCGGCGTTGCGGACGAATCCGGCGGTGCTGCGGGCGGTGAAGGCGCCCCTGCTGAACCCGAACAAGAACAGCTCGTCACCCGGAGCGTAATTCTCCACCACGAACCGGTAGGCCTCGATGACGTTGTGCGACAGCCCGTATCCGAACGCGCCGCCGGTGATCCGCTCGCCCCGGCCGGTGCCGACCCCCAGCGAGTAGAACACACGCTGTTCGATCCCTTTGGCGTCCCGGTCGGCCACCGCGAGGGCGACCTTGGTGACATTGGTCGGAGCGAGCTGATCGGGGGTGTTCCACGTCCCGTCGCAGCACAGCACCAAACGTTTCGGCATGTCTCTCCCTTGGCCGAATAGCCGAGCGGTGTCGCAGCAAGTTTGACTGTGCCAGAACGCAAATGGGCGACATTCGAGGTGAGCCCTACTCGAAGTCGTTGCGTACGCAACAAGGCCTCAACGCAGGCGCAGCACCACTTTGCCCTTGGCGCTGCGGTTTTCCAGCGCGGCGATGGCATCGCCGGCGCGTTCCAGCGGATAGACCTCGGGCGCGGGGGCCGCGATGGCGCCCTCGGCGAGCAGCGGGTGCAGCTCGGCCCACTGTTCGGCCAGGAAGCCCGGATGGGTGAACGTCCAGGCGCCCCACCCGGCGCCGACGACATCGACGTTGTTGAGTAACAGCCGGTTCGCCTTCACGGTCGGGATCTCCCCGCCGGTGAACCCGATGACCAGCAGTCGGCCACCCACCGCCAACGAGCGCAGCGAGTCGGTGAACCGGTCGCCGCCGACCGGATCGACGACGACGTCGACCCCGCGCCCGGCCGTGAGCTCCTTGACCGCATCGCGGAAGCCGTCGGCCAGCACCACGTCGGAAGCCCCTGCCGCCCGGGCGATCTCGGCCTTCTCCTCGGTGGACACCACGGCGATGGTGCGTGCGGCGCCCAGCGCGGGCGCCAATCGCAGCGCCGAGGTGCCGATCCCGCCGGCCGCACCGTGCACCAGCACCGTCTCGCCCGCGGCCAGCCGGCCTCTGGTGCGCAGCGCGAAATGCACGGTCATGTCGTTGAACAAGATGCCTGCCCCGGATTCGAACGACACCGATTCGGGCAGCGCGAACACGCGATCCGGTGGCAGCACAACGACTTCGGCCATCCCGCCGGAGAGCATGGTCAGGCCGAGCACCCGGTCACCGGCTGCCACGTGGGCTCCTGCGGGGGCGCTGCGCACCACGCCGGCGACCTCGGCGCCGGGAGTGAACGGCAGCTCGGGCTTGTACTGGTAGAGGCCACGAGTCAGCAATGCGTCGGGGAAAGCCACCCCTGCCGCATGGACGTCGATGGCTACCCCGTCGCTCTCGGTCGGTTCGTCGATATCGACCAGCTGTACCGCCGACGGTCCGTCGAGCCGGGTGATCTGTGCTGCGCGCATCGGGGCCTCTTTCTGTGTCGGGTCGGGCCCAATTCTGCGCCTGCCGCCGTCGCTGTTCTCGTCCGGTCCGGGAAACCATGACCACTCTCGACAGGTGTCAAGTCGGTGCCCTAGCATCAGCCGATGCTCACAGCCCGCGCCGCGGTCCTGCTCGACGCCGGAGCCGATCCACAGCTGACCGATGTCCAACTGCGGGAACCCGTCGGCGACGAAGTGCTGGTGCGCATCGATGCGGTGGGCATCTGCCACACCGACATCAGCGTCGCCGCCCGATTCCGCAAGGTGCCGATGGTGTTCGGGCACGAAGGCGCCGGCACCGTGGTCGCGGCGGGACCGCAGGCCCAGCGGCGAGTCGGTGAGTCAGTGGTTCTCACGTTCGCGAGCTGCGGCGGGTGCCCACACTGTGCCTCCGACCAGCCGGCGTACTGCGATCACGCCACCGACCTCAACATGCGGGGCGGTCGTCGCGACGAGTCCAGCGCACTGCGCCTCGATGGCGCGCCGATCACCGCCGGCTTCTTCGGGCAGTCCAGTTTCGCCACCCACGCCATCGCCCGCAGTCGCAGCGCGGTCACGGTGCCCGAGTCCATCGACCCGGCACTGGCAGCGCCGCTGGGCTGCAGCGTGCAGACCGGAGTGGGCGCCGTGCTCAACGTGCTCACACCCGAGCCCGTCGACCCGTTCGTCGTCTTCGGGGCCGGCGCCGTGGGCCTTTCTGCCGTCATGGCTGCCCGTATCGCCGGCTGCCGCACCATCGTCGCCGTCGACCCCGTCGAGCAACGACGCACGCTGGCAACGGAATTGGGCGCCACCGCGACCATCGACCCGGCCACTACCGACGTCGCTGCCGAGGTGGTCGAACTCACCGGGGGAGCAGGCGCCGCGGTCGACACCACCGCCCGGCCCGACGTGATCGCCGCGGCGGTCGCGGCGCTGCGCACGCGCGGGTCCCTGGCGCTCGTGGGCCTCGGTGCGCTGACCGCCGAGCTGCCCGTCGCGCTCATCATGGGCAAGGGTCTGGCAGTGCGCGGCGTGGTCGAGGGCGACAGCGAACCGCAAACATTCATACCCCGACTTGCAGACCTGCACCGCCACGGCGAGCTGCCGTTGGATAAGCTCGTGACGACTTACCCGTTCGATGACTTCGACCGGGCATGGGGCGCCGCCAAGGCCGGTGAGGTGGTCAAACCGGTACTGGTGACCGGCGCGTAGGCTGCCAATTCAGTGCACTTCCGCAAGGCAACGACGCCGACGATCGGAGCATCGATGACCGCAGCAGCTCTGCCCCAGCTACCTCCCGGACGTCCGCTGCAGGTCCGCGGCACCGATGGTGTCCGGCTGCATGCCCAGGTGTTCGGGCCGGCTGACGGTCAGCCGATCGTGTTGGCGCACGGCATCACCTGCGCCATCACGGTGTGGGCGCATCAGATCGCCGACTTGGCCACCGATCACCGCGTCATCGCCTATGACCATCGCGGGCACGGCCGCAGCGAGACGCCGCGTGCGCGCCGCGGCTACAGCCTCAACCACCTGGCCGGCGATCTGGACGCGGTGCTGGACACCGCCCTCGCACCGGGGGAGCGGGCCGTGATCGCCGGCCATTCGATGGGCGGCATCGCGATCAGTGCGTGGTCGCAGCGCTACCCGCGCCGGGTGCGCCAATGCGCTGCCGCGGTCGCGTTGATCAACACCACCACCGGCGACCTGCTGCGGGACGTGCAGCTGGCACAGGTTCCGGCGCCGTTGAGCGCGACCCGGATCCGGGCCGCGGGGACCCTGCTCAAGACGTTCGGCGCGACGCCTGTGCCGCGGCTCGTCGACGGCCCCAACAAGCGGTTCGTGTCCTACCTGGCCGTGGGTCGCGACGCCGACCCGTGGGTCGCGCAGTTCGTCTACGAGCTGTTCGCCTCGACCCCGGCCGCGGGGCGGGGTGGCTGGGCGCGTGTCCTGGTGGACAACCTGGGGTCGCGGCACATCTCGTTGCGCAACCTGACGGTGTCCACCCTGGTGATCGGAAGTGCGCAGGACCGCTTGCTGCCGATCAACGCGTCGCGCCGGATCGCCGCGGACGCACCCAATCTGGCCGCGTTCGTCGAGCTCACCGGCGGTCACTGCGCCATCCTGGAACGCCCGGAGCAGGTCAACCACCAGTTGCGTGCGCTGGCCGACTCGGTAGCCCCACAGGAACGCGTCAGCTAGAGCTCGCGAGCGCCTCGGCGACCTCGGTGGCCGCGCGTTGCCCGGAGCGCACGGCCCCGTCGAGGAATCCCGTCCACCGGTCGGCCGTCTCGGTGCCGGCCCAGAAGATGCCGTCCACCGGTTTGCGCAGCCAGGGCCCGTAGGTCGTCCAGGACCTCGGCGGCACGGCCGCTGTCGGTCCGCCCGGGGCGAATGCCTCTGTGCCCCAACAATGGTCGACGTAATCGATGGGTTTCAACGCGGCCTTGCCGAACAGCCTGGCGAAGCCGGCAAGCGCCTGGTCGCGTCGTTGCTCGGCGGGCAGCGGGTCGAACGCCCGGGCGTCGGTGAACCCGAGCAGGATGCCGGGACCGTCCTCGGGGCTGACGTCGAACGTGATGAACACCGGCCCCTCGTCGGACAACGCCTCACCCGAGCACCCGGCTGCCCGCCAGAACGGCTTGTCGTAGGCGGCGTACGCCTTGCTCAACGTGCCCTGCGGCCAGTGCTTGGTCAGCTCCGTGTACTGCGTGGGCAGCGGCGGGGCGAACGCGATCTGTGCCCGCTGCTGGGGTGCGATCGCCACGATCACCGCGCGGGCCGACACCTGACCGCCCGCGTAGCCGACCACGACGCCGCCGTCCGGTCGGCGTTCGATGCGCTGCACGGGCGTCCCGAGCACCACGCGCTCGCCCAGTTCCTCGGCCATCCGCAGGGCGATCTGCTGCGTGCCGGCCGGGAAGCGGTCCTGCTGAGCACCGCCTTTGACGTCGAGCAAGCGGCCCAGCCCGCCTGCGGCTCTGATGTAGCGCACGGCATGCAGCATCGACACCGCATCCGGTTCGGCACCCCAGGTGACCCGGGACACGATCGCCATCAGGTTGCGCGTCGAGGCGCTCGCGTGCACCGACCGCAGCCAGCGCTCCATGGTGATCTGGTCGAGTTTGCGGGCGGTGGCGCCGCTCCACGGCTCGGACACCCGGACCTGGCGGCGCAGCCGCTCGAACCTCCACTGGATGCGCGAGACGTCGACCAGTTCGATGATCGACAGTTTCGGGATGGTGCTGCGGTACGACCGGACCTTGCCGTGCCAGCGGATCAGGTTCTTGCCGCGGCAGTAGGTCGGCACGGTCTCGCAGCCCAGCTCGGCGGCCAGCTTGAGCACCGCGTCCTGTGTCGGTCCGACGAACGTGCCGCCCAGGTCCACCGGGACACCGGCGATCGTGGTGGTCGACGAACGGCCGCCGACCCGGTCGCGGCCCTCGAGTACCAGCACGTCGTGCCCGAGGCTCTCCAGTTGGCGGGCGGCCGCCAGCCCGGCGAATCCGGCCCCCACCACGACGACGTCGGCGTTGGTTGGGATGCTCATCTGACTAGGCTCTCACGCCATGCAGGTGATGACGGCGTTGTTCGGGCCGACGGACGCGATCGACCGGGCTCACGCGCTGCGGGAGGCCGGTGCACGCGGCGTGTTCACCTTCGAAGGCCCGCACGACGTGTTCGCGCCACTGACGTTGGCGTCGACCGTCGGTGGCCTGGACCTGCTGACCAACGTCGCAATCGCTTTTCCGCGCAACCCCATTCAGCTGGCCCATCAGGCCGTCGACCATCAATTGCTGTCCGGCGGGCGATTCACCCTGGGATTGGGCACGCAGATCCGGACCCAGATCGAAAAGCGTTACGGCGCAGACTTCGATCGCCCGGTGGCCCGGATGACCGAACTGATCGCCGCGCTGCGAGCGATCTTCGCGGCCTGGCAGACAGGCGAACGGCTGAACTTTCACGGCGAGTTCTACCGGCACACGCTGATGACACCCACATTCACGCCGCGGGACAACCCCTACGGTCCGCCGCCGATCTATGTCGGTGCCCTCGGCCCGCGGCTGACGCGCGCGACCGCCCAATTCGCCGACGGGCTGCTGGTCATGCCGTTCGGTTCTCGACGGTTCCTGCACGACGTGACGCTGCCCGCGGTGCGTGACGGGCTGGGCGCCTCCGGTCGCGAACTCGCTGATTTCGCGGTGGTCCCGGAGATCATCGTGTCGGTCGGCTCAGAGCAGGATCCGACTCACGACGCGACGCGGCGGCTCCTGGCGTTCTACGGGTCCACCCCGGCGTATCGGCCCGTGCTCGACGTGCACGGCTGGGGGGACCTGCAGCCGGAACTCAATGCGCTGTCCAAGCAGGGCCGCTGGCAGGACATGGGTTCGCTGATCGACGACGAGATGCTGCACACCATCGCCGCGTGCGGTAGCCCCAGCGACATCGCCGCGCACATCCGTGACCGGGTGCAGGGGGTGTCCAACCGGGTGTGCCTGTATCAGCCCGGTCCGATCCCGGTTGATTCGCTGGCCGAGATCGTTGACTGCCTGGGCACCTGAGGTCCTAATGTGGGTGGTACGCAGTGGGACCAGAGGAGGTTCGCCATGGCGGCCACGGAACCTGATTACGCGGATGTGCTCATCATCGGGGCCGGTATCTCCGGAATCGGTGCGGCCTACCGCATCCACGAGAAGAACCCTCGCCTGACGTACACGATCCTGGAGCGCCGCGCACGCATCGGTGGCACGTGGGACCTGTTCCGCTATCCGGGAATCCGTTCCGACAGCGACATCTTCACGCTCAGCTTCCCGTACGAACCGTGGACCCGGCCCGAGACCGTCGCCGACGGCGCCGACATCCGCGAATATCTCACCGCCACGGCACGCAGGTACGGCATCGACCAGCACATCCGGTTCGACACCCGGGTGCTCTCGGCGGATTGGGATTCGACCACCGACACCTGGAACGTGCAGGCACAGCATGACGGACAGGCCCGGACCTACCGGGCGCGGTTCGTCTTCTTCGGCACCGGTTACTACAACTACGACGAGCCCTACACCCCCGGATTTCCCGGGATCGAGAATTTCCGCGGTGAGGTGGTGCACCCGCAATTCTGGCCGGAGGCGCTGGATTACACGCGCAAGCGGGTGGTGGTGATCGGCAGCGGCGCCACCGCGATCAGCTTGATTCCCGCGCTGGCCCGCCGGGCCGGTCACGTGACCATGTTGCAGCGCTCACCGACCTACATGTTGTCGCTGGCGCGTATCGACCCGGCGGTGCAACGGATTCGGAAGATGCTGCCGCGCAGCGTTTCTCACCAGGTCGTCCGCTTCCGAAACGCGATGGTCCAGGTGCTGCTGTTCGTCATGTTCCGCAAGGCGCCCGAGTTTGGTCGCCGGCTCGTCCGCAACCGCACGGTCGCGGCGCTGCCCTCGGGCTATCCCGTCGACGTGCATTTCAGGCCGCGATACAACCCCTGGGATCAGCGCATGTGCTTCGTGGTCGACGACGATCTGTTCGAGCACATCAGCGACGGGCGGGCCGACGTGGTGACCGATCACATCGACCATGTGGACGGCGACGGCATCGTGTTGCGCTCCGGTGCTCGCGTCGACGCCGACATCATCGTCACCGCAACGGGTTTACAGTTGCAGGCGCTCGGCGGCGTCACCCTGAGCATCGACGGCACCGAGATGAAGCCGACCGAGCGCTTCGTCTACAAGGAGTATCTGCTCGAGGACGTCCCGAACATGGCGTGGTGCATCGGATATACCAACGCGTCGTGGACGCTGCGCGCCGACATGACTGCCCGGGCCGTGGCGAAGCTGTTGGCGTACATGGACTCCCACGGATATACCCACGCCTACCCGCACCGGGGACCGGGCCCCATGCAGGAGAAGCGGACCTGGGATCTTGAGGCCGGCTACATCCAGCGCGCCGAACATGCGCTGCCCCGTTCGGGCACCAAGCGACCATGGCATGTTCGGCACAACTATCTGCTCGATGCCATCGACCACCGGTTCGACCGCATCGAGGAGTCGATGGTGTTCGGCCGTGCCCCCGCCGTGGCCCGCTCCGACTCCGAGTCCGGTGCCGAGTCCGTCGCCTAGGCACCGCGACCGTGCGTGTCTGCCCTCCGACACGCCGTGTTTCCTCGGCACTTTGCGCACGCTCGTCAGGGCGTGCGGATGCGTAGTCCGGTCTGTAGCAGCCGTGTCGCCGACAGCCCGAACGTGGTCTTGAAGCTGTCCGCCAGATGCGACGGGCTGGCGAAACCGGAGTCGACGGCCGACGTGGTCAGATTCTGACCGGCCGCGAGGCCCCTACCCGCCAACACCAGCCGACTCCACATCCGGTAACGCCGCAGGCTGGTGCCGACCTCGCGACGGAACAGGTGCAGAAAGCGCGAATCGGACAGCCCCGCGGCCGCTGCCAACTCGCGGGCTGACCTCGCGCGGGTCGGATCGTCACGAATCTGCTTGGCCACCAGTGCAATCCGTGGATCGATTTGGTGCGGTATCTCCGGAGCCGCCACGTCGAGCCAGCGGAGAGCGGATGCGTCGTCATGTGGAGCCACTGTGAGAGCCTGCTGATCAAGGTGATCCACGCCGACGGGGCCGCGGAATTCGGCGAACTGCCGCCGGCACGACGCGGTGCGCGGCGAGCCTGGATCGAGGTAGCACGACACCACCACCCCGTCCATTGACAAGTGATGAGTCAGCCGCGGCGGAATCAGCACGCTGCGGGCGACGATGGCGATGCCCGCAGCCGTGACGGTCAGTGGCGCGTCAACCCCGACTGCCAGGCACCACACCGAGCCGGAATGGGGTTGCAGACCAAGCCCCGGCCCGGCGTAGAGCGCGTGCCCTGGCCACAACCACACCGTCGGACAGCAGGTTTGTGGAAGCGCGGCAGCTGCATCGGACACCATGCTCTACTCCTGATCGTTCTGAACAGGAGGCTACCGTGGTCATGATCGTCGCTGTCGGCGTGTTCTTCGCAGGGATGGGGCTCTACGCCCTCGCCGCCCCGGCATTGCTGCTGCGCCCGTTCGGGCTGGTGCCCGGCGAAGCCACTGCCCGCGCCGAGGTGCGAGCGGTCTACGGCGGATTCGGGCTGGCGATGGCGGCCATCCTCGGCTACGCCGCCGTCACGCCAGGGCAACTGCGCACCGGGATCATCATCACCGTGGCCGCCGCCCTGGCAGGAATGGCCCTGGGCCGCATCATCTCCGGGCTGATCGACGGACCAACCTCGTTCTATCCCAACTGGTTCTATTGCCTGGTCGAGGCCGCCGCGGCCGGCGGCATGATCTCGGTGGCCTAGTTCCCCCGCGCTTCTCCCGCGAGCAGACACGGCGGTCCGCGACACGCCGCGTTTCGCGGACCGCCGTGTCTGCTCGCGGGAGAAACTCGCGGTAAAAGGGGATTAGGGGGCGACCGTCAGCCAGTCCTTGAAACCTGACGGGTCGTGACGGCCCAGCGCACCATGCTCGAACAGGCCCCAGCCCTGCACGGGTGCACCGTTGCCCTCGGTGCACACTGCGCGGCCGACGTGGTCGATCACGCCGAACGCGGCCCTGCCGATGATCGCGGGATCGGTCATGTCGTAGGTGAGCCGTTCGGTGAACCGGTCGCCTTTCCACATGCCGTGCAGCCAGTCGACGTCACCGCCGTAGCCGCCGCCCACGTGAATCGGCACGGGCAGCTTGGATTCCACGTCGAATCGCACCGGCGAGCCGTCGAGAGCCGTGGCGTCGATGGTCGCCCCGGTCGGGATGCGGGTGCCCGAGCGGTAGTGGATCTTCACGCGCGGCCAGCCGAGTTGTTCGACGCGGCCGTCCTTCCAGATCCGCGTGCAGTCGTTGAGCGAGCGGAATCCGTTGGGTTCCTCTTGGATGATGATGACGATCGAGAACTCGTCGAACGCGATCGGTACGTAGAGCCACCACATGCCCTCGAACGGCGGGTCGGCGGGACGGCCTGCCGGCTCGGCCTCGCCGATCGGGCGGATTCCCCACGAGCGGTCCCGAGAGCCGATCCACGTTGCCGGGTCGACGGCGATGTGCTCCCCGTCGATCTCCAGATGACCGGTCCACGAACCCAATTGGGCGAACCGCTGAGCGTCGAGGGTGACCCGGTTGCCCTGCCGCATCAGATGCGGCTGCTCCTGGACGACGTCGAACAGCCCGTTCCAGGTGAGATCCGCTGCGATACCGTGGGTTTCGTCGAGCACGATGCGCACCTGCTGCAGAGGCTCGGTGACCTCGACGCGATAGCCGAGCACGTGCTGATGCAGCCGGTCCTGGTCGATGGCGTCGGACAGATGGACGGCGGTCTGGGTGTCACCACTCCCGCCAAATTTGCCGCTGCCGCGGCCCCCGCCGAATTTGCCGCTGCCGCGGCGGCGGACCAGCAGGTAGGCGTCCTTCACCCCGAGGTTGGGGTAATAGCCGATGCCGGTGATGACGAAGATGTCGCCGGTGCGGTCGTGGGCGTTGAAGTACGAGCGGTCGTAGAAATTCCGGTCCGACGACCCGGGCCAGGCGATGGGCTGGGGGACCTGGTGTACCGGGAATTCGTCCATGGGGCCGAGCACTATGGTGTCTCCTCGATCATGCGTTGCAGCAGTGGCCGGTGGTAGAACAGGGTTTCGACGTCGTCAGGTTTTTCCATCTCGCCGAAGTGCACGCGGCGTGCGCCGGTGCGCATGAAGACGCAGGCCCACACCACCCCGGAATACACGTAGAACCATTTCAGGTCCCCGACCTCGACACCGCTGTGCTCGCGATAGGTGGCGCGGACATCGTCCTCGCGCAGCACATCGGGCAGTCCGGGCAGGCCTGCCATGCCGCACAGCTCCTGGAAGACCATGTGCGCGTAGATGATCCACGCGACGTCGAACTCTCGCGGGCCCACCGTGGCCATCTCCCAATCGAGTACGGCGGCGGGCGTGAAATCCTGGTAGAGCACGTTGCCGATGCGCGAGTCGCCCCACACCAGCACGGACTCGCGTGCCGCGATGTCCTCGGGGAAGTTCTCTTCGAGCCAGTGCAGCGCCCGATCGACCAGCGGTGACCGGCCGATGCCCGGTACGGCGAATTCGTACCAGTCCTTGAGCCAGCCGAAGTGCCTGCGCAGCGCGGTGTCTCCCGGCGGATCGGCCTGGGTCAGGAAGTCAAAGGTCTTCTCTGCGTTGGGGATCGCGTGCAGCTGGGCCAGCACCCGCACGGTCGAGTCCTGCAGGGTCTGCTGCTGCTCGGTGGTGGCGTCGGCGAACCAGTTGTTGCCGAACGTGTAGGGCATGACGTCAGGAGGGACCACCCCGTCGACCCGGTCCATCAGGAAGAACGGCCGGCCCAGCACCTCGCCGGTGGGTTCCAGCCAGCGCACCACGGGTACCGGGACATCGGTCAGCTCGCGGGCGAGCCGCATCACCTCGAACTGATCGCCCAGTCGGTACGCCGGAAACACGGGCACGTCGTCGTCGCTGGGCGCCACGCGGGCCACCCACTGCTGTTGTCTGGCTTCGCCGTCCTCGGTCCACCGGCCCGTGAGAATGATGGTCTCCGAGGACATTCCGTTGGAGTCGACGCCGCTTTCCACGGTGATCTCCGGTGCCACACCGCCGGGCATCACCGTCGACAGCCACTGCGACATCACCGCGGGCAGATCGCTGGTGTCCCGACTGGACCGTTGCAGTCGGTCGACGTCCTCTACGGCCCGTTCAGCGGCCACAAGCTTTTCCTTCCCGACGTAATTACGATACTGTGGGTAGCGTTATGAAAGCAGACCCGTCTTCGAATGGCAAGGTTTCGGGCGCCGGGCGCCCCCGCGACCCGCGCATCGACGCTGCCATACTGCGCGCCACCGCGGATCTGCTTGTGGAAATCGGTTATTCGGCCGTCACCATGGCCGCCGTCGCCGAACGCGCAAAGACCACCAAGACGGCGCTCTACCGGAGGTGGTCGAGCAAAGCCGAGCTCGTGCACGAGGCCGCGTTCCCCGCGGCGCCGAGCGCGCTGGCCACCCCGGCAGGCGACGTCGCCGCCGACGTGCGCGCCATGATCAGCGCCGCACGCGACGTGTTCACCAGCCCGGTGGTGCGTGCCGCTCTGCCCGGGCTGGTCGCCGACGTGGCCGCCGACCCCGAGCTCAACGCACGGGTGATGGCCCGCTTCACCGGGATGTTCGCGGCGGTGCGCGACCGGGTGGACGACGGCATCACCCGCGGTGAGGTGCACGCCGACGTCGACCCGGACCGGCTCGTGGAGATCATCGGCGGGGCGACCATGCTGAGAATGCTGTTGTGGCCGGGCAGCGACCTCGATGACGAATGGGTGGCCCAGACCACCGCGATCGTGGTGCACGGTGTGACGATCGGTTGACATGAACCGTCGTCAAAGACCGACACTGGGATCATGAGCGAGCAACCGTTCCCCACGGACTGGCAGATCGCACTCGTGCTGGTGCCTCACCCGGACGATCCCGAGTACGGCATCGGCGCGGCCGTCGCCAAGTGGACTGATTCCGGCAAGACCGTGCATTACGCCCTGGCCTCCCGTGGCGAGCGGGGGATCGCCGGCATGCCGCCCGAGCAGACCGGACCGTTACGGGAAGTGGAGCAGCGCCGGTCGGCGGCTCTGGTCGGGGTCAGTGACGTGGCGTTCTGGGACTTTCCGGACAGCGACATTCGTGACACCCCCGAGCTGCGCGCCAAGATCGCCACGACCGTGGCGTCCTTGCACCCCGACGTCGTCGTCACCATCTACAGCGGCGCGAGTTGGGCGCCCGACGCGCCCAACCAGCGGGACCACATCGAGTTCTCGCACGCGGTCGCGGCGGCGTTTGATAGTTTGGTCGAGCCGCCGGCCTGGCTGTTCGAGAACGGGCCCGAGCCGACGCACTGCGAGGCGGTGGACGGTTACACCGAGCGGGCGGTCGAATCGCTTGCTGCCCATGAGGTTTACCTGTCTGTGCTCGACCCGCACACGCCCGTCGTCGAACAGGCCCGCCGCCAGGTGGAGATGACGACCCCGGTGCGGGAGGCGGTCGGCGGACGCGCCGTGGATTTCATTCTCAAGCGACACCACTGAGCGAGGGCCCGGCCCGCCTACCATCGACGTGTGCGAGCCGTGGTGTATCCCGAGGTCGGAGTGCTGCCTGCAGTTGTCGATGTCGGCGCTCCCGAATGCCCTCCCGACGGTGTAGTCGTCGAAGTGGCCGCCACCGGCGTGTGCCGTTCGGACTGGCATGCCTGGCGCGGTCACGATCCAGTCGAACTGCCCATCATCCCTGGACACGAGTTCGCCGGGACGATCGCTGCGATCGGCGCGGATGTCACCGGCTGGCAGGTCGGAGACCGCGTCACGGTGCCGTTCGTGCTGGGTTGTGGGCGGTGTGAGTTCTGCGTGGCCGGCGACGCGCAGGTGTGCCCCGACCAACTGCAGCCCGGCTTCACCCTGCCGGGATCCTTCGCTCAGCGGGTGGCTGTGCCACGCGCGCAGACCAACCTGGTGCGGCTGCCGGATACGGTTTCGTTCGTCGCGGCGGCGGCACTGGGATGCCGGTTCGCCACGTCGTTTCGTGCCGTGGTCACCCATGGCGCGGTACAGGCCGGTCAGTGGGTCGCGATCCATGGCTGCGGGGGCGTCGGCCTGTCGGCGGTGATGATCGCGAAAGCGTTCGGCGCCAACGTCGTTGCCGTCGACCGCAGCCCAGAAGCCCTCGCCACGGCCGGTGCACTCGGCGCCGACGTACTGATCGACGGCTCTGAGATCGACGATGTCGCAACCGAAGTCATCCATCGCACCGGGGGAGGTGCGCACATCGGAGTCGACGCCATCGGCCACCCCGCCGTCGCGGCGACCTCGGTGTCCGCACTGCGCCGTCGCGGTCGGCATGTCCAGGTGGGTTTGCTGCTCGGCGACGCGGCGCAGACCGCCCTGCCCATGGATCGCGTGATCGCCCAAGAGCTCGCGGTCCTCGGCTCGCACGGCATGCCCGCCGTGGACTATCCGGCGATGCTCGCACTCCTCGCAACCGGCGCGCTGGACCCGGAACGGTTGGTGACCCGGGTGGTGGGACTCGACGAGGCGGGTGCGGCGCTGGCCGCCATGGACGCACCGACGGGCCCCGGGATGACCATCATCGAACCCGGCCGTACACGGTGAGTCGTACCATCAGCCTGTGATCAGCGCTTCACGGACCAACGGCAGCGGCCACACTGTGCTGGCCGAGGTCGACAGCACCTCCTACCAGTCGCTGCGGCACCGACCGGTGTCGCGTGCCGAGCGGTACGCGATCGGTAAGGGGCTGCGGAAACGAGTTCCGCGTCGCACGCTGGCAGATTGGGATCTGCGCATCGGACGACCCGACCCGGTCCAGTTGATCACCATCAGCCACGAGGGCCGCGTCGATCGGCTCATCCCAGTGCGGGTCGGTCGCATGGTCGCGTCGCCGTACGGCTTTCTCCGTGGTTCGGCGGTGGTCATGGCCGAGGACGTCGCGCACCTTCCGAGCACCGGCATCAACCCGGTCGTCTGCGGTGACGCGCATCTGGGCAATTTCGGGTTCTACGCGTCGCCGGAGCGGGACCTGGTCATCGATCTCAACGATTTCGACGAGGCCCATCCCGGTGGCTGGGAATGGGATCTGCGTCGGTTGGTGGCCAGCATCTGGGTCGCGGGCCGGCACAACGGCGCCAGTGAAGAGCAGTGCGCCACCTCGGTGCAAGCCTGTGTTGCGTCCTACCGCAAGCAAATTCGCTGGCTGGCCGATCAACCGCTGTTCGCGCGGTCGTTCCAGCGGATCGGCGCCGACGAGCTGGCCGCCGAGGCTGGGGGCAAGCTGCAGGACGAGGTGAACCGCGCCACCAAGCGGGCCCGCAACCGCACGAGCGACCGCGCCCTGCCCCGGTTCACCGAGGAGGTCGCGGGAGTACGCCGGCTGGTCGAGGAGCCCCCGCTGATCACCCGGCTGTCCGAACCGGACGCTGATCAGCTCGCCGAGGCGCTCGACGAGTACCTGTGCACGTTGGCCCCGCACTGGCGTCGCATGCTCGGTGGGTACACGCTGGTCGACGTCGCGCACAAGGTGGTCGGGGTCGGCAGTGTCGGATTGCGAGCCTATGTGGCACTGCTCGAAGGCTCGACGGCTGACGACGTGATCTTCCTGCAGCTCAAACAGGCCCGCCGGTCGGTGCTCGCGCGGTATGTGCACGGCGAATCGGCCTGGCACGCCCACCAGGGGCAGCGGGTGGTGGAGTATCAGCAGGCGCTGCAGACCGTCAGCGATCCGCTGCTGGGCTGGACCAGCATGGACGGTCGGCAGTACTACGTGCGGCAGTTCCGCAACATGAAAGGCACCATTCCCCTGGATGCCATCGACGCGGCCGCACTCACCGACTACGCGGGGGTCGTCGGACAATTGCTCGCGAAAGGCCACGCCCGCACGAGTGGTGCGTCGATGATCGCCGGCTACATGGGCTGCTCCGACCGAGTGGACCAGGCGCTGTGCCTGTTCGCCCGGCGTTACGCCGACCAGACCGAGGCCGACCATGCTGCTCTGGTGGCCGCCGTGGATCGTGGACTGCTGCCCGTGGAGCGCGGCGTCTAACTCTCGATCTGATCCCGGTTGCGTTGGGCCACAGCGCGATATCGGTCGCCGAGCGCGTCGAAGTCGTGCTGTTGGGCGGAACTGACAGCTTGTTCGGCCGCCAGCGCGGGTCCGACGACCGTCGTGGCCCCGCGGCCATAGATCTCTTTGAGGCCGGCCATGACCGGGCCGGGCACCTCGGTGATCTGCCCGGCCAGTTCCAAGGCGCGGGACAGCAGCCGATCGTGCTGGACCACCTCGGTGACCAGTCCCACCCGCAGTGCCGTCGCGGCGTCGAGTACCTCGCCGGTCATCGACAACCGACGGGCCATCGCCGCGCCGACGAGGTGGGGCAGTCGGGCGGTCATCCCACCGCCCGGCAGGATTCCGACGCGGGCGTGGGTGTCGGCGAACACCGCCCGCTCGGAGGCGATCAGAAAGTCGCAGCCCAGCGCCATTTCGAGGCCGCCGGTGAAGGTCGCCCCGTTGATCGCGCCGATGATCGGGGTGCGCATCTCGCCGGTGCGGGTGATGCAGTTGTTGGCGCGGAATTCATCGAAGTACGCCGTGCCGAGTGATTGCGCCTCCTTGAGGTCGACGCCTGCGCAGAACGCCGGATCAGCGCCGGTCAGCACCACGGCCCGCACCTGTTCATCGGCGTCGGCAGCGTCGAGCGCGGCATAGAGGGCTTCGATGAGCGCACGGCTCAATGCATTTCGCGCGTCCGGTCGATTCATTGTGAGGATCCGGACCGAACCGTGATCGCTGCAGGTGAGGATCTCTGGCGCCATGAACTGAATCTAGCGGGCGTCGCCGGCGGGGTGTATTTTAATTACGGTACCGTTTCGTTATTGAAGTGAGGATCATGGCTGACTCGCAGGTGCTCATCGCCGGCGCAGGCCCTACCGGACTGGCCTTGGCCTGCGGCTTGCTGAGCCACGGTGTGCCGGTGCGCATCGTCGACAAGGCCGACGGGCCGGCGACGACATCGCGGGCCAACTTCGTGCACGCGCGGGGCTCGGAGGTACTCGACCGCATCGCAGCGCTCGGCGACTTGCCCCAGCAGGCGGTGCGTGCCATGCGGATCACCACCTACCTCGGAGACAAACCGGTCCTGCGGGTGCGGTTCGGCGATCCCGGAATCCGTTCAGCCGCACCGCCGATGGTCATCTCGCAGGCCACCGTTGAAGCTGCGCTGCGGGACCGGCTCGCCGAGCTGGGCGGTGCGGTGGACTGGTCGACCCCGCTGAGCGGGCTGCGGCAGGACGCCGGCGGTGTCGTGGCGACCCTCGGAGACGGTACGACGGCCCGCGCGGCCTGGCTCGTCGGCTGCGACGGTGCCGCCAGCACCACCCGGCGCCGCGCCGGGATCGGCTTCCCCGGTGTACGACTCAGCGAACGCTTCCTGCTGGCCGACGTGCGACTCGACTGGGATCTCGACCGGTCGGGCACCACGGGCTGGATCCACCCCGACGGCATGGTCGGGGCCATGCCGATGCCCGACGGCATCTGGCGCATCATCGCCTACGACCCCGATATGGCCGGTGATGCGGCCGACGATGAGATCCTGCAGCGGCTGCGACGATTACTGCCCGAGCGAACCGGGCGGACCGTGCGGGTGACCGACGCCGAGTGGCTGTCGATGTTCACCGTGCACCGCAGGCTGGCGGACACCTACCGCCGAGGGCGTGTTCTCATCGCGGGCGACGCCGCGCACACCCATGCGCCGTTCGGCGGGCAGGGCATGCTGACCGGGCTCGGCGATGCCGAAAACCTCGCGTGGAAGTTGGCTTTGGTGATCTACGGAGTGGCGGAACAACCGCTGCTGGACAGTTACGAGGCCGAACGTCGCCCACTGGCCACCGACGTGCTGCGCAGTACCAGTGCGGTCACCAAGGTGAACATCACCCAGCGGCCGGTGGGCCGGTTCGTCAGGGACCGGATCGCGGTGCCCCTACTCAATCTGCCTGCCGTGCAACGCTGGATCACCTACCAGACGTCGCAGCTGTGGGTGAGCTACCGCAAGGGTCCGCTGGCCGAAAGGTCACTTCCTTTGGCGGACAAGCCCAGACCCGGCGACCGCGTCCCGGACGGTACGTACGCGGCACCTGATGGCAGCCCGGTGCGGCTCTACCCGCAGCTGCGCGGACATTGGGTGCTGATCTCCACTACCGAATCGGCAGCATGCGGCGTCGTGCGGGCTCATCTGGCCGATCGGGTGACCATCCTGCACCAGGCCGGTCGATCTGAGGTGTACCTCGTCCGCCCCGACGGCCATCTGGCCTGGCGCGGAACGGATCCCGAGCAGCTCGACAGCTGGCTGACCCGGGCGCTGGCCACCGGGCGCGTGCGATGACCGCGGCCCGCGGACGCCCCCGCGACCCGGCTGTCCACACCGCGATCCTCACTGCCGCCCTGGACCTGTTCATCGAGCAAGGCATTTCCGCGATGAGCATGGAACAGATCGCCAAGCGTGCCGGCGTCGGGAAACCGACGCTCTATCGACGATGGTCGACGAAAGAGGCATTGGTCGCCGACGCGATCGAAACACTCGTCACCGCCGACGTCACCTGGCCGACCCATGACGAGATCGCTGCCACACCAACGCATCAGCTCGTCAAGCACAACATCACCGCCGCCGCCCGGACGGCAGCCGATCCGCGCTTTCGTGCCCTGGTCGCCCAGATCTACGGTTCGGCGGTGACCCACCCATCGTTGATGCAGACCTATTGGACGCACTACATCCAGCCTCGCCGACAGTTGGCCATCGCGATGCTGCACCGGGCCCAGGCCGACGGCCGGATCGCACCCGACGCCGATCTGGACGTGCTCGTCGACATGCTCGCCGGCGGGGTGACCTACCGTGTGCTGCAACCAGACCCGCCGACCGTCAAGCAGATGAAACACTACCTGGAGGCCGCCTACCGCCAGGTGGGTCTGTTGCCTTAACGCGCGAGCAGACACTGCGGTACCGGAAGTGCGGCGTGTCGCGTACCCCGGCGTCTGTTCGCCGGGGAAAGCCAGCGGGAAAAGTCAGCGCAGGAAGGCCTCGGCGTTGTTGGCGAGATCCAGCAGCGGCTGCGGGAGCGCACCGAGGGCGAAGGTCACTACCGCGGTGACGGCCACGACGGTCATCGTCGGGCCGCTCGGCACCACCACGTCCGGGGCATCATCAGGAGGATCGGTGAAAAACATCAACACGATCACCCGCACGTAGAAGTACGCGGCGACGGCGCTGGCGATCACGCCGACGATCACCAGTGGGATGGCCCCGCCCTGACCGGCCGCCTTGAACACCGCGAACTTGCTGACGAACCCACTGGTCAGCGGGATACCGGCAAACGCCAGCAGGAACAGGGAAAACACCACGCCGACAACCGGATAGCGTCGTCCCAACCCGGCCCACCGGGACATGGCCGTCGCCTCCTCGCCCGTGTCGTCGCGGACCAGGCCGACCACCGCGAACGCGCCGACCGTGCTGAAACCGTAGGCGAACAGGTAGAACAGCGTCGACGACACCCCGGCCGGATTCGCGGCGATCACACCGGTGAGGATGAAGCCCGAATGCGCGACGGCCGAGTACGCCAGCATGCGTTTGACGTCCGTCTGGGTGACGGCGGTGATGGTGCCGATCACCATGGTCAGGATCGCGATCGCCCACAGCACCGGGCGCCAGTCGGCGCGCAATTGCGGTAGTGCGACATAGAAGATGCGCAGCGTGGCACCGAAGGCCGCGATCTTCGTGGCGGCCGCCATGAACGCCGTGATGGCCGTCGGCGCCCCTTGATACACGTCCGGAATCCACGAATGGAACGGCACCGCACCCACTTTGAACAGCAGCCCGACCAACAGCAGGCCGATGCCGATCAGCGCCAGCGACGTGTGCCCGCTGCCGGTGGCTACCGCGTCGGCGATACCCGGCAGCGTCAACGTGCCGGAGTAGCCGTACAGCATCGCCGCGCCGTACAAGAAGAACGCTGACGAAAACGCCCCGAGCAGAAAGTACTTCAGCGCCGCTTCCTGGGATAGCAACCGCCGCCGCCGCGCCAGCCCGCACAGCAGATACAGCGGCAACGACAGCACTTCCAGCGCGATGAACATGGTGAGCAGATCGTTGGCGGCCGGGAACAGCAGCATGCCGCCGATGGCCAGCATGGTCAGCGGAAACACCTCGGTCTGCATGACCCCTGCGCGGGTCGCCAACTGCTCGGCCACACTGCCCGCGACCGCCGAGGCCTGCGGGGTGAAACCGTCCAGACCCCGTGCGCTGTCACCGCTTTGACTGCCGATCTGGCGCTCGGCGATCAGCAGGATCCCGAGAATGCCGACCAGGGCGATGGTGGCCTGCAGGAACAGCGCCGGCGGATCGAGCATGACGGCGCCGAGCACCGCGGCCCGGCCGGGAGTGCCGTGCAGGTCGCGCGCCAGCAGCCCCACCGCGCCGATCGCGGCGATGAGCCCGCCGAGCGCGAGGGTCACCTGAACCGGGTAGCGGCTGCGCCGCGGCGCGAAAGCCTCCACGAGAACACCGGCGACCGCCACGCCGAAGACGATCAGCATGGGGGAGAGCAAGCCGTATTCGATGCTGGGTGTCACCATGTCAGCGGCTCCCTTCCGCCACGGTCGGCGGTGCGCTCGGTACGGGATCGGTCTGGCCCATGATCGTCAGGGTGTGGTGGACAGCGGGATTGATCACGTCGAGCGCGGGTTTGGGATAGATCCCGAGCACCAGCAACAGCGCGATCAGCGGTGCCACCACGGCGAGCTCGCGAGGAACCAGATCCCGCAGATTACGCACAGCGTCGGTGCCGTCGCCGTCGTCCTCACGGACCGGTCCGGTCATCATCCGCTGGTAGGTCCACAGGATGTAGACCGCCGAGAGCACCAGGGCGGTCGCGGCGAACACCGCCAACACCGGGTAGCGGGTGAATGTGCCGATGAGGACCAGGAATTCGCTGATAAACGGGGCCAGGCCGGGCAGTGACAGGGTCGCGAGGCCGGCCACCAGGAAGGTGCCGGCAAGGACAGGCGCCACCTTCTGCACCCCGCCGTAGGAGGCGATCAACCGGGAACCGCGCCGCGACACCAGGAATCCGGCGATGAGGAACAGCGCAGCCGTGGAGATCCCGTGGTTGATCATGTACAGCGTCGACCCGGACTGGCCCTGACTGGTCATCACGAAGATGCCCAGGATGATGAAGCCGAAGTGCGATATCGACGTGTAGGCGATGAGCCGCATCACGTCGACCTGTCCGATCGCCAGCACCGCGCCGTACACGATGCCGATCACCGCCAGCGTGATGATGACGGGCCGGAAATAGGTTGCCGCGTCGGGGAACAACGGCAGGCAGTAGCGCAGCATGCCGAACGTGCCGACCTTGTCCATGATCGCCATCATCAACACCGCGCTGGCCGGAGTGGCCTCCACCGCGGCGTCGGGCAGCCAGCGGTGGAACGGCCACAGCGGGGCCTTGACGGCGAACGCGAACATGAAACTCAGGAACAGGAAGCTGCCGACGGCGGGGCTGAGCACGAGTCGACCCGACGCCACTGCCTCGACGATCGCCCGGAAATCGAAGGTCCCGGACCCGAAGACGTCGCTCTGCGCGGTCACCACGTACAGTCCGATCACCGCGGCGAGCATGACCAGGCCACCGAAGAGGTTGTACAGCAGGAACTTCACTGCTGCACGGGACCTGTTCTCACCCCCGAAGCCGCCGATGAGGAAGTACATCGGGATCAGCATGGCCTCGAAGAACACGTAGAACAGCAGGATGTCCAGGGCCACCAGAGACATGAACACCATGCCCTCGACAGCCAGCATCAGGGCGAGATACGCCTGCACCGAACGGCCGGCCAGCCCTGTCCGGTCGGTGGCATCGTTCCAACCCGCGATGATCAAAAGTGGCATCAAAACCGCAGTGAGCACCACCAGCGCCAGGGCGATCCCGTCGACACCGAGGATATATCCGGTCCCGAAAGACGGTATCCACGGATGGGATTCGACGAACTGGTACTGCTTGCCGGCAGGGTCGAAGCCGACCGCGAGCACCACAGCCACCCCGAGTCCCACCACCGACACGGCCAGTGCGAGCCATTTGGCCAGCACCCGCTGCCCGGCCGGGATGAGGATCACGATCGCGGCGCCGATCGTCGGGACCGCCCAGAGCACCGTCAGCCACGGAAAGGTGTTCACCACAGCCGCACCGCCAGGATCGCCGCCACCACGAGCGCCGCGCCGGCGAGCATCGACAGCGCGTAGGACCGGGCAAAGCCCGTCTGCCATTGTCGGGACCGGTCGGAGGTTCTGCTGACCAGAGCGGCCAGCCCGGTGGCCGCCCCATCCACACCTTTGTCGTCGACCTCGACCAGGGCCGCCGTCAACGTCTGCCCACCTCGCATGAACACCGCCTCGTTGAACGCGTCGCCGTAGAGGTCGCGGCGGGCGGCCACTGTGAGCGCCGATCCGGCCGGAACCTGTTCCGGAACCGGTTGCCGCGCATACATGCGGTAGGCGATGACGATGCCGACGGCCACCACCGCCAGGACGACGACGGTGACCACCCATGCGGGCAGGCCGTGCTCGGCCTCATGCCTGCCGACGACCGGTTCCAGCCAGTGCGACAACGTCCCACCGATGGCCAGGGCGCCGCCGGACACCACCGAGCCGACCGCGAGCAGGATCATCGGCCAGGTCATGACGGCCGGTGCCTCGTGGGGATGAGCATCTGCAGCCCAGCGCGGTTCGCCGAAGAATGTCATCAGCATCACCCGCGTCATGTAGAACGCGGTGATCCCGGCGCCGAGAATCGCTGCGCCACCGAGGATCACACCACGGACACCACCCGCGCCGAGTGCGGCTTCGATGATGCCGTCCTTGGAGAAGAACCCGGCCAGCGGAGGCACCCCGATGATCGCGAGGTAGCCGAGCCCGAATGTGGCGAACGTGACCGGTAGGGCCTTGCGGAGCCCGCCGTAGCGGCGCATGTTCACCTCGTCGTTCATGGCGTGCATGACCGAGCCGGCACCGAGGAACAGCCCGGCCTTGAAGAACCCATGGGTGAGCAGGTGCATGATGGCGAAGGCGTATCCGGCCGGGCCGAGCCCGGCCGCGAGCACCATGTAGCCGATCTGGCTCATGGTCGACGCGGCGAGGGCCTTCTTGATGTCGTCCTTGGCGCACCCGATGATCGCGCCGAACAACAGCGTGACGGCGCCGACGATGACGACGCCGGTCTGCGCGGCCGGTGTCAGATCGAAGATGGGGCCAGACCGCACGATCAGGTACACGCCCGCGGTGACCATGGTGGCCGCGTGGATCAGCGCCGACACCGGCGTCGGGCCCTCCATCGCGTCGCCAAGCCAGGACTGCAGCGGCACCTGCGCGGACTTGCCGCACGCCCCCAGCAACAGCAGCAGCCCGATGGCCGTCAGGGCCGGTTGGCTCACCCCGGGCGCGGCGGAGAACACGCCGACGAACGAGATGGAGCCAATGGAGGCGAACATGATCATCAACGCGATCGCCAGACCCATGTCGCCGACCCGGTTGACGACGAATGCCTTCTTGGCCGCGGTCGCCGCCGACGGCTTGTACGACCAGAACCCGATGAGCAGGTAGGAGGCCAGGCCGACGCCTTCCCAGCCCGCGTAGAGCCCGAGGTAGTTGTCGGCCAACACCAGCAACAGCATGGCCGCCAGAAACAGGTTCAGGTACGCGAAAAACCGTCGCCGGTCAGGATCTTCGGCCATGTACCCGATCGAGTAGATGTGGATCAGCGAGCCGACGCCGGTGATCAACAGCACGAAGCACACGGACAGCTGATCGAGCTGCAAACCGAAGTCGACCTGCAGCCCGGCCACCGGCACCCAGGAGAACAACGATTCGTGCAGACCCCGCGCTTCGCCTGTCCGGCCCAGCATTCCGGTGAACAGCACCGCGCCCACCACGAACGCGGCGATCGATGCGGCACATCCCAGCAGGTGGCCCCAGCGGTCCGATCTGCGCCCTGCCAACAGCAGGATCGCTGCCCCCGCGGCTGGGAAGGCGATCAGCAACCAGATAGGAAGTGTCATGGCGCCCTTAGTGTTTCAGCAGACTGGCGTCGTCGACCGAGGCCGAGTGCCGGGTGCGGAAGATGGTCATGATGATGGCCAGGCCGATCACCACCTCGCAGGCGGCGACGACCATGGTGAAGAACGCCACCACCTGACCATCGAGATGACCGTGCATGCGGGAGAACGTCACGAACGCCAGGTTCGCCGCGTTGAGCATCAACTCCACGCACATGAACATGACGATAGCGTTGCGCCGCAACAACACTCCGGCCGCACCGATGGTGAACAGCAGAGCAGACAAATAAAGGTAATTCGCGGGATCCATTATGCTCCTCGCGTCCGTAGATCCATCTAGCGCTCCCTCTCCGCGTCAGCCGCCACGCTGCGCTGCGGCAGAATGGCACTCACCGACAGCACGGCGTCCGAGCCGTCGGGCAGCCGCGCCGGGATGTCGACGGCATTGTGGCGCGCGTAGACGCCGGGATTGGGCAGCGGCGTCGGCCGCCCACCGGCCTGGAAGCGTTCGATCGCCAATTCCCGCTGGGTTTTTCGGCGTTCGAAGCGTTCCCGGTGCGCAAGCACCATGGCGCCGAGCGCGGCCGTGATCAGCAGGGCACTGGTGAGCTCGAACGCCCACAGGTACCGGGTGAAGATCAGCGCCGCCAGGCCCTGCACGTTGCCGGCGCTGTTGGCCTGTGCGAGTCCGGTGAAACCCACCGCCGACACGTTGCCGATACCACCGATCAGCAGGATGCCGAAGCCCAACCCGGCGATCAGTGCCGCGACCCGTTGCCCGCGCAGGGTTTCCACCAGCGACTCCGTCAGGTCGACACCGATGAGCATCAGGACGAACAGGAACAGCATCATCACCGCACCGGTGTAGACGACCACCTGCACCACGCCGAGGAACAGCGCATCCTGGGCGACGTAGAGCACCGCCAGGGCGATCATGGTCGAGGCCAGGAACACCGCCGAATACACGGCCTTGGGCGCAGCCACCACACCGATCGCTCCGAGCACCGCGACCGCGCCGAGAATCCAGAACACCACGGCCTCCGACGTCGAGGTCCTGGTGGCTGCGTCGGTGGCCGCCGCGAGCAATTCGGGCGTCATCGGGCGTCCTCGGTACAAGGCGTGATCTTGCCCAGGTAGTAGTCCTCATCGGTGCTGCCCGGGGCCATGTCGTGCGGCGGCGCCAACATGCCCGGCTGCAACGGCGCCAGCAGTTTGTCCTTGCCCAGGATGAGGTCGGCGCGGTTGTCGTCGGCCATTTCGTAGTCGTTGGTCATGGTCAGCGCCCGAGTCGGGCACGCCTCGATGCACAACCCGCAGCCGATGCAGCGCAGATAGTTGATCTGGTACACCCGCCCGTAGCGCTCACCCGGGGAGAAACGCTCGCCGGGCAGGTTGTCGGCGCCCTCCACGAAGATGGCGTCGGCCGGGCAGGCCCACGCGCACAATTCGCAGCCGATGCACTTTTCCAATCCGTCGGGATACCGGTTGAGCTGGTGGCGACCGTGATATCGGGGCGCGACGGGCCCGGGTTTCTCTGGATACTCTTCGGTGATCGGCTTTTTGAACATCGAGCCGAACGTGACCGCGAAACCGGCCAGCGCGTCGAGGAACTTAGGCATCGGCCGTCTCCTTCCTGACGGACGGGAGCGGCGGGACGGGATACGCTCCGGCGCTCTGCTCGGGTGGCGGCGGGAGACTTCTGCGCCGCAACGACTTCCACAGCACCACCGCGAGCAGCAGGACGATGATGACGGCCGCGCTGATCAGGCCGGTGGCCCAGCCTTGATAACCGTGCGTGCGCAGGCTGTGGGTGACGGCCACGACCATGATCCAGACCAGCGACACCGGGATCAGAACTTTCCAGCCGAGCGCCATGAACTGGTCGTAGCGCAGCCGCGGCAGGGTGGCCCGCAGCCAGATGTAGATGAACATGAAGGTCCACACCTTGGCGGTGAACCACAGCAGCGGCCACCATCCGCTGTTGGCGCCGTCGATCATGTTGAACGGGAAGGGGGCATGCCATCCGCCGAGGAACATGGTGGTGGCCAGCGCCGAGACGGTGGTCATGTTGACGTATTCGGCGAGCATGAACATCGCGAATTTCAGTGACGAGTACTCGGTGTGGAAGCCGCCGACGAGTTCGCCCTCGGCCTCGGGCAGATCGAAAGGCGCACGGTTGGTTTCGCCGACCATCGAGGTCACGTACACCACGAACGACGGCAGCAGCACGAACACGTACCAGGTGCGGTCCTGAGCCGCGACGATCCCCGAGGTGGACATGGTGCCGGCGTAGAGGAACACCGCGGCGAACGAGAGCGCCATCGCGATCTCGTACGAGATCACCTGGGCGCTGGACCGCAGGCCGCCCAGCAGCGGGTAGGTGGAGCCCGATGCCCATCCGGCCAGCACGATTCCGTAGACCCCGATGGAGGTGACGGCCAGCACGTAGAGCACCGCGACCGGGAGGTCGGTCAGCTGCAGCGGTGTGCGGTGTCCGAACACCGACACCGCGCCGCCCATCGGGATCACCGCGAACGCCATGAACGCGGGGATCACCGAGATCACCGGCGCCAGTAGGTAGATGGGCTTGTCCACGCCGGCGGGGGTGAGGCCCTCTTTGAGCGCCAGCTTGATGCCGTCGGCGAGCGACTGCAACAGACCCCAGGGGCCGACGCGGTTGGGGCCGGGCCGCATCTGCATGCGGCCCAGCACTTTGCGTTCGACGAGGATGGCGGTCAACACCGTCAGCAACAGGAACACGAAGATCGCCAGCGACTTGGCGAGGATCAGCCACCACGGATCATGACCGAACAGGGTGGGGTCGGGATATGTCATGATCCGGCTCCGATCGACACGATGGCTCCGGCGGATGCGCCCAGCTGTCGATACACCGCCGAGCCGGGGGAGTGCAGTGGCAGCCAGACCACCCGGTCGGCCATCGCGGTCACCGCCAGCGGCAGGGTGACCGTACCGCGGTCGGTCCGGACGGTCACCGGATCGCCATGGGCCACACCGATTTCAGCGGCAGTCGCGGCCGACAGTCGAACCACCGGCGTCGGTGCTGTGCCTGCCAGATAGGGTTCACCGTCCTGCAGTCGCCCGGAGTCCAGCAGCATGCGCCAACTCGCGAGGACCGCCTGCCCGGGGCCCGGCTCGGCCTGCGCGGCGGGCGGCACCGACGGTGCGTCGGCTCGTGGCCCGGACCACGAGCCCAGGGTGGCCAACTCGGCGTCGGCGGCCGCAGCGCTCGACATTCCCAGGTCGACGCCGATCTCGTCGGCGAGGTAGTGCAGGACCCGCAGATCGGGAATTGCGTTCGTGCGCAATGACGGTTCGAACGGCCTGATGCGGCCCTCCCAGTCGACGAATGCGCCGGCCTTCTCGACCACGGGTGCGACCGGGAACACCACATCGGCCAGTTGGGTCACCGCGCTTTCCCGCAGTTCCAGGCTCACGACGAACGGGGTCGCGCGCAGCGCGGACACCGCAAGAGCCGGGTCAGGAAGATCATCGAGTTCGACACCGCCGACGAGCAGGGCGCCCAGCCGGCCGTCGGCCGCCGCGGTCAGGATCGCAGTGGTGTCCCGGCCCGGGGTGCTCGGCAGCTCGCCGGAGCTCCAGGCCTGTTCGGCCTGTGCGCGGGCCTGCGGATCGGTGACCGGACGGCCGCCGGGCAGCAGGTTCGGGAGGGCACCGGCCTCCACGGCGCCGCGTTCCCCGGCTCGCCGCGGAATCCAGGCCAGCCGGGCGCCGGTGGCGGCGGACAGTCGGGCGGCCGCCGACAGTGCGCCTGGCGAGCCGGCGAGCCGTTCACCGATCAGGATGACCGCACCCTGTTCGCGCAGCCGCGCATCGCCGGTCAGCGCGTCGAGCGCGGCGGCCTCGGCGCCGGGGACGGTGGCGATCAGCGTTCCGGCCATCTTTTCCAGGCCACGGGTGGCGAACGGCGCCAGCGCCACTACTCGCACCCTGTGCTTGCGGGCTCCCTTGCGGAGCCGCAGGAAGACGATCGGTGATTCCTCTTCGGGTTCGAAGCCCGCCAGCAGGACGGTCGGCGCGGTTTCCAGGTCGGCGTAGCGCAGCGTCATCGGTCTGCCCGCCACGGCGGTGGCGAGGAAGTCGGCCTCCTCCGCGGAGTGGTCGCGGGCTCGGAAGTCGATGTCGTTGGTGCCGAGCACCATTCGGGCGAACTTCGAGTAGGCGTAGGCGTCTTCCACTGTGCTGCGTCCGCCCACCAGGACCGCGGTGTTGCCGCCCGCCGCCAACAGGCCGCCCCCCGCCACGGTGAGGGCCTCCGACCAGGAGGCCGGCCGCAGGGCGCCGTTGTCGTCACGCAGCAGCGGGGTGGTGATGCGGTCGCCGACGGTCGGGTAGGTGAACGCCCACCGGCCCTTGTCGCAGTTCCATTCCTCGTTGACCTCGGGGTCGTCACCGGCCAAGCGGCGCAGGACTTTTCCGCGGCGGTGGTCGGTGCGCTGGGCGCACCCCGATGCACAGTGCTCACACACGCTGGGGCTCGACACCAGGTCGAAAGGCCGGGCGCGGAACCGGTAGGCGGTGCCGGTCAATGCCCCGACCGGGCAGATCTGCACAGTGTTGCCGGAGAAGTAGGACTGGAACGGCTCGTCGGGTGCGATCCCCACCTGTTGCAGCGCACCGCGTTCCAGCAGGGCAATGAACGGATCACCGGCGATCTGGTCGGAGAATCGGGTGCACCGCGCGCACAGCACGCAGCGTTCGCGGTCCAGCAGCACCTGGGCGGAGACATTGATCGGTTTGGGGAACGTGCGCTTGACATCGGTGAACCGGGTCTCCGGGCGCCCGTTGGACATGGCTTGGTTCTGCAGCGGGCATTCCCCGCCCTTGTCGCAGATCGGGCAGTCGAGCGGATGGTTGATCAACAGCAGTTCCATCACACCGCGCTGGGCCTTGTCCGCCGCTTCGGAGCTGAACTGTGTGCGCACCACCATGTCCGGGGTGACGGTCGTGGTGCAGGACGCCATTGGCTTGCGCTGTCCCTCGACCTCGACCAGGCATTGGCGGCAGGCGCCCACCGGATCCAGCAGCGGGTGGTCACAGAACCGCGGGATCTGGATACCCATCAGCTCGGCCGCGCGGATGACCAATGTTCCCTTCGGAACACTGATTTCGTCGCCATCGATGGTCAGCGTCACCATTTCCACCGGCGGCGTGTCCTTGGTCGGCTCAGCCAATGTCACGAGCGGCCCCCTTTCCTTGCGCGAACAGACACTGAGGTCCCCGCAACCTCGGCGTGTCGGGTACCTACCGTGGGGGCCCCTCCCGCTTGCGGGGGACTGCTCGCGGTGAGAAACATCTACACACCCGCCTCTTCGGTCGCCATCAACGCCGAGGTGTGCGGATCGAACGGACAGCCGCCGTCGAGGTGCGCGACATATTCGTCGCGGAAATACTTGATCGACGACATCACCGGCGACGCGGCGCCATCGCCCAAGGCGCAGAACGACTTCCCGAAGATGGTGTCGGAGATGTCGAGCAGCTTGTCGATGTCGGCGTCGGTCGCCGCACCGGTTTCCAGCCGGGCGTAGATCTGCGCCAGCCAGTAGGTGCCTTCGCGGCACGGCGTGCACTTGCCGCAGGATTCGTGGGCGTAGAACTCGATCCAGCGGCGCACCGCGCGGACCACGCAGGTGGTCTCGTCGAAGATCTGCAGTGCCTTGGTCCCGAGCATCGACCCGACGGAGGCCATGCCTTCGTAATCCAGTGGGACATCGAGGTGTTCGGTGGTCAGCAGCGGTGTCGAGGACCCGCCTGGAGTCCAGAACTTCAACGTGTGACCGGTGCGCACACCACCGGCATAGTTGAGCAGCTCCCGCAGCGTGATGCCCAGCGGCGCCTCGTACTGTCCTGGCCTGTTCACATGTCCCGACAGCGAATACAGCGTGAAACCCGGGGATTTCTCCGAGCCCATGGACCGAAACCAGTCCACTCCGTTGAGCAGAATCGGCGGCACGCTGGCGATGGATTCGACGTTGTTGACCACGGTGGGGCAGGCGTAGAGGCCCGCCACCGCGGGGAACGGCGGACGCAGCCGGGGCTGGCCGCGACGGCCCTCCAGCGAATCCAGCAGCGCGGTCTCCTCACCGCAGATGTAGGCACCCGCACCGGCGTGCACCGTCAGTTCCAGGTCGAATCCCGAATTCAGGATGTTCGAACCCAGATAGCCGGCGTCGTACGCATCGGCGACGGCGGCCTGCAGACGCCGCAACACCGGCACGACTTCGCCGCGAACGTAGATGAAGGCGTGCTTGGCGCGGATCGCGTACGCCGCGATGATCACGCCCTCGACCAGGAAATGCGGTGTGGTCAGCATCAGCGGGATGTCTTTGCAGGTGCCGGGTTCGGACTCGTCGGCGTTGACCACAAGGTAGTGCGGCTTGGCGCCGGCGCCCTCGGTGCCCTGCGGGATGAACGACCACTTCGTGCCCGTCGGGAAGCCGGCACCACCGCGGCCACGCAGGCCCGAATCCTTGACCAGCGCAATGACATCGTCGGGCGGCATCGCCAGCGCCCGCTCCAGCGCCCGGTAGCCGTCGTGGCGGCGGTAGGTCTCCATCGTCCACGGTTCGGGTTCGTCCCAGAACCTGCTCAGCACGGGTGTCAGCGGAGTCATGTGCCTGCCCCATCCGGATTCGTCGGCGACATCCCGAGTTCCCGGGCCTGGTGCAGCCCCGCCAGAGTGGCCGCGCCGGGTGCGCCGCCCGGTACCTGCGGGTCGGTGAGTCCGGCCAGGGTGCGGGCAGTCTCGCGGAAGGTGCACAGCGGCGCGCCGCGGGTCGGTTCGGGCGGGTTGCCGGTGCGCAACCCGTCGACCAGATCGCGTGCAGACGAGGGGGTTTGGTTGTCGAAGAATTCCCAGTTGACCATGACGACGGGCGCGTAGTCGCACGCGGCGTTGCACTCGATGTGCTCGAGGGTGACGCGCCCGTCGGTCGTGGTCTGCCCGGCGTGGATGTCCAGATGCTGCTGCAGCGCATCGAGAATGGCGTCACCGCCCATGATCGCGCACAACGTGTTGGTGCACACGCCCACCAGGTAATCGCCGGTCGGGGTGCGCCGGTACATCGAGTAGAACGTCGCCACCGCGGTGACCTCGGCATCGGTCAGACCGAGTCGCTCTGCGCAGAACCGGATTCCGGCGGGCGTGAGGCACCCGTCCTCGGACTGCACCAGGTGCAGCAATGGCAGCAGGGCCGAGCGCGCATCGGGGTAGCGGGCGGTGATGCGTTCCGCGTCGGCGGTCAACCGGTCGGTGACGTCGTCGGGATATGCCGCGGGCCCGTTGATCGGCGGGCCCGCTTCGTCGGGCCGTTGCCCGAGTTCCAGGAAAACTTCGCTCACCTAGCGGTCCACCCCTCCCATGACCGGATCGATCGACGCCACTGCCGCGATCGCGTCGGCGACCATGCCGCCTTCGCACGTCGCCGCCACCGCTTGCAGATTGGTGAACGACGGGTCGCGGTAGTGCACCCGGTAGGGCCGGGTGCCGCCGTCGGAGACCATGTGGACGCCGAGCTCACCGCGTGGCGACTCCACCGCCACGTAGACCTGCCCGGCCGGTACCCGGATGCCCTCGGTGACGAGCTTGAAGTGGTGGATCAGGCCTTCCATCGAATGGCCCATGATCTTCGCGATGTGCTCGGGGGAGTTACCGAGCCCGTCGGGTCCGACTTTGAGGTCGGCGGGCCACGCCAGCTTCTTGTCGCTGATCATCACCGGCCCGGGCTCCAGGCGGTCGATGCACTGCTGGACGATCTTCAGTGACTCGCGCATCTCCTTGACGCGAATGATGTAGCGGCCGTAGGAATCACACCGGTCGTCGGTGATGACGTCGAATTCGTAGTTCTCGTAGCCGCAATACGGTTGGGTCTTGCGCAGGTCGTGCGGCAACCCGGTGGACCGCAGCACGGGCCCGGTGATGCCCAGTGCGATGCAGCCGGTGAGGTCGAGATACCCGACACCGACCGTGCGGGCCTTCCAGATGTAGTTCTCGTTGAGCAGATCCTCCAAGTCGTTCAACCGTTTCGGCAGCAGCTCCATCAACGCCCGCAGCTGGCCGATCGCATCACCGGGGAGGTCGACGGCCACGCCGCCGGGCCGGATATAGGCGTGGTTCATGCGCAGGCCGGTGATCGATTCGAAGACTTTCAGGATTTCCTCGCGCTCGCGGAACCCGTAGAACATCGCGCTCATCGCGCCCAGCTCCATGCCGCCGGTCGCCAGCGCCACCAGATGCGATGTGATCCGGTTGAGTTCCATCAGCATCACGCGGATCACGTTGGCGCGTTCGGGGATGTCGTCGGTGATACCGAGCAACTTCTCCACGCCCAGGCAGTACGCCGTCTCGTTGAAAAACGGTGACAGGTAATCCATTCGGGTGACGAAGGTGACGCCCTGGGTCCAGTTGCGGAACTCCAGGTTCTTCTCGATGCCGGTGTGCAGATACCCGATGCCGCACCGGGCTTCGGTGATGATCTCGCCCTCGATCTCGAGGATCAGGCGCAGTACGCCGTGCGTCGACGGATGCTGTGGGCCCATGTTGACCACGATGCGCTCGCCGGCATGCTCGCGGGCCGCGGCGACGACCTCGTCCCAGTCCTGCCCGCCGACCATGACGACGGAGGATTCGTCGGTAGTCATCAGTTGTACGACCTCCGCTGATCGGGCGGCGGGATCTGCGCGCCGTGGTACTCCACCGGGACACCGCCGAGGGGATAGTCCTTGCGCTGCGGATGGCCCACCCAGTCGTCGGGCATCTCGATGCGGGTCAGCGCTGGATGACCGTCGAACACGATGCCGAAGAAGTCGTAGGTCTCGCGCTCATGCCAGTCGGTGGTGGGATAGATCCCGTACAACGACGGGATGTGCGGATCGGCATCCGGCGCGGCGACCTCCAACCGGATCCGGCGGTTGTGCGTGATGGACAACAACGGATACACCGCGTGCAGTTCACGGTCGGTGTCGTCGGGATAGTGCACACCGCTCACGCCGAGGCACATCTCGAACCGCAACGCGGGATCGTCGCGCAACACGGCCGCGACCGCGGGCAGCTGCACCCGGCTGACCTCCAGTGTCAGCTCGTCGCGGTACACCACGACGCGCTCGATGGACACCGCGTAGCGTTCTTCGCCCAGCACCTCGGCCAGCCGCTCGACGACCTCGTCGAAGTAGCCGCCGTAGGGCCGTGGTGAGCTGCCGGGCAGGGCGACCGACCGGACCAGGCGGCCGTAGCCCGAGGTGTCCCCGGTACCGCGTGCTCCGAACATGCCGCGGCGCACCCCGATCACCTCGGGTCCCTCGCCCTTGGAGTCGCTCACCGCAGCAGCCCCTTGAGCTCGATGGTCGGCTGGACCGCCAGGGCGGCCTGCTCGGCCTCGCGGATGGCTTCGGCCCGGTTGACTCCGAGCGGCATCTGCTGAATCTTGTCGTGCAGCTTCAGGATTGCATGCAGCAGCATTTCCGGCCGGGGCGGGCAGCCCGGCAGGTAGATGTCGACCGGCACCACGTGGTCGACCCCCTGGACCACCGCGTAGTTGTTGAACATGCCGCCCGAGGAGGCGCAGACGCCCATCGCCAGCACCCATTTCGGTTCGGCCATCTGGTCGTAGATCTGGCGCAGCACCGGGGCCATCTTCTGGCTGACCCGGCCCGCGACGATCATCAGATCGGCCTGTCTGGGCGTCGCCGAGAACCGCTCCATGCCGAACCGGGCGATGTCGAACCGCGGGCCGGCGGTGGACATCATCTCGATGGCGCAACACGCCAGGCCGAACGTCGCAGGCCACAGCGATCCCTTGCGGACGTACCCGGCCACCACTTCGACTGTCGACAGCAGAATGCCGCCGGGCAGACGTTCTTCTAGTCCCAATTCAGGCCCCCTCGCCGCCATACGTAGGCGTACGCCACGAACACCGTGAGCATGAACAACAGCATCTCCACCAGCGCAAACAGGCCCAGACTGTCGAAGGCGACCGCCCACGGGTAGAGGAACACGATCTCGATGTCGAACACGATGAACAACATGGCGGTCAGGTAGTACCGGATCGGCATCCGCTGGCCGGTGTTGCCTGCCGAGCCGGGCGGCATCGGTTCGATACCGCATTCGTAGGCTTCGAGTTTCGACCGGTTGTAGCGCCGCGGCCCGATGACGAGTGCGATCCCCACCGAGCCGACCGCGAAGGCAGCCGCGATCGCGCCGAGAACCAGAATTGGTGTGTAGAGACTCATGCCGGGTGAACGCTCCCTCGGTGGGCTGTCGATGTGAGCTGACCCACAGCCTAGCGAGCTTTGGGGCCCACGCCACGCATTTTGATTAGTATCGGTTACTAACGCGCCGACGTACCACGGCGCACCCCGCGCTGCTGTGAATTTCTAACGGCTACAGGTTGATTCGCGTTCTGATTACCTGGCCGGGGTGCGCAGCAAGGACACCACCGCATCACCCAGCCGGATCGGGTCGATCGGGTGCGGAACGGCTGCCTCGGCGCGTGACCAGCTGGCCAACCAGGCGTCGTCAGGCCGCCCGGTGAGTACCAGAATCGGCGGGCAGTCGTCGATCTCGTCCTTGAGCTGTTTGGCGATGCCCATGCCGCCTGCCGGGGTGGCTTCGCCGTCCAGGATGGCCAGGTCGAATCCGCCCACGTCCATCTGCGCGATCACCATCGGTGCGGTCGCGACGTCGACGTAGTCCAGTTCGGGCAGTTCGGGGTGAACGCGTTTGCCGAGCGCGAGTCGTACCTGTTCGCGGGTGCGCGGGTTGTCGCTGTACACCAGGATGCGCAGCGGCGCGGGGCCGACCATGGTGGCGATGCTACTGGCTGAGTCCGCGCGTACCGATCAACTCGGCGAATTCTACTGTGCGCGTTCAGGCCCGGGTGAACACCAGGTCCGCCGAGATGTCGGTCTTCGGTCCGACCATGCCGAGCATGTTGCCCGACACGCCGAATTCGCGCCGACTCACCGTGCAGCCACCCGACACGCGTACCCCACCGTCGTCGAGAACCAGCACGGTGACGGGCAATTCGATGGGCTGTGAGGTGCCTCGGACCGTCAAGGTCGCACGCAGTCGAGCGCTACGGGTGTCCGCGGGCTCGAATCCGGTCACCTCGACCACGATGTCGGGGTGGGTGTCGACGTCGAAGAAATCGGCCGAGCGCAGGTGGTTGTCCCGCTTGGTGATCCCGGTGTGCAGCGACGTCGCCCGGATCACCAGCCGCCCGGTGACCGTTTCCCCGACGACGCCGTCGCCGCTGAACTCGGAGAACTCGCCTGTCACCGTCGCCAGCCCCCAGGCGGTCTTGTTCCGGAACGTCACCGAGGACCGGTTCGGGGCCAGCGTCCAACTGCCCGCGGTGGTGACGAGGATGTCCGAAAGGGCGGTCATGGCGCCTCCGTGCAGATCGTGCTGTCGGGTCGTGTCTTGATCACGATGTGGGCCGGTGGTCGGATCAATCTCCTGGACCGCCATTGACCTCAAGTGCCATTGAGATTGAACACTGGATGGCATGGACGAAACACCGACCATGTCCCGGTTCGATCAAGCGTACGCATCGAACACCGCCCCCTGGGTGATCGGCGAGCCGCAACCGGCGATCGTCGAACTCGAACGCACCGGCGGCATTGCCAGTCCGGTGCTCGACATCGGCTGCGGTGCCGGCGAGCACACCATCCTTTTGACCAGGCTGGGTTACGACGTCCTCGGCATGGACTTCGCGCCCCAGGCCGTCGAACAGGCCCGTGCCAACGCCGCGGCCCGGGGCGTCGACGCGCGGTTCGCGGTGGGCGACGCGCTGCGGCTCGACGGCACGTCGACGTACCAGACCGTCATCGACAGCGCACTGTTCCACATCTTCGACGACGCCGACCGCGCGGCATACGTGCGCAGCCTCGCCGCCGTGTGCCGGCCCGGCGGGGTCGTGTACGTGCTGGCCCTCTCCGATGCCGGCCGAGGGTTCGGTCCTCAGGTCGGCGAGGACACCATCCGTACCGCGTTCGGCACCGGCTGGGACCTCGAGGCGCTACACACCACGACGTACCGGGGTGTGGTGGGGGAGGCGCAAGCGGCGGCGTTCGGGGTTGCGGTGGGCACAATGGTCGACGAACCGGCTTGGTTGGCGCGGGTGCGCCGGCTCTGAACGCCTCACTGCTGTTCGTATCCCGGGTGCGCTACGCGTAGCCGGTGCCGGACCAGAGCATGCAGGGCGGGCACGACCTCGTCGCCACAGTCGCCTGCGCGGATCGCGGCAGCCAGCTCCGCTTCGTCGTCGTAGCCCAGCGTCCGCATGACCCGCAATGGCTCATCGGCGGTGTCGTCGAGCAATTCCCGTTCCACCGTGCGCAGGACGTTGGCGGCGACGCGGGCGTGGAACCGCAGAGCTGCCGCCCGATCATCAGGGCCGGTGCCGTCGCGCACCTCGGTCTCCAGGAACTCCGCGACGGCAGCCACCAGTTCGGCCGCGGTCGGTTTGTAGTGCAGGCCGGTCATGTCCGCTCCAACAGGGTCAGCAGGTCGTACTCGGTTTCACAGACGCGGCGCCCGATCGCCGCCAACTCCACCGACCGCGTCTGGCCGCACCGGTGCCGCTCGTACTGGTAGCGGCAGATGACGCCCCAACGCAGGGTTGCCAGCACCAGCCACCAGTGCAGGGTGTCCCGGTCGACGGGGACACCGCCGCCGGCCTGATAGGCCGACACGAAGTCGTCGATGCTGCCCAGCCCACCCGCGGCGAGTTCCTTCGGTGCGCCGAACCGCCAGGCCCGAATGCAGAACCAGGCCAAGTCGTCGGCGGCCTCCCCGACATGGGTGAGCTCCCAGTCCAATACCGCAGCCAGCCTGGCCGTTTCGGAGCTGAAGTCCACGATCAGGTTGCCCATGCGGAAATCTCCGTGCACCAGGACAGGACGTGTCCGCGCCGGCCGATTGCGCTCCAGCCAACGGAACGCCCATTCGAATGTGGCTGTCGTGTCGCCCATTTGGTCGAGTTCGCGGCGCCAGTCGGTGAGCGGGTCGGATTCCACCAAGCCGATCCCATGCGCGTCGGCGCGGTGGATCTGTGCGAGCGCGTGTGCGCACTGGCCCAGCAGTGCCGGGCGGGACGTGTCGTCCAGAGCGCGGGCGATTTTGCGGGCGATGGTCTCGCCGTCGATGAAATCGCAGATGAGGTACGGATTTCCGAGCGGCTCAACGGAATTGGAAGCCGTCAGGACATGTGGGACGGGAGCGCCTGCCGCGGCCGCCCGACGCAGCGCGGCGGCCTCCAACTCCATACCGGCATGCACGTCGTCGGGCGGTCCGATGCGCAGGATCAGCGGCCGGCTGTCTGCGGCGAACGCCCAGGTGCTCCGACTGGCGCCGCCCGTCAGCTCTCGCAGGCCGTCGATGGTCACGGCGCCCAGTTCGGGTGCCAACACTGCGGCAAGGGCCGCGGTGTCGATCACTTTCGTCCGAACTTCAGCATGCGCTGCGCGACGCGGCGGATCTGGATCTCCTCGGCTCCCTCGGTGATCCGATAGCGGCGGTGATGCCGGTAGATGTGTTCGAACGGTTCGTGTCGGCTGTAGCCGAGCCCGCCGTGGATCTGCATGGCCCGGTCGGCCGCGTCGCACACCAGCCGGTTCGCACGGTAATTGGCCATCGACACTTTGTCGGACACCTCCATGTGGTGATCCCGGTCCAGATGCCAGGCGGCGTAGTAGACCAGCAGTCGCACCATCTGCGCCTCGGTCTGCAGTTCGGCCAGCGGCCACTGCACGGCCTGGTTCACCGCCAGGGGTTTGCCGAAGACGATGCGCTCGCCGGCGTAGGCCGCGGCGCGGTCGATGCAGTACTGGGCGGCGCCGAGGCTGCTGGCTGCCTGGCGAATCCTGTTCTCGTGCAAGAAGGTCTGGCCGACTTCGAGGCCGTGGTCGACCTCGCCGAGGACCGCGTCGTCGGGCACCCGGACGTCTTTGAGCACCACCTCGCCGTGATCGCTGGGCATGTTGAAGGTCCACCAGTAGTACGGCACGGTGAAACCCGGTGTGTCGGTGGGCACCAGAAACGCGGTGATACCGACCGCTTGACCGGGTTCGCCCGACGTCCTGGCGAAGATCAGGTCGTGGGTGGCGCGGTGCACCCCGGTGTTCCAGCGTTTGGCGCCGTTGATCACCCAGCCGTCACCGTCTTTGACCGCAGTGGTCTCCAGCCAGGTGGCGTCACTGCCGTGATCGGGTTCGGTGAGCCCGAAGGCCATCGACCGCTTGCCGGTGATCATCGCCTCGACCCATTCTTTCTTCTGGGTTTCGGTGCCGAACCGGCTCATCATGATGACCTGCGGAAAATTGCCGACGATCGACGACTCGTCCTGCAGATCATTGTGCAGGCCGAGTCCCTTGTGCGCCAGGTGTTCCCGGATGACGGCCATGTCCAGGTTGGTGCCGTCGCGGCCACCGAACTCGCCGGGCAAGCCGTAGCGCAGCCAGCCGGCCGCATCCGCGCGGCGGCGCATCTCGTCAAGCAGGTCCTCCCACTCGCGGGCGGGCACCCCGCCGTTCTCCAGATCGGTGCGGGCGAATTCGCGGCGCCGGTCGAAGTACTGCATGTGCTGCTGTTCGAGCGGTTTGATCTCGGCCTCGATGAAGGCGTCCATCTCGGCCAGCAGTCCTGGAAGGTGTTCTGGTAGAGCGAAATCCACTCTGGTCCTTCTTTCTGCTCTCAGAAGCCGTACAGGGTTTTCTTCCAGATCGTCGACAACGTCGTGATGGCGTCCTCGTCGCTGATCTGCAGTTCGGATCCCGGGTTACCGACGACCACGGCGGTGAAGTTCTCGAACAGCAGGATTATCGCGGCGGCAATGTGCTCGGGATTGAGGCCCTGCGCGTGGCCTTGCGAGGCGGCGTGCCGCACCGATTCGGCGACCATGTCCATGCCGAAACGCCGGAACTGATGCTGTACCTCGGCGAATCTTGGCTGCGTGGCGGCGAGTTGCGCGATCGCGATCATGATGCCGATGTTCTGCTTGAACAGATTCCAATACCCGGTGACCACGGTGGTGAAGTAGTCGGTGTCCTGAGGCGAGTCCGGCAACGGCACACTCATGCCCGACGGGGTGACGATGTCGCGCAGGAACGATTCGGCCAGCGACGCCAGCAGGTCTTCCTTGTCGTCGAAGTACCGGTAGAACACCGCCGAGGATTTGCCCGCCGCCGAGGTGATGTCGGCCAGCGTGGTGCCGTGAAAACCGCGCTCGGCGAACAATTTCCGGGCGGCCAGCTCGATGGCTCCCCGAGTCTGGCGGCCCTTGGCGGTGAGAGATTCGGCCGGCGTCATGTGTGCTGTCAGTTCAGGATCCGGTCACCCGCGCGCAACAGCGCACTGGGGAGGTCGTGCCCGACCAGCTGCTGGGCCACCTTGGCGGCCTCGATCGCGGCGGTCAGGTCGACGTCGACGTCGATATCGCTGTCCCGCAACAGATACACCAGGTCTTCGGTGGCGATGTTGCCGGTGGCGCCGGGAGCGAACGGGCAGCCGCCGAGGCCACCGACCGACGCGTCGAGGCGGGTCACGCCGGCCTGCACCGCGGCGTAGGCGCTGGCCAGCCCGGCCCCGCGGGTGTTGTGGAAGTGCGCCCCCAGCGGCAGGGCACCGACGATCGGGCGGAGCTGCTCGATGAGCGAGGTGACCCGGCGCGGGGTGGTGGTCCCGATGGTGTCGGCGACAGCGATCCGATCGACGCCGAGTTCGATTGCTGCAGTGACGATGTCGAGCACCCGCTGCGGTGCGGTCGGCCCGTCGAACGGGCAGTCCCACGCCGTGGCGATGATGACCTCGACCGCGGCGTCGCTGTCGTGCGCGACCCGGGTGACGTCGGCGATGGCTGCGGTGGCCTCTGCGGTGCTGCGGCCGACGTTGGCCTGGCTGTGGGCATCGGAGGCCGACACCACGTACTCGATGGAACGCAACCCGGATGCGATGGCGCGTTTGGCACCGTTGGGGCTGGCGACCAGAGCGGAGAACTCCACGTCCGGAAACGCCGCCAACGCTTCGGCGAACTCGGGGGCGTCGGCCAGGGCCGGCACCTTGGACGGCGACACGAACGCCGTCGCCTCGATCTCCCTGACACCGGTGGCGACGATGGCTTCCAGCAGTGCGACCTTGGCCGACAACGGAATCGGATCCTCGAGCTGCAAACCGTCGCGCAGACAGACTTCGCGGATATCGACATGGGTGGGCATGGTCACAGCACCCCCTCGGTGCGCAGTTTCTCCAAGTCGTCGGCGCCGAGGCCCAGCAGGCCGCGGTACACCTCGTCATTGTGCTGACCCGGCTGCGCCGGCCCGGCGTTGCGGATGCGGCCAGGCGATTCGGACAGCACCGGCACGATGCCGGGGCCTTTGACGTTGCGGCCGATCCGCTCGTCCCAGTGATCGGCGATCATGCCGCGGGCCTGCAGCTGCGGGTCCTCGACCACCTCGGCGACGGTGTTGATGGGGCCGGAGATCACGCCGGCTTGCGACAGGGTCGCGATGATTTCCGATGGGTGACGCCGGGCTGCCCATTCTGCGATGATCTTGTCCAGTTCATCTTGATTGCGCCCGCGCGCAAGGTGATCGACGAACCGGTCGTCGGTGGCGAGTTCCGGACGGCCGATCGCTGTGCACAGTCTCCGGAACACGGTGTCCTGGTTGGCCGCGATCACCACCCAGCTGCCGTTGGCGCTCTGATAGATGTTCGACGGCGCGATGCCTTCGAGCCGCGTACCCGACGGCCCGCGCACCACACCGCCGGTGTCGTAGTCCGGGATGGTGGATTCTTGGATGGCCAAACATGATTCGGTCAGCGCGGTGTCCACCACCTGACCTTCGCCGGTGACACTGCGGCGGTAGAGCGCCGCCAGCGCCCCCTGGGCTGCGAACATCCCGGCGAGGCTGTCGCCCAGCGACAGCGCCAGGCGCGGGGGAGGACCGCCGGGAAAACCGTTCATGTGCCGCAGTCCGCTGGCCGCCTCGGCGACCGAGGCGTAGCCGGCCTTACCGGCGTCCGGCCCGGTCTGCCCGTACCCGGACACCCGCACCAGGATGATGCCCTTGTTGCGTTCGCGCAGAACGTCGTAGCCCAGGTTCCACTTCTCCAGCGTGCCGGGCCGGAAATTCTCCACGATGATGTCGGAGTGGTCGACCAGATCGAGGAACAGCTCCCGGCCACGGTCGGTGCGCAGGTCCAGGGTGACGGCCTTCTTGTTACGTGCGTGCACCGTCCAGAAGAAGTGGTGCCCGTCGAGTTCGGCCTGGCCCCAGGTGCGCAGCGGATCCGGGCTGCCGGGCAGCTCGACCTTGACGACCTCGGCGCCCATGTCACCCAGCAGCCGGCCGGCGAACGGCCCTGAGATCAAGGTCCCGAGTTCGAGCACCCTGATACCGTCCAGCGCCCCCGTCGCGGCTGCTCGCTGAAGTGCGTTCATAGCGAGAACCCGTGCCGGTGCAGCCAGTCGGTGCACACGCCGACGGCGTGGCGCAGCTTGTTGCGCTGATCGGGCCCCGAGTAGTAGTGGTTGGCGCCGGGAATCTCGTGCATCTCCTTGTCCGGATGCCCGATCGCCTCGTACAGGCGACGGGTGTGGCTGGGCGTGCAGGCGTCATCGGCGAGGTTGCCGATCACCAGCGTAGGCACGGCGATGTCCGGGCCCGCCTTGACGGCGTCACCGTTGGCATCGTCATAGCTCCATTGCGACAGCCAGCTGCGCAGCGTGCAGAATCGGGCGAGGCCGACCGGGCTCATGTTCACCACCTGAGGATCGCCCAGATAGCACTGTCCCGGGGTGCGTTCGTTGGGATCGACCGTCGGGTCGAGCCAGCGCGGATCGGCCATGGTGCCGTGCACGACGAAAGCGAATTCGTCATCCGGGCGGCCCGCCGCCTTGAGCTCGGCCAGCTTTTCTTTGACCCACCTGGTGATTCGTCGATTCCGGTCGATCTGTGCCTGGTGATAGCGCTCGAGGAACTCGGCGGTGTACGGCGGCTGGTTCGGGTTGTCCGGGTTGTACAGATCCAACTCGGGGTCCCGCTTCGACGGGTCGTTCTCGTCGAGGATGGAGGCATCCATCCACTCGGTCATGGTCCCGTGCCTGCTGATGTGCGCGGCCAGCAGCATGATGCCGTCGGCGGGGATCAGGCCGAGCGTGGTCAGGTCGGGGCCGTCCCCCGACGGGCTGGCCGTCACCGTCGGGTGCTGGGCCTGCTGCTGGTAGAACACCGACAGTGACCCGCCGCCGCTCCAGCCGGCGAGGACCACTTTCGAGTACTCCAGCCGGTTCTTGGCGTCCTTGATGCATTCGCCGAGGTCTTCGACGACCTTCTCCATGAGCAGTGCGGAGTCGGTGCCCCGGAAGCGGCTGTTGCAGTAGATGACGTGATGTCCGGCGCGTGCCAGCGCGTTGATCATCGGCAGATAGGCGCCGCCGCCGATCGGGTGCATGAACACCAGTGCGGTGTCTGACGGCTTGTTCGTGGGCTTGAGCAGATAACTCTCCAACACCACCAGCTCGGCCACCCCGCCGTACACATCACGTACGGCCGAGTTGTTCTGGTAGGCAACCAGATACGGGATGCGCTGGTATTCGTGCTTCACGGGTGCTTCAACCGTGCTCATCAGTGCTGCCCCAGGTCGTTGGCGAGGATCTCGGCCGACGGTGTGAGCCTGCGTCGGGTGTCGATGGCGATCACCGACCAGTCCACCCGGTCATATTCGTCGAACTTGCGCCGGGCCCGCTCCCGCGCCTTCTCCGGTGCGCCGTGGTGAACTCCTTGCGGCGCATGGGAAATCAGGCCGGGTGGCATCGGAATGCCGTAGAGCGAGCCGGCGTGGAAGAACGCGATCTCGTCGTAGTCCACATTGCGGTGATACCAGGGCGTGCGCTCGGTGCCCGGCACGCTCTCGGCGGGTTTGGGCAGGAAGTTCATCACGTATACGCCGGTGGCCTGCATGAACAGGTGCACCGTCGGCGGCAGGTGCACGCTCTCGGACGTGATGACGGTGTAGTCCTCGATGTTGAAGGTGAACGGGAAGTTGTCGCCGCGCCAGCCCTCCACGTCGATGGGATTATGGTGGTAGAACAGCGAAGTCGGGCCGCCTTCGTGGTAGAGACGTACCTCGTATTCATCTCTACCGTCGTCGTCGATGGGGGCCGGTTCCGGGATCGTCACCTGCGCCGGGTCGAACGGGAAGTGCCGGCCCAGTGTGCCGGCCGGCGGCACCCGGAAGTCGTCGGTCGCCTGGATCATCAGCCACGTGGTTTCGGTGTCCGGCACCTGACGGAACGTGCACGCTTTCGGGATGTACACCCAGTCGCCCTCGCGGTAGCGCAGCGGGCCGAACTCCGTCTGCAACAGCCCGGATCCGTTGTGGACGAACAGCAGCAGGTCGCCGTCGACGTAACGGACGAAGAAGGGCATCGCCTCGCCGCGCCGACTCAACAACACCTGACAGTCGGCGTTGGAGAACATCAGCAGCGGACCGCCCTGGGCATCGCCGGCATCGGCGGGCTTGAGCTCCGAGGACAGCACGTCGGTGGGGCGCAGCGGACCCACGGTGCGGTAGGCCGTGGGGTCGTTGCGCCGGTACATGTTCGCGGTGCGCCCGACGAATCCACCGCGCCCCAGTTCGTCGTCCTTGAGGCCGTCGAGGTCGGCGTGTACGCGCTTGGGGGTTTTGCCTTTGCGCAGGTGGACGAACGATTCCATACCGGGCTCCTGGGGAGGTACGACGAAAACTAAAAGTGACTTTACTTTTTGTTTCAGGGGTTCGCAAGGGTTCACGGAGCGGCGTTTCAGCGTCCCCGTCGCGGGGTAGCCAGCTCCCACGGAGGAAGTCGCGGACGCCTTTCGCCGAAGTTGATCCCGCGACTTCCTTCACGCTGTAACCCGTATCAGCGCGGCGCACAGGCGATCTCGTTACTTGACGCCGTGCAGGACGAAAGGACTCGCATGCCCAAGGAATTGCAGGGCCGCAGGATCGGCATTCTGGCCGCCGACGGCGTGGAGCGCATCGAACTCGAGCAGCCCCGCACCGCGGTCGAGAACGCCGGCGCCCGGGTCGATCTGCTCTCACTCAAATCGGGCGAAATTCAGGCCCGTGACCACGATCTCGAACCGGCAGGCAGCTTTCCGGTGGACCGCGAAGTCGCCGACGCGAAGGTCGATGACTACGACGCACTGATCCTGCCCGGCGGCACCGTCAACCCGGACAAGCTGAGGCTCGACGAGTCCGCTGTCGCGTTCGTCCGCGACTTCGTCCGCTCGGGCAAGCCCGTTGCGGCGATCTGCCACGGACCGTGGACCCTCGTGGAAGCCGACGTCGTCCGGAACCGCACCCTGACCAGCTATCCGAGCATCCGCACCGATCTCCGCAACGCCGGCGCCACGGTCGTCGACAAGCAGGTCTGCGTCGACGGCAACATCATCACCAGCCGGTCCCCGAAGGATCTGCCTGCGTTCTGTGAGGCGATCACCGACGAGTTGGCGAGTACTCCCGCACAGACGTGAACACGGGTCGAGTCATGACAGGTCGTGCCTCGACCGACGCGGCAGATCCGGCTTCCGCCGCCGCGTCGTCGAGCCTTCGGCAACGCAACTTCGTCTTCCTGGCTGTCGTACTGGGCATGCTCTTGGCGGCCCTCGACCAGACGATCGTGGCGACCGCGTTGCCCACCGTCGTCGCCGATCTCGGCGGAGCCGGACACCAGGCCTGGGTGGTCACCAGCTATCTGCTCGCCTCGACGATCGTCACGGCAGTGGTCGGCAAGCTGGGCGACATCTTCGGCCGCAAGAAGGTGTTCCAGGTCGCCATCCTGCTGTTCCTCGCCGGATCGGTGCTGTGCGGCGCGGCGCAGTCGATGGGGATGCTCGTCGCCTCCCGGGCGCTGCAGGGACTCGGCGGCGGAGCCATCACCGTGACGGCCGTCGCGGTCATCGGTGAAGTGATCCCCCTTCGTGAGCGTGGCCGGTACCAAGGCGCGCTGGGCGCGGTGTTCGGTGTCACCACCGTGGTCGGCCCGTTGCTCGGAGGCCTGTTCACCGACCACCTGAGCTGGCGGTGGGCATTCTGGATCAACGTTCCGGTGGCGATCGTCGTCATCGCCATCGCGGCGGTGGCGATACCCGCGCTCGAACGCACCGCCAGACCCGTCCTCGATTACGCGGGCATCGTCCTGGTCGGTCTCGGCGCCGCGGGCCTGACCCTGGCCACCAGTTGGGGCGGCACCACCTACGGGTGGGGTTCGCCGATGATCGTCGGGCTGTTCATCGGATCCGTCGTGGCACTCGTGGCCTTCGTCATGGTCGAGCGCCGTGCCACCGAGCCGGTGCTGCCGATCCGGTTGTTCTCCAACCCGGTCTTCACGGTCTGTTGCGTGCTGTCCTTCGTCGTCGGGTTCGCGATGCTCGGTGCGCTGACGTTCCTGCCGACCTACATGCAGTTCGTCGACGGGGTCTCGGCCACCGCCTCGGGGCTGCGCACATTGCCCATGGTTGCCGGACTGCTGGTGACCTCGTTGGGCAGCGGCGTGCTCGTCGGCCGCACCGGCAAGTACAAGATCTTTCCCATCGTCGGCACGGCGATCATGGCGCTCGGATTCGTGCTGCTGTCGCGGATGGACGCCGACACCTCGACGCTGATCCAGTCCCTGGACCTACTCGTCCTCGGCACGGGGATAGGTCTGAGCATGCAGGTGCTCATCCTGGTGGTGCAGAACACCGTCGATTTCAGCGACCTCGGCGTCGCCACCTCCGGCGTGACGTTCTTCCGCACCATCGGCAGCTCGTTCGGGGCCGCCATTTTCGGATCTCTGTTCGCGAACTTCTTGGACGACCGGCTGCCGTCGGCGATGGCCACCAGTCACGCGCCGCCCGACGCTGCGACCGCGCCCCAGGTGCTGCACCGCCTGCCGCACGACATCGCGGCACCGATCATCAACGCCTACGCCGATTCGCTGACTCGGGTCTTCCTGTTCGCGGCGCCGTTCGCCGTGGTCGGTTTCGTGCTGGCGCTGTTCCTCAAGCAGGTTCCGCTCCGCGACACCGCAGCCACTGGCAGTACCGACATGGGGGAGGGCTTCGCCATGCCGACCACCGAGCCGCCGGAGAAGGTCCTCGAAGTCGCCATCGGGCGGCTGCTGCAACGCAGTCACGGCGTGGACCTCGAAGCGCTGGCGCATTCGCCGCGCAGCCGCCTGGACACCGCGCAGCTGTGGGCCCTGATGCAGATCTACCGATACGCCGCAGCCACCGGGGCCGCGAACCTGCTCGACATCGCCGACGAACGACGGGTGCCGCGGCAGATTCTGGAGCCGGCGTTCGACCGGCTGGTTGCCACCGGCTTCGCGACGCGCGAGGGACACGAATTCTCGCTGACACCGGCCGGAGCCGCAGAGATCAGCTCGGCGCGCAACGTCATCTCCAGCTGGCTCACCGAGAGCCTCGCGCAATCCCCGGACTTCCACGGCCGGCCGGATCGCTTGCAGGTGCAAGGCGCGCTCGACCGCGTAGCCCGAGGTGTACTGATGGATCGCGACCACGCACACGACGAGACCAGGCCGATGAAACTGGGCCCGTCTCACCGGCCGGTGGCAGTACCACCCACGACACGCCTGCGAACCCCGTCGGCCGAGCCACGGGCGGAACCGCCGACCCGTCCCTTCCGGCCGCGGGCGGCGCCGCCGTCGCGGCCGGGCCCACGGTCGCCGCGGCGCTGAGCGATCAGATCATCGCCGTGCGAGGGACCTTCATACCCAGTGCGAGCGCGCCGGCCAGTTCTCGGCTGGTGTCGTAGTCGAACACCACGTGCCCGGCCAGCACGTCGACGTCACGCTTGAACCGTTGCATGGGGCTGGACAGGAAGTGGATGCTGGCGCCACCGGCGCCGAGCAGCTCGGCGATGACCGCGCGCGACTCGGCGACGATGTGCGCCGCGGCCAACCGAGCCTGGGCCCGCACGGGCTTGTCGACCGGGTCTCCCGTGGCCACGATGGCCTCGATCTGGCCGACGGTGTCTGCGAGCAGCCCGCGCAAGGCGCGTAACCGGACCTGCGCGCCGGACAGATGGGTCTGGGCGATCGGCTTGTCCTTCTGCACGACGCCCTCATATGGCAGCACCCGCTCGGCGAGCCGTTGCGCGTACATCTCGGTGACACGTTCGGCGCTGCCGAGCGCGGGCATCGCCGCCAGCAGTGCCAGTGCAGGCACCATCGGCCAGCGGTAGGTCGGACTGCCGTGCAGCCCTGCGCCCGGCGCAGTGCCGGCATAGATGTCGGTCACCTTGACCAGCCGGTGCTCGGGCACGAACGCGTCGGTGACCACCACATCGTTGGATCCGGTGGCCCGCATGCCGTCGGTGTGCCAGACGTCCTCGACGGCGACGTCGCCGATCGGCAGCAGAGCCAGGGCGGGGTAGAGGCCGTCGTCCGGTCCGCACAGCGCTGCCACGATGATCCAGTTGCCGTGCATCACGCCGGTCGCCCACGACCACCGACCCGACAGCCGCACGCCACCCGGCGTGGGCAGTCCGCGGCCCGTGGGTGCCAACGGAGCCGGAGCCAGGAACGGTCGGGTTGCGTAGGCCTCGTCCTGGGCCTGCTCGCCGAACAGGGCCAGCATCCAGTTGTGCAGCGTGTAGAAGCCGATGGTCCACGCGCTCGACGTGCAGCCGTGGGCCATCCGGCGGACCGGGTCCAGGATCGCCGCGAAGTCGGCCTCCCGACCGCCGTAGCAGGCCGGCACCAGTAGTTCGGTGAAACCCGTCTCGGTCAGCTCGGCCACCGTGGCATCCGGCAGCCGCCGCAACTGCTCTGCCTCGGCGACGCGCTCAGCCAATCGCGCGACGAATTCGTCGGCGATGACGGATTCCACTCTCGGCAGTGTCGGCATGGCCGAAAAGTTACCATACTTTTTAGTATGGTCATTTTGAATGACGCCGTAGGAATCTGCTCGGCGACGATCGGATAACCCTCCGGACACCGGTTGTGCACAGATTGGCGTCGACGGCCACCGCGGGTGGTCTGCGCAGAAGGAGGCCAGCCGCTATTTCGGCTGGTAGCACGCCCCAAGAGACCGTGAAGACAAAGGTCGCGTCATTTTTTGCTGCTTCGAGTTGTGCCGCGCCGTAACGGGCCGTCGGTTTTCTCTCATCGCGGCCTCATGATTTACTCAAGGCGCAACAACTGAATTTTCTCGGTCCGCTCCCCTGAGGCACCGGGCTCAGCCGAGCGGGCGCGACAATGCAGCGATCCTTCGTTGCATGTCGCTGGGTGATCCTTGATCGCGCAGTACAGGCGTAGTTGACCGGAAGATGGACGGATTCGCAGTATGACCTTCATTGACAAGATTCGTGGCCATTGGGCGCGCCGATTTACGGTGGCGGCCATGGCAGCACTGCTGCTGCCTGGCTTGATCGGCGTGGCCGGCGGATCGGCGACCGCGGGAGCGTTCTCCCGGCCTGGCCTGCCGGTGGAATACCTGATGGTCCCGTCGCCGTCGATGGGCCGCGACATCAAGATTCAGTTCCAGAGCGGCGGACCGGGCTCGCACGCGGTCTACCTGCTCGACGGCCTACGGGCCCAGGACGACTACAACGGCTGGGACATCAACACCAACGCGTTCGAGATGTTCCTCAACACCGGCCTGTCGGTGGTCATGCCCGTCGGCGGTCAGTCCAGCTTCTACAGCGACTGGTACTCGCCGGCATGCGGCAAGTCGGGTTGCGTCACCTACAAGTGGGAGACCTTCCTGACCAGCGAGCTGCCCCAGTGGCTGGCGGCCAATCGTGACGTCGCCGCAACCGGCAACGCCGCGGTCGGTTTGTCGATGGCCGGCTCGGCCTCGATGATCCTCGCTGCCTACCACCCGGAGCAGTTCATCTACGCGGCTTCGCTGTCCGGCTTCCTGAACCCCTCCGAGGGCATGTGGCCGTTCCTGATCAACATCTCCATGGGTGATGCCGGTGGCTACAAAGCCAACGACATGTGGGGTCCGACGGAAGACCCGAACAGCGCCTGGAAGCGCAACGACCCGATGGTGCAGATCCCCAGGCTCGTCGCCAACAACACCCGGCTGTGGGTGTACTGCGGCAACGGCCAGCCCAACGAGCTCGGTGGCGGCGACCTGCCCGCGACCTTCCTGGAGGGCCTGACCATCCGCACCAACCAGACCTTCCGCGACAACTACCTCGCGGCCGGCGGTAACAACGCGGTGTTCAACTTCCCGGACAACGGCACGCACAACTGGGCTTACTGGGCCCGTGAGCTGCAGGCCATGGTCCCGGACCTGCAGCGGGTCCTGGGCTAAGCCCAAGCGATAACGAAAATCGCCCAGAACACTTCGGTGTTCTGGGCGATTTCGTGTTTCGCGGTCAGAAGCCGCCGGCGACCCGGACCACCGCCCGTCCGCTGAAGCGCCCGGCGCGCACGTCGTCGATCACGCCGAGGACGTCCCTGACGTCGACGTCGCGGCTGATGTCGTCGAGGTGGCGCGGCTTGAGCGGGCCGCCGAGTTTCTCCCACAGCGCTCGGCGGGCGGCGATGGGCAGTTGCACCGAATCGATGCCGATCAGGGCCACACCGCGCAGGATGAACGGCATCACGGTGGTGTTCAGAGCGGCCCCGCCGGTGAGCCCGCTGGCCGCCACCGCCCCGCCGTACTGCAGGGTGCTGAGCACGTCGGCCAGCGTCGCACCGCCGACGCAATCGACCGCGCCGGCCCAGCGGGTCTTGCCGAGCGCGCGCGGCTTGGCGTCGGGATCGGCGGGCAGCCGCCCGATCACCTCGGCGGCGCCCAGTTCGCGCAGCCGCTCGGCCTGATCGGCCTTGCCGGTCGAGGCGATCACCTCGAATCCGGCGGCGGCGAGCAGGTCGACGCTCACGGAGCCGACGCCTCCGGTCGCGCCGGTCACCACGATCGGTCCGGCATCCGGGGTGATACCGCGATCGGACAGGGCCTGCACGCTCATCGCGGCGGTGAACCCTGCGGTACCGATGGCCGCACCCTCGCGCGGGGTCAGGGAGCCGAGTGCGACGACCTGATCGGCGGGCAGCCGCGCATATTCGGCGTATCCGCCATGGTGGCCGGTGCCGATCTGGTAGCCGTGCGCCAGCACGAGGTCGCCGACCGCGAACTCCGGTGACTGCGACGCGACCACCTCACCGGTCAAATCGATACCGGGGACGATTGGATACTCGCGCACCACACCACCTTTGGGTGTCAACGCGAGGGCGTCCTTGAAGTTGACGCTGGAGTAGTGCACCCGGATGGTGACCTCGCCCGGCGGAAGCGCGGACTCATCGAGAGTCTCGACTGCCGCCTCGATGCGGTCGCCGTCCTGTCGTGCGATGAGTGCCTGAAACGATGCCATGGCCTCACCCTATTGGCCGAGCAGACGCAGAATCGCACGATTCGGCTGCGCGAAGTGCGATTCTGCGTCTGCTCGCGAGGACCTACTTCAACTCGGCCGAGGACAGGCCCAGCAACCGGCGAGCGACCACGAGCTGCTGAATCTGCTGCGTGCCCTCGAAGATGTCGAGGATCTTGGAATCGCGGGCCCACTTCTCCAGCAGGGTCTGCTCGGAATAGCCTACGGTTCCGGCCATTTCGACGGCCTTGAGGGTGATGTCGCTGGCCACCCGCGCCGCCTTGGCCTTACCCATCGAGGCCTCTTTGGAATTCGGGATGCTGTTGTCGGCCTGCCACGCGGAGCGCACGGTCAACAGATAGCCGGCCTCCCAGTCGGCCTCCATCCGGAGGAACTCCGCCGCGGGGGCGCTTTGCGCGTGTGCGGGCTTGTCGTAGGAGATCTCCACGCCGGCATCGGTGAGGATGGCCCGCAGGTCCTCCAGGGCGGCGCGGGCGATACCCACGGCCATGGCCGCCACGATGGGCCGGGTGTTGTCGAAGGTCTCCATGACCCCCGCAAAACCCTTCTCCACGTGGATCTCCGGATTGCCCAGCAGGTTGTCCTTGGGGATGCGGGCGTTCTCGAAGCGGATCACCGCGGTGTCGGAGGCCTTGATGCCGAGCTTGTGCTCGAGGCGCTCCACGGTGACTCCGGGGTGTTCGCGCGGCACGATGAACGACTTGATGGCCGCCCGGCCCAGGGACTTGTCCAGCGTCGCCCACACCACGATGTGGGTGGCGCGGGAACCCGCGGTGACGAAGATCTTCTCGCCGTTGATGACGTACTCGTCGCCGTCGAGCACGGCCGTGGTGGTCACCGCGGCCGAGTCGGAACCGAAGCCCGGTTCGGTGATCGCCATCGCGGCCCACACGTCCTTGCCCAGCCGCTCCAACTGCTCAGGGGTGGCGACCGACGAGATGGCGGCGTTGCCCAGGCCCTGGCGCGGCACCGACAACAGCAATGCCACGTCGCCCCAGCTGATTTCGAGGGCATTGAGCAGAGCCGACATGTTGGCACCGTTGACCGTGGTCTTCTGGCCGTCGCCGTTGGCGTCGTCGCGGAACGCCTCGGCACCCGCGAACGAGATGGTCTTGGCGCTCGAGATCCCCTCGAACAGGTTGGCCAGGGTGTCGAGCTCGACGGGATAGGCGTGCTCGGCCAGGTCGTACTTGCGCGAGATGGGGCGGAGCATCTCCGCGGCGCCTTGATGGCCCTTCTCGATGACCGCCTGCAGCTTGCGGGGCATTTCCAAATTGATTGCCATGATGTGTCTTTCGCTTGAAGGACCGCTTAGAGGACTACGACACCCTCGGCGACGCCGATGGCCCGCAGATCGCGGTACCAGCGCTCGACCGGGTGTTCCTTGGTGTAGCCGTGGCCGCCGAGCAGCTGGACGCCGTCCAGACCGATCTGCATGCCCTTGTCGGTGCCCAGCTTCTTGGCCAGTGCGGCCTCGCGGGCAAACGGCAGGCCCTGTTCGGCACGAGCCGCACCGCGCCAGGTGATCAGCCGCAGACCGTCGAGTTCGATCGCGATGTTGGCGGTCATGAACGCCACCGACTGGCGGTGGGCGATGGGCTCGCCGAAGGCGTGGCGTTCCTTGATGTAGGGGATCACGTAATCCAGCACGGCGTGCGACGTGCCGACCGCGAGTGCGGCCCAGCCGAGCCGCGACAGTGCGATCGCCTCCGAGTAATCCTCGTCGGTGGCGTCGTCCTCGCCGAGTCGGGCGCTCAGCGGCACCGTCACATTGTCGAGTTCGACCTGACCGAGCGCGGCCGCGCGGATGCCCATGCTGGGATCGGCCTTGACGGTCAGCCCTGCCGATGCCGCCTCGACGATGAAGAGCGCCGGCTTGCCGCCCAGTTGTGCTGCGACGATGAACAATTCGGCGTCGGCGGCCGCCGGCACCAGAGATTTCACTCCGGACAGGCGGTAGCCGCTGGGAGTGCGGACCGCGGTGGTCTTGAGCGCGGTGGGGTCGAACAGCGCATGCGGTTCGGCGATCGCCACACACCCTTGCGGCACATTCTCGCTCGCGAATTCCTTGAGGTAGGTGGCCTGCTGGTCCGCGCTGCCCCAATGGGTCAGTGCGGCCGCGACGCCGCCGGGCGCCAGGATCGGCAGGGCCAGGCCCATGTCGCCGTAGGCCAGTGCCTCGGCGACCAGCGCATTGGTGACGGTGCTGCGGTGCTCGGCGATGCCGTCGAAGTCCTCGGGAACGTTGACGGCGGTGATGCCCAGCTCAGCTGCCCTGGCGATCAGGTCGGCCGGATAGGTGGCGGCTTCGTCGGCGTCGTGGGCCGCGGGCCGCAGGATCTCTTCGGCGAACTCGTTGACGGTCTCGACGATCATCTTCTGGTCGTCGTCGGGCGTCAGGTCGAAGTAGTCGGCCCCGCTCGGCTTGAGCCTGGTGGGGGCCTTACCCACGCCCTGGACCCGCTTGAACTGCCGGGTGGCCGCGCCCGCGGTGGAAAATACTTGCTTCACACCGTATTTCAGGCCGCGATTGAGCGGATCGCGCAATCCGTAGCGATCCAGGAACTCCTGGCCGACGATCGGGGTGATCAACGCCAACCCGATGTCGGTCGCTGTCCGCTTGTGCTTGTGCAGGCCCACGGCGCTCGGCCGGGCGGACCGCTGGGGACGGGGTGCAGAGCCGTTCTTGGACGGCAGGGTGTTGGTCATGTCAGCTGCCTCTAGTTGGGAGTGGCGACGCCATGACCGTATCTTACTCCGGAGTAAGGTACGCCGCCGTTGTAACCAACTTCACACCCGTCACGCGGCTTGGTTCAGCTTGCCGACAGCCGCTTGAGCACCTCCCCGTGCAGCTGTCCATTGGTCGCCAGCGCGCTGCCGCCGTGCGGTCCGTCGGCGCCATCGATGCTGGTGAACACCCCTCCGGCTTCGCGGATGAGGATGTCGAGCGGTGCGATGTCCCACAGCTTCACCTCGGGCTCGCAAGCGATGTCGACGGCGCCCTCGGCGACCATGCAGTACGACCAGAAGTCGCCGTAGGCGCGCACCCGCCACACTGCGTCAGTCAGGTCGACAAAGCGGTCGCGGCGGTCCTCCCAGCCGGTGGTCAGGTCGGAATACGACAGGCTTGCCGAGGCCAGGTCACTGATGCCGGAGACGGCCAGCTTGCGGGTCTGCCCGGCGAACGAACCGAACGCGCCCTGGCCCGCACCCGCCCACCAGCGGCGCGCCAAGGCCGGTGCGCTGACAACGCCGACGGTGGGCGCGCCGTCCTCCAGGAGGGCGATCAGTGTGCACCACACCGGCACCCCGCGGACGAAGTTCTTGGTGCCGTCGATCGGGTCCAGAACCCACTGCCGCCCGGTCAAAGTGGTTGTGCCACCGAACTCTTCACCGAACACGGAATCATCCGGTCGTGCTTCGGCCAGCGTCGCGCGCAGTGACTCCTCGGCGCCGCGGTCGGCGTCGGTGACGGGGGTCAGGTCGGGTTTGGTTTCGACGCGCAGGTCCAGGGCGCCGAAGCGGGCCATGGTCAGGGCGTCGGCCTGATCGGCCAATGCGAGTGCCAGGGTCAAGTCATCTGCGGGGGTGCTCATGGCAGCAGTCCTACCATGGCCTTGTGTGGGAATTCGGGATACTCCTGTTGCTCGTGGGCGTGCTGGTGTTGCTGCTGGCGCCGCGGATCATGCGACGTCGCGGGATGGGGCCCGATGCCGTGTCCGGGACGCTGCTGGTCACGGGCGTCAGTCCGCGTCCGGACGCCGAGGGGGAGCAGTTCGTCACGATCACCGGGGTCATCAACGGGCCGACGGTCAACGAGCACGTGGTGTATCAGCGCATGGCGGTCGACGTGTCCGCCTGGCCGACCATGGGTCAGCTGATTCCCGTGGTGTATTCACCGAGGAACCCGGACAAGTGGGGGTTCGCTCCGCCATCCTCCGAGGTGCCACCGGTTTAGGTTCCGCACCCGCCTTCGAAGGTCCGGATGATGGTCGGCACCACGGCGTGACGGGGCAGTGTGCCCGCATTGGCGTCGCGGCACGCCCAGTGCACCAAGGCGAACAGCGTGTGCTCGATCCACTCGACGCTGAGGTCGGAGGTGAACACGCCTTCCTCCTGTCCTCGCCGGATGAGATCCAGGACCAGGTCTTCGTTGGGCTGTTCGGCTGGGGGAACGTCGCGCATCACGGCGGGGTCGTCGAACAGGAACAGGATGCGGTCACCGGCCGAGGCCATCGCCGCGATGGCCCTGCGCATGGCGTCGCGTGCGGGGCCCTGGTCGGTGGCGGCCTCGCGAATCGCCTTGTCGAGCATGCGGATCGAGTCGGCCCTGGTCCGGGTCATCAGGCATTCCCGATCCGGGAAGTAGCGGTGCACCGTGGTGCGGCCGACGCCTGCGGCCTGGGCGATGTCGGGCAAGGTGGCGGCGCGGTTGCGAGCGATCACCGAGGCGGTCGCGGCGAGGATTGCGTTACGGGTCCGGACCTGCGAACCAGACAGCTGCTCTGTGACGGCGCCCATCGTGCCATCGTAACTCCGCCCCAAAGTGGAGCGTTGACGTTCCATTAATGAACTAGTAAGTTCTCTCAAGGTTTTGGAGGACCTACTCACGGGATGCACCCTCCATTGGTCGGGAAGGTGGGTGGCGATGCTCGGTTTCCTTGGTGCCCTGCGACGGGGCTGGATACCACTGATTTTGGTGGCGGTGCTCGCGGTCAGCGGATTTGCCATGTATCGCATGCACGGCATCTTCGGCTCGCAGCAGTCGGCAGGTGCCGGCGGCGGGGGAGTCGACAAGATCGTGCCGTTCAACCCAAAACGGGTTCTCTACGAGGTATTCGGGCCCGAGTCGACCGTCGGCAGCATCAGCTATCTCGACGAGAACGCCCAGCCGCACCGTGCCGACTTCACGTCGCTGCCCTGGTCGGTCCAGGTCACCACGACTCTGCCGTCGATGTTCGCCAACCTCGTCGCGCAAGGCGACAGCAATATGATCAGGTGCCGGATCACCGTCAATGGTGAAGTGCGCGAGGATCAGTCGTCCACCAGCCACGACGCGCAGGCCTTCTGCCTGGTGAAAGCCGCATGACCGGCGCACACGCGAGCCGGCCCAGAATCGCCAGGACGATCCGGGTGCTGTCCATCCCGATCATCCTGATCTGGCTGGCGATCACCGTGGTCACCAACGCCACTGCGCCACAACTGGAACAGGTCGGCAAAGAGAACTCGGTGTCGCTGTCGCCCAAGGACGCGCCTGCGATGATTGCGATGAACCGCATGGGCGCGCAGTTCCAGGAGTTCGACTCCGACAGCATCGCGATGATCGTGCTGGAGGGTGACGAGACACTCGGCGACGAGGCGCACCGTTACTACGACGGCCTGGTCAAGGAACTCGAAGCCGACACCAAACACGTTCAGCACGTGCAGAACTACTGGGGCGACCTGATCACCGCCGCCGGTTCGCAGAGCTCCGACGGCAAGGCGGCCTACGTACAGGTCAACCTTGCGGGCAACCAGGGAGAAACCCTTGGTCTGGAATCGGTCGAAGCCATTCGCGAGATCGTGGACCGATCGCACCCGCCCGCAGGGGTGCACGCGTATGTGACGGGTCAGGCGCCGCTGACCACCGACATGACCGAGGCCGGCGACAAGTCGATGGTCAAGATCACCGTGATCACCCTGATCGTCATCACCGTGATGCTGCTGCTCGTCTACCGCTCCATCGTCACCACGGTGCTGGCGTTGTTCGTCGTGCTCATCGAGATGAATTCGGCCCGGGGCGTGGTCGCGGTGATCGGCAATCAGCACCTGCTCGGGTTGTCAACCTTCTCGACGAGCCTGCTCACCTCACTGGCGATCGCTGCGGGCACCGACTACGTCATCTTCCTGGTCGGCCGCTACCAGGAGGCCCGTCAGGCCGGGGAGGACCGAGAAGACGCTTATTACACCGCATTTCACGGTGTCGGGCACGTCATCCTGGGCTCCGGGCTCACCGTGGCCGGCGCCATGCTGTGTCTGCATTTCACCCGCCTGAACTACTTCAGCTCCATGGGCATCCCGAGCGCCATCGGCTTGTCCATCGTCGTGGTGGCTTCGCTGACACTGGCGCCAGCGGTGCTCACCGTCGGCAGCCGGTTCGGCGCATTCGACGCCAAGCGGGCGATCAAGACCCGCGGCTGGCGGCGCGTCGGCACCGCGGTGGTGCGCTGGCCCGTGCCGATCCTGGCGGCGGCCATCTCCGTCGCCCTGGTCGGACTGCTCGCCCTTCCGGGCTATCGGACCAGCTATAACGATCGGCACTACATTCCGCAATCGCTGCCGTCCAACGTCGGATACGCCGCTGCGGAACGGCATTTCAGCGCCGCCCGGATGAACCCCGACATGCTGCTGGTGGAGGCCGGCCAGGATCTGCGTACGGCATCGAACATGATCGTGCTGGACAAGATCGCCAAGAACATCTTCCGGGTGCCCGGCATCGCCCGCGTGCAGAACATCACCCGACCGCTGGGCGACCCGATTGCCCACAGCTCCATACCTTTTCAGGTCAGCCTGCAGTCGGTGACGATGACCGAGAACATGCAGTTCCTCAAGGGCCGCGTCGGTGACATGCAGCAGATGAGTGACCAGCTCGGCATCATGATCGGCTCGATGGAGAAGATGCTGGACCTGATGCGCAAGCTGACCGGCACCACCCACGAAATGGTGGGCACGGCGACGGAGATGAAGACCGTCACCGACGAGATGCGCGACCACATGGCCGATTTCGACGATTTCTACCGGCCGCTGCGCAACTACCTGTACTGGGAGCCGCACTGCTTCGACATCCCCATGTGTTGGTCCACGCGATCACTGTTCGACGGGCTCGACGGCGTCGATCGGCTCAGCGACAGCCTCACCAAGCTGCTGCGCAATATGAACGACATGGATGCGCTCATGCCGCAACTGCTCGATCAGCTGCCGCCGATGATCGCGGTGTCCAAGGACATGCAGGGCACCCTCAAGACGATGTACAGCACGTTCAACGGCCTGATCACCCAGATCGACCGGATGACCGACACCGCCAGCGCGATGGGTCAGGCGTTCGACTCGGCCAAGAGCGACGATTACTTCTACCTTCCGCCCGAGGCGTTCGACAGCCCGGACTTCCAGCGAGGTCTGCGGCTGCTGATCTCGCCCGACGGCAAGTCGGCACGGTACATCATCACCCACGACACCGATCCGGCCACCCCGGAAGGCATTTCGCACGTCGACGCCGAGCTGCAGGCGGCCAAGGAGGCCGTCAAGGGCACCCCGCTGGCCGATGCCAAGTTCTGGCTCGGCGGTACTGCGGCCACCTACAAGGACATTCAGATCGGCGCCAAATGGGATCTGCTGATCGCCGCGTTGGGCGCGATCACGCTGATCTTCATGGTCATGCTGATCATCACCCGGGCACTCATCGCGTCGTTCGTGATCGTCGGGACCGTGATCCTCTCGCTGGCAGCATCATTCGGGTTATCGGTGCTGGTGTGGCAATGCCTGCTCGGGATAGAGCTGCACTGGATGACGCTGGCCTTCTCGGTGATCATCCTGCTGGCGGTCGGTTCGGACTACAACCTGTTGGTGGTGTCCCGGTTCAAAGAGGAGATCGGCGCGGGCATCAAGACCGGCATCATCCGGGCGATGGGCGCCACCGGCGGCGTCGTGACCGCGGCCGGCTTGGTCTTCGCCGTCACGATGGCGTCCATGGTGACCTCCGACCTGCGTGCGATCGGGCAGGGCGGCACCACCATCGGCCTCGGCCTGCTGTTCGACACGCTCGTGGTGCGGTCCTTGATGACACCGTCCATCGCGGCCATCCTCGGGCGCTGGTTCTGGTGGCCGTTGAAGGTGCGCAGCAGGCCGCGGCGCGTGGTCGCCGTGCCGGAATCGGTGAATCAGCCGGCCTGACGCCGCCCACACCTGACGAATGGCCAGTTGTTGCACGCGGTGATCGAAAAATCGTGCAACAACTGGCCATTCGGCACGCTAGCCGTGGCTGATCTTGAGCATGTCCGCCACATTCGTCAGCTTCACACGGGGCCGTCCCAACGCCTCACCTGCGGCACGCTCGTGGGCATCGATGCGCTGCCAGTGGTCGTCGGTGATCAGCAGGGGCTGGCGGGACAGCAGCCATTGCGCGAGCTCGTCGGCGTGATCGGGGCCGAAGTCGCTCAGCGCGGCCGAGGACAAGTCGGTCAGCAGGGTCTCGACGGTGTCGGCGGAATCCTTCTTGTTGCTGCCGATGACGCCCGACGGCCCGCGCTTGATCCAGCCGACGACGTACTCGTTGCGACTGCCGTCCACCCGGCCGTCGGTGTGCGGGATGGTGCCGGAGCGCTCATCGAACGGAAGGCCGGCAGTGGGCACGCCGCGGTACCCGACGGCGCGCACCACCAGCTGTGCCGGCAGCTCCTCACGCACCCCGGTGTCCTTGGCGACCACCCGGTCGGACACGGTGACCAGTTCGTTGCGGCCCAACACGATCGACTCGACCTTGCCGTCACCCTTGATCTCGATGGGGGAGGTGCAGAACCGGAACACGATGCGCCGTGCCGCCCCCGTGGGCTCCTTGGCGGCGTAGCCGCGCAGCACCTTGATGTTCTGCTTGACCGTCTTGCCTGCGGACTCCAGTGCCTCGTCGGTGATGTCGGCGAAATCGGCGGGGTCGACGATGACATCGACGTCGGCCATCGCCTCGAGATCACCCAGCTCCCGTAATTCCAGCGTGGTGAACGGCGCCTGCAGCGGTCCGCGCCGGCCGATCACCAACACCTCCTCGACCCCGCCGGCGTGCAGCGCGGACAGGGCATGGTCGGCAATATCGGTGCGCGCCAACACTTCTGGGTCACTGACGAGGATGCGGGCCACGTCGAGTGCCACGTTTCCGTTTCCCACCACCACGGCGCGGGCGTTCGTGACGTCAGGCGCCATCAGCTCGAAATGCGGGTGCGCGTTGTACCAGCCGACGAAGTCGACGGCCGCCACGCTGCCGGGCAGATCTTCGCCGGGGATACCGAGCGGTCGGTCCGACTGCGTCCCGATGGCGTACACGACGGCGTCGTAGCGCTCTGCCAGTTCACCGGCCTGCACGTGCTCACCGACCACGATGTTGCCGAAGAACCGGAATCGAGGATCATGCGCGATCTTCTCGAACTGGGCGCTGATCGTCTTGATCTTCGGGTGGTCGGGTGCGACGCCGGAGCGCACCAGCCCCCAGGGTGTGGGCAGCATCTCCAGCATGTCGACGCGGACATCGCGGTGCTCAGCACTGTCGGTGGAATCGGCAAACTTCAACAACGCTGCCGCGGCAAAGAACCCGGAGGGTCCCGAGCCGACGACTGCCACATGGTATGGGCGCATGCATCAGCCTTCTGATAGCCAATCGCTCTCCCGGCCGTGCGCAAGGGGCTGTCGCGACACAGCTGGGCTGGGTACACCCCGACTGTAAACGCGGATCCGGGGAGCTGCCGCCGGTCAGCGATAACTTCCTCGAACGGGCTACAGGTAACCTCAACTTTCGTGGATCTAGACCGTCAAGCCGATATCGCCGCACTCGACACCACCCTGACGACGGTGGAGCGGGTGCTTGACTTGGACGGCCTGCGTGACCGGGTGGCCAAACTCGAGCAGGAAGCGTCGGACCCGAAGCTGTGGGACGACCAGACGCGTGCGCAGAAGGTCACCAGCGAGCTGTCGCACGCCCAGGGTGAGCTGCGCCGGGTGGAGGAGCTGCGCGGCCGTCTCGACGATCTGCCGGTGCTGTACGAGTTGGCTGCCGAGGAAGGCGGCGAGTCCGAGATCGCCGAGGCCGACGCCGAGCTCAACAAGCTGCGCGAGGACATCGAGCAGATGGAGGTCCGCACGCTGCTGTCCGGCGAGTACGACGAGCGGGAGGCCGTCGTCACCATCCGGTCCGGCGCGGGCGGCGTCGACGCGGCCGACTGGGCCGAGATGTTGATGCGGATGTACATCCGGTGGGCCGAGCAGCACAAGTATCCGGTCGAGGTCTTCGACACCTCCTACGCCGAGGAAGCGGGCATCAAGAGCGCGACGTTCGCGGTGCACGCGCCGTTCGCCTACGGCACCCTCTCGGTCGAACAGGGCACCCACCGGCTGGTGCGGATCAGCCCGTTCGACAACCAGAGCCGGCGCCAGACCTCGTTCGCCGATGTCGAGGTGCTGCCGGTGGTCGAGACCACCGACCACATCGAGATTCCCGAGGGCGATCTCCGCGTCGACGTGTACCGCTCGAGCGGTCCGGGTGGGCAGTCGGTGAACACCACCGACTCGGCGGTGCGCCTCACCCACATCCCGACCGGTATCGTGGTCACCTGTCAGAACGAGAAATCGCAGCTGCAGAACAAGGTTTCGGCGATGCGGGTTCTCCAGGCAAAGTTGCTGGAGCGTAAGCGGTTAGAGGAACGCGCCGAGATGGACGCGCTGAAGGGCGACGGCGGAAGTTCCTGGGGGACCCAGATGCGGTCCTATGTTCTGCAGCCCTATCAAATGGTGAAGGATTTGCGCACCGAGTACGAGGTCGGTAACCCGACCGCGGTGCTCGATGGAGACATCGACGGATTCCTGGAAGCGGGAATCAGGTGGCGCAACAGAAAAGATGACGACGAGTAACTTGGCCGCCACAGTGCTGGCTTACCCGATGGCTCAGCGCTGGCATGACTTCTGGCACGGCGAGTTCGGCGTATGGATCCTGACCAAGGGTCTGCGCATCGCGCTGCTGCTGATCGGCGGGCTGCTGCTGGCCCGCTTCATCAACTGGGCTGCGCAGAAATTCGTACGGCGCATCGACGCCGAATATGAGGAAAGCGACCAGCTGGTGCGCTCGGAGAGCGCCAAGCACCGGCAGGCCGTCGCATCGGTGATCTCCTGGGTGTCGGTTGCGATGCTGTTCGTCGTCGTGCTCGTCGAGGTCAGCGATGTGTTGGCGGTGCCCATCGTGTCGCTGGCCGCTCCGGCGACGGTGATCGGCGCTGCGCTGGGTTTCGGCGCGCAGCGCATCGTCCAGGACCTGCTCGCCGGCTTCTTCATCATCACCGAAAAGCAGTACGGCTTCGGTGACCTGGTCCGGCTGACGATCGCGGCCGCCAACGAGGCCGAGGGCACCGTGGAGGACGTCACCCTGCGCGTCACCAAGCTGCGGTCTTCCGAGGGGGAGATGTACACCGTCCCCAACGGGCAGATCGTCAAGTCGCTGAACCTTTCCAAGGACTGGGCCCGCTCTGTGGTCGACATCCCGGTCCCGGCCAGCGCCGACCTCAACGCGGTCAACGACGTCCTGCACGAGGTGGCGGACAAGGCTGCCGACGACGAGGAACTGTCCAAGCTTCTGCTCGACAAGCCGCAGCTCATGGGAGTGGAAAGCATCGGACTGGACACCGTCAACCTGCGCATGGTCGCCCGGACCCTGCCCGGCAAGCAGTTCGAGGTCGGCCGGCGGCTGCGGGTCCGGGTCGTGCGTGCCCTGCGGCGCGCCGGCGTGGTCACGCCCACCGATGGCGCGACGCCCACGGTCGAGTCCATCCCGCATCCGGCGACGGTGCCCGGGGCCGAGCAGACGCCCTCCGGACGGCCCACCCGGGAGACGACGTCATGAAAATCGACTTGTCCGCGCAGTTCGCGACGGTCAAGGACATCGCGGTCAAATACTGGCCCAAGCGCCTTGGCCGGCTACGCACCTCGACGGTGGTGCTGGTGGTGGCGTTCGTGGCGTTGTTCTGGGTGCAGCAGGCCTATCGGCCGCCGGCGCCGACACCGACGGCGCCACCCGGATTCGTGCCCGACCCCGACTACACCTGGGTGCCGCGCACCAATGTGGCGCCGCCGACGACGACGCATCGCACGACCACCACCACGTCGACGACGACCGAGACGACGACACCGGAGACCACCTCCGAGACTCCGACCACCGGTTCATCGAGTCCGACCACGACGTCCCCGTCGCCGGGCCCGCGCACGACGGTGATCGATCCGGACGGTCCCGGACCGTTGCCGCCGATCACGCTGCCGATCCTGCCCGGCATGGCTCCACCGGCGCCGACCCCGACGCCGGCGCAGCCGCCTACACCGGTTGCCGAGCAACCATCGCAGGTCGGCGAGCAACCTCCTGCTCCGACACCGCAGCCGTAGCGTGACCCGGCCTTTGCGTACTCACCGCTACACTGGCGTGCCGTGATGATCACCCTCGACCACGTGACGAAGCAGTACAAGTCGTCGGCGCGCCCCGCGCTGGACGACGTCTCGTTGAAGATCGACAAGGGTGAGTTCGTGTTCCTCATCGGCCCGTCCGGGTCAGGCAAGTCCACGTTCATGCGCCTGTTGCTCGCAGCCGAGACACCCTCCGCCGGCGATATCCAGGTCTCCAAGTTTCATGTGAACAAGCTGCCGGGCCGGCACATCCCGAGCCTTCGGCAGGTGATCGGCTGCGTGTTCCAGGACTTTCGGCTGCTGCAGCAGAAGACGGTGTTCGAGAACGTGGCGTTCGCCCTCGAGGTCATCGGCAAGCGAGCCGAGGTGATCAACAGGGTGGTGCCCGACGTGCTGGAGATGGTGGGGCTGTCCGGCAAGGCCAACCGGCTGCCGAGCGAACTCTCCGGTGGTGAGCAGCAGCGCGTCGCGATCGCCCGCGCCTTCGTCAACCGCCCGTTGGTGCTGATCGCCGACGAGCCGACCGGAAACCTCGATCCGGAGACCAGTAAGGACATCATGGATCTGCTGGAGCGGATCAACCGCACTGGAACGACGGTGCTGATGGCCACCCACGACCATCACATCGTCGACTCGATGCGTCAGCGGGTCGTCGAACTCGAACTCGGCCGGCTGATTCGTGACGAGCAGCGCGGCGTCTACGGAATGGATCGCTAAGTGCGCTTCGGCTTTCTTGTCAATGAAGTTCTGACCGGGCTTCGTCGCAACGTCACCATGACCGTTGCGATGATCCTCACCACAGCCATCTCCATCGGGCTGTTCGGTGGTGGGCTGCTGGTGGTGCGGCTTGCCGACCAGTCCCGCGACATCTATCTCGACCGGGTCGAGACGCAGGTGTTCCTGACCGACGACGTCTCGGCCAACGATCCGAACTGTGATGCCGACCCGTGCAAGGCGCTGCGCAGCAAGCTCGAAGAGAACACCGACCAGGTCAAGTCGGTGCGGTTCCTCGACCGCGACCAGGCCTATCAGGACGCCATCCGCAAAATCCCCCAGTTCAAGGACGTCGCCAGCAAGGATGCGTTCCCTGCGTCGTTCATCGTCAAGCTCAACAATCCCGAGCAGCACGCCGAATTCGACAAGTCGATGATCGGGCAGCCGGGCGTACGCAGTGTGCTCAACCAGAAAGAGTTGATCGACCGGTTGTTCTCGGTGCTCGACGGCCTGAGCAACGCGGCGTTCGCCGTCGCGCTGGTGCAGGCCATCGGTGCCGTGCTGCTGATCGCGAACATGGTGCAGGTGGCCGCCTACACCCGGCGGACCGAGATCGGCATCATGCGGTTGGTCGGTGCCACACGCTGGTACACCCAGCTGCCGTTCCTGGTCGAGGCGATGCTCGCGGCCCTCATCGGCGTCATCATCGCGGTCGTCGGGCTCATCATCGTGCGGGCGGCGTTCCTGGAACGCGCGCTCAACCAGTTCTATCAAGCCAACCTGATCGCCAGGGTGGACTACGCCGACATCCTGTACATCTCGCCGATCCTGCTGTTCGTCGGCGTGGCGATGGCAGGCCTGACCGCGTACGTCACTCTGCGGCTGTACGTCCGTAGGTAGGTCGTCGTGGTGACCAAGAAGGCCAGCCCCGCTGGCAACAAGCAGATCGTTGCGAGCAATCGCAAGGCGCGGCACAACTACACGATCCTCGACACCTACGAGGCCGGGGTCGCGCTGATGGGTACCGAGGTGAAAAGCCTGCGTGAGGGACAGGCTTCCCTTGCCGATGCGTTCGCCACCGTCGATGACGGCGAGATCTGGCTGCGCAACGTGCACATCGCCGAATATCACCACGGCACCTGGACCAACCACGCGCCGCGCCGCAACCGCAAGCTGCTGCTGCACCGCAGGGAGATCGACAATCTCATCGGCAAGATCCGCGACGGCAATCTGACGCTGGTGCCGCTGTCGATGTACTTCTCCGACGGCAAAGTCAAGGTGGAGTTGGCGCTGGCCCGAGGCAAACAAGCGCACGACAAGCGCCAGGACATCGCCAAGCGGGACGCCGACCGCGAGATCACCCGCGAACTCGGCCGCCGCGCCAAAGGCATGTAAGGCCCGTACGGCATCTGCAGCTTCTCCGGCACCTACGGCAGGCAGTGCACCCCGCACCGCGACCGTGCGTGTCTGTCGGCCGACACGCCGCATTTCGTCGGCGTTGTGCGCACGCTCGTCGACAGCGAGCGTGACGTTCAGCGATCAATGGGGATCGGCAGAGGCCCACGCCGCGTCCACGAGCGCCTGGATCGCCCATTGCTTGACTTTCCGCGCGTCCGCGTCGTCCACCTGTAGGACGTCGTCGAGAACAACGATGGCCTCGGTGCCGATGATGAGGGCGAGCGCTTTGCACAACGTGTCGACCGTGGCGGGCGGCAACTGATCCCGGACGGGAGCGAGCGCGGCCTCGATCAACGGTATGCGGCGATTCTGGCGCCGCGGAAGGTCGTCGTCCTCGCCCTTCATATTGCGTTGCAGGCTGTGCACCAACATCATTCGAAGCGACGTGTCATTGTCGCGGATCACGTCGTGCAGCGCGGTGTCGACGCGCTGCACCCGCGCCACGGGGTCGGTCGGCTCGTCGTCGCCGAACAGTTCGTCCGGTTCCGGGACACCGACATCCACCGCCGCTTCGACGAGCAGTGCTTCGACGCTAGAGAAATAACGGTAAGCCGTCGCGCGTGACACGCGCGCCTCCTCGGCGACGTCTTCCAGGCTGGGCTGGCGTCCTTGCTTCAAAAGGTGGGACGTAGCCCGCAGCAGATCCTTTCGGGTTCGGCTCCGCTGATTCGGGCGTCCCACGGATTCGGTGCCAGGCACGTCAATCCTGCGGCAGCTGTCGGATGATCGCCGCCAGATCGATCCACACGTTCTCGCGGGCGATGTCTCCGCTGGCGGCGAATTCGATGATGTGCAGAAGCCGGAATTCAAGTGGGCGGCCTCTGCCTTCGAGACCAAAGGGCGTGCCCGGCGCGGTTCCGCGCCACATCGATTCGTCGACGATGAATCGATCGCCGTACAGCCGACGCAGGCATTCGACCTTGCTGTCGGACAGGTCGGCGAACAGTGATTCGTAGAAATCGCGGGCGCCCTCGCGGCCGTGGGACGGGCCGGCGGGCCAGCCCACGATGTCGTGCTCTACCTCGGGCGCGAGCGTGGCCAGCACGCCCTCCACGTCGTCGTGGGCCTCGAAGGCGAAATGCTCATCGACCTTCGAGTCCATTTGTGCACGGGACATGCTCACGTTCGACTCCTTATCGGGCAGCAGTGATACGGCGATCGCTTGATGAGACGATAGTCTCATCGATGGATTGCTGTCCAGATTCGTCCCGATCACGGGAATGACTGCTTGGCATCAGCTGTTAATGCTGGCGTAGGATGATGTGTCCTGCCGAAAGTCGGCAGGGATGCGAGGGGCTGATCGGTTTCGACTTCGCGCATCGAATCAAGGGAAGCGTGCCGGTGCAGGCAAGAGACCACCGTAAGCGTCGTTGCAACCAATTAAGCGCCGATTCCAATCAGCGCGACTACGCCCTCGCTGCCTAAGCGACGGTGTGTCTGTCAGACCGGGAGCGCCCTCGGCCCGGACCCTGGCATCAGCTAGAGGGACCCACCCACGGGTTCGGTCGCGGGACCCGTGGGGACATCAAACAGCGACTGGGATCGTCATCTCGGCTTGTTCGCGTGACTGAGAGATCCGAGTAGAGACACAGCGAACTGCGCACGGAGAAGCCTCGAAGACATGCCGTAGGACCCGGGTTCAATTCCCGGCAGCTCCACAACAGAAGACGCAGGTAGGCCCCCAGAAGTGGGGGCCTTTCCTGTATCCGGGTGTTGTCGCCGGTTTTTCGGTCGCGCTCTGCCACGCTGTGCGGGTGGACCTGGTCTGGGGTGTCGTGGCGCTGACCGTCGCGACGTTGACGGTGCTGTTGGCGGTTCGCCGGTTCGTCATGGTGGGAAGCCAGTTGGTGTTCTCGCGCTACGTCGCCGTTGGCGGGTTGGTCGCGTTCTCTGCGCACCGCGACGACGCCGACGCCTATCGCGTGCGGTTCGAAGTGGGCGGGCCAGGGGTGTTTCACAACGTGACGGTGCAACTGTTCGGGGTGTCCGACACGGGTGGCGTGCAACGCCCCGCCGTCCGGCACACCATGGCCGCCGGTGACAGTCCGATCGAGTGGACCTTCTGCCTCCCCGCCGAGGCGGCAGAACAGGCGTGGGTGATGGTGACGTGGGTCCGGCCGTATCTGCAGGGTGTCGAATCGGAGGCGCTCGCGCAGTGGTTGCCGACGGGCCGCCTGTACGAATGGCGGTGGTACTCCGAGACGACCCGGTACGTCCGGACCGTCATGCGGTTCGTTGCCCGACGATGGCCGGTGCTCGGCGAGTCGATGCGTGAGTTGCCGCTGTACGGCCGGTGGCGACGCACGTCGTCGAACACCAGTGCCGATCTGCTGGGCCCGGCTGCCACCCCGCCGCCGAAGGTCTGACGGCGATGCCGCCGGGGCCCGCAGGCGGGCAGCACCTCCCACTCGCGGACCCCGGCAGGGTTTGCCCGTCACCGCAAACGAGTCGAGCGTCCCGGTCGATGGCATGCCCGACGCGGCCTGGCAGTGCTTGCCGGGACCGCGGCGTGCCCCAGGGAGCGAGGACGCCTGCGGGCCGCGGGTCGTGCGATGCGCTGGACGGGGGCCGCGTTGACCGCTATCGCCGCAAGCAATTCGGTGTAGCTCCAGCCGATTTCCGTTCCGGACAGGGCCGACAGGTTGATCATCTGATCTCGGCCGGGCCGACCAGGGCCCGTCATGCTGGGCTTCATGTTGATGTCGATGGCCTTGATGACCCCATTGGCGTCTTCGCGGCAATCGATCCGGATCGGTGCCGTGGCGTTGAGGAACTGCGCGACTCGGACAGCGTGACGGCTGAATTCGCGGAGTCGGTCGTCGTCGCCCGCGGGCTTGCTGTTCGACTGGATCGGCACCACGCCGCTGAACGGCATCACGCCGCCGTGATGACCGGTCCGCTCGATCGCCGGAAGAGGCCAGTGGGTGGCTTCGCGGCGCACCCCGTCCGCCGTCTCGTAGGTCCCCGGCGGCATCACGGTCACGGCCAGCTCGCGGCCCGACAGGTACTCCTCGAGCAGAAATTTGTTGCCGAACTTCGGTCCGACCAGTGACTCGATGTGCTCCGCCGCTTCGGCAACGGAGTCGACGACCTTGACGCCGGCGCTGCCGCGTCCTCGCGCCGGCTTCACGATGATCGGGAAGGTCAGCCCCTTGGTCGAAACGGCATCCTGCACTTGACCTTTCGCAGGTCCAGTCTCGACATTGACCAGGGCTTGCATGGGTACCGGGACGCCGATCGCGCTGATGGCGGCCTGGCACACGTTCTTGTCCTCGAACTTCTCGACGACATCCAGTGGCTGACCGACGACGTACAGCCCGACGCGGGAACCGAAGTGGGCCATCGGATGCTCGTCGAACAAGCTGGTGTTGGCCCACAAGATCTCGGCTCCGTCGGCGACGGCTCGGGAAATTCCCTCGAGCGTGTCCGGGTACGTCCAGTCCACATCGACATCGGGCCGCGGATTGCCCACCGGGGTGAGCACGTCACAGCCGGCCTGTGCCAGCGCGAAGGCGATGTCGGCAGATGAATCCCGGTAGCCGAAGGGGTTCGAAGGCTTGACCGCCCCGCCCAGCGACGGCGGTGTCACCGCCTGGTGCAGAACGGCGACCGGTTTGCCGTACAACGCTGGCGCGTTCGACACGGTGATGTCGCCGGTGCTTCGCATGTCTGCTGTGTTCATTCGAGTTCTCCTGTTTCAGTGCGTATTTGGTATTTGTCATTGGGTTTGGTGTGACCTTGCCCAACCGAAGTTACGGATCTGTCGACGCCCTGGCCCGCTTGTGCGCACAACACCTACAAGCGCGCGATCTTCGGCTTTTGTGCGTTCCGCTCATCGCGGTTGCGGCGTGCCCGGGAACGCAGCGATGATGTCGCCGACGTCCGAGCAGGTCTCCAGGTCGAGGATCTTGGCTGCGAGCCGGTCGATTTCGAAAGATGTTGCACCGAGCCGCATTTCGAGGCAGTCGGAGAACTTGGCGATCGCCTGGTCCTCCGTCATCGGCTGCTCCGGGCTGCCCTCCATGAACTCCAGGACGCGTTCGATTCGTCGTCCGTCCCGGCAGAGGATGCGCACCCGGGTCGGCGACATGGCGCCGGGTGCGATCGCGTCGTCCATCACCACCCGGGTACGCGCCGCGAGAGCGCTGACAACGGGATCCGAGATCTGCGGCCGTTGGAACGTCGCCACGTCGACGCGACCGTGGATGAGCGCCGACGCAAAGCAGTAGCAGGCGTTGAACTGGGCGTGAATCGTCGAATCCCTGGCGACGTCGTAGGGTTCGCCGACGATCTTGGTGTTCACCTCGCTCATGCCGATGACGACGCTGTCGATCTCCGCTGGGCTCAAGCCTTCTCGGTGCAGTGCCTGACCGATGGCGATCGCATTATGGGTGCAGCGGCAGCAGGGATAGGGCTTCATGCTGTGCGTCATGACCTCCCACGTCCGACCCAGGTCCTGTAGGAGCGCGTCGGGGAGAACCTCGCCACGCTCATACAGCTGGAACAGTCCGGCTTCTCCCTCCAGGAAGCGGGTCGGGCCGGTCAATCCGGCTGCGGCGAGATAGGCCGCGGCCGTGCCGTTGCGGGCGGCGAAGCCCGCTCCGAGTCGCTTGGCCAGCACGCCGTCGTTGAGCGCCTGCCGCGTGCCCGAGGCTTGATGGAAGGCCAGTCCGACGGCGTCGCAGAACTGCGTGTCGCGCAGGTCCAGCACTCGTGCGGCCGCGGCTGCAGCGCCGAGCGCACCCATGACGGTGGTCGGATGCCAGCCGCGGGACATGCTGTGGGGCGCGGCGAGTCCGAGCCGGGCCTGTAGCTCCACGCCGGTGGCCAGGGCTGCGATGAGATCGCGTCCGCTGACGCCGCCGCGCGCTTCCGCCGCCGCCATCGCCGCGGGCAGGATCACGGCGTAGGCGTGTACGCGGCCGGGGTCGTGGTTGTCGTCGAAGTCCAGTGCGTGCGCCGCTGCGCCGTTGGCGAGTGCGGCCGTCGGTGGCGCTACGCGCCCTTTGCCGATGAGCACGGTCGACGGGCCGGCGCTCTCCCAGTCGAGAAGGAGATGGTTCACCTCGGGGATGCCGGGGGCGTCGGCCGCGGCGGCGATCACGCCCAGGGTGTCGAGCACGAAGAGCTTGATCCGCTGCACCACCGAAGCGGGGAGAGCCGAGTAACTCCAGTTCTCATAGGCGGCCATGACTGTGCGGCTGAACCCGTCGGCGGGCGCGTACTGTTCCGTGGCCGGCGCGATCGGCAGGCCTGCTGTCGTTGTGGTGTTCATCGTGGTGGCCTCTCAGATCAGTTGCGGGGCAAGAAGAATGCTGCGGCGGCCGCCGCAGCGCCGGCGAGGATGAGGACGGTCGAGGCGACGGCCGTCCACCCTGCGAAGTCCAACGCGATGCCGCCGAACCAGCCGATGATGCTCGATCCGGCGTAGTAGAAGAGGTTGTAGAGCGACGAGGCCTGCGCCTTGCCGACGGTGGCTCCGCGACCTGCCCACCCGGTGGCGATGGCATGCGCGCCGAAGAAGCCGACGGTGGCCACCACCAGGCCGATCAACACGAGAAAGAGGTTGGCGCACAACGTGATCACCACTCCGGTGAGCATGATGGTGATCGAGGCGAGGAGAACCGCCTTGCGGCCGAACCGAGCGGCAAGCGCACCCGCGAGGGTCGATGCTCCGGTGCCCGCCAGGTAGGCGAAAAAGATCAGGCTGACCACGGTTCCCGGCAGGTGATAGGGCGCGGCGGTGAGCCGGAAGGCCAGGAAGTTGTAGATCGCCACGAACCCGCCCATCAGCAGAAAACCTTGGGCGAACAGCGTGAGCTGGCGCGGTGACCGCAGGTTGGACAAAAGGCGGTGGGCCAGAGTGCCTTCGAGACGGGTGCCGAAGCCGTTCGATGGGGTGAAACCGCGTGAGTGCGGCGCGAGTTTGACGAAGCCCGCCGCAGCGGCGGTGCACAGGACAGCCACGGTGAGCATGCCGACCCGCCACGTCGCGACGTCGGTGACGGGGCCGGCGACCACCCGGCCGAGAAGTCCACCGATGCTGGTGCCCGAGACGAAGGTCCCGGCCGCACGGGCGGCGTGCTCGGCGGCTATCTCTTCAGTGAGGTAGGCGATCGCGATGGCAGGCACCCCAGCGATCACCAGGCCCTGCAGCAGCCGTCCGGCGAGTAACAGATGAAAGGTCGGTGCGAACGGGGTGAGCAGCCCGAGCACGCTGGACGACAGGACCGAAACCGACATCGCCTTCACCCGGCCGATCCGGTCGGCGATCATCGACCAGGGGATCACGCCGACGGCCAGGCCGATGGTGCAAGCCGACACCATCAGCGCGGCGCCTGCCGCTCCCACGCCCAGGTCGGCCGAAATCCGGGGTAGAACGCCCTGCGGGGAGTAGAGCTGAGCAAAGGTTGCTATTCCCGCGCAGAACAACGCCGCCAGCAGGCGGCGGTATTCGGCGGATCCGCGCCGGTGGCCGGCCCAAGTTTGTTTGCGGCTGACAGAGACGGATGTCATTTCGAGCCTTCCGGTGCCGTTCCAGGGCGTTGACGAGGGCGAATGCCGCCAAGCTAGGCCGGTGTCGACCGGCTTGGCTCGCTTGTGCGCGCAACCTGCGCAGTGCGCGAATTTCCCTTTTTGCGCATTTCGCTCACCAACGGCCGGCGTATGTCCACCGTGACCGGTGGTGACGCGACCTTGATCCTTTGCCGGCACGCGCTAGATTGAGGCGTGTTTTCTCGCCGCATACGTAGCCCCCGGACGGGCAGTGCGCGGTCAGGTGGTCGCTGGGTCGGGCTTGGCGCTACTGCACTGTTCACGGCCGGCGTCGCGCTGGTCGCCCCAAACCTGCCGGTGGCATCTGCCACCGACTGCGCCGACGCCGAGGTGATCTTCGCGCGCGGTACCGATGAGCCGGCCGGTCTGGGCCGTGTCGGCGACGCCTTCGTCGATTCGCTGCGCAAGCAGACCGGCATGAACATCGCCAGCTACGCGGTGAACTACAAGGCCAGCAAGCTGCAGTTGCACGGTGGTGACGGCGCAAAGGACGCGATCTCCCACCTCAAGTCGACGGTGTCGTCCTGTCCCAACACCCAGATCGTCTTGGGCGGCTATTCACAGGGCGCCAGCGTGATGGACATCGTGGCCGGCGTCCCTGTGGGCGGGATCAGCTGGGGTGATCCGCTGCCCGCCGAGTACGCGAAGAACGTCGCGGCGGTCGCGACCTTCGGTGACGTGGCGACCCGAACCGACCAGGCACTGCCGACCCATAGCGCACTGCTCGGTGCGAAGGCGATCGACTTGTGCAATCCCGCCGACCCGATCTGTCACCCTGGTCCGGGCAACGCGTGGAGCGGCCACACCGAGGGCTACGTCGGGGTGTACACCACCCAGGCGGCGGCGTTCGCTGCGGACAAGCTGATGGCCGGGTCTGCTCCGACGGTGCCCGGATATGGGCCGTCGTCGGGCTACGACCCGGCGACCTCGGTGCACGGCCCGCAACCGGGATACGGCTCCGGAACGCCGGGGTACGGCGGCCCGCAGCCGTCCGTGTCCGGCCCATCGACATCCGACCCCGCTTCGCTGCCCCCTGACCTGGGGTGGGTCTCGGCGGTTCGCTGACGCGCTTCGGAGAGCCTGCGGGCATCGTCCGACGAGATCGAACTCCGCCTGGAATCATGGGTAATCGTTCCCTGCGTGCCATCAAAACGGGGAGATGATCGAAGTGTTCTCTGCACAACGTGAGTTCGCGGCCTACGGCCCCTCGCACTGCGCGGTCTTGGCGGTGTTCGTGGTGGGTGCAGTGCTTCTGGTCGTGGTGGGCCGTCGCCAGACCGAGGCGCAGGCACGGACGTTCAGCCGGGTGCTGGCCGTCCTGCTCATCGCGGCGTTCGCGGTGGCGCTGGGCTACAAGCTGGTCGACCCCACCATGGACACCTCGGTGCCGCTGCAATTGTGCGACGTCGCGGAGCTCGCGGCGGCTTACGCACTGTGGTCCCAACGACATTGGGCGTTCGTTCTCACCTACTACTGGGGCCTCGTGCTGAGCTCGCAGGCGTTGATCACCCCGGACATCGGCACGCCCAGGGAGGGTGCTCCGGACTTTCCCCACCACCTGTTCATCACGTTCTTCACGCTTCACGTACTGGTGGTGTGGGCGGCGATCTATCTCACGTGGGGACGTCGGTATCGACCGCGATGGCGCGACTACCGCTTCGCTGTCATCGCCACCCTCGGGTGGGCAGCTGTCACGCTCGCCTTCAACGCGGCCACCGGAACCAACTACGGCTACCTCAACAGAAAGCCCCCCACGGCATCCCTGCTGGACGTGCTGGGCCCGTGGCCGGTGTACCTCTTGGCCGAGGTCGCAATCGTTCTGGTCGTGTGGGCGCTGATGACCTGGCCGTGGGAGCGCGCCCGGCGACACGCCGAGCAGCCGCGGCCGCTGCAAGAAACCAGTGATTGACAGCAACATTTTGACGAGCTAGTTGTATTACACGCGAGAGCGGATGTGTATCGCTTGCGACCTGTCCACGGGGCGACAGTGGCCTGATCGAAGAGGCAGGTTGTGCGGAGCGACTCAGCAGCGTCGACGGTGGAACCGGCACAGGGTGCCGGTCTCGCGAAGGCCATCAGGGCACTGTCGGTGCCCATCCTGCTGGGATGGGTGCTGCTCACCGTCCTGACGAACGTGCTCATACCACCACTGGAGAAGGTCGGTGAGGAGCACACCGTCGGGCTGAGCGCCCAGGATGCGCCCGCGATGATCGCCATGCGCAAGATCGGCAGCGAATTCCGGGAGTTCGACTCCGACAGCAACGCCATGGTGGTCCTGGAAGGCCGGCAGCCGCTCGGCGACGAGGCGCACCACTATTACGACGGCGTCGTCGCCGCGCTGAAGGCCGACACCGCACACGTGCAGCACGTCGCCGACTTCTGGGGCGATCCGCTTACCGCCTCGGGCGCCCAGAGCAACGACGGCAAGTCGGCCTACGTGCAGGTCTACCTGCGCGGCAACCAGGGTGAAACGCTGGCCAACGACTCCGTCGCCGCGGTGCGGGAGATCGTCGCCAAATCTTCGCCTCCGCCGGGTATCGACGTGTACGTCACCGGGGGCGCTCCGCTGATCAACGATCAGCATCATGCGGGGGACAAGAGCATCGCGAAGGTCACGTCCATCACGCTCGTGGTCATCGCGGTGATGCTCGTGCTCGTCTTTCGGTCGGTCGTGACCATGATCCTGGTGTTGCTGATGGTCTTCCTCGAGCTGGGGGCCGCCCGCGGCATCGTCGCTTTCCTGGCTCATTTCGGCATCATCGGGTTGTCGACGTTCGCGGTGAACCTGTTGACGTTGATGGTCATCGCCGCGGGTACCGACTATGCGATCTTCGCGATCGGCCGGTATCAGGAGGCGCGCGGCGCGGGCGAGGGCCGAGATGTCGCTTACTACACCATGTTCCGCGGTACAGCGCATGTTGTCCTCGGATCCGGGATGACGATCGCCGGTGCCATGCTGTGCCTGAGTTTCACCCGCCTGCCGTACTTCCAGACCATGGGTGTGCCGTGCGCGGTCGGCACGTTCGTCGCCGTCATCGCGGCGCTGACCATGGGCCCGGCGGTGATCGTGCTCGGCAGCCGGTTCGGACGTTTCGAACCCAGACGCAGTATCCGGTCGCGGGGTTGGCGTCGCGTCGGCGTTGTGGTGGTGCGCTGGCCAGGGCCCGTCCTCGTCCTGACGTTGGCGCTGGCGCTCGTCGGATTGCTGACGTTACCGGGCTACAAGACCAATTACGACGCGCGCAAGTACCTTCCGGCCGATCTGCCGGCCAGCGTCGGATATGCCGCAGCTGAACGGCATTTCAGCGCCGCCCGGATGAACCCTGAGCTGCTCATGGTCGAAAGCGACCACGATCTGCGGAATTCCGCCGACTTTCTGGTGATCGACAGGATCGCCAAGTCGATCGTCCGGGTTCCGGGCATCTCGCGCGTGCAGGCGATCACCCGGCCGAACGGCCGGCCGATCGAACACACGTCGATCCCGTTCCTGCTCAGCCGGCAGGGCACCACGAACACGATGAACCGCAAGTACATGCAGGACCGGATGTCCGACATGCTGGTGCAGGCCGATGAGATGCAGCAGACCGTCGACATCATGGAGCGGATGGCGGGCCTCACCCAGGAGATGGCCGACACCACGCATCAGATGGTCACCAAAACCAGGACGATGACCATTGACATCGCCGAACTGCGCGACCACATAGCCGATTTCGACGATTTCTTCCGGCCGCTGCGCAACTATCTGTACTGGGAGCCGCACTGCTTCGACGTCCCGGCCTGCTGGTCCATCCGGTCGATCTTCGACACTCTCGACGGCATGGACACCATGACCGACGACGTCCAGAAGCTTCTGCCGGACCTGGAGCGTCTCGATTCCCTGATGCCGCAGCTCGTTACGTTGCTGCCGCAGCAGATCGAGACCATGAAGACGATGAAGACGACGATGCTGACGATGTACGCCACCCAGAACGGCCTGCAGGATCAGATGGCTGCGATGCAGGAGGATTCGACGGCCATGGGCCAGGCCTTCGACGACGCCCGCAACGACGACACTTTCTATCTTCCGCCGGAAGCCTTCGACAACAACAACTTCAAGCGTGGCATGAAGAACTTCATCTCACCCGACGGCAAGTCGGTGCGGTTCATCATCAGCCATGAGGGTGATCCCGCGACGCCGGAAGGCGTCGAGCATGTCGACCCCATCAAGCAGGCGGCCAGGGAGGCGATCAAGGGCACTCCGCTGGAGGGCTCGAAGATCTATCTGGCGGGCACGGCGGCAACCTACAAGGACATGCGCGACGGGTCGCACTACGACCTGCTGATCGCCGGAATCTCGGCGGTATCACTCATTTTCATCATCATGCTGCTCATCACCCGCAGTGCGGTCGCCGCGGCCGTCATCGTCGGGACGGTGCTGTTGTCCCTCGGTGCCTCGTTCGGGCTGTCGGTGCTCGTCTGGCAGCACCTGCTCGGGCTCGAGCTGCACTGGATGGTGCTCGCCATGTCGGTGATCCTGCTGCTGGCAGTCGGCTCCGATTACAACCTGCTGCTGGTGTCCCGGTTCAAGGAGGAGTTGCACGGTGGGCTGAAGACCGGGATCATCCGCGCGATGGCGGGTACCGGGTCGGTGGTGACATCGGCGGGTCTGGTGTTCGCGTTCACGATGGCCTCGTTCGCGTTCAGTGACCTCAAGGTCATGGCGCAGGTCGGCACCACCATCGCGCTCGGCTTGCTGTTCGACACGCTCATTGTGCGGTCGTTCATGACGCCGGCCATCGCGGCCCTGCTGGGACGGTGGTTCTGGTGGCCGACGGTGGTGCAGTCCGACGCATCGAAGCGTCGCCTGGCGGCGCTGACGGACCGACAGCAGGCACTGGCGTAGGCGAACGGCCAGGTCGGGCCGGTATTGACGCCACCGGCTGCCGGCGGGAACCGTCTTTCTCAGCTCGTGCCCATGTCGATGGGGCAGAATTGCCGAGGTGTCGACACCGCCGCAACGCCCCGGACAACCTGGTTGGCGCGGTCGGGGAGCGCCACCGCCCGACCCCGCGACCCAGCGGCTGCGGCCACCCGAGCCGCCGACCGAACGGCTGAGACCCCCTCCGCCGCGACCGCGGCCGGGCCAACCCGAACCACCGACCGAGCAGTTGCGCGCCCACCGGCCACCGGCCGACAGCCCGGCCACCGAGAAGCTCACCCGCCAGCGTCCGCCGTCGGGTGAGCGTGCACCGAAGAAGCCGCGGCGTTGGCAGGTCGTCGTCCTGGTCGTGGTCATCGTCGTCGCGCTGATCGTCGGCGGACTGGCCGGTGCCGAACTGTATGCCCGGCACCGGGCGGGGACGCTGCTGGCCGACGTCACGCAGTGCGTCGTGCAGGACGGCGCCACCATCTCGTTCGGGGTGAGTCCGCCGTTCCTGTGGCAGCACATCACCGGCCACTACACCAATATCTCCGTCGATACCGCCGGTAACCAGGTCCAAGCGGCCAAGGGGATGACGGCCGACGTGAGCCTGTCCGACATCCGCTTGCAGGGCGATGCCAATTCGAAGGGCACCATCGGATCGCTCACCGCGACCCTGTCCTGGACCTCGGCCGGGATCAAGAACACGGTGGCCGAGAACCTGCCGTTCGTCGGAGACCTGCTCACCGACGTGCACACCGACACCGCCGCGGGCACCCTCATCCTCGAAGCTGCGGGCGGTACCAGCATCACCGCCAAGCCCGTCGTCACCAACGGTGACCTGAACCTGCAGGTGCTCGACGCCACCGGCCCGTTCTCCAAGGACGCCGTGCAGTCGGCGCTCGACGGGCTCACCAAGAAGCTGAATGACAACTACCCGTTGGGTATCCACGCCGACAGTGTCGAGGTGACGAGCACCGGTGTGGTCGGCAAGTTCTCCAGTCAGAACGCGTCAATTCCCAACGGGGAAGCCAACTCCTGCTTTGCGAGCATCTGAGACCCGCACGTGAACATCTGTGTCTTCCTGTCCGCTGCGGACCTCGACGAGCGCTACACCGGGCCGGCGCTGGACTTCGCCGAACTCGTCGGTGCCCGCGGGAACACCTTGGTGTGGGGCGGATCCGACACCGGGTTGATGAAGGTCGTCGCCGACGGAGTGCGGGCCGGCGGGGGCCGGCTGGTGGGTATCTCGGTGGATTTCTTGCGCCACCAGGCAAAAGCGGACGCCGACGAGATGGTCTTCACGCGTGACCTGGCCGAGCGCAAGGCCACGTTACTGGCCCGAAGCGACGCCATCGTGGTGCTGGTCGGCGGCCTGGGCACAATGGACGAGCTGACCGAGATCCTGGAACTGCGCAAGCATGGCCGGCACGACAAGCCCGTCGTGCTGCTCAATACCTCCGGCTTCTACGACGGTCTGCTGGTGCAACTGCGTCGAATGGAGCAGGACGGGTTTCTGCCGATTCCACTGGACGAGTTGGTGCACATCACCGACGATGCGAACGATGCGCTGGCGTATCTGGAACGCGCGCTCGCTCGGTAGAGCGTCGGGGAGTTCAGGCGGCGATCAGGCGCAGCGGCAGCCGGCGGTGCCTGCGGATGATGTTGTTGACCGCCCACTCGGGCTCGCCGACCACTTCGATGCGGTCGACGCGGCGCAGCAGGGCCTGCAACATCGCGGTGGTTTCCAGCCGCGCCAGCCCCTGTCCTGCGCAGGCGTGAGCACCATTGCCGAATCCCATGTGACGGCCGGCATCGCGACCGATGTCGAAAACCTCGGCCCGGTCCCATTCGTCCTCGTCACGGTTGGCCGACGCGTACATCACCAGGACCTGTGCACCCGACGGGATTGCGACACCGGCGATCTCGGTGTCGCAGCTGACTCTGCGGGCGAACGCGCGCAGCGGTGATTCGTAGCGCACGATCTCGTTGACGGCGCCGGGGATCAGCGCGGGATCCTCCTTGAGCCGCTGCCACTGTTCGGGATGCGTGCCCAGCAGATACAGCGCGTTGGGGATGGCGCTGATGGTGGTGTCCAGCGACGGGGCGATGTAATCGATCATCAAGGCCGGGCAGTCGTCGTGGGCCAGGACACCGTCGTCGGCGGCGTGCAGCAGTTCGTCGACGATGCTGCCGGGAACGACGCGACGTTCGGCGACCACCCGCCGGACGAATCGAACCATCTGAACGGCGCGTGGAAGCGCTTTGATTGCTTGCCAATTGAGCGGGCCCAGGATGTCGAAGCTGGCGGCACCCCAAGCCAGCAGATGTTCGCGTTGGTCGCGGGGCCAGCCGACCAGGTCGGGCACCACGGCCAGCGGCAGCGCGGTCGCGAGGTCCACACCGTCGACGGTGCCGCGGGCGACGGCGGCCTCCACGACACTGCGTGCCTGATCGTCGACGGCGTCGCTGACGCCCCGCAGAGCCCGCGGCAGCAGCCGGTGCGCGACCAGTTTGCGCCGCCGCGCGTGCTCGTCACCATCACTGGCCAGTGTGGTTCCGCGGGACAGCCTGTTGCACAAGGCGTTCAGTGCAACGCTGTGATCGGACAGGAACTGTTGGTCGTCGCGCAGCGTGGCCTTGCACTCGGGATAACGCGGCAGTGCGAAACACTTGTGCCGGTTGAGCCATACCGCCGGGCCGAGCCGGCGCATCCGCTGATAGTGGGGGTAGGGGTTGAGGATGGCGTCGGTTGTGTAGATGTTCGCCGGGTACTCCGCAACGGTGGTCATGGCATCCTCCTGGCCGGGGTGTGGAAGGTGGGCAAGGCGTCGAGCAGGGCGCGCACGTCGCGTCCGGCGCAGGCCACAGTGCGGTCCGGACGCACGACGGCCGCGACGGCATGACCGCGCCGCAGCCAATCACCAACGGCACCAATGGAATCAATATACGTCGTGGCACCGCACGCGGCGACGCGGGCGGATTCGGCATCGGTCAACGCCCGGACACTCAGCACCGCGAAACCAGGGCCGAGCCGGGTGTCTAGTCGTGTTCCGTCGTCCAGGACCGGGTTCGGGCACAACCGGCCGGCCAGCTTTCCGGGCCCGGCCGGCCGCAGCGACGGGGTGCGCGAATCGAGCACCCTGCGGCGCAGGACCGGGACGAGATGTAGTCGGGGCACCACGACGCGGCGCGCCAGACGGCCGAATCGGCCGCCTGCGGTCATCGCCCGTCCGACGTTGAGCGCCAACCCGATCATGCTGCGGGCATGGGGTATTCGTTCGGACTCGTAGGTGTCCAGCTCCGCAGGGTCGAGACTGCCGTGCAGGACACCCGCCAGCTTCCAGGTCAGGTTCACAGCGTCGCGCAGGCCGGCGCCCATGCCCTGGCCGATGAACGGCGGGGTGAGATGGGCCGCGTCGCCCAGTAGGAAGATGTTCCCTCGGCGCCAGCGGTCGGCCACTTGCGCGCGGAAGGTGTATTCGGTGACGCGCACGAGTTCCAGTCGGTCCTCGGTGACTTCGGCCGTCCACGGCGCGATCAGCGGGCGTAGCGCGGACAGCGTCGAGAAGTCGGCGGCGGATTCTCCTGGCAGCAGCCGGAACTCCCAACGGTAGCGGGTAGCGCCGATCCGCATGTAGGTGCCGGCTCGGCGGGTGCTGCACACCTGATGCACACCCTCCCACTGGTGCAGGTCAGCGGTGGTGGCGACGTCGACGACCAACCAGCGCTGCTCGAAGCGAAGATCACGCATCGTTGAGCCGATTCGGGTGCGCACCACACTGTTCGCGCCGTCACACCCGAGCACGTAGTCGGCGGTGAGGGTGTGCATGGTCGTCCCCGCGGCGACGGTGATGCGCGCGGGCGTGCCGGGTTCGATGTCGACCACCTCGGCGCCACCCCACAATCGGATGTGCGGGTACCGGGAAAGGTTGTCGCGTAACAGCTTTTCGAACTCCGGCTGGTCGAACATGGTGGCCTGCGGGAAGCCGTTGGGACTGTGCGCGGGATCGCGGCGGAACTCGTTCAAGACCCGCAGGTCGTCGTCGAGCAACCGCAGCCCCAACGCAGGTCGCGAGATCGCCGAGAACTCCTCGGCGATGCCGAGCCGGTCGATGACGCGGTAGATCTCGTCGTCGAGATGCACCGCACGGGGCTGCGGGTAGACATCGGGCCACCGGTCCAGCACCAGCGCGTCGACGCCGTACTGGGCCAGCAGGGTGGCTGCGGTGACCCCGGTCGGGCCGGCGCCGATGATGACGACCGGATGGTGGTTCACCACCGCACGCGCATACGTTGCGCCCCAAGGTCGATAGCTGCGTCGTCGGTGGCGATGGTGGCCTCGACGACGTCACCGTCCTTGAGGTATTTCGGATTGGCGGCCTGGCGTTTGAAGAATGCCTTCCACTTCAGCGCCGGCGGCAGCAGATTGCCGATGATCTCGATCGGTTTCGGTGGGGCGCTGAGTGCGGTGCCGACCGGGGTGCCGGTCAGGATCAGGTCGCCTGCCGACAGATCCTGAAAACGGGTCAGCGACTGCAGGGCTTGCAGTGGGCGGTACAGCATGTCGCCCTCGACCAGTGCGTTCTGCCGCTGTTCACCATTGACGCTCAGGCGCAGCCGCAGATCACCGAACCGCTTGAGTTCGTCGGCGTCGAGCAGCACCAGTTCGGGCCCGACCGGCGTGAACGTCGGATAGGACTTGGCCTCGTAGAACTGGGTCTGCGGCAACTGGACGTCGCGCGCGGACACGTCGTTGGTGATCACCAGCCCGGCGATAGCCCCGGCCAGGTCTGCTTCGGAAAGGGTTGTCCCCACTGGGATATCGCGTCCGATGACGAGGCCGATCTCCACCTCATAATCCAGTAGCCGAACATGCGGCGGCTTGACGATGTCGCAGAACGGCCCGCTGATGGACGCCGAGGACTTGCGGAAGAACGTCAGGGGAATCGTTGTCGGATCCATACCGGCGTCGCGGACATGGGATTCGAAGTTGGTCATCTGGGCGATCACCCGGCACCCAGCGGTGACAGGAGACAGCAGTTCCAGGCTTTCCAGTGACACCGACTCGCCCGATCGTGCCGCGTCGATGGCGGCCCGGTCGGCCAGCAGGGCGCCGGTGGTGGCGGCGCTGGTCTGGATGCGGGCGGCGCCGTCGGGCGTCCTGACCCACCACGTGTCGGTGGTACGGAGCACGGAAATCGTCATGAGGCAGCAACTTTCAGTAGACCGATGAGGCGTCGGAGGTCGAATTCGTTGTCCGCGCGTAGCGCAGCGATCATCGAGCGCAGTTCGTGGCGAGCCGATCTCAGATCGGTGCCGAGGAAGTCCTTGCTGACGGGTGGTCCCCACTGCGACAACCCCGAGGCTGTGAACGGCGCCCAGCCGGGTTCCACGGTGTTGTCGAACATGTCGCCGTCGGTGAAGTGTTCGACGAGAAATCCGTCCGGATCGCGCCAGTAGTCGAACAACTGGCTGCCCTGGATATGCCGGCCGATACCCCACGAGCGCAGATAGCCACGGTCGCGCAGGTATTCGCCGCCGGCTGCGAGCGCGTCGAGATCGCTGACCTGGTAGGCCGAATGCACGTAGCGATCGGCCGGGCCGAGAGCCAGGGCGACGGTGTGGTGGTCGGCCGGTGTGGTGCCGCGGTCGCACCGGATGAAGCTCATCGCCGGGCCGCGGTCGCGCTGACCCGGGAAGAACTGGAAGTCGCTGACGATCATGCCGAAGGTCTCGAGGTACCAGTCGAGGGTGCGGTGATAGGTGGTGGACTGCAGCACCACATGGCCGAGGCGTTGCACCCGGGCAGGCACCCGCGCCGGTCGCTGCATCGCGTTGGCGCGCCTGTGTTCGCGGCCGGCGTTGACGACCAGCGGTGGTTGCGTGGGCAGCTCGGCGAGTTCGTGCATACCGGCCACGACCCGCACTCGCGTGCCGCTCGGGTCGACGAGGTCGACGGCGAGCCCGCCGAGTGCCTCGGGAAGGGGCCGGACCGAGAAGCCGGTCTTATCGGCCAGGCGCAGCACGTCGACCTCGTCGGCGGCGCGCAACGCGAGCCCACCGAATCTGCTCCGGGCGCTGCGGCGCGCCAGTACGCACGGCGCACCGGCGTCGGTGCCGCGCAGGTGCAGTTCGTCGGGGGTGCGCAGCGCCGTCTGGAAACCGAACGCCCGGGCGAACGCCTCCGCACGCGCCAGGTCGGGCTTCTCGAATTCCAGCCAGGCCAGGTCGGCGACCTTGATCACCGGATTCTTGGCGCGCCCGCTGTGCTCGCCCCGGCGGGGGCCGTGCTCGCTGTGCACGTTGTCGTGCGGATCGTGTGCTGTTTTGCGCAGGTGAGCGGTCATGACACCTCCTTGTCTGACGAAATCGTCACATACGACGTAATGATCAGTCAACGATTTCTGACGAAATCATCAGAAATGAGGCACACTGGTCAGGTGTCCGACGAACCGGTGAGCCGCTCCCAGCGGCGCAAGCAGCGCACCCGCGCGGCGTTGATCGAGGCGGCGCAGTCCTTCATCGCGGCGGGCAAGCTCAACGCGCCGATCCTGGAAATCACCCAGGCTGCCGATGTCGGGATGGGCTCGTTCTACAACCATTTCGACAGCCGTGAGCAACTGTTCGAGGCGGCCGTCACCGAGGTGCTCGACAATCACGGTGTGCTGCTGGACGAATTCACGTCGTCCATCGACGATCCGGCCGAGATCTTCGCGGCCAGCTTCCGGCTCACTGGGCGGTTGTTCCGCCGCAGGCCCCAGGAAAGCCAGGTGCTGCTCGCCAACGGCATGTCGCTGCTGGTGTCCGACCGCGGGCTGGCCCCGCGTGCGTTGCGCGACATCAAGGCAGGGGTCGCGGTTGGCCGCTTCACCGTCGCTGATGCCGAATTGGCGCTGGCGATCGCCGGAGGGGCGCTGCTGGGCCTGGGGAATCTGCTACGCGCTCAGCCCGATCGCGACGACGCGCACGCCGCTGACGTCGTCACCGAAGATGTGCTACGGCTGTTCGGGATGTCCGCTGACGACGCTCACGACATCTGCACCCGGCCACTGCCGGACCTCTCGGCGCTGAGGCGGCCGGATTCGGTGGCCTGACGCAGCGGCCGGTTGGTTCGCGGGCGCCGGTGAGCGTCAGTGCGGCTGGGCCAGGATGGCCCCGCCGAGCCAGCGTTTGAGAAAGCGCCGCAACTCTTCTCGGCTGCGGCCGGGTTCATTGGCCGCGACGAAGAACGACATCATGGTGCGCAGCGTGAATTCGACGAGTTCGTGCTGGGCTGGTTCGTCGTATCCGTATTTGTCCCAGTCGACGTCGAACCGCTTGAGCATCCGCAGGCCGATGGCCTGCGCCTCGTCGGACGCCAGGTTGCCCGAGTTGGCGGCCACATACGGTTCGGAGAGCAGGATGCCCAGATGCGGGGTCCGGGCCACCTCCTCGAGCGAGAACAGCACGCCCTCGGCCATCGCCTCCGCCGGATCCGAGATGCCGTGGACTGCATCGGTGAGCCGATCGAGGAAGCCGTCGACCGAGGCGATCGCCGCCGCGTGCATCAGGGCCTCGGCGGTGGGGAAGTAGCGGTACACCGTCTGCCGGATGACACCAAGCGACGCCGCGACGTCGGCAACACTCACGTCTGACCCGGTCTCCGAGATCAACCGGACGGCCGTCGTGACGATGCGCTCGACGGCCTCCTCGTCGCTGCTGGGAGGGTGCCCGTCCCACCCGCGCCTACGCGCCACAGGGTCGAACCTTCGCCACCGACATCCTTGCAGGATATCGGTCGTTGACGCGATGGAGCCGGATGCGGTAATCATACAACTAACGCCTTATGTGTATGTTTACTTCGAATCGAGGTGTCAGCGATGACTGATCTGATCGTCCGGAAAATGCGGTTCGCGTTCGCCGACCATCACGTGCCTTTCCTCTGGAACGAGGCCAATCCGGCCTTCTCGTCCATGGCCAACGCGGTGTCGTTCCTGGCGATCGCCTTCGAGAAGATGATCGGCCAGATGATCCCCGAGGCCATGCCGTACCTCACCGATCCGGAGATCGCCGAGGAGGCACAGGCTTTCGTGCGCCAAGAGGGTCAGCACTCGATGGCCCACCGCCAGCACGTGAAGGGGTTGATCAAGAGCTATCCCGCACTCAAGGAGACTCTCGACGAGGTGACCGCGGCCTTCGACGATCTGACGGCCAACACCCCGCTGAAGTACCGCCTGGCCTACACCGCCGATCTGGAGGCGACGTTCACGCCGGCGTTCAAGCTGATGCTCGACCACGACACCACCCTGTTCGCGCCGGGGGACGATCGGGTGGCCTCGCTGTTTCTGTGGCATTTCGTCGAGGAGGTGGAGCATCGCAGTTCGGCGTTGATCATCTACGACGCGGTCGTCGACGACCCGTGGTACCGGATGCGGGTCGCCCCATCGATTTTCAAGCACGTATGGGGTGTGCTCCGGCTGGCCTGCGAGGGGTTCAACAAACACGTTCCGCTGGCGGACCGCAAGGTCGACGCACTGTCGATGTTCGGTGTGCAGCGCCGGAAAAAGGCTCTGATGCAACGGCTTCCGTTCCTGCACGGGCCCGACGACGGCCCGTTCGACAACGCCTTCGGTCATCTGCCCCTGCGTGATCAACTGATCGCGATGGCCGGCATCGTGCGCAGCCAGATCCCCGGGCACAATCCGGCGCACGAGCGGCTGCCCGCACTGGCCGACGAATGGTTCGCACGCTACGAGGCCGGCTACGAGGTCACCCAGTGGTACACCGCTGGCACGCGCGTGGAGCCCGCCGATGTCTGACCTGTGCACCCCGACCTTCGCGGATCTCGCTGCCCGGCTGGGCTTCTCGTGTGACACCGCAGGCGGAATCGTCGAGGTCCGCAATCCGTTCGCCCTGCAGAATTGGACGCTGCCGGTGCTGGAGATCACCGTGATCGTCGGCGCGGTGCTGACACTGGCGTACGCGATCGTGCGGCTGCGCCGTCACAACGATCCGACCAACCTGGTGCTGTGGTTCGGCGCCATCGCGTATCTGCTGATCATCGAACCACCGTTGTACTTTCCTGGCCCTTTTGGGATCAGCGAGCACGTCGACACGATGTTCGCGCACAACGTATTCACCGTCGACTTCCTGTGGGGCCGGTTGCCCCTCTACATCGTGGCGATCTACCCGATGATGGCGACGGTGGCGTTCGAGATCGTCCGGATCCTCGGCGTTTTCCGTCGCCGCGGCGTCCTGGTCGGGGCGCTCTGCGTGGGGTTCGTCCATCATGCGTTCTACGAGATCTTCGACCATCTCGGACCGCAGTTGCGTTGGTGGGAATGGACTTTGCAGCACCCGATGAACCAGCCGTTCTTCGATTCGGTGCCGTTGCCCAGCGCCGTGGTGTTCGCCGCGCTGTGGCCGATGTCCCTGGCATTCTGCGTGCAGCTCTTCGTCGGTCGCCACGTCGACGACGGCACGACATTCACCGGTCTGCAGATCGCGGGGCGCACCGTCGTCGTCGGCGTGTTGGCCTCCATCGGCACCGCCATCCTGCCGTTGCCCGCGACCATCGGTGGTTCGCTCAGCGGCAGCGTGACCGTCGGGGGCGCGATCTACGCGGCCGAACTGCTGGCCCTCACGGCCGTGGCGATACCGGTGCTGTTCGGTCAGTGGCGCAGTCTACGTCGCGACCCCGCGGCGGCGGACTATGCCAACCCGCTCGTGCTGCGCTACGCCGCGGTGTACCTCGCGGTCATGACCGTGTTGTGGATCAGCGCTCTGCCTGCGTACTTCGGTGCGGTCAACGGCGTCACGACCGAGGGGGGCCCGGTCGGCAGTCTCGGCTACAGCGTCATCTGCCTGCTGATCGCGGGACTGTCGATCGCCGCGGCCGTCAACGTCTCGACGGCGGTGTCGACCGCGAAATTGACGTTTGTGCAGTCCTCCATCGGGTAACTCCCCGGTGCAGGAGGTCAGGAAATGCCTACATGGAGTTGGATCGTCATCGCGGTCGTCGTCGTGGTCATCGTGGTTCTCGCGCTGATCGCAGGCGCATCGATGATGCGTAAGAAGCGTAGTGACAGGTTGAAGGACCAGTTCGGTCCGGAGTACGAGCGGGCCGTGGAGACCGCCGGAGGTCAACGCGCCGCGGAAAAGGAACTTCTTGCCCGCGAGCGCAAACACCACAAGTTGGACATCAGTGAGTTGACGCCGCAATCCAGGGCGCGATATGAGCAGGCGTGGGAGGAAACCCAGGCGGGGTTCGTGGACAATCCGTCGGAGTCGGTCAGCGAAGCCGACCGACTGGTGACCGAGGTGTTGCGCGAACGCGGTTATCCGATAGACGATTTCGAACAGCGAGCAGCTGACATCTCGGTGGATCACCCCAAGGTGGTCGAGCACTATCGGGCTGGGCACATCCTGCACCTGGCGCAAAAGCGCGGTGACATCGGTACCGAGGCACAGCGTGAGGCGATCGTGCACTATCGCACCCTCTTCGAGGAACTGCTGCGGCCAGACCACGAAGCACACGAAACATCGTCCGAGCGCGAAACCGGTACGGACACGGCCAAAGGGGCGCGAGCATGACTACCCACGACGACATGACCACTCACGACGAGCAGACGTCAGCCGGTCGGCCTCAGGCAGCAGACATGGCCGAGACCAGGGACACCGACGCGCCGACGAGGAACGTCGACACGGCTGAGCCGGCCCACAAGGGCCAATCTTCGGCCGCCGAGGCAAATGCGTCGACCGCCACCGACGCACCGATCGACGACAACACCTTGTTGTTCGCCGACGAGCATCTGTCGGGTCTGCGCTCGCGCTGGAATGACGTCCAGGCGGCCTTCGTCGACGACCCGAAGCAGTGTGTGCAGAAGGCGGACACTCTGGTGGCAGAAGTCGTCGAAGAACTGCACGCGAGTTTCGCCGACACACGTTCCCGGCTGGAGGCTCAATGGGCACGTGGCGAAGATGCGTCCACGGAGGACCTCCGCGTGGCGCTGAGGCGCTATCGCGATTTCTTCCAGCGGTTGCTGTCGGTGTGAAACGGCTACAGGATTTCGAGGATGCTGTTCTTGAGCGCCTCGGAGTCTGTGCCGAACACCGCCTGGACACTGTTGCCAACCTCGATCACGCCGGCTGCGCCCAGTGCGCGTAGCCGGTCTTGATCGACCTTGGTCTTGTCGGCGACGTCCATCCGTAACCGGGTGATGCAGGCGTCGACGGTGACCAGGTTCTCCCGGCCGCCGAACGCCTCGATGAGTTGTTCGGCCTTACTGGCGGTGCGCTTCAGGGTGTCGACCGCACCGGCGGCGGCCGTGTCACCGAGATTGGCGGCCTGCTCGGCGTCGAACTCGGCCTCAGGCTCGCGTCCCGGTGTGCGCATGTTCCACTTCGTGATCGCGAACCGGAACAGCAGGTAGTAGACGACGAAGAACACCAGGCCCATGCCGACGAGCAATGGGATGTTCTTCGCGGCCGGCGCCGTGCCGTAGAGGAGCAGGTCGACCAGGCCGGCGGAGAACGAGAAACCGAGATGGATGTCGAGCAGATAGGCGATCGCCAGCGACAGGCCCGTCAGCACGGCGTGCACGACGTAGAGCGGGAACGCCACGAACATGAACGCGAACTCCAGTGGCTCGGTGACGCCGGTCAGAAATGCGGTCAGCGCCGCCGCCGACAGGATGCCGACCGCGACCTTGCGCTGCTTCTTGTTCGCGACGTGGATCATGGCCAGTGCGGCGGCGGGTAGCCCGAACATCAGGATCGGGTAGAAGCCTGAGGTGAGGTGTCCGGCAGCGGGGTCGCCGGCGGCGAACCGGGTCAGCTCACCGGTGACCACTTTGCCGTCGGGCGTCTGATAGTCGCCGTAGAGAAACCACACATAGGAGTTGGGGATGTGGTGCAAACCGAGCGGGATCAGCATGCGGTTGGCGAACCCGTATACGAATGCGCCCAATGCTCCCGAACCGCCGATGAACCGGCCGAGGCCGGTGAGCCCTGCGTCGAAGATCGGATAGAAGTAGCTCATCGCGAACCCGATGAACAGACAGGCCAGTGACACCGCGATCGGGACGAACCGTCTGCCGCCGAAAAACCCGAGATACGACGGCAATTCGATGGTGTGATACCGGTCGAACAGCCACGCGGTGACCAAGCCGACGACGATGCCGGCGAACACGCTGTAGTTGATCTGGGCCTGCTCACCGGACTTGTCGACCTGACCGGCGAGCACGATCGGCGACATCGTCTTGAACACCGCCGACGTCACCAGATAGCCCACCGCGGCGGCCAGCGCGGTGGATCCGTCGGCCTTGCGGGCGAAGCCGATCGCCACGCCGATGGCAAAGAGCAGGGGCAGGTTGCTGAACAGGGCGTCGCCCGCGGCGCTCATCGACTTGAAGAACGGTCCGATCACCGGCGCGTCGATCCGGCCCAGCAGGTCAGGCTGGCCGAGCCGCAGCAGGATCCCCGCCGCGGGCAGCACCGCGATGGGCAGCATGAGGCTCTTGCCCAGCCGTTGCAGCTGGGCGAAACTGCGCGCTGTCGGACTCGATTTCCCCGGTGTCCCGCCAGGTTTCGTGGTATCGGTCATGGGTGCGTCGCCCTCCTGGTCGCCTGTGCGGCCGCCGCTGAGTTGGTCGGAAGCTTAAACGAGACGGCATGAATCGGAGGGCACGCTCACCAAGGTTGCAGCCACAAACAAAGGAGACCGACACGTGAGTACCACGACAGTGCTGGCGCCCGTCGCCGGGCGTGCCGTCGCCCTCGGAGATGTCCCAGATCCTGTCTTCTCGGCAGGAATGGTCGGTCACGGCGCGGCGATCGACCCGGGCCCCTGCGTGGTAGATGCCATCGCCCCCGTGAGCGGGAGGTTGCTGAAACTGATGCCTCATGCGTATGTCTTATTGACAGAGGAGAAAGTCGGCGTCCTGGTCCATCTCGGACTGGACACCGTGGCGCTCGACGGCGAGGGCTTCACCGTCCACCTCAACCAGGGCGATGACGTCGCCGCGGGGCAGGTCATCATCACCTACGATGCCGCGTCGGTGGCCGCCAAAGGGCTCAATCCCATTGTCCCCGTTGTGATCATGGACGAGCGCGAGGCCGCCAACATCGCCGTGTCCGATGCCGTGCGGACAGGTTCGGAGATTGCGTCGGGGGCTGTTCTTTTCACCGCGAACAAATGATCGGCCCGCAGTCCCGCTGCCCCAGAACTGGTTAACTGCGCAAACATTCGAGATGCGGCGTCGAAGTTTGGCCGATACACAGATTTGCGCGGGCGTAATGTCGGCCCGGCACACCGGCGCACCTTGGGGGTACGCATTGGCGGATTGGCCGTTCGTCGCACGGGATACGGAGCTCAGCGAAGCCTCGCTGGCGCTACGTGACGGGTCGCGCGGCGTCGTCCTCGTCGGGCCTGCCGGCGTCGGGAAGACAGCGCTCGCCAGAGTCCTTGCGCGAGAGCTGCAGAGCGAGGGACGATGCGCGCGATTCGTCCTCGGCACAGAGACCGCGCAGGCGGTGCCGTTTGGGGCGTTCCATCATGCGCTGCACCTCACCGACGCACGGGAGCCGGCCGTCATGCTCGGCGCGGCACAACAGGCCCTCGCCGATCCCAGCCTGGTCATCGTCGTCGACGACGCGCAGTACCTCGACCCGCTGTCCGCTCTGCTGGTTCAGCAGCTCGCGGTCAACGGGGAACCGACGCTCATCGTCACCATCCGTTCGGGTGCGGCGCCGACGGACGCGGTCACGGCACTGTGGAAGGAACAGCTGCTGGCCCGTCTCGACCTGGAACCGTTCACGCGCGAACAGACCGCCGAGCTGGCCGCGGCGGTGCTCGGCGGTGACGTCGACGATCGGGCCGTCGGGGAGCTGCACCGGTTCTCGTCGGGGAGCCCGCTCTATCTGCGCGGCGTGCTGAATGCCGCGCGCGCAGACGGTGCCCTGGTCCGCGACGGCGACCACTGGCGGCTGCGAGGCCGCTTGCGGCCCAGCCCGGACATCCACGAACTGGTGGCGTCGCGGCTGGATTCCCTGCGACCCGATGAGCTCGACGTGGTGGAGGTGGTGTCCGCGGCGCAGGCACTGGAGTGGGACGTGCTCCTGGACATCTGCCCGCCCGAGGCGGTGACCCGCGCAGAACGTCGCGGTGCGATTCAGGTGACCGCTGATGCGTCGCACACCATGGTGCAGCCGGCACATCCGATCGTCGGCGAGGTCGCCCGGCGCCGCTGCCCGGTAACCCGGTCGCGGCAAATCAATTCCCTTCTGGCTCGGCACTTGTCGGCGCACCGGCCGGCCTCTGCTGATGTGCGGACCCGGATCCAGTTGGCCCGGTTCATGATCGCCAGCGATGCCCCCGCAGATCTGGAGACCATCGTCGACGCCGGTGCCAGTGCGGTGACCATGTCCAATCTGCTCCTCGGGGAACAGCTTTCGCGATTCGCGTTGGAGCACGGCGCCGGTGTGCAGGCGGCGATCGTGCTCGCCGACGCCATCAGCTGGCAGGGCAGGGGGCAAGAGGCAGAGGAGCTGCTGGCGGGGTTCGACCCGGACGCCGGCGACGAGTTGACCGTGGTGCGGTGGGGCTGTCTGCGTGCGGCGAATCTCTTCTTCGGCTGCGGCCGTGCCGAGCAGGCGTGGGCCGTCCTGGACATCGTGCGCGCGCGCGTGACCACTGCCGCGGCGCTGAGCTTCGTCGCCGCGATGGAGGTCAGCTTCGCCTTCTTCGCCGGTGAGCTGCCTGCGGCCATCGCCTCGGGAACCGAGGCGCTGGCGTCGGACATGCTGCCGATGGCGACGGTATGGGCAGCGCTGGCCACCGCGGGTGCGCTGGCGCTGTCGGGGCGCTTCGCCGAGGTTGCCGCGGTGGTGCAGCAGGGTGAACGGGCTGCCGATTGTTGTGAGTCCGGCCCACAGCGCTACTCGCTGGCGCTCGCCGAGGCACTGGCCGGTCTCTACGGCGGTGACCTGCCCGCAGTCGACCGCGTCGCCACGCGGTACGCCGCGATGACGGCGGGTGCGCTGCAGGCAGAGGCCATCGTCACCGCGTTGTCGGGGCGTCTCGCGTTGGCGCGGGGCCGTGTCGCCGAATCGTGCGAGGCGTTGCAGACCTCGGTGTGGGCGATGTCGGAATGCCTGCCGCGGGGTTGGGTCATGCTGGTCGCCTCGTGGTTGGCGCAGGCCGAGGCGCATCGCGGAAACATCGACGCCGCCGCGGTGGCCCTGGCGCGGGCCGAAGCGGCCAGTGGGCCCCAGGTGGAGGTGTTCCGGCCCGAACTCGAGCTGGCCCGGTCCTGGTTGCAGGCCGCGACGGGGGAGACCACGTCAGCTCAGCAGCACGCCGTGCGGGCGGCGCAGCTCGCCCGTGGCGGCGGCATGCGCGCGGTGGAACTCACCGCACTGCACACTGCCCTGCGCCTCGGCGACCGTTCCGTGGACGCCAGGATTCAGCAGTTGGCCGCCCAGCTGGCCGCGCCGCTGTGCGAGCCGATCGCTGCGCACAGCCGGGGCGTGACCGAACATGACGGCCGATGCCTGGACGAGGCCGCCTGCCGTTTCGAAGAGCTCGGCGCACTGGCACTGGCCGCCGACGCGGCCGCGCACGCCGCCCGCGAGCACGCGCGCGCCGGGCGCCGGGGCAGTGAGCTCGAATCCGCGACCCGGGCGCACTGGCTGGCCAGCCGGTGCGGCCTGGCGACGCCGGCGACCCGGCGGGCAGCTGATCCGCTGCATCTCACCGAACGCGAATGGGAGATCGCGAATCTGGTGGGAGCGGGGCTGAGCAACCGGCGGATCGCCGACCGGTTGTGCTTGTCGGTGCGCACCGTCGACGGCCACCTCTACCGTATTTTCGCCAAACTCGGCATTGAGGACCGCGATCAGCTGGCCCGGCTGGTCCGGTTCCGGCCTGCCACCTGAGGATCAGGACGCGGTGCCGTCGGCGAGCAGTGTGATGAGCTCGTCGCGGGTGTTGACGCCCAACCGCTGACACGCCCGGAACAAGTGACCTTCCACCGTACGCACCGACATCACCAGCCGATCAGCGATCTCGCGGTTCGACAGCCCGGTCGCCGCAAGGGCTATGACCTCTCGCTGGCGTGGGGTCAGCACACCGGTACTGGCCATCGCCCGGTACGCCGGGGTGCGGGCACCGCCTGTGGCGAGCCGGTGCGCTGTGACGATCGCGCGGCGCTGCCGTTCGCCGTGCAGGTGCGGTACGGCCTGCGCCGCGGCGTCCAGTGCGGCGATCGTGTCGCCGATCACCGCATAGCCGTTCGACGCACTGAGCAGCCGGGCGCCGTCGGCCCGGCGCAGGGCGGCGGCATGTTCGCGGGCCAATCCGGCCCGCGGGCCCTGCACCACCGCGGCGAGTTGACCGAGTCGTTCCACGGTGTCGGTTGCGCCGAACTGAGTTGCGGTCTGCAGACACCACAGCTCCTGTGCCGGACGGCCCTGGGTGCGGGCAGTCCTGGCGGCGCCCATCGCGAAAGATATTGCCCGGCTGCGTGATCCGTGCACTGCCTCGAGCCATGCCTGGGTCAGCAGCATGTCGGTGCGCCAGATCTCGGAGTAGTCGCCGAAGTAGCGGTATCGCTCGGCGTCGGTGGTGCGGGCACCCGCCAAGTCACCCGACATCGCCAACACCATGGTCAGCCACATTCCCGCGAGTTCGCGTATGACACCCGACTGCGGGTCGAACACCGATCCGGTGGCCAACGATTCCCGCAGCCAGCGCTGTGCAGATTCCAGTCGGCCACAACACAATTCGGCGTATCCGAGGATGGCCGCGGTGAATGACCGGGAGACGACGACGTCCAGCGACTGCTGGCGGAGCCGGTTGGCGATGTCGGAGATGCGGTCCTGGGTACCTGCCCGGTGCAACGCGGCGATTTCCATCAGGCCCAGACCGAAGCGTAGATGCGAGGCTTGCGGGGCCGTTGCCGCCAGTTCGTAGCCGGCTGCTGCCGCGTCGGCCATGCGATCGACGTGACCGAGGTCGCCCAGACTGCCGACCAAGGCCCAGTAGCCGAACATCGTCGCAAGGGGATCGACGTTCTGTCCCGTCAGCGCGGCCGTTGCCATCTCCACTGCTTCCCGGGGATGGCCGAGGGCGCTGCGGCACGAGGCGTGCAGCGCGAGGTAGGACGGGCCGAGCCCGCACCCCTCGGCGGCGTCGCGAGCCGCGTTGAGCACCGTCTCGGCGCTGCTGGGCCGCGCCAGCACCCAGGACAGATTGGCAGCCCGCAACAGCGCGATCGACGCGCGTTCGGCAGCGTCATCGGTATCGGCCAGCTCGGCGAACATCGCGTCGGCCGCGACACCCTGACCGGCGAACGCCAACATCGTGGCCAGCGTGGCCTGGGCTGGGCGTCCGCCGCCGGCCGCGACCGCACCCTCGGCCAGTCGGGCAGCCAGGTCGAGGTCGAGCAGTTGCAGTGCCGCGTTCGCCGCTTCCACCAGGAACGCTGGATCGCCGTGGGTATCGGAATCCATCAGCAGCACGGCACGTCGCACTGTCTGGACCGCCGACGGTGCGCACAGCTGCCCGATCAGCTCGGCGACCCGGCCGCGGATTTTGCGCAGCCGCGCGGTGCCTGCCCGGTTGCGGCGGACCTCCCCGAACAACGGATGTGCCAGCCGTACGAGCCCGTCGTCCACGGTGATCAGGACCCGGTCGCGCGCGTCGTCGATCACGGCGGCGCCGACGAAGCGGAGCAGCACCGGTAGTTCGACCGGATCGGAGACCGCGAGCACGTCGAGCAGATCGCTGATCGCGTCCGGCTGGTTGCCCATGCTCGCTTCGAGCAGGTCGACGAGCGAGGCGGACAGTCGGGGCGGCCCGTCCCACACCCAGACGTCCGAGCGCCGCGTCAGCCGGCCGGCCGCGACCTCGTCGGTGACCAGCTGCCGCAGGTACAGTGCGTTGCCGCGGGTGTAGCTGAAGAATCGGTGGGCACTGGACGATTCCAGCGGAGCACCGAGAACCTGGGTGACCAGTGCGCTGACCCCTTCGGTGGTCAACGGAGGCACGGAAATTCGGGGCAACCGGGCACACAGCGCCGCCACCGAATCCGGCAGTGGCTCGCCGTCGCGGACCGTCATGACGACAGCGCCGACCGCCTGCTCGACAAACCGTTCGATCACCAAGGCCGATTGGTCGTCGAGCAGGTGGGCGTCGTCCACGCAGAGCAGAACCGAGGATTCGCCATCGACCAGGGCATGGATCACTTCCTGCACCCGCAGCAGCGGGTCCGGGCCACACCGCGCGGTGTAACCGGCGAGCGCACCCAGCGGGATCGACTGGCCGGTGACGGTTGCGGCGATCCACCGGACGACCCCGTCCGGTCGCCGGACGGCGGCGTGTGCCAGTCGGGACTTGCCGACCCCGGCGGGCCCGGTGAGCACCGCGCCGTCATGGGAGCTCAGCGCGGCCGCGATCAGGCGCAGTTCGTCCTGACGATCAACCAGTGGCCACGCAGTCGGCACATTCGGATCCTAAGGCCGCACAGTCGGCCGCGCCTGCGGGCACCGACGGTGCCCGCAGGCCTGAAACCCGATCAGCCGAACTGTGACCGCACCGCGGCGGCATCGGCGGCGGAGAGGGCCGCGGCGGCCAGTTGCCGCGCCTCGCCGCTGTCGACTGCCCGAACGGCGTCCTTGGTGGCCGGAATGGCAGGCGGAGTGACGCTGAGTGCATCGACACCCAACCCGAGAAGCAGTGCGGCGGCACGGTTGTCCGCGGCGAACTCACCGCAGACCGAGACCGAGGCCCGTCCCGCGGCGCCTTGACAGGTCGATCGCACCAAGTGCAGGACAGCCGGATCGAACGCGTCCCCGAGGCTCGCGACGGCGTCGTTGTTGCGGTCGGCTGCCATCGTGTACTGGGTGAGATCGTTGGTGCCGATCGAGAAGAAGTCGACGTGCGGAGCAAAAGCCGCGGCCTTGAGCGCGGCGGCGGGCACCTCGACCATCATCCCGACCTGCAGGTCAGCAGCCTGCGGACCGACCCGCCTGAGCGCGTCGTCGAGCACTCGGCGCGCGGCCAACAGTTCGTCGACCGTGCTGACCATCGGGAACATGATGCTGACCGGCGTGTGCCTGCTGAGCCGGGCCATTGCCAACAACTGGTCGGACAACAGCTGCGAGTGTGCCAGCGCCAGCCGGATACCGCGCACCCCCAAATAGGGGTTCGGCTCAGCGGGCGTCGGCAGGAACGCCAGCGGTTTGTCACCACCCACGTCGAGAGTGCGCAGGGTGATCCTGCGGCCCTCAAGGGATTCCGCGATCTTGCGGTAGACCGCGAGTTGCTCGTCCACGTCGGGTGCCTGTTCCCGGCCCAGGAACAGAAACTCGGTGCGGACCAGGCCCGCGAAGTCGGCGCCCTGGCTCGCTGCGGCGCGCGCGTCATCGACAGAGCCGATGTTGGCGCCGACCTTGACCGTGACACCGTCGCGGGTGATGGCAGGCTCCCGTGTGCGGGTGACGGCCTCCCGGTGCTGCTGCGCGGCTGCGGCGACCCGGGCTTCGAATTCCCGACGGACGTCGTCGGGTGGATCGACCAGGTATTCCCCGCGCGTACCGTCGACGGCCACGGTGGTGCCGTCGGCGATGGCCAGCACGGCCCGTCCGGCGCCAACGATCACCGGAATACCCTTGGCCCGCAACAGGATCACGTTGTGGGCCGTGGCGCTGCCGAACGCCAGCAGCACCGCGGCGACCTGCGTCGGATCGAGTTCGGCGGCCTCGGCGGGGGACAGGTCGGCGGCCACCAGCACGCCGGTGGCCGCCGCTGTGGGTGCCACATGTCCCAGCAGGGTACGCAGCACCTGATCGCCCACGGCACGGACGTCGTCGGCCCGCGCCTGCAGGTAGGCGTCGTCCACGGCGGCGAACTGATCGGCCACCTCGCTCACCGCGGCCGCCCAGGCCGCTGCGGCGTTGTGACCCTTCTCGATTCGATTCTTCGCCGCACCGAGGAGCGCATCATCGTCGAGCAGCAGCGCGTGCGCATCGAAGATCGATGCCTCGGCCTCACCCACGGCACGGGCGGTGTGGGCGCGGACGTCAGCGATGGCGGTACGCACGTCGTCGACGGCTGCGGTGAGGCTGCGCCATTCGGCCGCAGGATCCTCACCTCGGTGTCCGGGAACCTCGACGGTGCCCGCCCGAACCGACCAGGCTGGGCCGATACCCAGGCCCGGTCCGGCACCGATCGGTCGGCCCTTCGCAAGCGGCTCAGGTGGGGTCGAGGTGGATGGTGTCTCGTCGAAGTGCCGGGCGGCCAGCGCCAGGATGTGCTCGAGCACATCTGCGGCCTGCGGGCCGGACACCTGGACATCGACCTCGTCACCACTGCGTACGCCGAGCGTGGCGATCTTGGAGAGGCTCGCGGCATCGATCCACGCCGAACCGGTGCGCGGGTTACGGATCCGTACCTCGGCGTCGCGGCCGCGGACCTCCTGGACGAGGCGGGCCGCCGGTCTGGCGTGCAGACCGTGCGGGTTGACGACGACGAACTTCGCGGACAGCCCTTCGACGGCGGTGTCGGTGGCGGCTTGCTCGACGTCGCCGCCCAGCTGAGCGAGCTTTCCGGCCAGCGCACCCGAGGCCTCGGCGGCCACCTCCGCGGCCGGGGCTCCGCCGCCGGCGGCGACTGCGGCCACCACGAGCCCCTCGACGAGGGGCGCCGGGCACAGCACGACCCGCTCGCGAACCTCGTCGTCGAGCAGCTCCAGCGCGAGTTCGGCTGACAGCACGGCACTTCCGAGGTCCATGAGCACGACCGCGCCGTCGCCGTGGTCGGCGGCGGTGATGGCGTCGACGATCGCGACCGCGTCGGTACCGAAGGTTCTCTCGTCCAGGCCTGCCGCGACTTCGATCGGGATCTGCTTGCCGTGCAACATCTCCTGGGCCAAGTCGACGGCGGCCTCGGCGAGGGGACGACTGTGTGAGACGACGACGAGCCCGACGGTCACGTGCGCACCACCGTCGCGGCGGCACCGATCAGCAATGCTGCCGACGTGGCTCCCGGGTCGACGTGCCCGACGCTGCGTTGCCCCAGATAACTGGCGCGTCCTTTGCGGGCAACCATGGATTCGGTGGCGTCCCTGCCCTTTTCGGCGGCAGCCGTAGCCTCGGCCAGAGCCTTGGCCAGGTCGGCGCCCGACGCGAGTGCGGCGTCGAGGGCGTCGAGGGCTGGCGCGAGCGCGTCGAACATCGTCTTGTCGCCGGCTTCGGCGCGGCCCCGCTGGACGACGCCTTCGACGCCTGCGCGCAACGCCGCGGCGAAATCCGCGCTCTCGGCGCCCATCGCAGGCGCCATGCGCAGGAAGAAGGTGCCGTACAGCGGCCCACTGGCACCGCCGACCGACTTCACCAACGTCATGCCGACCTGCTTGCACAATGCACCGGCGTCGGCCGGTGGGGTGTCGTCGAGCGCGGCCACCACGGCCGTCATCCCGCGATCCATGTTGATGCCATGGTCGGCGTCACCGATCGCCGCGTCCAGATCGCTGAGATACTGGGCATTTTCGCCGATCAGCCGGGCGAACTCACGGACCCAGGCGTTGATTCGATCCAGATCCATGTCAGCATCCTTTCCGCAACGCGGGTGTGTCGACCGGGTGGTCCCACAACCGCAGCAATTCGTCGTCAGCGCGTAGCAGGGTCACCGAGCAGCCCGCCATGTCCAGGCTCGTGATGTACGGACCCACGAGTGAGCGCGCGATCTGCACGCCCGCCTTCTCTAGGATGGCCGCAACGTCGGCGTACATCACGTACAGCTCGATCAAGGGCGTGGCACCCATGCTGTTGAGGAACAACACCACCGGGTCCCCGCCGGTGAAGTCGAGGTCGGACAAGATGGGTTCGACCAGGAGTTCGGCGACGGCACGGGCGGGTTGCAGCGGCACGCGCTGCCTGCCGGGTTCGCCGTGGATGCCGATGCCGAGCTCGATCTCGGTGTCAGACAGTTCGAACGTCGGGTGGCCCACCGCGGGAACCGTGCCCGACGTCAAGGCCACACCCATGCTGCGGGATGCGGCGTTCACCCGCCGCGCCACCTCGGCGACCTCGGCCAGCGGCCTGCCCTCGTCGGCCGCGGCCCCGGCGATCTTCTCGACCAGCACGGTGGCGCCGACGCCGCGGCGCCCCGCGGTGAAGGTGCTGTCCTGCACCGCGACGTCGTCGTCGACGACGACCGACTCGACCGTGATGCCCTCGCCGGCAGCCAGTTCGGCGGCCATCTCGAAGTTCATCACGTCACCGGTGTAGTTCTTCACGATGTGCAGCACGCCGGCGCCACTGTTGACGTTGATCGTCGCCTCGAGCATCTGGTCAGGTACCGGTGAGGTGAAAACCTCACCGGCACAGGCGGCGTCGAGCATGCCGCGGCCGACGAAACCGGCGTGCAGCGGCTCGTGCCCGGATCCGCCGCCCGAGATCAGGCCGACCTTGCCCGCGACCGGGGCGTCACCGCGGTAGACGATGCGGTTGGCGTGGTCGACGCGCAGTTCCGGGTGGGCCACGGCCATGCCGCGAAGCGATTCGGCGACGACGTCGGCGGGATCGTTGATCAGTTTCTTCACAATTCGGCTCCTCAGACTACGGTCGGTGCTGGTTGGACGGTGATGTTCGCGGTGTCGGCGCGGGTGCGCGAGATCGCGACGTAGGAGAGTGCGGCGAGGGCGCCGGCGAGGAATTCCGCGGCGAGGTACACCGGCAATTGGTGCCACGCCACCGAGCCGCCTGCGATCTGCTGGACGAGCATGGGGCCGAAGGTGCGGGCGGGGTTGATCGACGCACCCGTCGTCGGTGCCAGCGGGATGATCGCTGCGAACACGACAAGGCCGATCGCCACGCCGGCGAAACCTGCGGACGCTTTGCGATGTATCACGCCGAAGACGGTGAACACGAGTATGAACGTACCTACGAATTCGGCGAAAAACGCCTGTACGGCACTGATGTCGCCGGTGTAGGTGGCGATGCCCAGGCCGGCGTCACGCGCGCGGGTACCCAGTACACCGAGGATGGCCGCGGCTCCGACGGTCGCGCCGACGAGTTGCGCGGCGATGTAGGCCGGAACGCGGGACCACGGGAACCGGCCGGTCACGGCCAAACCGACGGTGACCGCTGGATTGATGTGGTTGCCCGAGATGTGCCCGAGCGCGTAGACGGTCGCGACGACGACCGTGGCGAACGCGAATGAGATCACGCCGAGATCGGCCATGGTGAATGGCGCATGCCCGTTGATGATGATGGTCGCGGGTACCGAGCCCACGCCGATGAACACCAGGAACGCGGTGCCGAAGGCCTCCGCGGCGAGTTTTTGAGTGAGTGACGGATCGTCCATGTCGTGCGCTCCAGAGAGTTGGGATGTGACACACCATGTTCCGATTGTGAATCGGCTATCTCGCATCACATTCGACATTATCGAATGTGATCTGGAACATACGCTTATGCTGCTGTGAGCACAAGAGCGTCGTCGGCACGAGGAGGTCGTCGTGATTCAGGCGGTGGATCGCGCCCTTCGCATCCTCACCGTGCTGCAAGGCGGTCGGCGGATGAGCCTGGGGGAGATCGCCTCGGCGATCGAGCTCGCCCCGTCGACGGTGCACGGCTTGGTGCGCACGTTGTTGGCGCACGGCATGGTGCAGCAGGAGCTGGATTCCGGCCGGTACCGACTGGGCCCCGCGACGTTGCGGATGGGCAACGTCTATCTGGACACGCTGGAATTGCGCTCCCGGGTGGCGGTCTGGACGGAGGGGCTGGCCCGCCGCACCGGTTGCGCGGTGCGCACCGCGGTGTTGTTGTTCGATGAGGTCGTGGTGGTGGCGCACGAACCGCGTCCCGACGGCACCCGGCAGATGCCCGAGGTGGGCATCGTGATCCCTGCGCATGCCAGCGCACTGGGCAAGGCGCTGCTGGCCTACGCGGCCGACTATCCGTCAGGCGAGCTGCGCGGTATGACGGGCGAGACCGTCACCGACACCGCCGAGCTCGCCACCCAGCTCGACCAAATCCGCGGCATCGGCATCGCGACTGAGGTCGAGGAGGCTGTGCTCGGAGAATGTTCGGTTGCGGCAACCGTTTTCGATGCGTCGGGGGATGCGGCGGGCGCGATCGGACTGGTGGTCCCCGCGGCGCGTTGGCCGTTGGATCCTGAGGCCGTCGACGCGCTGCGGGATACCGCACGCACGGTCTCGCGCGAGCTCGGCGCGCCGGTGTGGCCGCCCCGCCGCGGCGGCTAGCGGTCAGGTCAGCCGACGGTTACGCCAGCGTTCGAAGCCGGTTGGCAGTTGGATGGCCGACATCACCGCACTCATCGGGGACGCGACCGACTTGACCAACGTCTTGCGGGTACGGGCGACCGGCGGTTGGTCACCCTGCCACCAGACCGGTTGCAGCAGTGCCGATGTCAACGGGATGGCGGCCTCGACGCTGTTGCGGCCCCATTCGCA